>JAABRD010000054.1 GCA_011391085.1 Thiotrichaceae bacterium | reverse complement strand
GGCATAAGAAAAAATGGAGGATGCAAAATGAAAAATAGGCTGTACTGAAATATCTATAGTAAGATTCCTTCTCATTTGTACCCCCCCCAGCCCCCCCCCGCACGCGGGGGGGGTGACTCCTCCCCGCGTGCGGGGGGACTCCTCCCCGCGTGCGGGGGGCTGGGAAGTGACTCCCCCCCGCGTGCGGGGGGGCTGGGGGGGGTGGTACAAGTGATGAGGAATATTACTATTATGATGACACTCACCCATTTTCCATTTTTGATTTTTGATTGTCTATCAGAAAAATCCTTATCCTACATTAACGTATATTATTTCAACCCAGATTTAGCCACTTTCTTCATTTTCACCGCGACTGGCCGGTCTTGATTAAGGGTTATCGTCACAGGTAATTTTGTCACCGCATAACCTTCTTTAAAGAAAAATACGTCACATTCTCCACTCAAGAGTCCCGCAATGACATAATTGCCCTGGTCATCAGTGTGCCCCGATCGCCACACATTTCCATCACGTAACACATAGTTCACCTGTGCAAGAGGTTGTCCTGTCCGGGCTTCGGTGATTTTCCCAGTCACTTGTCGTCTCTCCGACTTCGGTGCCAACTTAACTTTCGTCACCTCAAATGAACTCTTTTTCAATTGCTTCGCCACCGTGACCGCACCGACTTGCGTCACTCCTTCAAATCCCCACGCGGTCACATCTAGGTAGTAAGTGGCATTAGGCACAAATTCCACTTTGGCAGTCGCTATGCCATTCTTATTGGTTTGGCTAACATTGAGAAATGTGTCCGGTTCACCTCCAAATTTACTCAGCGGAGAATGTTTCCGATAGACCCGAACCCAGGCAAAAGGAATCGGTCGGTCGGTGTCAGCATTCACGATTTTCACTTTGATGGTCAAGCGTGGCGTGGTTTTTGAAATTTTTTGACTGCGATACTTTTGCAACCATTCGGTCACTTTCTGAAACGTCGCATGGTCACATTTTGAAAGCGTTTCACAGTCGACTTGTACCATGGGTCGGGCATTGGCAAAACCCACCGGGCCATCGGTGTGGCGATAACCCCAGTAGTCAGGATGGTTGGGAAGTAACACACTTTCTTCGCCAGGACGCATTTCTGGAAGACCTAAAATTGTTTCCGTCACGCGTCCTCCAAACTGCGTATCTTGATTCAATAACGGCGCCATTCCGCGTGTCGTTAACACCGGCGAAAAGCGTTGCCCGGCGTAACTAATCAAACCATCGCCTTCTTGCAATTTGGCAAACTGTTGCTGTTTGGGATTAAACTGTTTAAGAGTCAATCCGATCAGCACTTGCATGGGCAAGCCTTTAGGCAGAGGATAATTCTCTAAATCGGATAACACACTAATAAATTTCCCCGGCTGGTCTTTCAAATCCATGTTATCTGGGACATCAAAAACGGGACGATTGGCGTCTTCCAGTGGCACTGGTCCATCCAACGTTTGACTGAGAACGGCATCACTGATATTCAACTGATAACTTTGCAACTCCGCCTCTGTGAAACTCACATACTCGCCCATCTGGTAACAAGAAATTTGTTGACAAAAGTCGATTTGCAATTGGCCATTTAACAATCCTTGTATATCTTGGCCACGACTGAAAAAGATGCCGTGCATCACTTTATCGGCTTCGGTGAGACCCGCATGAGGACTGCCCACCGTCGTCACTGAAGCGACATTGCCACGGTAAGGAAACTCGGTGGCTAATCCTTGCAAATAGGTACGAATTAACAAGCCACCAAAGGAGTGGGCAATGATATGAGTCGTTCGCCCTGTCGCCTGCGCAATCTCTTCAATCGCCCGCCCTAAATCAGCCGCTACGTCTTGAAAACGTGCCGCTGTGATCCAACGAAATTCAAAGATAGCATATTGATTCCCTTTCCCCAATTCTAAAAGTCGGGCTGGGAAATTTTTCCAGGTTGTCTCCCCTCCTCCTAACCCCGTAACAGTGGGTGTGTAACCATGTATAAACAGCACCGGTTCTTTACCTTTATAACATTTTGCAGGTCCTTGCTGGTCACAATTAGAGGACAATTCGGCAGCCGTTTGTAACGTGCTAACCAAATACAGTGGATGGTGCGCCGGCACTCGTATTTGAGAGGCGATGCGATTGCCACCACTGAGGTCATTTGAGGTCCAGAAATAGGCATCCCATTGTTGCCAAAGGTGACGTACTGGATAACTGGAGGAAAGTGGTGGTGGAGTGGTAGGAACGGACGCGGAGGGGAGTGTGGCGGACTCGCGAAGTTGTGCAAATTGCGCCTGAGTAGGAATAATTTGTGGCACCCATTCAGGTTCAGGCAATTGAATAGTCAGCCGAGTATCTTCCTCCAGCAATGCTTCCGCATTAGAAGATTTGATCGTGGTAAGCAGATTCCCTTGACTCTCTTGTTCACGGGTGATATCGAGGACGAGGGTGACGGGATTGACCGGTTTAGAGAAAGAGACCACGACATCACCTAATTCACTCTTGATGACGGAACTACCCGCTGGATCGACAATGGGTTTTAGCAGTTTTTCGTCGGCAACCACAGGAATGGTTTGAGGAAGAGAGTCAATCACTCCCCCGGCCGGTTGTGGTTTGAGTAAGGTGGCACAACCTTGGGGGAGAACTAGGAGGGTGACTAGACATAATTGGATAGTTTTATGTAACATGGCAAATGACCAGGAAAATGTTTCGGTAGAAATAGAACAGTCAGGTCAAAGAGTGCATTTTATGTACCATGTCACCGAATGTCGGTTTCGCAGACTTGACAGGTTTTTGAAACCTGTCAGGTCTTCATTTGGCACTTAAAACGGTGCTGAGGCACGCACCCTACCCAACTGATTGTTTATAAGCCATTCCTACCACTTCTCGTACCAATTTTGGCACAAGATACCCTGGCAAAGCGATTCGCATTTGTTCTAGCAATGTTAAAGCGGTCTCGACAGGCACTTCAAAATGGGCGGTCCCTTGCACCCGGTCTAGCAAGTGCAAATAATAGGGCAACACTTGGTTTTTGAATAACGCCTCACTCAATGCGATTAAAGCCGGCGCATTATCATTGATGTTGCGCAACAATACGGATTGATTTAACACCGTCACGCCTGACTTCACTAAATATTGTAGCGCATGGTTCACCTGGTTGTCCAGTTCATTGGCATGATTCGCGTGAATCACCAGTATTGGTTGCAAACGAGTCCCTGTCAACCAGGCAATGAGGGCGGGCGTGACCCGTTCTGGTAACACAATTGGCAAACGACTATGGACACGTAATCGTTGCAAATGTGTAATACTTGCCAAATTTTGTGCTAAATCTGCCAAGCGGTCATCGGTCAACATCAGCGGGTCGCCACCACTTAAAATGACTTCTCGAATAGAAGTATCAGCCCGTATCATTTCTAACGCGGTGGCTACCTGAAGTGGTTGATAATTGAAATGTTGACGGAAGCAATAGCGACAATGAATGGCACATGCTTTGGTAGTCACTAACAAAACTCGTCCATGATACTTATGTAACAGCCCTGGCAACTTTTCCGCGCTTGCTTCTCCTAGCGGATCCAGACTAAAATGAGGATGCTGGGTTTGTTCCTCTGTCACCGGTAACACTTGTCGTAACAAAGGGTCATGTGGGTCTCCCTTTCGCATTCGGGCGACATATCCTGCGGGGACCCGCACTTTAAAACGCGGTGCTAGGAACATTTCTGAACTTGCAGAAAGTTCTAATAATTTTAATAAATCCAATGGATTATGAATAGCGTTTTGTAATTCACGTTGCCAATCCGGGGCGTTGATAACTGTTTCCATTATGAAATAGGGGAGGGATAAAATAATTATCTGTACAAACAGATATTGGGATGATAGAATGTTGAAGAAATTGGGCACCGCTGGACTAGAGGCTTCAGCCGGTGGACTTACGGCTTCAGCCGGTGGACTAGAGGCTTTAGCCGGTGGACTAGAGGCTTCAGCCGGTGGACTAGAGGCTTTAGCCGGTGGACTAGAGGCTTCAGCCGGTGGACTAGAGGCTTCAGCCGGTGGGGGGCAGAACAGAATTGAAATCGCAGTGCCCACCCTCCGGCTGAAGCCTCTAGTCCACCGCTGTTTTAATTTTTTCGCTACTTCAACTCCTTAATTTAATGGCATTGCGGTTAAAGATTCGGTAGTGATGCAATCTGGGTGAAATATCGTGCGGTTTTTCTTCGTCTGGAACTGTGATTGAGATGATTAAATGAGGGCTATGACAGGAGGCTTGACGAATCATAGTCCATCTGAAAATCATTCTAATCAGAGTTCAGACAGTATACCCACATTGCATCACTACCAAAGATTCTAGTCCAGCGTTAACTTTTAGAATAGGTTCATTACTCATTATTAACTCAATGATCAACTACTTAACCTTTCAAGAATGTACTTTACAAAAACTTGATAAAACGTTTGGTCTGCGTCAAACCAGAACTCATGCCGTTTTGCAACGTTGGTTATCTGCTTCTGCCGACTTGACTGAGATGGAACGTTTCAATTTGCAGGCCCTGCGTGAACTATTGATTGATCATGTGGACGATTGGAATGAACAAGAACTGGCTTTACACTTCATTGGCCCGCTGTTCACGTTTGTCAATTTTAGCAGTGACCACTTTAATGCCTTTGCTGGTAGAACTCTCACGGGAGTGGTAGAAGGAATCAAAATGTCTGGCAAACCAGATGGTATGATTGCCAGTGGCAAACGTGAACCTGAGATTCCCTATTTTTGTTTCCAAGAATATAAAAAGGAGAAGGATGCCGAAGGCGACCCGGCGGCCCAGGCGTTAGCCGCGATGCTAGTGGCCCAGGAGTTAAATACCGGCCAAAGACCGATTTATGGTTGTTATGTCCGTGGCAGAAACTGGTTTTTCATGGTGTTGCAGGGCAAGCAATATTGTCTGAGTGAAAACTATTCGGCGACCAAAGAGGAGATTTTTGACATTTTCAGAATTTTGAAGGTGTTGAAACAAAATCTGATAAAGATGAAATCTGGGGGACAGGTGAGGACTGGCAGTCCGTAGAGAGACTGCCAGTGCCTTTATAGTAATATTCATTTATTTTTGTACTCCCCCCGCACGCAGGGGGGGTCACTCCCCCCGTGTACGGGGGGCTGGGGGGGTACAAGAACAAGTGAATATCACTATAACTTCTATCACCCACACTTCATCACTACCGGAAAGTGATTCCCCCTCACATTAAATACTCCTCAAAAAATTCTCCAATATTTCATATTGCTGTTGCGTTTCTTGATTTTCAGAACCTTCACCGGCTGCAATGGTCTCAAAAGTTCTAGCCATGCGGGCTTGCATGGCGGCATTCCAAGCCAGATTATCGGTGGGTTTGAGTGAGTCCGGGGGCATCACACAAGCTGTGCCGGCGGCGGCTACAAAATGACTGGCTTGCCCTAACCAGTCCGCATCTTTTCCACACTGTGTAAAAGTTTCCACACTCGCCGATTTGGCCGCCTTATATACAGCGACCAACTCATCACCCGTGATATGTGAATTTTTCGCAACTTCGACGGCCTTTTCAATCCGGTAATCCTTACAAAGGTGTAGCACATTTTTGACAAACAGTGCCCCTATCACCCGTTGTTGCACAATGGTGAGAGAGTTGAGAGATTTTTTAAATTCTCTATCTGTGGTAATGTGTGACATAATTTAGAATCTCCTAATTGGTTCATGTCATGTTTGAGTTAAAGTGCAACCGGCGTAGGTGCAAAATAAATTCCACCTGAACCGGTGCCTGACGCAAGGCGTTGTGCCCTACGTTTGCTAAAAACTGTTCTTCTCAAACCATAGAACATTTGTTGTTTATGGCTTTGTAGAAATCATCCTACTCACCTATTTTATTCTAACTTAACCAGTCCTTCAAGATAAATTATTCAGGACGTTTGACCATCCTACACAAATTTTTTCCCAAACAACTTGACTATAAAACAAAATCCAGTCATACTTGTCCATAGTTGAAAATGCAAATTCTACCGTTTCTTTAAAAGATGTAATATTACCATGACTCAACCCCTTCGTCTTGCCTATTTGATTAGCCAATATCCAGCCATTTCTCACACGTTTATTTTGCGCGAAGTCCGCCATTTACGCGCCCTTGGTTTACATATTCAAGTGGCTTCCATCAATGCCCCGGACCGTAGGTCTGAACAATTGACAAAAGCAGAATGTGAGGAGGCAGACCAGACTTTTTATATCAAGCCGGCTGGGCTTATTGGCGCACTGAAAGCCCATTTCTATACCTTGTTCACTCGTCCTTTCAGTTATTTACGTGGATTTGCATTTGCCGTCAGTTTAGGGCAATGGGATTTAAAAAAGGTTCTCTATGGCATTTTTTATTTTGTCGAGGCGGTGATGTTAGGGCATTGGATGCGTTCTCATCAATTGACGCATGTTCATGTCCATATTCCAATGGCTGCGGCGACGGTGGCCCTCATTGCCAAACGTACTTTCCCGATTACTTTTTCAATCACGGTTCATGGTCCCAATGAGTTTTATGAGACGTCGGGTAACTATTTATCTCAGAAAATTCAAGAAGCGGCCTTTATCTGTTGCATCAGTTATTTTGCCCGCAGTCAATTGATGATGTTGTCTTCACCTTCTTGTTGGGATAAATTCGAACTAAACCGGTTAGGCGTTGATCCATCCACTTTTACCCCTTGTCCCTATCGGGATTCTCCTGCGCCTTTTGAGGTTCTTTGTGTGGGGCGGCTGGTGCCTGCTAAAGGACAATTCATTTTAATTCAAGCGGTTGCCCGTCTGCTGGCCCAAGGCCGGGAGGTGCGCTTACGTTTTGTTGGGGAAGGACCTGATCGACAGACTTTGCAAGAGTATGTGAATCAACAAGGGTTGAGTCACCACATTGTCTTTGCAGGCGCCGTGAATCAGGAACATATTCAAGAATTTTACCATCAAACCGATGTGTTTGCGATAGCCAGTTTTGCCGAAGGCATTCCCGTGGTCTTGATGGAGGCGATGGTGATGGAAATTCCTTGTATTAGCACACATATTACTGGGATTCCAGAATTAATGGGTCAAGGTCAAGGCATTTTAGTGCCCCCCAGTGACGTAGAAAGTTTGACCCAGGCCATTGCTTTACTCATGGATAACCCTCAGTTACGTCGCCAAATTGGCCAGGCGGGACGTGATAAAATTTTACAAGAGTATGAATTACAAAAGAATGTGATTCAACTTGCAAAAATTTTTCAAAACCGCTTGAGAAATTAAGATTTGCACTCCACTTATATCGCAGTGCCTGGTCCTAAAAAAGCCCATTATTTTGTTGAAACTTTGCCAGGAAAAGCTTTGCCATAACTCCAAAGCGAAGCTTTGCTAAAGACAAAGCTTCGCTTTAGACTCCTGAAAGATTGAGAAACTTTTAAAGTAGCACAAATTATGGTGTTGCAAATTAGACAATTCAACATTTACAATTCAACTTTAAAGATACACTGGTTCTTATGCGTTCTTTGTTCCCTTAGTAAATGTTATATATTATTCTTCAGTGATAAAATTTATCATCAAAAAAGCTGTCCACCCAAACAGTTTGAATGTCATTGGTTCACTGCAACCCGATCTAACTAAAGAAATCTTAGACTCAATGATACAAAAAATGGAGGAAGGCAAATTTGACTGGGAAAAAGCAAAGGAAAATGACGGTTTTATTGAAATATGGGAAGTTCAAGGCAACAGATATTTGGCTAATGGAAATCACAGATATTATGCCGCGGAACAAATCGGTATTGACATACCACCTGCCCAAATCGTTATTATAGATAAGGGCAATAAGGATATTCCTACCTTCCTGCGAGAAAATATGAATATCATTGACTAGGTTGAGGCAGACACAAGACATTCAATTATATCTTTTCCTCAACAATAATTTACCTCCAAATGACATCTGGCTTTCTGGCTTTCCTAAACTTTGTTCTCATTCTCCCTTTAGAAGCGGGGAACGAGAACCGAGAGGGTTAAATACTAACCCATCTTTAGGAAAGCTATCTGGAAAGCCTAGAATAGACTGACTGTTTTCAACACCCGCGTGTTAGTTTATTCTGAAAAATCAATTTGTTCTTTAAGTATCTTACCTCATGTAAAGGTACTTCCCGGCGTGTTCGAAAGGACCGCCTCTTACGGGATTTAGATACTTAAAACACTTATCTATGAAGCGCAGAATTGCTTTTGACTTAGACGAAACCCTGGGTACGGCTATCACTGATTCAAACTCTCTCATTGGATTTAACATCAGAAATGGATGTCTGGAACTTCTCGAAGAACTCGACAAACATTACCAACTGATTCTGTGGACCTCCAGCCAACGCAGTTACCTTGACAAAATCCTCCATTTTGGTTTGAGTCAATACTTCTTTGAAACCTATTCTTGGGATGACATTTCTGAACTCTGGAAGGATATAAGAAAAATCCGGGTGGAATATCTCATTGATGATGACTCCTACCAATACGACGCCGCGCTAAAAAACCAGTTGGAACAACACTATATCATTATTCCACCTTACGGTTGTAAGGAAGACAATAATGACCCACGGTTATGGACGAAAATAATAAAAGACGTCCTCCTTTGAGTTTGGATGTTTCAACCTTGGTAAATAAATCAGGATTTACGTAACAGATAGTAATTACCCCACCCCAACCCGCACGCGGGGAGGGAGTGATTCCACCCCTGTACGGGGGAGTGATTCCCCCATGTACAGGCAATGCCATTAAGTTAAGGTACGCTGGAGTGGAGGCTTTAGCCGGCCGGCGGTAGGCGCCCCCCCTCTCTTGAGGCATCGAGTGTACCTACCGCCGGCCGGCTAAAGCCTCCACTCCAACGGAGTTTCCCTTAACTTAATGGCAGTGCCCGTGTACGGGGGGAAGGGGGGTAAAATCAAACCGTTACCAAAACCGCCACGTAAATCTCAAATAACTGTCAAGTAACCAATTACCCTTTAATCCAAAACACTCCTCACCACCGAGATTTAGAATGTCTATCATGATGAATTTGACTTCAGTAGAATTAAACGTATTAACCGCTTGCCAAGAGGCTTTACAAGAAAAACAGAAACTTATCCACCTTCTCTCGAAAACGTTCCGTTTGGAACCTCAAAATATTTTTTACCATTGGATAAACGGTAAATTGCCGCAACATGGCTACCTTTCAAACAAACAGTGGAAATACTTCTTTCACGGTCTGGAATGTGATTTACGCCACCAAGATGGTCGTTTTATCCGCATGGAATTTGGGCCAGGCGGCAGAATAGATACCTTTACTGATTGGGGTATCTATAAATATATCACCTCTTTCAAAAAACATTGGCTAACTTCTATTGACGTCGACTCCTATTTAGCCAAACTGATGGCTTCCCCTGAGTCTTTGGATAACTACCAGAAAACCAGTTTGATTGTGAATCGTCTCAAAGACTTAAAACTCCTCGTCCCAGTGGCCCCAGAACTGGCTAAAGAACTGAACGGATGTCATGTCAAAACGTTCGGTGCCAGCGAAATGGTAGTGCAACTTCCCAAACATCTGACGGACCGTAAATACTTTGACACCAGAGTATGTAATCGTCTGATTATCGCCGCCAAAGGTTGGCAACTTCTCCCCGCTACCGCCAGTCAAAGTTCCCTCGCTATCGAGTATTAATCTCAACACCAGCCTATCACGTCTTCATCCAATCAAACCTCGATGATGTTTAGCCTGCCCAGTATTAAAACCAGATACCCTCCTTAACTAACAGGACAGGGAGTATTTTTACTTTTCTGTGTCAAGGAGATGTCTTTCAAACTGACTATCCATTCATCTCTTGAATCACTCTCAAAGGCAGACTAACCATTTTCTGTCAGTCTCTGTCTGTTTCTCCAAATAGTTCTTTACAATAGTTCGGACCGTTTTTGGGAACCTAAACCCAAGCACTGTAACAGCTTGATTTAACGCCATCCAATTAAATACCACTTGGCTGACCGCTGGAGTTCAATTTAATTCAGTTTGGTGAAATCAACGGGTTGTCATGTCTCATTTAACCTAATTAAAAATGGTCCTAACTATTGCTTTAGTGGTCCATGATCAGGTAATGTAACAACCAAGTGACGGACAAAGCTGCACTTCGGACTCCTGTTTATTTAGGGATGGGCCCCGCGAAAGAAGCCTTGAGACCATAATTCTCCTGGCAAGTCACCTACCTGAGTCAAACTTTTCAGAAGATGGTTATCGGTGGCACTATGCACTTGGGAACTACCGTCTTCTTGATGAGTTAACCAAAAAATTTCATCCAGATGAACACCATCTAAAAAGGCTGGGGCATGAGTGGAAACAAACACCTGTGCGCTTTTTTTGGTGTAAGAACGAAATTCGTCGGCCAACCCCATTAACAGGTCCGGATAAATTTGTTTTTCGGGTTCCTCAACACACAGTAACGAATGCGGCTTGGGGTCGTGCAACAATAACGAATATGCAAACAATGTCAAGGTACCAGCGGATACCTGCCAGAGAAGAAATGGTTCGGAAAAAGCCGTTTGCCACAGTTTCAAATAAATGCGTTCTCCCTCTAAAATCGTTTCAATGTGAGAGAAACCTGGGACTCGCCCAGTCAGTTCCCGCATGATTTTCTTATAGGTCTCCGGTTGATTCTCTTGTAAGTAACGGGCAAACAAAGCCAGATTATCGCCTTGGCAAGACAAATGTTCATCATACCCAATTGCCCGTTCACTCATTCGTACTTCACTCCGTTGAAAGTCAGAAATATGCCAATTTTCTATGAACCGCCGAATTTCACTGGCGACTTTGAATTGCTGAAACTGCCCAAGTCCTTTCAGGGCCAACAAATCTGGAGATTCCAACTGTTGTTCGATAGGTTCCTGATTCACCTCCTTTTGGTTCTTGGAAACTTTTTCTGGAATGGCAAACCCGTTACCGAGACTGAAGTCAACAAAATGTTTAGAACCGCCACCACGTGGGCTAGGACGGTATTTTAACAATTCCCGTTGGATGACAGGACGTTGATCCAGCAAGTCGATGACTAGCAAGTAAGTGACCACCGCTGAAGTGCTTTTCAAATCCCGAAATTTGAGTTCAATTTCTATTGCACCTTGGGACTGTCGGTTGGCAACTTCTTTAAAACCACCGCGTTTCGCAAGTGCCTCTTTCACATTGTAAGTGAGGGCATCGCGTAAGAAGCCAAAAAGGCCAAAGAGACTACTTTTTCCGGTCCCATTGGCGCCTACGAAAACACAGAAGTTGGGTAAATGGTCAAGAGTGACATCGCGAAACATGCGAAAATTTTTCAGGCGAATAGATTCGATTCTCATAAATTACCACCAAGTTGGTCGTTGTAACAAGGTATATGTGTTAGGTCCAATAGGTAAAGTATAAGCATGAGAAGCTATGACTTTACTGGTTTGACAGTCCAGCATTTTTAAAGTGACATAGACTGTATCTTTGCCTACCGCATACGTGCCTGCGACGGCAATATCTGCTGTTTGTGCCAAACCTGTTTCACGTAAATAGCGAGTCAAGACAAATTCACCGCGGTAGGGCATTAAGATAATATGATTATACAACTTTGCTTCCGTAACGGTATAGCCTTTTTGGGCAAACCGAACTGCCAGTTGTTCCCCCACCAAGCGTCCTAACGGCGTGCTGTCGGTTAAGTTATCAATATCTGCAACGGTAGTGACGAGAAGCCGGGAATGCGGTGATAAGTCCATCAACCCATTTCGCATCAGGTGGTCAGCCGCTGCAAAACTCGTCATAGTCAAATCAGCATCTTGAGAAAAGGTTTGATAACATTCCCCCGTTTTGATTCGTTGCGTACAATCACCAAAAGCGTACCGATGTATGCAACCGGTTAAGGTGACACTTAGCAGGAATAAGGTAAAAATTGGAAAAATTAGTATATTGTTCATAAATATTCGGTGATGTTGTACAAACTAAGAAACTTAGTTTCTTCAAAAAACATGGCCAAAGAATTAAAATAGCGATGGACTAGAGGCTTACGCCCCCATGCCATTCAGTTAAGGAAAACAGCCCCTGAAATAAATCGACAGGTGGACTAGAGGCTTCAGCCGGAGGGAGGCACGGTGATTTCAATTCTGTTCTGCGTCCACCGGCTAAAGCCTCTAGTCCACCTGGCGGCTAATTTCGGGGGCATTTATTCCTTACTACCCCATTTTCAACGCCATTTGTACAGCCCTATATAAACTGCCTCCCTTGGCCCGCCCTGTTCCAGCCAATTCCAGTGCGGTACCATGATCGACAGAGGTGCGTATGATCGGCAATCCTAAAGTGATATTCACGGCTTCTCCAAAACCTTGTTGTTTAAGAACCGGTAAACCCTGATCATGGTACATAGTCAATACCACATCGATGCCTGTTAAAGAATTTGTGGTAAAAGCTGTATCCGCAGGGACGGGGCCAACCAATTGCATTCCCTCTTGACGCAGTTTATCTAGGACTGGAATGATTGTCAAGAGTTCTTCACGTCCCAAATGTCCACCTTCGCCCGCATGTGGATTGAGACCACAGACGAGAATATGGGGATGTGGAATATGCAATCGACTTTGTAAATCCGCATGTAAAATTCTTATCACAGTTTCCAAACGAGTGGGAGTAATCGTTGCACTGACTTGCGACAAAGGCAAATGGGTCGTCACTAAAGCTACCCGCAAAGTGTCTGTCGCTAACATCATCACCACTTGACTGACCCCCGTTTGATGGGCTAGAAATTCAGTATGACCGGTGAAGGGAAACCCTGCTTCATTGATAATCCCTTTATGAACTGGGGCCGTGACGAGGGCATCTGTGTGTTTATCTAAACAGGCTTGACAGGCTTGTTTAAGAGTTTCCAACACATAAGCGGCATTGGCAGACTGTAGTTTTCCACAAGTGACAGGTTGCGCCAAGGGAATGGGAACCACATTTAAACAGCCTATTTGATGTGGTATCAGTTCTTTTCTAGCAAGGGGCCACGAAATAACGTGCAATGACACGGAAATGCCTAACAAAGCGGCCCGTTGTGCTAATAACTCAGGATCAGCAAACACGATTAACTGGGCCGCCAGTGGACGGTGGGCCAATTGTAAAGTAATATCTGGCCCAACTCCAGCGGGTTCACCGGGAGTGAGGGCAATACGGGGGAGTGTGGTTGACATATTGATAATGAATAATGGATAATGGATTTAGTGGATAGTGGATAGTGGATAGTGGATAGTGGATAGTGGCAGAAATTATACGCGGGACTAGAGGCTTCAGCCGGAACCCGGGTACATCACCGGCTAAGGATTCTAGTCCGGCATTCACTTTTCGGTAGAGATGCAATCTGGATGAAATATCGTGCGGTTTCTCTTAGGTCTTGAACTGTGATTTATATGATTAAATGATGGCCATGAAAAGAGGCTTGATGAATCATAGTCCATCTGAAAATCATTCTAATCATAGTTCAGACAGAGAACCCACATTGCATCACTACCCACTTTTCATTATCCATTATTTGGTAGTGATGCAATGTGGGTGATATGTTTACCCTCTCCCCCGGCCCCTCTCCCAGAGGGAGAGGGGTGAAAACCGTTGGTTCCGCCACACTCCCCTCTCCCTCTGGGAGAGAGGCCGGGGGTGAGGGCAACTCCATGAATATCACCCAGATTGCATCACTACCCATTATTTATTCCTAATAACTCCACCTGGTAACCACCACAAGCCAACTAAAACCTCTAGTTCAGCATTCACTCTTCATTATTTATTATTCATTACTCACTCCACTTTTCATAACCACTATGCCATTGTTTGACCATTTCAATTTTTCCTCCTACACTGACATCTTATCAAATAATCCGACGCTGTTCACCAGCGATTCGCTTCCAGAAGGAATGTATAAATACTCGTTGTTACTTTTTATATTATTACTCTTCGCCATTGGAGTGGGCACCGCCATTGTCCTTTGGATGTCAGCCACGTTAACCAAAAAAGAGGTTGTCGAACGTTTGCGCAACACGGAAGAAAGAATGCGTCGATACTTTGAATCGCCCCTAATTGGCATGGCTACGACTTCGCCTACTAAACAATGGTTGGAAGTGAATGATAAGTTATGTGAAATATTAGGCTACGGTCGTGAAGAATTAACTCAGTTGACCTGGGACACCATGACCCATGAAGAAGATTTGATTAAGGAAATCGAACTGTTCAAGCAAGTCTTGGCAGGCACCAGCGAAGGATATTCGTTAGATAAACGCTTGATTCGCAAAGATGGACTGGTCATCTATGTGAATCTCTCGGTACGTTGTGTGCGCCTTTCCAGCCACACCGTCGACTATCTGGTCACGTTGATACAAGATGAAACGGAACGTCAGCAAACGGAACTGAGATACCGTCGTCTAATCGATAATCTCAAAAATAGTTTTCTGTATGTTCACAATCCCGACGGAATTTTTACTTACTTGAGTCCCTCGGTCACGCATGTCCTGGGCTATTCTCCGCAAGAGAATCTCTCTCATTTCGTAGATTGGTTAACGCCCAATCCCCTCAATGCGCTGACCATTCAGCGTACCCATTTGAGTGTACAAGGACTGCAACAACCCTCTTATGAAGTGGAAGTTTTTGATAAAAAAGGTAATATTCACCGTCTCGAAGTCACCGAAGTGCCACTTTTTGATGCCCAAAATCGCGTGGTTGCTATAGAAGGGATTGCCCATGACATAACTGAACGTCAACAAGCCGAAGAAGCCTTGCGCCACAGTGAAGAACGGTACCGGCTATTGGCTTTCTATGCCACTGATATGATTTCGACACATGACCCGAATGGCGCCTATCTCTATATTTCCCCGGCCTGTCGTACCTTACTTGGCTATGAACCAGAAGAACTGCTGGGTATTTCTCCTTATAAGTCTTTTCATCCAGAGGATTTGCCGTCGATTCAGGAACTTCACACCAATTTTATTCATGGTGCGTTAAACAATTATACGGGTAGTTATCGAATCCGTCGCAAAGATGGTAAATACATCTGGTTTGAAACGACCAGTCGAATGGTGCGCGACTCCGATACGTCTGACATTCAAGAAATTGTTGCCATCTCCCGCGACATCACCGAACGCAAGCACACTCAGGAGAAGTTGCAACAAGCCAATACCGAATTGAACCAATTTAAAACGACGTTGGATATGACGTTAGATGGCGTCTTTTTGTTTGAAACCCAAACCTATCGTTTCTTATATGTCAACCAAGGTGCCATGAATCAAGTCGGTTACGCCAAAGAGGAATTATTGCAGATGACGGTATTTGAGGTGATTCCCGCATTTTCGGTGAAACGACTCCAGAAATTGTTAGCCCCACTACTCAATGGCCTGCAACCTGCGTTAATTTTTGAAACGATTTATCAGCGCAAAGACCAGCAGTTGGTGCAAGTGGAAGTGTTTTTGCAATATATTCAAGTGCCCGGTCAAAATAGTGTCTTTGTGGCCCTGGTGCGCGACATTACTGAACGCAAACAGGCCGAAATGAAATTGCAACAAGCTATGCAAGCGGCTGAAGAAGCCCGCAAAGCGGCAGAAATTGCCAATCAAGCTAAAAGCACGTTTTTGGCCAACATGAGTCACGAGTTGCGCACGCCCCTCAATGGCATCTTAGGTTATACCCAGATTTTTAGCCGGGACACGAATTTGACCGAAAAACAACAGCAAGGTATCCAAATTATTCACCGCAGTGGCGAACACCTCTTGACATTGATTAATGATATTTTAGACTTATCGAAAATTGAAGCGGGCAAACTAGAAATCGTTGCCAGTGAAATTCAATTTCCAGAATTTTTAAAAAATATTGTCTTCTTGATGAGAATGCGGGCTGTACAAAAAGGTATTGCATTTCACTATGAAGAGGTTTATTCTCCCTTACCTGCCGGAGTTCGCGCTGATGAAAAAAGATTACGGCAAATTCTCTTGAATCTTCTTAGCAATGCCATCAAATTTACAGAACAAGGACAAGTTACCTTTCGAGTGATGTATGCCAATGACCAGGCCCGCTTTGAAATACAGGATACAGGGATGGGTATCCCAGCAGACCAATTGGAATCTATTTTTATTCCCTTTCAACAACTTGGCAGTCATCATCAGAAACTGGAAGGCACAGGGTTAGGACTCTCCATCAGTCAGCGGCTGGTGGAAACGATGGGAGGACAACTGCAAGTAGAAAGTTTGACCGGTAAAGGAAGCCTCTTTTGGTTTGAAATGCGGTTGCCCAAAGTCGAACATTATAAAGGGGGCACCTCTATTGCATCTCCTATGGTAGTGGGTTTTCAACCCACAGGGGAGAAGAAAACTTTTACCCTGTTAGTGGCAGATGACCTGAAACCCAATCGGGCGTTTTTGGTCAACTTGCTAAGTGAATTAGGCTTTTGCGTGTTAGAGGCTAACCATGGCCAAGAAGCGTTGGCATTGGCCGAACAACGTTTGCCTGAAGTCATTTTGACCGATTTATTTATGCCCCTCATGGATGGTTTTGAACTGGCCCGACAAATTCGGCACTCCGCCACCTTAAAGGATAGCGTCATTATTGCCAATTCTGCCAGTGTGTTTGAACACCATCAACGCCAAAGTATCGAGGCAGGATGCAACGAATTTCTGGCTAAACCCATTCGCATGGAAGAGTTGCTACGGATTTTGCAAAAATATTTGCCAATTGAATGGGTGTATAAAAAGCCAGCCGTATCAATAGAAATGGGCACGTCAGCAATGGTGGGACCCTCAACAGTACAAGCACAAGAGTTACTCGATTTGATCCGGAGAGGAAATGTTAAAAGAATTTTGGAAAAGGTGACACAATTGGAACACCAAGATGCCAAATTGTCTCTGTTTGCCAAAGAGACCAAAGACTTGGCAAAAAATTTTGAAATGTCTAAATTAAGAGAATTGGTAGAACGGTATCTATAACAACTATGACAACTCTACAAGAACAACAACCCGCCGTCATTCTCGTCGTTGATGATAAGCCGGAGAATATTGGCGTATTATTTGATTTTTTAAGTGAACATAACTTTGAAGTGTTAGTGGCTAGAGATGGTGAAAATGCCATTGAATTGCTTGAGTATGCAGACCCCTTGCCGGATTTAGTTTTGTTAGATGTCATGATGCCAGGGATGGATGGATTTGAAACGTGTGTGCAAATCAAGACCAATGTCAAAACGCAAACGATTCCTATTGTGTTTATGACGGCCTTGAGTGACACCGTTGACAAAGTCAGAGGACTGACTTTAGGGGCCGTGGATTATATTACTAAGCCAATTCAACAGGACGAAGTATTGGCGCGAATCAATACACACTTGACCATTCGTCGGTTACAACGACAACTTCATAAGAAAAATGCAGAACTGGAAGTTCAACACAAATTAGCTTTACAATTGAACGTTCAATTACAACAGAAGAATCAAGAATTGGAAGCCCAATATCAGCTGACCTTGCAATTGAATGAACAGTTAAAAAAAGAAATTGAAGAACGTCGTCGGGTTGAGAAAGAACTGCAAAAAGCAAGTGAAGAATTGCTGATTTTTGGGAATTTTTCCAGAAGAGACAGCTAAAAAAAAGGAGAAGGGAAAATAGAAGAGGAAAAAATATGCTGGACTAGAGGCTTTAGCCGGTGGGTAGGACCCCGGTGGACTAGAGGCTTTAGCCGGTGGGTAGGACCCCGGTGGACTAGAGGCTTTAGCCGGTGGGTAGGACCCCGGTGGACTAGAGGCTTTAGCCGGTGGGTAGGACCCCGGTGGACTAGAGGCTTTAGCCGGTGGCCACCGGCTAAAGCCTCTAGTCCACCGGCTGAAAGCCTTAGTTCAGCACATTAGTAACCTAATTTTCCATTTCCCATTTCCCATTTCCCATTAAACCCATTTTCCATTGACTCCATTCAACATGTCAAACTCTTCTACTATCTTGATTGTCGATGACATTCCCGAAAATGTCAGCGCGTTGTTCCATTTTTTGGACACGCAGAATTTTGAATTATTAGTGGCACGCAATGGCGAAACGGCCCTGGAACTGGTCGAATATGAAGTGCCCGACTTGGTTCTATTGGATGTGATGATGCCAGGGATAGACGGCTTTGAAACCTGTCAGCGTTTGAAAGCCAATCCCAAAACTCGTGACATACCTATCATCTTTATGACTGCCTTATCAGATACGGCAAGTAAAATTAAAGGTTTTGAATTGGGGGCGGTTGACTATATTACGAAACCATTTCAACAGGAGGAGGTGTTGGCACGGGTCAATCTGCATTTGACATTGCGCAAGTTACAAAAAAACTTGCAAGCCAAGAATAACGAATTAGCGGCGAAAAATCAAGAACTTCATGCCTTCACGAAGACGGTCGCACATGACCTGAAAACGCCAGTCACGAATTTGATTAGTTTATCAGAGATGTTGTTAGAAGAACAATCCGCCGGTCTTCATTCGATGGCAGCCCACAGTTTGCAACTGATTCATAAATCGGGCGAAAATATGCTAAGTTTGATTAATGCGTTATTGTTGCTAACCCGGGTGTCAACGCAAACGGTGACTGTCACCTCGGTGGACATGAGTTACATTATCGTGCAAGTGAAGCAACGACTCGCGCAGATGATTAAACAATATCAGGGGGAGATTAGCGTACCTAAAATCTGGCCTTTAGCCCAAGGTTACGCGCCCTGGATAGAGGAAGTTTGGATAAATTATCTGAGTAATGCCCTGAAATATGGTGGCAGACCACCGCACTTAGAACTGGGGGCAACGGTCTATGAGTCCAAAATACGCTTCTGGATCCGCGATAATGGACCTGGTTTAAACCATGAAGCACAAGTCCAGTTATTTGCCCCCTTTTCTCGGGTGCCGACCAAACATTCAGAGGAAGGACATGGACTGGGATTGTATGTGGTACGACGCATTATTCATCAGATAGGTGGTGAAGTGGGCGTAGAAAGTCAGGAAGGCAGAGGGAGTGTATTTTATTTTACGTTGCCGGGGGCGGTGGGTTAATTTATTAATGGAAAATGGAGTGATATAGTAGTGGTAGTGATGCAATGTGGGTTCTCTGTCTGAACTATGATTAGAATGATTTTCAGATGGACTATGATTAGTCAAGCCACCTTTCAGAGTCCTCATTTAATCATCTCAATCAGAGTTCCATACTGAAGAGAAACCTTTCGATATTTCGCCCAGATTGCATCACTACCATAGTAGTATTCCTTCTCACTTGTACCCCCCCCTGCCCCCCGTACACGGGGGGAGTGACTCCCCCTCACTTGTACCCCCCCGCCCCCCGTACACGGGGGGAGTGACTCCCCCCCCGCGTGCAGGGGGGCAGGGGGGGTACAAGTGATGAGGAATATTACTATAACAAACTTAGTTTCTGGCCATTCTCCATTCTCCATTTTCCATTAAATAAAAACATGCGCATCTCCCCCAATTTCATTGACGAATTAGTCATCCGCGCTGACATTGTTGAACTCATTGACAGCTATGTCACCCTTCGCAAAGCAGGTCGAGAATATAAGGCCTGTTGCCCTTTTCATAACGAAAAAACTGCCTCTTTCACTGTCAGTTCCGAAAAACAATTTTATCACTGCTTCGGTTGTGGCGTTCACGGTAACGCCATTGGTTTCCTCATGGAGTTTGCCCGTCTCAGCTATGTTGAAGCCATTGAAGAACTCGCTTCTCGCACGGGAATGCAGGTTGTTTATGAAGAAGGGACCACTTCTAACGATTCCCCCAAAGTCTCCGACGAACTGTACAACCTCTTGACCAAAGCGGCTGATTACTACTTTCAACAATGGAAGACACCGCATTCGAAGGCCGCTAAGGACTACCTCAAACAACGTGGTCTCAGTGGCCAAATTGCCAAAGAATTTCAGATCGGTTACGCCCCTTTGGGCTGGGATAACCTCTTAAAAACATTTGGTACTGCCACGCAAGAGTCTCTCCTCAAAGTTGGTCTGCTCAAAAAAAATGAAAAAGGTCGCGTGTATGACTGTTTTCGAGACCGTATCATGTTTCCCATTCATGACCGCCGTGGCCGAGTCATTGCGTTTGGAGGGCGACTTTTGACTGACAAAGAGAAAGAACCAAAATATCTGAACTCTCCAGAAACGCCCTTGTTCAAAAAAGGTAATGAACTGTATAGCTGGTATTTTGCCAGAAAAATTCGCCCCCTGAAAAATTTTATTCTTGTAGAAGGTTACATGGATGTCGTCATGCTGGCCCAATATGGCATTCGCAATGTCGTGGCTACTCTGGGCACAGCGACTACCAATGACCACTTAAATCGTCTGTTTCATGACGTAGCCGACCTGATTTTCTGTTTTGATGGCGATGACGCAGGTCGAAAAGCCGCCTGGCGGGCCCTGAAAAACGTCCTGCCCTTTCTCAAAGAAGGTCGGCAAGTCACTTTTGCATTTTTACCACAAGGTGAAGACCCTGACTCTTTCGTGCGTAAAGCCGGGACTGAAGCCTTTTATCGCTATTTAGACCAGGCCCTCCCTTTGTCGAAATTCCTGTTTGATACCTTAACCCAACAAGTCGATTTAAGTACGTTAGAGGGACAAGCACGCTTAGTCGAATTAGCGAAACCATTGTTAAGTCAATTGCCCACGGGACCCTATCGGGATTCCATGTTTCGAAAATTAACAGAATTGACCGGCGTTAATTCCAATAAATTAGATAAACTTATCCCCCTTCATTCCTCTTCCACACATTCTGTACGCCCCCCCCTGAAATCCACTCAACGGCCTTCCAGTTTCAGAGAATTTTCCTTGGAATATCAAGCTATTGCCTGTTTACTCTACCAACCTTCTCTCTCTTTATCCATAGAATCCCCCTTTCAAAAATTGTCTGCGGTCCAACAAAAAGATATTTCTCTTTTATTCCAACTGATTGAATTTGCGAGAAGCAACCCTAAATTAACAGTAGGCGCCATTTGTGAACATTATAGGAACACAGAATATGAACAAACTTTGTCTTGGTTAGCCGGCCAAAATACTTTTCTCACAAATACTACCATCGACATCAACAAGGAATTTACGGGGGCTATCGAACGCCTTATTAAGAAATACAGTGAACAACAAACAAAAGAAGAAGTGATGTCAGCCGCCCGGGCTAACTTACTAGGAAAAGGAGTGGGTGGCTAATCACCTATTAACCAACAAGAACGCCAGTTTTTCAAACACTCGGTTTCTTCTTAATTATCAAAAGGATAACTATACTGCCTCAGGAATAACTCCAATTAAATCACTTAACTAATTGTTATGAAAAAGTTTATGCAACAATACAACATGTTGTATACTTTTTCATACACTAAAAATTTTTTCTGCTATAATTACCACATGGGTGTCTTTTTTGTCACGATTTTGTCACGATGACCATACTTTAAATATAAATAAAATGCCCCATTTTAATTAACTAACTACACGTTTTTTATCCCCTTTTAAAATAAAGTGGACTCTCATTGTCGTTTTATAAACCTGCAATAGAGGGGAAATGTAAATTTTTGTAAATTTTAAGGAATGTATCTTTTCTACAACAACCTTACTGTTGTTGTCATCGCACAACCTAAAAAAACAGGTACATTAACACATGATAACCCAAGAGCATCAGAAATCCCAACTGCAATCGCTCATCAGCAAGGGCAAAGAACAAGGATTTTTGACCTTCCATGAGGTCAATGACCACTTGTCAGATGAGGTCGTTATCGACCCTGAACAGATTGAAGGCATCGTCAACATGATCAATGACATGGGCATCCCGGTCCATGACTTTGCCCCTGAAGAGGAAACCCTGTTAATTGATGTGACGGTTTCAGACGAAGACGCCGCAGAAGAAGCGGCCGCTGCGTTGGCCAATGCTGACAGCGATTTTGGACGTACTACAGACCCTGTTCGCATGTATATGCGTGAAATGGGTTGCGTGGACTTGCTGACTCGTGAAGGCGAAATTAAAATTGCCAAACGTATTGAAGAAGGCTTACGGGAAGCCTTACAAGCCCTCGCTACCCATCCTGATATTGTTGCGGAATTTCTCAAATACTACGACAAAATTCAAGCGGAAGAACTCAAGGTAGCAGAAATTATCACTGGATTTAATGACCAACTTAACTCCGAAGAGATACCCGTACCCACCGTAGAAGAGAGTAACACCGCCGAGGACGTTGACACTGTCGCTGCCGCCACCGCACCAGAAGTCAGCGAAGAAGAAGTGGAAACTGGTTCCCTTCTCGAAGAAACCTCTTTGGACGCTGAGGAGGCGAGACTGCGCTTCCATCGCTTGCGTGAAATTCACCAACGGCTCCTGCAAGCCGAAACTACCTTTGGCACTTATTCTCCAGAATATAAACAATTGCGTCAAGAAGTCGCCGAAACCTTCTTGCAATTCAAATTAGTACCCAGAGTCATTGACGAATTGACGGCTAAATTACGTCATACAGTGGCCCTCATTCGGGAACAAGAAAGTATCATACGAGATATTTGCATCCGCAAGATAGGCATCTGCAAACGAGAGTTTCAAACCTCTTTTAGAAGTCATGCTACTAATCCCCAATGGATCAGTTCACTGTTAAATAGCGGCAAACCCTATGTTTCCTCATTGAAAGCCCACCAAGAGGAACTGACTCGCGCCCAAGCGAGATTGATTGCCCTGGAAAACCAATCGCGTCTTCACCTGGCCGAAATCAAAGACATCAATCGTCGCATGTCTGTGGGCGAGGCCAAAGCCCGGATGGCGAAACGCGAAATGATAGAGGCCAATTTGCGTCTCGTCATCTCCATTGCCAAAAAATACACCAATCGCGGTCTCCAGTTCCTCGACCTCATTCAAGAAGGCAATATTGGCCTGATGAAGGCTGTCGACAAATTTGAATATCAACGTGGTTATAAATTCTCCACTTACGCCACCTGGTGGATTCGGCAAGCGATTACCCGTTCGATAGCCGACCAAGCCCGTACCATCCGCATTCCCGTTCACATGATTGAAACGATTAATAAACTCAATCGTGTCGCCCGGCAAATTTTACAAGAACAAGGGCGTGAACCCACTCCTGAAGAATTGGCCGAACGAATGGATATGCCTGAAGACAAGGTCCGCAAAGTTCTCAAAATTGCCAAAGAGCCTATTTCTATGGAGACGCCCATTGGGGATGATGAAGATTCCCATTTAGGCGATTTTATTGAAGACACCAACATTCAATCTCCCGTCGAATCGGCAACCTTTGAAGGTTTGCGGCGTGCCACTCAAGAGATGTTAAACAACCTCTCCACCCGCGAAGCCAAAGTCTTGCGAATGCGGTTTGGTATTGACATGAACACGGACCACACTTTGGAAGAAGTCGGCAAACAATTTGATGTCACCCGTGAACGCATTCGTCAAATTGAAGCCAAAGCGTTACGAAAACTTCGCCATCCCAGTCGTTCAGAACCGTTACGAAGTTTTTTGGATTGATTATTCACCCAGTGGCACCCAAACCAGGAGTCCAAAGCGTAGCCTTGTCTATCTGTGTGACAAAGTTACGCTTTGGGCTCCTGAGTCACCTCTATTTTTCGGTAGTGATGCAATTTGGGTGATATTGATAGATTTGCCCTCACCTCCTGCACCTTTCCCAGCGGAAGAGAGGGAAAAATCACTGGTGTCGCCTGTCTCCCCTCTCCCTCTGGGAGAGGGGCCGGGGGTGAGGGTAAACATATCACCCAGATTGCATCACTACCCTATTTTTCTAAAATGACCACTGCCACCGCCAAATTTGCTGTATGAGACAGAGTCAGATGAATTTGAGTCACCCCCAACGCCTCGACCATCTCTAACGTTTTGCCATAAGTCATCAAATAGGGGGCTCCAGAGTCGCGATTGAGCACTTCTATATCTTTGAAAGTGACTTGTTGACTGACCCCCGTACCCAGGGCCTTCATAAAGGCTTCTTTAACAGCAAATTTGCCAGCATAATGTTCGACGGCAGAAATGCGGTAACGTTGACAAATGGCGATTTCTTGAGTCGTAAAAACATGCTGAAGAAATTTGTCACCATATTGGTCAAGACTCTGTTGAATACGAAGCTGGTCAGTGAGATCAATACCGATGCCGATAATCATGTAAACCTAATGAATAATAAGGAATCCAAAACGTGTTTTGGACTCCAACGGTTAAATGGATGATTCCTTAACTGAATGGACAGATGGACTAGAGGCTTCAGCCGTAGGGGTGCAGAAGAGAATTGAAATCGCAATGCCCCACCGCCCGAAGCCTCAATGCCATTAAGTTAAGGTACGCTGGAGTGGAGGCTTTAGCCGGCCGGCGGTAGGCGCCCCGCAATTTGAGTGGGGGGGGTGATGCCTACGGCCGGCCGGCTAAAGCCTCCACTCCACCGGTATTTTTCTTAACTTAATGGCATTACGGCTAAAACCTCTGTTCCGGTACATTTAGTTTCCTCCTCCCTTCTCTCTTTTCCATTACAACCGTCTTTGCAACAACTCCTCCAATTCTTCATCACGGAGGAGAATCGGGTTAGTCTTCATACTGCCACCTCGACAATTGGCTACGACCTTTCCTATCAAGTGAGAAGACAATCCATAGTGACTCAACGTCGGTAAATTCAATCTGTGTGTCCATTCTCTTAATATCTCCACCAACAGGGTTAATGCCTCTTCCTGACTTCTTGGCTTTCCATCATTAGCTAGTAAATTTCCTACCGTAGCATACTTGATCAAAGCCAGATGGTCTGGCGTGCGTTGTTGCAAAGCCCGAATGTTTATCGCCGTCGCTTCTGCCACTAAAGTTCCACAGACGAGTCCATGAGGATAAGGGAAAAACGCGCCTAAGGGAGAGGCGAGACCATGAACGGAACCGAGTCCTGCTTGGGCCAGCGTGATACCCGATAGTAGGGCCGCATAAGCCAATTGGGTTCGCCCCATTTGAATTGCTTCGGAGTCTTGATTTTCCCACACTGGAAAAAAACCGTCGCGAAACGCTGTGATGCCAGACATCGCTAAAGCATCTGTGACAGGATTGGCCTGGTTAGAAACATAAGATTCCAGCAGTTGAGTGAAGGCATCCATACCATTGGCGGCAATCAAGTGAGAAGGACACGTCGCCAACAACGTTGGATCAACAATGGCCACTTGCGGAACCAATGCCTCGTGCCGAAATGATTTTTTGAAACCATTCTCACCACGTCGACTTAACACGGCATTTTTAGAGGCTTCACTACCTGTTCCAGCGGTGGTAGGAACAGCAATAAAAGGAGTTGCTGGACCATGATAGGGGAGACCTTTGCCAACACCTTCGAGGTGGTCCATCACTGAATTACCATGCGGTAACAATCCCGCAATAGCCTTCGCTGCATCCAACACGCTACCTCCTCCGATGCCTAATACCACGTCTATTTGTTGAGAATGATACTGCTGCACCGTGTTATCCACCAAATCAGGAGAGGGTTCATCCGTAACCATGACCACTTCCCAGAACATCTTGCGGTTCTGCAATTGCCGTTGCACATTCTCCCAGTGAACCGTAGCCCGAAAAGACTGGGCCCCCGTGATAATGAGAACTCGTTTCCCATACACGGCAACTTGGTTGATAATCTCTGCCACTCGCCCTTGGCCAAAACAGATGAGGGGGAGACGAGTGAGAGTAAAAGAAGGAATATACATGGTCATGGTTAATTAGGAAATAAGCCGTGATAGAGAATACCTTCACGTGGTTTAGCCATCATGTTAGCCACCGTGTCTCGCCATGCAAAATAATGTGGCATTTGTTTATGGGCCAAGGCAGCTTCGGCAGAAGTATATGCCTCATAAAGAATAAACTTGCTGTGATCGTGAGGGTCTTGCAACACGTCAAAACGACGATTGCCAGGTTCCCGAATGGAGGCTTCGTGATTGGCACGCGAGGCTTTGATAAAATCATTGATAGATTCAGGTTTGACGTGAACATGAACGAGAGTGACGTGCATTGTAGGTTCTCTTAATTTAAAGTTGGAGTCCCAAAACCATAGGACTTACGCACTCACCCCAACCCTCCCCGCCCGCGTGCGGGGGGCTAGGGGGGGTGTCAACTCAACGAGTGACAAAAATAGTTGCGTAAGTCCTGAACCAGTTTTGGGACAAAATATTTTTGCCAGATTTGCTAGGTACAGACACTGATTTCAATGGTGCGTGAATCAGATTCAACTTAAAAAGGTTGAAAATTTCAACCAGTGTCCCTAACATTATAACCTGTTAGCAAACAATTTCAACTTTCACTTTTTATTAAAGGAGATTCATAATGGGTGTATTAGTCGGACGGCAAGCCCCGGATTTTTGTGCGCCAGCAGTATTAGGCGACGGGCAAATCATAGATAAGTATTGTTTTTCGGAACGGGTCAAAGGCAAATATGCGGTGATATTTTTCTACCCGCTAGATTTTACCTTTGTGTGTCCCACCGAACTAATTGCGTTTGACAAGCGGTTGGCAGCGTTTACGGAACGCAACGTCGAAGTGATTGGCGTGTCGGTGGACTCTCATTATACGCATAATGCGTGGCGAAACACGCCAGTTGACAAGGGCGGTATCGGACCAGTGCGTTACCCCTTGGTCGCCGATTTGACGCATGGCATTGCCAAAGCCTACGATGTCGAGACGCCTGACGGGGCGGTGGCCTACCGGGCTTCCTTCTTGATTGACAAGAACGGTATGGTTCGTCATCAAGTGGTCAATGACTTGCCGTTGGGGCGGAATGTTGACGAGATGTTGCGGATGATAGACGCCTTGCAGTTCAACGAACAACATGGCGAAGTGTGTCCCGCCGGTTGGCAAAAAGGTTCTTCCGGGATGAAGGGAACGCCAGATGGAGTAGCCAATTACTTAGCGACCCATTCTAAGGAATTGTAACACAGTGTACAAATTCAGGAGTTCAAAGCGTAGCTTTGGACTCCTGATCTCCTCACTTCCTACTGTTCCAACAAACTCCTCAACATCCACGCTGTTTTCTCATGCAACTGCATTCGTTGCGTCAGCAAATCCGCAGTGGCCTCATCATTTGCTTGTTCCACGACAGGAAACACGGAACGGGCGGTGCGTACTACCGCTTCTTGTCCTTCAATCAGTAACTTGATCATCTCCTCTGCCTTCGGCACACCTGGTGTTTCTGGAATCGAAGTGAGTCGTGCAAACTCAGAATAAGTCCCAGGGGCTGGAAATCCCAACGCCCGAATGCGTTCGGCAATCAAATCCACTGCCAACGCCAGTTCGGTGTACTGGGTTTCAAACATCAGATGCAACGTTTGAAACATTGGCCCCTTGACGTTCCAGTGGAAATTATGCGTTTTGAGGTATAGCGTGTAACTATCTGCCAACAATCTTGCCAAACCATTCGCAATCTCGGCGCGGTGTTTCTCATTAATGCCAATATCGATGTTCATCAACGGTTCTCTTGAAAAAATGGGTTTAGGACTTACGCCCTCACCCCACCCCACCCCGCACACGGGGAAGGAGTCATTCCCCCCGCGTGCGGGGGGCTAGGGGGGTGTCAAATCAACGTTTTACAAAAACAGTTGCGTAAGTCCTGGGGTTTAGAAAAATGATAGACACTCAGTTTTTTGAAAAAACTGAGTGTCTGATTAATACATTGACAGTTTAACTGAAAAAAGATATAGTGTCAACCATGTAAAAAAGGGTAGTGATGCAATGTGGGTGATGTAGGCAAGCCTTGTGGTTGCCCCAACCCACCTCAACAGAGGACAACCACAAGGGTTGCCCCTACAAATTTATCACCCATATTGTATCACTACCAAATAGTTTAACAGCATCTTATGGACATCCCTAAAAAAATCAAAACGAAACAACTTTTTAGAGCTGTGAAACCAGCAGAATTAGAACAAATTAAGCAAACCCGAACTTTCCAATTGTCTAAACAGTCCGTGGAAGGAAAGTATTTTTCCTCCAAAGAAGGTGCGAGTCAATATGCACGTCAGGCTTATCGAGCCTTTGCTACCATAGATGGATATGAACCTTATACCATCGTCAAAACCAGTATTTCAGAAGAACATATTGATGACAGTTGGAAAGTAGTCGTTGATAGTGGAATTGAAACCATTGTAGTCCCTTCCACAGATTTGCCAAAACTGGCTACACCTAAAATCCTAAATTTTTGTCCACTGCTGTTAATCACTAGCAGGAGTAAACAACCTAAGAGGTGAAAAATCATGTTGAAATTAGTTATTGCCGACTCTCATGAAGAAGTTAGAACGGTTTGGGCACAAGTGTTTGCCCAGGTTAAAACGGTTATCGTGTGTAATTTAACTATTGGTCAATTGGTTAAATCACCAGACCTCAAGATAGATGCTATCTTAATGCCCGGTATTTATGCGCACGAGAGGTATGGAGGACACTTCATAGAGGGGAAATCTCAAATTTTGAGAACTCCGGTTGACTCTGGAATGCCGCCTTATGTGGTGACGACACCACCTCAAACAGTGGGCAACCTCAAGCCGCAACATCCTCCAAGACCGCCTACAGTGGCACCCTTGGCCCTGGAGAGTATGTTTGATAAAATCTTCTTAGCCATTGAAGAATTTAACCAAAGTCAACCTCAGTCTCCCATCAACACGTTAGGGTTTGAGTTAGAACTACTCAATTTATCTTCTATCCATACTGCTTATCAAGATGCCTGCGCGGTCAAAGCCGCTTATGAAAAGAGTATTCTCGTTACAACCATCGATTTGAAGGTATCAAATGATCCAGTCTATGACATCAAGCAGGCCATTTGATGACATCAAACTAATCGATACCCCTAATCTTTAATAATCAGGTGCGTCAGTGAGGAAAATATTACCTGTGCAACATTACCACAGTTTCGCCCGATTTATCCAAGTCATTATTGCAAGCAAGAGGAAACGGCTCCAAACTGCTAGAACGACGCACCACATAAGGGGTTGCGGATATTGGTGCCGAAAAAATTTGCGGTAGAAGCGTACCATGCCGCGATGTTTGTACCATAAGACTCGAATGGGATGACTTTGGCTACAGACACCTTTGAAGTGAGTGACTTGAATGTCGGGGATAAACAAAATTTTCCATTGTTTGGCAGTAAAGCGCATAAACCAATCTAGGTCTTCGCAATGTAAAAAATAGGTTTCATCCATGGGGCCTACGTCTTCTAGGGCCTGGCGTCGTACAAACATGCAGGCGCCTGAAATGCCTTCCATTTCTACAGGCGCCGTGGGTAACGGTTGGCCGGTTAAAACGAAATTTTGAAAGCGTGGATGATTGGGAAACAGTTTGTCAAGGTGGCAGATTCTCACCAGGGTGCGCCACGGTGTAGGAACACTGCGGCGGCTTCCTGGTTGTTCCGTACCATCGGGATTGCAAACGAAGCACCCTGCCATACCAGCGTTTGGATAGCTGTCCAGGGTGGTCATGAAACGTGCTAAGGTGTCTGGGTGGAGGAGACAGTCAGGATTGAGGAAGAGGAGATATTCGCCTTCTGTGTTTGGGAGTGCTAGATTAGCCGCCTTGGCAAAGCCAAGGTTTGCAGCGTTTTGGAGAATGTGGAGACGGTTATCCTTGCCAAAAGTTTGTTGTAAATGAGACAGGCTGTCATCTGTGGAGGCGTTGTCAACGAGATAAACGGCTACTTGAGTAGTGGAGTTTAAGACGAGACGCACGCAGTCAGTCAGCAAAGGGCCGCTATTATAGTTAACAATAATGACAGAGATGACTCGGTTGGTGGACATGACAAAATGGTGGATAGTGGTTTTAGTGGATAGTGGATAGTGGTGCCTTGGGTTCTACTGGTTTTGGGGGACTCGGTGTTATTAACTACTCCGTTTCATAGAGTCAAAGAAATCGGCATTGTTTTTAGTCACTTTAAGGCGTTCCAGTAAGAGTTCCATGGCAGCAATTTCATCCATGGGCTGAAAGAGTTTGCGGAGTATCCAGGTCTTTTGTAATTCTTCACTGGCTACCAGTAATTCTTCGCGGCGTGTCCCTGAACGGTTAATGTTGATGGCGGGGTACACTCGTTTCTCGGCAATCCTGCGGTCTAGGTGAATTTCGTTGTTGCCGGTACCTTTAAATTCTTCATAAATGACTTCGTCCATGCGTGACCCTGTGTCAATCAGGGCGGTAGCGACGATCGTCAGACTCCCCCCTTCTTCTATATTCCGGGCGGCGCCAAAAAAGCGTTTCGGACGTTGTAACGCATTGGCATCGACGCCGCCGGTCAAGACTTTGCCAGAAGCCGGTACGACGGTGTTGTAAGCACGGGCGAGGCGAGTGACGGAGTCGAGTAAGATGACGACATCGAGGCGGTGTTCAACCAGACGTTTGGCTTTTTCTATGACCATTTCGGCGACTTGGACATGGCGGGTGGCGGGTTCGTCAAAGGTACTGGAGATAACTTCGCCGCGGACGGAACGCATCATTTCGGTGACTTCTTCAGGTCGTTCATCGATGAGGAGGACGATGAGGTAGCATTCGGGACTGTTGGAGGCAATGGAATGGGCGATGTTTTGTAACATCATGGTTTTGCCAGATTTAGGCGGGGAGACGATGAGGCCGCGTTGGCCTTTGCCAATGGGGGCGACGAGGTCGATGACTCGCGGCGTTAAATCTTCGGCACTGCCATTGCCGATTTCTAATTTGAAGCGTTGGTTGGCAAACAATGGGGTGAGATTTTCAAACAGGACTTTATTTTTGGCCATTTCTGGCGGTTCAAAATTGATGTCATTGACTTTGAGGAGGGCAAAGTAACGTTCTCCTTCTTTGGGGGGGCGTATTTTGCCGGAGACGGTATCGCCGGTGCGTAGATTAAATCGCCGGATTTGACTGGGGGAGACGTAAATATCATCTGGGCCTGCGAGGTAGGAACTGTCAGCGGATCGTAGGAATCCAAAGCCGTCTTGTAAGATTTCTAAGACGCCATCACCAAAGATGTCTTCTCCTTTTTTGGCATGGGCTTTGAGGAGGGCGAAAATAACGTCTTGTTTGCGAGAACGTGCGGTGCCTTCTAAGCTAAGGTCTTGGGCGATTTGAATGAGGTCGGTGGCAGTTTTTTTCTTGAGTTCAGTGAGATTCATGAGTGTGTGGTGGAATGAGGGAAAAGTATTGAATTGGTTCAGGTGAAGTAAAGGGTAGTGATGCAATCTGGGTGATATGGTTACCCTCACCCAGATTGCATCACTACCCCTTTCCTTTTAGGAGAGGAGGTTAAGGACCGAAGGCATTGATATGCCCCCTACTTATTTATGACCACCCTATCGATTATAAGGTGGTATCCAGAAAAGCCGCCAATTGAGATTTTGACAGGGCGCCCACTTTGGTGGCTTCCACATTGCCATCTTTGAATAGCATCAAAGTGGGAATGCCTCGAATGCCATATTTGGGGGGAGTAATAGGGTTGTCATCAATATTCAATTTGGCCACTTTTAATTTGCCTACGTATTCTTGTGCAATATCGTTTAAGACAGGGGCAATCATTTTGCAGGGGCCACACCATTCGGCCCAGTAGTCAACTAACACAGGAAGGGGTGATTTGAGGACATCTTCTGCAAAGGTGTCGTCTGTGACGTGGATGATATCGGGGCTTTCGTTCATATTAAATAATTCTCCAACGTGAAAAATAGAAGGTTTTATATCCAATTAACTCTTATAACAATCTTCTCCAACTTTGCCTTTTTGAGTGTGTCAGGTTAAACAGCAAAGGCAGTTATTATATAACAGAAATGGTAGTCATGTACAAGGTAGTGGTAAATATTATCTTTATCTAGTGTGCAACATCATATAATATATGGTTATTTAACCCAAAACGGGTTTAGGGACTCCAACGCGGATTCCAAAATAATGATCTATAGATGGAATGTTCTTGCACACAAGACCATCAAACTGGTTATGGGAAACGTTTGATTCAATCGAGAGGGATTTTATCATAAATCTGCCCTCGATGACTATCCTGCTATTTAGTTTCGGTAATAGGACCTGTATGATATTCGCATTTCACTTTGTCAAACTTGACGGGTTGGTCACAAACCAATTTTGCCAGTTTGATAAAATTGCCTTGTAATGCAGTGAGTTGTGGCTGAGTCAAGTCAAATTGGAAAGTTTTCTCATGGACTTTCCGGGTAGTATGAATTTTCAAGGTCAACCGATAACGTCCCGGTTGCCAATACCACTCCTGTTGTAGCCGGGTCAATAAATGATTGACGACGGTTTCGGTTGCCAAAAACGTGGTGATGTCTGGTTGCCCTGCCTCTTCCCAGCGTTGTCGGAGTTTCAAGACCTCTGGCATACATTCCTTAGTCAATTGTTCGTCGACAAACACCAGATTGTATTTAAACGGTGCTTGGGGAGTCAGCAAAAATGCAGAAACCAATTCCAATTGAAGATTCTCCTGGTTTGGCAACAGACTAAACGTATAAGGTTGCAACGCCCGCCATTCAAAGTTGCGGGCCCAAGAATCATTCCAAACGAAGGCTTCCATTTTAGTCACAAAACAGTCACCACGTTGTACTTGCAAAGTACCAAATAACGTCACCGTGGAACCCAATTGACTTAAACCAATAGACAGTGGGCCAGTGGGATAAACATTAATTTTGGGTTTAATGAAAAACATCTTGATTAGCCCTATCAAGGCTTGGGATAACATGACCAGAACAAATACCACTGGCATAAGTGGCACAAGGTTTTTCTGTGCAAAGTCGATAAATGTACTCATTGATATACCTATTTTAAAGAGAGATTTGGAAAATACTATCCACTATCCGTTATCCACTAAGTCCACTATCCGTTATCCACTAAGTCCACTATCCACTATCCGTTATCCACTAAGTCCACTATCCACTATCCACTACAAATTAACCCCCACCAATAGCATGTACTATCTCCATGCTATCCCCCGCCGTTAAGGTATAATTCCCAAATTGACTACGTGGCACAATTTGTAAATTGACTTCCACCGCTAACCGTTTGTTTTCCAAGTTCAAATTTTTTATTAAAGTAAAAATAGTGCAATTTTCATCGACAACTTGGCGATTGCCATTTAAAAAAATTTCCATAGTGAATTCGATTACCTAGTTGACAATTTAAAAAGATACCCTATAATAATGACATGGTGTAGGTTTATCTATGCCATCATATCATATCTCATTTAGCGGGTGTAGTTCAATGGTAGAACTTCAGCTTCCCAAGCTGATAGCGTGGGTTCGATTCCCATCACCCGCTCCATTTTTATGGTTTTTGGAGTGGAAAAACCGTTGGAGTAGAGGCTTTAATCATGCTATCACAAGGATTTTTGAGGCAATGCGGGGGTTCAGGACTGGCAATCTTTAAGGGATGCCAATCCCTGTCAGTTCCCGACTTGGCCAATGCCAACCCTGTCATGCAAGGGATGACAACGTTAAATAGAGTTTCCTTGTTTTGTCTATTCCCATTTTTTCATCCGCCATACATCCCTGCAAAGCGACTGACTACCTCACAGAATTTCGCGCCTCCACCATTAACCGTTTCATTTCGCGCACCGCCTCCCCAAAACCTGTAAATAAAGCGCGGGCGACAATGGCATGACCAATATTTAATTCGCAAATGTCAGCCATGGCAGCAATCTCAGCCACATTTTGATAAGACAATCCATGTCCCGCATTGACTTGTAAATTGGCCACCACACCATAAGCTACCGCGGCGCGAATCCTCTCATATTCTTGATAACGAGTCTTCTCATCGGTGGCATCAGCATAACGTCCTGTATGAATTTCTATCACCGGCGCCCCCACTTCCGCCGCCGCCTCAATTTGATTCGGGTCAGGGTCAATAAACAAGGAGACTCGAGTGCCCACGGCAGCCAATCGTTGACAGGCTTCTCGAATCTGGGCGAGTTGCCCCACAACGTCCAGTCCCCCTTCCGTGGTCAATTCTTCACGACGTTCTGGCACCAGACAAGCATCATTGGGACGCAGATGTTCGGCAAAAGCAACAATTTCTTTCGTCACCGCCATCTCTAAATTCATGCGGGTGAGAAGAACATCTTTAAGTAATAAAACATCCCGTTCCTGAATATGTCGACGGTCTTCCCGTAAATGTAACGTAATCAAATCGGCCCCAGCTTGTTCGGCCTCTATCGCAGCTTGGATAGGGTCCGGATAACGAGTGCCGCGGGCTTGTCTGATGGTCGCAATATGGTCTATATTGACACCTAAACGAATGGGGAGGATGGGAGTCATTTTTTTCATGGGGAATAGTCAGTGTTATAGTGGAATTTAAAGTGATAGTATTCTGGTTGAAGTCTTGCCCTTGGAGTCCGGAATTTATTCCGTCCCAATTTCGGAGTCCGGAATTTATTCCGTCCATTGACACAGAATAAATTCCGGACTCCAAATTCTCGAAACCTAGTTTACTCATAAAATCTCATTCATGCAACCCAATTTATATTTATTTATATTAGTAGGACTCGGCGGAATGCTAGGTTCCATGACCCGCTATTGGGTAACTGTCAATGTGGCCCAAAGTTCTCCAGGCTTCCCTATCGGCACCTTGACCGTCAATATAATAGGCTGTTTTATCATCGCCGTGGTGGCCATGTTGGCAGAGAAAACGACATTGATTTCTCCTGAAACACGCCTATTTCTAGCAACCGGGTTGTGCGGTGGATTTACCACGTTTTCAGCTTTAATGTATGAAATTTCTATGCTACTGCGAGACCATGAATGGTGGTACGCAGGCATTTACGTGAGTGCCAGCCTGATAGGAGGATTTTTAGCGTTGTATTTAGGTACGTTGATAGTTAACAAATGGGTGTAAAAATGGGTAGTGTTGTACAAGTAATAGTATAGCGGTTTTGGAGTCCGTAATTGATTCCGTTGAATTTGGAGTACGGAATTCATTCCGCCCATTGAAACGGAATAAATTCCGTACTCCAAATTCAAATTCCGGAATTGATTCCGTTGAGTTTGGAGTCCGAAATTCATTCCGCCCATTGAAACGGAATAAATTCCGGACTCCAAATTCAAATTCTCGTGTGAATCACTACCCTACCGCCAGTTTCACCTTCGCTTCCCCTTCGGAATTAATTTCTATAGCAGGTTCCACGACCCCAGACACATTTTTCAGTCCTGTCGTGAAGGAAACATCGCGCATGGTACCATCAGATAAACGCACTTGTCCTGACAATTTATATTCATGTTGTCCTTTGTCAACCATTTTATCACTGTGACAAACTCCTTCAGCAATCAATCCACCTTGGAAGGGACGATGTGTTTGGGCATCAAGTTTGCCAGACATGATACAGACTACCTGATTATCAAACAACACTTGAAGAGACACTTGAACACCCTCTGGCCCTATCACGTCAATCCTCGGCACTTGCTTCTTACTCACCACCGCCAGCGGTTCAGAGGAGGGAGGACCAAGGGAGACTTTCGGGGGTGCCACAGCGGCAGGTTTCGTTGCTACAGGTGACGAAGGTGGAGTAGCAGGTGCGACAGTCGCTTTACCCTCGACTTTTGGTGGTGGAACAACGGCTGGGGCATGTGGAGGTGGAGGTGGCGAAGCAGGAGGTAATTTTTTCGCAGGGCTAGGCGGTGGTGGCGGTGGTGGCATGGGTTCTTCGCTACTGAGTAAAAACCAAGCGACTGCCATTAAGACTAAAATTGCCGTGACGACGAGTAAATGAGATTTTTGCATGAAAGTTCTCCTTAGTAACAGAGTATAGTGAGTAGATGGGGATTTGTTAGTTTATTGTGACAGTCCATCTGGAACGCAATAAGAATTATTGCGAACGATGGTGTAATCATTCTTATTGCACTCCAGATGAGATGGTACAGGTTCAGGTTAAGTCAAATAGCGAGTCGGATCCTCTATCCCCAACGCATGAAACCCCTGGGCACGAAACCGGCAAGCGTCACAGAGGCCACACGCATGACCTTGGGGACTGGGTTGATAACAAGAAATGGTTAAACCATAATCAACTCCCAATTGCAATCCAGTTTGAATAATTTGGGCTTTTGTCAAATGAATCAAAGGCGTGTGAATTTTAAAAGGATGACCTTCTACCCCTGCTTGCGTGGCTAAATTAGCCATTTTCTCAAAAGCGGCAATAAAGTCTTTCCGACAATCGGGATAGCCAGAATAGTCAACCGCATTGACGCCAATAAACAAATGGTAGGCCGCCAACACCTCCGCCCAACCGAGTGCCAAAGCCAATAACACCGTGTTACGGGCGGGCACATACGTGAT
>JAABRD010000053.1 GCA_011391085.1 Thiotrichaceae bacterium | reverse complement strand
CTCTCATCAGTGGCGGAGGAATCGCACCTCATTTTTGACCTTCTTTCGTAACCACTTGGTTCTTGGTTACTTATTTCAGCACACGAATTTTCAGAATGGTCTGGTTTGGGTTTTATTCTGTTAATTCTTTAATTCTGAAAATTCTGATTCAGACAAAAAAACAGTGTTGAACGTTAAAGGTAAATATTTGACCATGTTTAAATTAGTCATCACTTCACCAGCCGCCAAGGTGCTAAGTCGTCTTCCCCAAAATATTGCTACGCTGATTTATCAGAAATTGGAAGAATTAGCTCAGAATCCCTATCGTCCTAACAATAATGTAAAAAAACTCAAAGGTCGTCCTGGTTATCGCTTACGAGTTGGAGACTGGCGAATTATTTACAACCTTAAGAATGAAGAATTAGAGATTATTGTTATTAAAGTTGCACCGCGCGGAGGCGCTTATCAATGAACCTACAAATCATACAAAAAGAAGGTCAACCTTGGGTACAGATTCCTTTGGTTGAGTATCAACAATTGCTGGAAGCCAAAGAAGAATTGGAGGATATTCAAGATTTTGACGAGGCCCTGGCCAATCCCCAGGAAACCATTCCACTGGAATGGATTGGACGCCTCATTCATGGGGAACCGCCCGTGCGGGTGTGGCGTGAGTACCGCGGTTTGACTCAACCAGACTTAGCCAAGGCTTGTGAAGTGACACTCCCTGAGATGGCGCGAATTGAAACTGGGGAACCTCAAGCCCCCGATGCAATCTTGCAGAAGATGGCGAAAATCTTAAAGGTGGAAGTTGAAGATTTGTTGAACCATCAAAATGCCTCCTATGTCCTAAAATAGGGTTGTCTGAATCAGAATTGACAGAATCGAGTACAACGAATTTAGAAATATTAGAAATAAACGAATTGACCCGTTACCTATTCGTTTATTTCTAAATTCGTGGTACTCAATGGTAGAATGGTTGGATTTTTATTCTGTTAATTCTCTCATTCTGAAAATTCTGATTTTGACCAAAAGACACGAGAAAAATCTTCTTGACCATCTGTCAAGAAGTCAACTAGAATACGACTATTATGTTAGTCTATTCATCAGCAACCTTTACTAGAGAGGAGTTATTCATTTATGTTAACCCAGGTACTGACCCTTCAAGAAGTGCCTACTTATTTAGCCCGATTAACGACACCGTTAGAGAGTGGCAAAGAAATACTTATCTTACGCGAGAACCTACTGTTAGCCAAATTGGTCGCCCCCACGTTAAGCACTTCGGACCAATTACGTACTGTGGACGAATATCAAGGCAAGATAGTCATCAGCGATGATTTTTATGAACCGTTGCCAGAAGAATTTTGGGCGGGGGAGATTGAACCATGAAATTACTTTTAGATACACATGTATTTTTATGGTTAAGGAATGACTCCAAAAAGGTCTCCCCCCAAGCCCTCACCGCTTGTCGAAATCGTGACAACATTCTTTATCTGAGTATTGCAAGTATTTGGGAAATACAAATTAAGCATCAACTGGGCAAATTGCAATTAAGTGTCTCGTTGGAGGAATTGCTTGACCAACAATGTCGAGAGAATGGGTTGCAATTGTTACCGGTAGAGACCAAACATATTTTGGCACTCTATCAATTACCCTGGCATCACAAAGACCCCTTTGACCGCATTTTGATAGCCCAAACCATGGTAGAAGAGGCTTATTTAGTCAGTGCCGATGATTGGTTTAAAGAGTATCCAGTTAAGTTGCTATGGTAGTTGATTGGCCCCCGTGAATAATTCAACTCGTTATCTCAGGTGGGCAACGATAAACTGGTTGTCCACTCTGCTTGGCTTGGATGAAATAGTGGGTGATCAGAATTGACAGAATTTTAGAATTTGTAGAATGGAGGGGTTGGGTTTCATTCTGTTAATTCTGAAAATTCTGAAAATTCTGATTCAGACAACCAAATTTGTTGTACTCAAACGATTTCACTTAACAGGACATTTTCAAATGAAACTCTCTCAAGAACAATTTATCATCAATGCCAAAGGCAAAAAAACGGGCGTAATCCTATCGATGCCACAATACCAACAACTACTGGAAGACTTACATGATTTGGCCATCGTCGCCGAACGTCGTCAGGAACCGACTCTCACTTTAGCAGAACTCAAGAAACGCCTTCGGAAGCCCATTCATCATGTATAGCATTGTCCTAAAAACCTCCGTCGAAACAGACCTACGCAAATTACCCACCTAAATCGTTGACCGGGTTTGGTTACAACTTTCAAAACTAGCTACCAACCCATGGTCTCGGCAAGCACTTAAATTGTCTAATGCTGAGAATCTCTACCGAGTTAAAGTCGGTCACTATCGGGTGGTATATGAAATAGATGTCCCCAGCCGACGAATCATTGTGCATTACGTTCGCCACCGGAGTCAATCCTATTAATCAGGTGGGGGCAACAGAGTTATCGTTGTCCACCACTTTGCGAAATAGTTAAGTAGGGTGTGCAACAGATTTATCGTTGCCCACCACTCTGCTGAATAGGCGGGCAAATTAACACTTGTCCACTCTACACGGTCTTAAATAGGGAGTCTGAATCAGAATTGACAGAATTTTAGAATTGAAAGACATGGTCTGGTTTAGGGTTCATTCGGTTAATTCTCTCATGTCTTTCAATTCTGATTCAGACCACCAACCAGTTATTGTGATAAACTTCAGTCACTCGTTTCGACACAACCCCAGATGCAACAATGATTAAAACTTTTAAGCACAAGGGACTAGAAAAATTCTTCTGTGACAACCATCGCAATCTGTTATAGTCATATTCCGGTTCACTTGTACCTCCATGGTAGGGTGGATTAAGCGAAGCGTATCCACCACCTTTTGCAGATTTTGGTGGATACGCTTCGCTTAATCCACCCTACCATGGAGGAATAGAAAGTACAAAAATGAATGAATATTACTATAAATCCGCAACACCTTGACCGAATTAATCGTCTTTTAGATAGACTAGACGCAACACAAATAGTACAAGACTTAAATTTGCCAGGCTACGGACTCCACAAATTGGCAGGTGACCGAAAAAACTTTTGGAGTATTAAAGTATCCGGCAATTGGCGAATCACGTTTCGCTTTAACAAAGGACACGCTTATGAGGTTAACTTGGAGGATTATCACTAATGAAATCACTACGTGCCACCACGAGAAAACCCACTCATCCGGGTGCCATTTTACGAGAAGACATCTTACCAGAATTATCCTTTTCTCAAGTGGAATTAGCAAACCGTTTGCGAATTTCACGCCGACTCTTATCCGACTTACTGCATGAACGTCGTCGAGTTACTCCAGACCTAGCTATTCGTCTGGCCCGTTTCTTCGGCACCACCGCCAACAGTTGGCTTCAGATGCAACAAGCGGTGGATGTCTGGGAGTTAGAACATCAGAAGCCAACGGAATATGAGTTGATTCAACAATATGTTTCTTCCCAACGCGGTGAACATCAGGTGGGATAACTTATCAATGAACTTGCAAATCATACAAAAAGAAGGTCAACCTTGGGTACAGATTCCTTTGGTTGAGTATCAACAATTGCTGGAAGCCCTGTAGCGGTCTGGCAGAAACTGGCGAAAATTTTAAAGGTGGAAGTGGAAGATTTGTTGAACTATCAAAATGCCTCCTATGTCCTAAAATAGGGTGGTCTGAATCAGAATTGACAGAATCGAGTACCACGAATTTAGAAATAAACGAATTGATCCGTTACCTATTCGTTTATTTCTAAATTCGTGGTACTCATTATCTACCCCCATGCCCGCCAATTCCAAACACTTTTTAACTAGAGGAGATAATATAATGACAACCGTATTAACCACCGACTTGCAACTTGATTCGGCACTGTGTGAACAAGCCCTACAATTGGGAGGTCATGCTACCTTGACAGAAGTTCTACAAAAAGCCTTAGAGTGTGTTTTAAAAGATCCTTTTCAGGCTAAACGCCGCAACATAATGCTAATCATGGCGACATAAATGAAATTTTCACTGGTTTGGGGTTGTCTTTCATAATCTTTGGTAAGTTCGTTGGACGTTTGAAGTGTACTCGACACCGGAGTAGGCTTGGTCGGCACTAATTACTTTGAGCAAATGAAAGTTATCGTGAATTTTATCGAAAATGGAGATTGCCCCGTCACGGTCGGTCACGTTGGCAGCCGTGATAACCACAGCTAATAACAAACCCATAGTATCCACTAAAATATGTCTGTTGCGTCCTGTTGTCGATTTATGAACATCGAACCCCCTGGTTTCAACTTCGGCAGTCAGTTTTCACCGACAGACTTTCGATAATCCCCTTGGAAGGTTCTGTTAGTCTCCCCTCCGGCTCTCTTTACAGATTCGCGTAATTGTTGGTGAATGAGTTCCCAAATACCTTCTTGTTTCCAACCGTTGAAATAACCAAACACGGTATTATAATTAGGAAAATCAGGGGGGAACGAGCGCCAGGAACAACCCGTGGAAGTGAGATAGAGAATCGCACTGAGCACTTCACGAAGAGACTGAAAACGCGGACGACCACTCGGTTTTGGCAGTGGCAGGTAAGAAATATGACGAGGAGAATGAGTTATCTGTGCCCGGATCAGTTGACTCAATTTAACCAACGTCTCTGCCAGTGTGGCTTTCTCCAAAGCGTAGCTTTGCCCAAACAAAGTTGCGCTTTGGACTCCTGAATTTAAGATGAAAGTCAATTAGAGTTAAAAAGAAGTTCTATCTGATTCTCCCTTTTTCGCCTCCTCTTCTGACACGTCTCCTAATGCCTCATTGGGTAAATCCGTCTTGAGTCTAATTCCGCGTCGTTGCTGAAATTTTTTCCGCGCTGCCTTTGATGAATGTCCATTGGTTTCGGAACTAATTGCCGTGGTCTCAGAAGAAACATTCGATTCCGCAGGATGGGGCTTGGGTTCTTCCATGGGAAGAGGGGCCGTGGTGGATTCTGACGCCCCTAAATGGGCGGGTGATGTCGATGTCTGGGGAACGATAGGAATTTCCGCAGACGCAGAGGTTGCTACCGGTGCCGAAGGTGGTGGCGTCACTGCTTCTAGTGCCGTTGGTGTTGACGGGACTGGAGAAAGCAGGGACGTCACAGGAGGCGGCAACGTCTCTACTGTAGAGGTCATGGGAGTGACCGTTTCTGGTGTGGTACGAGGCTGCACATTCACGGGTGCTGGTGGTGATGTCGGCACCACAGGGGCAGGTGACATCACAGTGGTCGCAGGCGGAGGAGAAGCCTCTGCCAACGCGGTGGAGGCTTCAGAAGTGGTTAGCGGTGGCATTTCCATTGACGCTGGTGGCACCGGTACCAATGTTGGCGGTGGTGTAGGTGCCACGGGAGGTGGCGTGAGGGTCGAAGCCGGGGGCACATTGGTAGGTGCCAATCCTGCTATTTCCTCACGCGGAGGTATCGTCTCCACCGCTTCTGGTGAAGGAGACGGTGACACCACGCTAGGGGTCGCACTCATCTGTGGTTGAGAAGGCGGTGACGGTGGGGCACTCGAACTCCCAGGAGGCGTTGTGTCCGGCACTGGCGCAGGAGGTGGCGTCGTGGGTGGCACGGGCGGTTGACTGGGAGGTGTCGGACGTTGTGGTGGTTTCGCGGAAGCCTTGAGTTTTTCCCAAATTCCTCCTAACAGACTGAACAGGAGGAGGAAGATGCCTCGAATGATATAGTAAATCATCGTGACAATGCCGATGATTTTCAGAATGATTCCGATCACAAAACCCCAGACGTGGAACCAGAGAGGCATTTTGTAGGCAGGGGGAGGCGGGGGGATTGCCACAGAGGTGTCACAGTCGTCTCCTAAACCCTTAGCACATAACGTTTGGGGACCAATGCTGATGCAACCTAACGGGATGACCACGAGGGTAAGAAGGGTGGAAACCAACACGCCAAAGAGGAGGGAGATGGCCATGCCTTGGAAGATGGGGTCAAAGAGGATGACGCCGGAACCTGCCACCAGGGCGAAAGCGGTAATCAAGATGGGACGAGTCCGCGTTTTGCAGGCAAGGATGACGGCGTCGTTAATATGCGTCCCTTTTTGGATTTCATGGATGGAGTAGTCGACTAGGAGAATCGAGTTACGGACAATGATGCCTGCCAAGGCAATCCAACCAATCATAGAAGTGGCGGTGAAAGCAGCATTGAGGGCCCAGTGACCGGGGATGATGCCTAATAAGGTGAGTGGAATGGGCACCATGATGATGGCAGGGACAATGAAGTTGCCAAACAGCCAGACGACGAGGATGTAGATGAGGACCATCGCGGCACAGAAGGCGAGTCCCATGTCGCGGAAGGTTTCGTAGGTGACGGTCCATTCACCGGTCCATTCAAAGCCGGATTGGCCATATTCGTCGGGGGGACCCAGGTAGCGGTCACACAGAGGAATGAAATTGAAATAGACATGACAGCCGATGTTGCGTAAATTAATGCCGTCAGGGGTGACGTAATTTTCTATCAGTCCTTCCACTTCGCGCATGGCGTAAATGGGGGCGCCCAGGCGATATTGTTGTTTGGTTTCATCATACAGGCCCACTGCATCGCCGACCACGTATTCAACGGGACGGAGGTCTTTTTGGTAATAAACCAAGTCTTGTTTGACTTTTTGGAAGCGTCCCAATTCTGCCAGGGGCATGGTGCCTCCCGTCGTGTCAGGAATGGGGAGGTCATATAAGTGGTTGAGTTGGGAACGGGCAGCCAGGGGGACCTGAATGACGATGTAAGTGGGTTCCAGGCGAGTCCCTTGTTTAATATCGCCCAGTTTGAAGCCACCTAATGCCATGACTAGGTTTTTATTGATGACATCCACCGAGATGCCACGCCGGACGGCTTTTTCGGTGTCGACTTCAAAGTGCCACACTTCATGGTCGTCAGACATGTAATTGTCCACGTCATCGATGACTTCGGTTTGTTCAAAGTATTCGGTCATCTTGCGGGCCACTGTGCGGCGCGTGGTGTCGTCAGGACCATAGACTTCGGCGACGACCGATTGGAGGACGGGGGGGCCGGGGGGCATTTCGACCACGGCAATTTTGGCAGGACTGTTGAGACGTTTCAGCAAGTTTTTTAACAGGTGACGGGCTTCAATAGCAATTTCGTGACTGCTATGGTGCCGGTCTTTTTTGTCTTTCAGTTGCACATGAATGTCTGCCATCCAGGGGGATTGACGCATGTAGTAGTGGCGAACCATGCCGTTAAAATCAAAGGGTTGCGAGGTGCCCACATAAGTTTGCATGGCCGTGACTTCGGGGATTTTGCGAATCTCTTCGGCTATGGCAAAGGTGAGGTTAGCGGTCTCTAACAACGCGGTGCCGTCTGGCATATTGATGAAGACGTTAAACTCCGGCTTGTTGTCCAACGGTAGCATTTTGACTTCCACGTTTTTGGTGTAAAACATGGAGAGGGCTGCAAAAAAGGAGATAATCAGGAGGAGGAAAAACAATCCGCCCTTAATCCAACTGGTAAACAAGGGAGGCAATACTTTGCGGAAAAATCGTTCTAATTTTTCATTGAAACGATGTTCTTTATGTTCGGCTTTGCGGAGGGCTGCGATGGAGGGTTTGATACGCATCGCCAGCCAGGGGGTGAAGATAAAGGCGGCAAAGAGGGAGAAGATCATGGCGACGGAACCTAATGCAGGAATCGGTTCCATGTAGGGTCCCATCATGCCAGAGACGAAGCCCATAGGGAGGAGGGCCGCGACCACGGTGAAGGTGGCTAGGATGGTAGGGTTGCCCACTTCCCGGACGGCATCTATCGCCGTGTTGGTGTCGGTTTCACCTTTGAGTAGCCAGCGTCGGTAAATATTTTCAATGACGACGATGGCGTCGTCCACTAGAATGCCAATGGAGAAGATGAGGGCGAAGAGGCTGACTCGGTCGATGGTGTAGCCGAGAATCCAGGCGGAGAAGACGGTGATGAGAATGACTACCGGGATAACTAGGGTGACGACAATAGCTGGTCGGATTCCCAAGGAGAAGAGGACCAGGATGGTAACGGCGCCGGTGGCGATAAATAATTTCTTGATGAGGTCGTTGACTTTATCGTTAGCGGTCTTTCCGTAGTTGCGCGTAATTTCTGTATGCACGTTGCTAGGGATGAGGTCGGCCTTGAGTTTTTCGACCGCGTCGAGAATGGTATTGGCAACGGTGACGCCATTGGTACCGATTTTCTTGGAAACGGCTATGGTCACGGCAGGGGCACCGTTGACGATGGCAGCGGGGACCTTGAGTGAGGGGTCATGTTTTTGTTCTTCATAGCCGTAAGCAGGGCCTGTGAAGTAGTTGACGAATTGATGCCGTTCACTGTGAGGTTCTGGACCTAAGGTCACATCGGCGACATCGCGAACATAGATGGGGGTGCCTTGATAGGTGCCAATGACGAGACGCCCAATGTCTTCTGCACTGCTTAAAAATTTGCCAGTATAGACGGTAAAATGGGCATTGCCGGTTTCAATGGAACCTGCTTGCATCTCACTGTTAGCGGTTTGGATGGTCTGGGCAACTTGGGCAAGGCTGATGCCAAACCCGCCTAGACGTTCTGGTTTCACTTCCACGGAGACTTGTTCAGGACGTCCGCCGACAATGAAACTTTGACCTGTGTTAGGTATCTCTTTGAGATTTTGCATGACATCCATGGCCAGGGTACGCAAGGCGCCGTCATCGACGTCTTCAGACCAGAGGGTGATGGCGACCACGGGGACGTCATCAATGCCTTTGGGTTTGACCAGGGGGGGGAAGACGCCAGGGGGGATTTTGTCCATATTGGATTGGAGTTTGTCATGGACTTTAAAAATGGAATGTTCTAATTGTTCGCCCACTTCAAATTGGACGGTGACGAGTCCTTGACCTCGTTCTGCGGCAGAATAGACGTGTTCCACGGCGGGAACTTCACTCATTATCCGTTGCAGGGGTTCAATGGCCAGACGGGAGACTTGTTGGGAAGAAGCACCTGGGTATTGAACAAAGATGTCAACCATGGGGACGGAAATTTGGGGGTCTTCTTGACGAGGTGTAAAGAGTAAGCCTAGTAGCCCCATGAATAGCATCGCGAAAAAGAGTAGGGGTGACAAGGGCGAGTGAATAAAGGCTTTGGCCATGCGCCCGGCAATACCTAGATGAATTTCTGGGGGAGAAATCTGCGGAGAATGTTGTTGAGTCATTAGAGTTTGGTAATTTTTAGTTCAAGGTTAATTATGAAATGCAATGGGGGGTTGTTTGTCTGAGTATATGGTTTAGGCCGGTGGGAAAGTTTGCCGTTGGAGTAATGAATTTGCCGTTTGCCGTTGGAGTCCGGAATTTATTCCGTGTCAATGGACGGAATAAATTCCGGACTCCAACGTCGGAATAAATTCCGGACTCCAACGTCGGAATAAATTCCGGACTCCAACGTCGGAATAAATTCCGGACTCCAACGTCGGAATAAATTCCGGACTCCAAGGGCGGAATAAATTCCGGACTCCACATTACCACCTAAAACTTCTACACCACCTAAAACTTCTACTACTGGGGGGCGACGGTAGTCGTCCCTCCAGAAGACGGCGCCGTTGCTGGAGTAGGTGCTACCTTCCATTCCGAAGCGACGCCTGGGGTTGGGTTTAACTCAATCACATCTCCTTCTTTTAAACCACTGAGGACTGTCACAAGATTGCTAAAGGGAATGGAAGCATCTTTTATGAGAGAGGGGTCAATGTCGTTACCTAGCCGCAACAGGCGTAATTCGCGTTTCCCATTTTTGACATAGACGCTTGGTAAGCTACCTCGCCATACGATAGATTGCCGTGGAATGACGGGTAACACTTGGGATTCGGCAGTGACATCGGGGACTTCCACTTGCACATATTGGCCAGGGCCTGTACGAACCCCGTCTGGAAGTTTGGGCACGTCGAGTTTGATTTTCACCGTGTGACGTTGTGGGTCCGCTATGGGAAAAATTTGCGCGACTTTGACTTGAATAGGAGTATTGGCCACGTCGAACTTGGCAACCATGGTATCGCTGAGATTTAAGCCTCGTTCTAACCGGGCGGGGACATCCACTTCAATTTGTAAACGGTCAATGTCGGCAAATTGCAGTAATTGTGTACCCGGTTGTACCGTGTCTCCTACTTCGACAAATTTTTTGATGATGACTCCACTGAAGGGGGCCTTGCCGATGGCATCACGTAATTTAGCATCAATTTGTTCAATTTGGGACCGGGCTTGTAAGAGAGAATTTTGGGCTTGCCGGATTTGCGTGCTATAACCGTGTAATTCGGTGCGACGGTCAAGCGTCTTGTCACTTTCATCCATAAGTTCGCTGATCGGCTTGGTAAAAAACTGGTCGAATAGATGTGGCAATCCCATTCCCCCTGGGGCTTGGTCAGGGGAATTGGGGGATAGCAATTCACGTTCATATTGCATCCCTGCATGACGCCAGGCGGCTTCGGCATTCATTAGCCCTGCTACCGCAGCGCGTCGTTGTGCTAACAATTCGGTATCATCCAAAGCCACTAAGATAGTGCCTTTGGCAAAACGGTCTCCTTCTTCTCCTGCCAACACTTCGATGCGGCCTGGTAATTGGGCCGCTAAGGTCACTTCTTTGAAAGGAATGACGGTGCCGCTTAAACTGACCGCGGTGCCGACCATGAAATTACGCACGACATAGTCTTTCGAGTCAGTGGCAGAGACACTGAGAGGATAACTACACAAATTACACATTCCAACAAGGGCAAGGGTTTTTATCAAGGGCTTGAACATAGTTTTACTCTGAATTTGGGCGGTCTGAAACAGGTGTGAGAAATCTAACTAGGATTGGCAGTTCTTGAAGTAGGACTTACGCACTTACCCCACTCCTGCCCTCCCCGCACACGGGGAGGGAGTGATTCCCCCCGCGTGCGGGGGGCTAGGGGGGTGTCAACTCAACGAGTTACCAAAACGGTTGTGTAAGTCCTGCTTGAAAGACTGCCAATCCTCACTTCTCACCTAGTATTTTAGAACTCCCTGAATTTGATTGAGGTCCGAAACCTGGAGTCCAAAAAAATCTTTTCAGATTCCAGCGAGTCAATTAAAATATCACTGTATTATAAATTAATTGATTTCAGGAGAGAAAAGAAACTCAGTCTGGTGAAAAAACTGAGTTTCTTAAAGCATATCGAAATGCTACATCTTCACGTTGCCCATTATGGAAAAGCTTTTGACAAACGGGCCTGCCATGCGTGGGTCTTTAATCATAGCACCATAGTCGCCGACCTTAAATTTCAATTTGCCACTTACATACGCCATGCCGATGCCTGCCATCCCTAGACCTTTTTCCCGCCACTTGTTCCAGCTGTCCTCGGTGGCGCGTAAATCCCAATTCACTTGTTCATTGTTATACGCACCAGCGGCTACCGCCTTGCCATTTTCGATGGTCAAGACGCCCCGCGGTTTATCTTCACCTTCCATACCGTAGGCGATTTTGGAACAAAAGTTAATTTTGGCCAAAGCATCTGCCAGTTCGGGTTCTTTGTTCCATTCCTCCATATAGGCTTTCATCCAAGCATCAGAAAATAATTGGGCCATTAATTTAGTCCTCCTTTTAATATGAAAAATAAAGTGGTTGAGTTACTCAATAAAACGGATAATTTTTCAATTATCCTTGAGTGCAATCAAAATCGCAAATTGACACAAAATTTACGCAAAATAACTATGTTAATAGCATTGAATCTGCTAAATCTGTGTGAATCGACGATTCCGATTATTTTATAAAGATTTCTCTTGACATCTTCTATAAATCAATAGAGAGCGTCATTTTAACTTATCGAAAAAATTTGTCCGCTACTCCATAATAATAATTTGCTATCAAAAACCTCCCTTTGAACTCATTTTTCTGGTAGGCTATTGACGCATAGTTGTCAGAACAAGACAAGCCTGTCAATATTAGCAACTAGCTAATTAAATGTCTAGTGTCTTTTATGGGGTTCCTTTCCAATATATTAAAGTCAATCCCTGTTATACTATACTCAATTTTACCAATCACCTTAATAACCACAGGAAATTATTTATTATGAGTTTTATCACCGTTGGTAATGCTTTAGGCTGCACCATCAATTCCCACCGACGCGGGTGGGATGGTAGCATTTGCAAAAATGCAGAAACCTGGAATTGTTCCGCGAAACAACAATTTCGTACCGATTATTGTCAACAGGGCGATCCCCGTTGTTACCATATCCATATTTTTGAAGAAGGCAATCCCTACTGTTTGATTGACGACCTGGGCATTGGATGGTTACTCGAACCCTACCCAGAGGCCCTTAACAATCAAATCTTACTGTTTTGGGGCAAACGTTTTCAAGAACCGCGTGGCATTAGCGACATCAATACGCGGCCCAAAGACTATGTATTCGGTGCATATCGAGTCCGGAGTGTGTATCCACAGAAAATCAATGAATTTAAAACGTTGTGGAAAATAGAACCTTACCCCGACGGCTGGACACGTTTCCAACAACCCTATATCCTGACCGTCTATTACAAAAGTATTATCGGTGGGGTCTATCTCAAAGAGGTCAATCGTGTGGCTGTCGAAAACATGTTTGAAAAAGCTGCCGAACAAGCCAGTAGTCCGCACCCGAATTGGTTTACCCCCAAAGATGCGGAACGATTCACCAATTTTCATGCCCACTTACATGAATGGTTTGAAAACGCCCGTGAAGACGCGCTAAAATTACAACAAAGCATGGTGCATACCTACACCAAACCTTTGCCAATCATGCCGCTGGTCAAAGGGCCCTTGTTTGATGGACTGAAAAACTTAGACATTAAAAAAACTACGTCTCCCCCTGCGGTGGTCACCGCGCCGGTGAAGCCCATTTCCTCTATCACTCCCACTAAAAATGGGATAACCACCTACACCCTGTTAGAAAAAGAGGCTACCAAAGATAAAATCAAGTCCAGTTACAGCAAAGAAACCTTAGACGCCATCATGGCCGCTTCGCTGACTAAAAACATCGTCATCCTGACGGGACACCCAGGCGTAGGAAAAAGCAGTTTGGCGATTGATCTAATCGAAGACTCTGAACGTAAACTGATCGTTGCAGTCGGATCCACCTGGCGCGGGCGCGAAGATTTACTGGGGTACGTCAATCCCATCAGTAATGAATTTGAACCCACTGATTTTACACGCTTTTTATATAAAGCGGAAATGGCCTGGCGCAAGAATGACAAACGCACACACCTGGTGATTTTTGAAGAATTTAACTTGAGTCAACCAGAATACTGGTTTGCTGACATCCTGGTACGTTCCCAATACCCAGACGACCAAGAAAAATTGCGCACGATTGAACTGGGAGGCAAATGTATCCGCGGCACTACCACCAACACCAGTAAAGTCTTTGTCTCACCCGCATTGCGATTTGTGGCAACCATAAATAACGACCACACCACTATGTCACTCTCGCCGCGTGTGTTAGACCGCGCTTCCATTGTAGAATTGACTCTGGAACCAAGATACACACTGGAACGGGCGAAATTGGAACTGGACGAAAAACAAATCATGTCCATAGAAGAACTAGATGCCCTCCTAAAATATAAAAATGCCATGTTCTCCTTACGGGCCGCCGAATCCCTCAAACGTTGCATCGACAACTTGCATTTGCTAGACATGAACAGCACCTGGGACGCCTTGGATACCATCCTTCTCCAACAAGTTCTCACCAAAGTCCGCCTCATGGTCGGCGACCCCGGCAATGACAGCCTCATGCAAGGTCTCGAAGACTGGAGTGAAAGCTATGGAAAATACCTCCGCAAATGTGCTACCCTGATAGACGGTTGGACCGAAGCCTTAAAAGATGGTAGGGATGTCATACAAGCATAACTTGCAAATCAATAAATTGGGTAGTGATACAATGAGGGTGATGGATAAGGACTAGCAGTCCTTTTGAAGACTGCCAGCCCTGAGATTATCACCCATATTGCATCACACTACCCAGTAAAACTGAAATCTGGATGATATTCACGAACCTATTTCCAAAAGATACCGGTGGAGTAGAGGCTTCCGCCGGTGAGTGGGTGCCCCCTTAGTACTTGCGTAACCGTTTTTGTAACCCTTTGACTTGATCCCCCCGGCCCCCCTCCATACCCGATGGAAGTCGCCCCCTCTCCAGTATGCGGGGAAGGCTGGGGGGGAATAATGATTTGAGGTTGCGTAAATCCTGTCATTTTTGAGATAGGTTCATTGACAAAGTTCAAATTGTTGCGCCATACAGTATAATACACGTTCTTGTTCAAAATTTCAGGAGTACCCACTATACTAAATTAGCTATTGACAACCACTCAACAGGTTTGCCATGATAACCTCATCTGGTGACAAAGGAGAGAAAAATGTTACACATCGAATATTACCCCAAAAATCATAGCAACCCTATGATTATTCGTAAACCAAACCAAATATGTATTACACTTCACCATCTAAGTAATATGGATACACTAAATTTCCTCACACACTCTAACCAGGCTAATATCCTAGCCTCTATACAAAGCCACCCGTACTTCATGAGTGGGTATCCTCACAGGAAAGAAGACGAAGCACACTGGTATAACGACTTTCTGACGGCCAGCCCGCCTCCTCAAGATGACGATGACTGGGACGACGACGATTACGACGACGACGAGGATGACGAGGATGACGACTATGATGAAGACTGGGATGACGACGACGACGACGACGAGGAGGAGGAATATGGCGTAGAAGACAGTTATGAAGACTGGGACGAAGATGAAGATGAAGATGAAGATGAAGATGAAGATGAAGACGAAGACGAAGACGACTGGTACGAAGATGAGGAGGAGGTGGAAGAGGATAAGTAGTTAAACGTCATCTCTACTTTAGTGGATAGCGGACGGCAAAATGTAACATGCTGGACTAGAGGCGTCAGTCCGGTGATGTACCACGATTGCCGGCTTACGCCGCAATGCCATTAAGTTAAGCCCAATGGGTAGGGTGCGTGCCTCAGCACCACTTAGACATGGTGCGGTTTCCCATAAGGTGCGTGGGACGCACCCTACCTTAACTGAATGGCATGGAGGCTAACGCCTCTAGTCCGGCCGAGTTCACTATCCGCTATCTGCTAACAAAATGTCCCCCCGAACCATTCCCCCCATCCAAATACTCCCCCACCATCTGGCCAACCAAATTGCCGCAGGCGAGGTCGTCGAACGTCCCGCTTCCGTGGTCAAAGAACTCCTTGAAAATAGCCTAGATGCAGGCGCAGACCAGATTGAAATAGACATTGAACACGCTGGCCGAGGACTGATTCGCGTCCGTGACAACGGGCATGGTATTCGCAGCGGAGAACTCTCGCTTGCCCTCAGCCGTCATGCCACTAACAAAATCAGCACCCTAGACGATCTTGACCACATTACCAGTTTAGGTTTCCGTGGCGAAGCCCTGGCCAGTATTGCTTCCATTTCCAGACTGACTCTCCTCTCACGCTTTTATACTGAAGATATTGGTTACAGTCTGCGCTTAGAAGCACTCGAATCACTCATTGAACCTATCGCCCATCCCATTGGCACCACCATTGAAATTCGCGACCTTTTCTACAATACTCCCGCCCGTCGCAAATTTTTACGCACTGACAATACCGAATTGAAACACCTTCAAGAAACCCTCAAACGACTCGCCCTCAGCCGCTTTGAGGTATCTTTCAAACTGACCCATCACCGTAAAACTCTCCTCACCCTCAAACCGGCTTACACCTTTGTTGAACAACTCCAACGAGTTGCCCTACTATGTGGTCATGACCTCACAGAACACCTCTTAACTGTTACAGAACATTCTGGAGACCTTGACTTAGCAGGCTTTCTCACTCCTCCTACCCATTCTCGTAGCCAACCTGACATGCAATACTTCTTTGTTAATGGGCGCATGATTCGCGACAAAATTGTCAATCAGGCCATCCGCCAAGCCTACGAAGACGTGTTACATACCAGCCGACATCCCACTTATGTCCTTTATTTACAAATTCCCCCCAACCAAGTCGATGTCAACGTTCACCCGACTAAGAACGAAATTCGCTTTGCCCAACCTGGGCCCATCCACTCCTTTTTGGTTCACGCCGTTCAACAACGTCTCGCTAACACTCGTCCTGGCGACCCGCAAACCTCCCCTACTATTCTCCTTACCGCTAATGCGAATGCCACAACGAAACACTATTTCTTTTCTCATACAGAACATCCCCATCCTGCCACTGTGCAAGACACTCTCAGTGCTTATGACATCCTGCATACTCGTTCCACGGCGTCGCCAAACTTAACTGAATTGGACAAACGTGGCCAACCAAACTCTATTTCAAACGACACGGATGACCAATATCGCCTCCCATTTGGGGCCACCCAATCACCTCTGCCATCCTCTGCTTCTTGCCTCTCTCAGGTCCCAACACTTGGAGACGCTTCAACAGCTTCGCAACCTGCGGACCACTCCTCTAAAAATCACAATACTCCAACCTTAGGCTATGCCCTCGCCCAACTTCAAGGCGTCTATATTCTGGCGGAAAATGCGGAAGGATTGATCATCGTCGACATGCACGCGGCCCATGAACGTGTCCTCTATGAAAAACTCAAAACCGCTTGGCAAACTGATAAACTGGTTGCCCAATGCCTTCTGGTGCCCTTGAGTCTCACTGTCACCGAAGCTGAAGCGGACCTGGCCGAACAACATTTGGAATTGTTTTTGCGACTTGGATTCGACCTCAATCGCGCTGGCCCCGAAACGCTTATTGTGCGGCAAGTGCCGACGCTTCTAATCGATGCCAATCTCCCCCAACTGCTAGTCGATGTATTAGCCGATTTATCTCATTTAGAAACCAGTGACCGTCTCCAAGCCTATCAAGATCAAATTTTAGCCACCTTCGCTTGTCACGCTGCCATCCGTGCGCATCGCCAATTGACCCTAAGCGACATGAATGCCTTGTTACGTGACATTGAACGCACTGCCCGTAGTAACCAATGTAATCATGGCCGTCCTACCTGGTTTCAATTTACCATGACAGAATTAGACAAGTTATTTTGGCGCGGCCGTTAGGAAGTTAAATGTGTTATCAACGTTAATGGGTAGCGAATCCCTGTCAAGTAGTCTTTTATACAACGCAACACCATCGGACTGCGTAAATTTGGAGTCGCCACAATCTCGTCATAAGATAGCCACACCGCCTGTAAAATACCTTTATCCAAGGAACGTGCGGAATCACCATGAGACGGTTTGCCACTGAAGCACACGCGCAAATAAGTTATCTGAGTCGATGGATTCGTATATTGATATAAGCCAATCATGGCTTCTGGCACCACCTGCCACCTGGTCTCTTCCAACGTTTCACGAATCGCTGCTTCCACCAAGGTTTCACCTTCATCCCAATGCCCTGCTGGTTGATTAAACACGATTAGCCCATCGGATTCTTCTTCGACCAATAAAAAACGTCCTTCTGATTCAACCACCATTGCCACGGTCACATGGGGTAACCAATCTATAGACGTTTCTAATGACTGGTTCAAGTGGTCAGTTGGTTCGGAAACAGGTTTAATCAGTAAATTAGTTTGAGAATGGTTATCGGTTGTTGTGATGTGCATAAAATTCTCCGTAAGGAAAACAGCCTCTGAAATGAATCGATAGGTGGACTAGAGGCTTTAGACGCAATGCCATTGAGTTAAGGAAAATCCCGGTAGAGTGGAGGCTTTAGCCGGCCGGCCGTAGGCATCACCCCCACTAACATTGCGGGTCGCCTACCGCCGGCCGGCTAAAGCCTCCATTCCACTGTACCTTAACTTAATGACATTGAGGCTTTAGCCGGAGGGGGGACTTTGCGATTTCAATTCTGTTCTGCCCCCCTCCGGCTAAAGCCTCTAGTCCACCGCTATTTTAATTTTTCGCCACCTCAATAATGACTTTGAGGCTTTAGCCAGGGGGGTTGGCTCCTCTTTGGTGTGCAAAACCAACTATTATGTCATTTGTAACAACACTTTCAAGGCCCCCGGTTGTCCCGCCCGTTCAAATGCCTGTAACCCTTTCTCCAAGGGAAACTTCTCTTCAATCAGTAAAGCTGGGTCTATCAATCCTCTCTCCAGCAGTCGCAATGCAGGGGCAAAGGGGCCACATCGTGACCCGATCACGTTTATTTCTTCTGTCACCAGGGAAGATAGATTAACCGTTGTTTCACCTTTGTAAGTGCTTTTGAGAATAATAGTTCCTTGTGGACGCACGGCTTGTCGGGCCATGGCAAAACCGCTGGAAGTACCTGTTGCTTCTATCACGAGGTCGAAAAATTTTTCAGAAACGGCTTGTTCATAGACCCAAGGAATTTGACGAGTGGCAAGTAATTCTCGTTGTTTTTGATAACGGGCCACCACTTGTAATTGACAACCTGTCAAAATTAAAGTTTGTGCAATGAGTTGCCCTAATCGTCCGGCCCCTACAATTAACACGCGGTCAGTGGGATGAATAGACCGTTGTTCTTGAATTTGTAAGGCCGCGGCCAGTGGTTCCGTAAATACCGCAAGGTCATCAGAAACGGTGGCAGGAACTGGGTGGAGATTTTTAAGAGGGAGACAGAGATATTCGGCAAAGGCGCCAGATCTATTTAAAATACCCAATACTGTGCGTCGTTTACAGTGGTTGGTTAAACCGGTCTTGCAGAAATGACAAGTTCCACAAGGGACATTAATTTCTCCCACTACTCGTTCACCGATTTTGTCAGGGGCGTTTGGGGCAAAGACAATGTCGCCTACAAATTCATGTCCCAAAATGCCATTATAGGGGTAATAGCCTTTGACCAATCCTAAATCGGTGGCACAAATGCCTGCCAGGCGGACGCGCACCTGGGCCTCTCCAAACAGAGGGTCGGGTGTGGGAATGTCGTTTTTATAGGTCAATTGTTGATTTTGTAGCCAGAGTGCTTGCATAGTCTGATAGACTCAGTTCTTTGAATGACTTTACACGAAGGGAATGATAGAAACTAAGTTTCGGAAAGCAAACTGAGTTTCTTACTCCCTCCTGTGCAAGATAAGTTATTCAACTCTTAACGTTGAAGAGTTATGCACTTGCCGCCGGTTTATAAACACCCCGTTGTACCAAATACGCCAAAATCTGGTCAACGCATTCATCCACGTTTTTACCGCTAGTATTGATTGACAATTCTGGATTTTCAGGCGATTCATACGGGGAAGAAATGCCGGTAAACTCTTTGATTTCACCGGCCCTGGCCCGGCGATACAATCCCTTGACATCGCGTTGTTCACAAACATCTAAAGGGCATTCGCAGTAAATTTCGACAAAATCCTTGCCGACCAAACTTCTGGCCCTGTTCCGATCCGCCCGAAAAGGAGAAATGAAGGCTGTCAAAATAATGACACCTGCTTCCAAAAACAGTTTGGCCACTTCACTGATGCGACGGATATTTTCTACACGGTCTTTGTCAGAAAAGCCTAAGTCACCGTTCAAGCCATGTCGCACATTGTCGCCATCCAGAACGAACGTGTGGTACTTCATTTGATAAAGCCTTTCTTCCAAGGCATGAGCCAAAGTGGATTTGCCTGCGCCTGATAAACCCGTAAACCACAGTACAATGCTGTGATGATGATTCAATTCGGCACGACGTTGACGGGTGACGGTGGCATGATGCCAAACCGTATTACTACTTTTTTGTGTGGTTGTCATAGTGAAACCTTTTGTTTAATAATGGGAAAATTTATAACATCTACTTTGCATGCAAAGTTTTATACTACATAGCTTCACAATCTGAACTTTGACAGGGATAACACTCCTTCGAGGGGTGTTATCCCTCGTAGAATCGTCGACGCCTGACATTATTCACATACTAAAAAAGATATTGCACACAAAGTAACATCTAAAGTACATCTTGCCCTTCACAAGAAAGGCAAAGTCATGGTATTGCAATAAATGGAACGACTTTTGCCTTATTTTTGTTTTAATGGGTGACTATTTAACTGCTGATTATGAAAGGGTTCTTTCACATTAGCAGGCCGTATTGTTTAGACTATTATGTCACTTGAGTGAATACCACGCAAATTTAATGCAAGATTAATTCCAACAGTAGGTTATTTTCCTTTATGATTATTCATAAAGGTGTGCAACTCTATCTAACAGATGGTTATTTCACAGAGGGGGTGCCAAATCTTATTTAGGGATATGAGATAGAAAATCCCATACGCTGTGGTCCCAAAATTCTGTTTGGGTCAAACACACAGATGGTCATCCATAAACGGGTTTTAGGACTCTGCGTTTATACCAGAGTAGGTTTGGGACTTTATTGGGACTCTAAATATCATCACCATGGATGCAATGATGTTGTACATAAGATTATGTCAATATGGACTATACTGCATAGCTTGACAATTTGAGTTTCGTTCGCGGCGAGGGATAACACCCCTTCGAGGGGTGTTATCCCTGTCAAGTTCAGATTGTCAAGCTATGCAGTATAGATACTTTATTATTCAATCCCTATTTATATTATGAAACATCTACCAGATTCGGTCTATCGTCGGGTGTGCAAGAAGCTAAGCTTCTGGAAGAAATTTTATTTTTTGTAGTAATATTCCTTCTCATTTACCCCCTGTCCTCCGTACACGGGGGGCGCAGGGAGGGCACGAGTGACGATATTAGAACTTTGCGTAAAGTGCGTTTGAGTCAAGATAGTGAACTGTTTTACTATTATTACTGCGATTACCGTATTCACACAAGCATGTTTGCAAAAAAATTATTTATAATATCAGATGAAATTCCACAGAGATTATCTGTTAGATATTATGTGAAATTCGGTTTTTTTCGGTGTAACTGATTGATTTCATTGGTGCCGATTTGAATTTCAGATGATGTTAGTTGTTCAAATGATAACAACATTTCATCTCTCACGATTTTAAAAGAATAGAGTCAACTCATGTTTGATGAACCAAATACTTACTCGCGTGACGAGACACCACGGGCCGATCGCAATGGTCTAAATTGTGCGTTTTTTCCGAGACCGCCACCGCCGCCTAATTGCGTGACTGAGGGTGTCACTTGGCACGATAATAACAGTGTCAACTGATTTTTTACTTTAAGGAGACCAAGAATGCCAAAAATTTTGCTAGTAGAAGACAATGAAATGAATCGTGACATGCTCTCAAGACGTTTAAAACGTAAGGAATATGAGGTAGTCATTGCTAAGGACGGCGGGGAAGGTGTAGAAATGGCACACCATGAGCATCCCGATTTAATTTTGATGGACATGAGCTTACCCGTCAAAGATGGATGGACGGCCACCAAAGAGATTAAGGGGGCTGACGATACAAAACATATCCCCGTCATTGCACTGACCGCTCATGCCATGTCCGGAGATCGGGAACAGGCACTTGCCGCCGGCTGTGATGACTATGACACCAAACCCATAGAATTACAGCGGTTACTGGACAAGATTAAGAAGTTGCTTCCTGCTCCTCCTCAACCACCAAGCAATACTTAGAAGAGACTGTTTATGGGCGCTGGAGAGACTGAACGTTCTGCATTATTAGAGGGAGTCAAAGAAATCGGGCGCGACACGGAGATTGAACTGGTAGATAAGGGGTATGATTTATTAACCCCCACCAGCACCATCATGGCTTACACAGAGATGTTATTGGAATATGCGGAAAAAGATGAAACCTGGCAAGATTTTATTCCAGACCTGCAAAAGATGTTAACCGCGGGAGAACAACTATCATCTTTAATCACAAAACTGTTTTCCAAGAAGAATTCTCCCAATGGTGAACTCGATTTGGAGCGTTTTACTTCCACTATTCGTCATGATTTGCGTACTCCGATTAATGCGATAATTGGTTATGGCGAAATGTTGCTTGAAGATGTTAATGAAGAAACCCAATTAGAGGCCAGTGCCGACCTGCAAAAGATTTTGACGGCAGCCCGGCGATTGCTGACCTTGATTGGGGACTTGTCTTACTTCTCGAAGTCGGACCCTAGCGCCCCAAAACTGCCTGATAAGCCATCTGAACCGGAGAAACCGGTATCTCCTACCTTGATGGATGAAGTAGTACGAACTCTGCGTACTACTCCAGAACATCATCCGATGGATTTGACTACCCCTACCGCTTCCCTGTTAGTGGTGGACGACAAAGAAAGTAATCGTGATTTACTGTCGCGTCGCCTAAATAAACAGGGATTTCAAGTCCAAGTGGCAGAAAATGGCCTACAGGCTTTGGATATGGTACGCAGTGAAAATTTTGATTTGGTTTTGCTAGACATCATTATGCCTCAAATGAACGGTTATCAAGTGTTAGCAGAAATGAAAGCGGACCCTAAACTGAGTCGTATTCCTGTCATTATGATTTCTGCCCTAGACGAAATTGATAGTGTCGTGCGCTGTATCGAAATGGGCGCCGAAGACTATTTACAAAAACCGTTTAACCAAGTTATTTTAAATGCCAAAATATCTGCTTCTTTAGAACGTAAGCGCCTACGTGACCGCGAATATGCGTTTATTAAAAAATTACAGATAGAACAACAAAAATCTGAAAAACTGCTTCTCAACATTTTACCGAAACCGATAGCCGACCGCTTAAAACGAGGCGCCCGCATCATTGCAGATAGTTTTCCTGAAGCCACCGTGTTATTTTGCGACTTGGTCGGATTTACAGAACTGTGTGCCGACATCACCGCCGAAGAATTGGTAGAACGACTCAATAAAATTTTTTTAGCCTTTGACCTCCTCACGGAGTCCCATGGTTTAGAAAAAATTAAGACCATAGGAGATGCCTATATGCTAGTGGGTGGACTCCCAACTCCTCGCCCTGACCATGCCGAAACAGTTGCTAATATGGCTTTAGACATGTTTGATGCGATTGCTGAGATAAACCTAAAAGCACATACCGATTTTCGAATTCGCGTCGGTATTCATACAGGTCCTGTGGTTGCAGGAGTCATCGGCAAAAATAAATTTAACTATGACCTCTGGGGCGATACCATCAATGTTGCAAGTCGCATGGAATCGCACGGCGCCCCTGATAGAATACAAATTTCTGAAGCTGCATATCAACGTATCAAAAATAAATTTCTGTGTGAAGAACGGGGCCCCATTGAAGTCAAGGGCAAAGGCAAAATGGTCACATATTGGCTAACCGGGAAAAAGTAGAATTAGGAGTCCAAAACATGTTTTGGACTCCTTGAGTGCTATGCGGGTTTTTTCAACACTCTCTCAAATGCCTGGAGAGAGTCAGTTAACACTGCATCTTTCAATAGCTTCGATAACAATGACGGCTCCTCAATAGCTTGAATCTGGCCCATCAACGTCCGTGGCACCCGTTTAAAACGCGCTTGCAACACTTCCATCAGATTTCGACGAGAGGTTTGCAACGTGCCTAATTGAAGTCCTTCCTGACGTCCTTCCTGACGTCCTTCCTGACGTCCTTCCTGACGTCCTTTCGCGATTCCCATCTTCTCAATACTCGTTAAATATGGCATCTTGTGTGCCTCCTCATACTGTTCCACGAATTGGTTGAAGTTACGCGCCAATTTGGGTGGTAACACCAACACCCAATCCAGAAAGCGCCACAACTCATAGTAATCCTGTTGACTAGAATTCCGACGTTGATAGATTTCCTTATAAAACGAGATTTTCCACTGTAAACGCTGTTCCATAGAACGTCTCGTGTTTAACCCTATCAGATGAATTCGCACCACTAGCGCAAACGGATTACGTGATTTTTCTAGCTTTTCCCATTGATCTTGATAATCTAACAACTTGACCACGGGGAAGTCAAAAGCTAGGCGACATCCCATCACATTAAAGCTATAGCGGCTGGGATACCAATCTTTGTTACTGTCACCCAACACGACTAAACTAATGACGGGTTGACCATAGCGGTCATAGAGACGATAGTTATAAACAAATATCCGTTGCGGAAAGTGTTCTTCAAATTGCCCTTGGACTTCACTGTGGATATAGACGAAGACAGATTGACCTTCGGTTAACCATACTTTCACCAATTTATCCGCATAGCGGCGTCCCAATTTGGCATCGCGGACCACTTTTTGGAGTTCTTTATCGTGAAACTCATATCCCTTTTGCCAGTCAATGCGCTTATGAATGTTAGGAAATAAGAGTTTCATAAAGTCCTCAAAATACTGGTCCAGCATTTCTTTCCAAGGTGTGTCGGTATCAGTTTTAGTAGAAATCTTAGTTGCTGGTTGAGGCATAATTAGGACCTTGATGATCAAATAGAAGTAACAAACTTGAATTGACCAATCATATCGGTACATTCGAGTTCATCACTTCGGTAGAGATGCAATCTGGGTGAAATATCGCACGGTTTCGCGAAGGTCTTGAACTTTGATTGAAATGATTAAATGAGGACTTTGATAAGGAGATTTTACTAATCATAGTTCATCTGAAAATCATTCTAATCAAAGTTCAGACATATCACCCACATTGCATCACTACCATCACTTCTAGCCAGGTGACTAATTCGTTATGGTCACCTTCATTAGATAGACTGCCCCACCCCGGATGGCACCGACTACCACGATGTAAGTTTGTAATCCGTTGCCAGGCAACTTCCCATTCCAATCGGTTGCTTCTGCCACGGGTTTGTCGTCAGCGTTTTTTATCGGGGTACGATTACCCTCTTTATCCTGCCAGAGGAGTTCTATGACGGCATTACTGTCCGGGGAGTCAATCGTGATCTCCATGGTTTGGCCACCCTTGGCTTTGAGTGTGTATTCATTCAATTCGCCACGGGCCAAACCGTCTTCTAGGACGGCGGCGGATTCTCCTTTTTTGAATTTGATTTCACCTTTGGAAATCGTGTCAGCAGTGACTGTCACCGTCAAGGTTGCGAACATGACAGCTATCAGTAGGGAGTAAAAACGAGTGATTGCAAGTTTCATAATTGGGTTTCTCGGATTCTAAAGGTTAAAAAAACAGACCGTTGTTAACGACATCAAAGGTCTTATTTCGCAATATTTCAGATTGCGTTCCAGATGGATTATTTTGGTAGTCCGTTATAGTGATATTCCTCCATTCTTGTACACCCCCCAACCCCCCGTACACGGGGGGCTGGGGGGGTACAAGAGAAAAGGAATACGACTATATCCACAGTCCATTATTCATTATCCATTATCCACTATCCTTTCAGTGTTTCCTTCCACTTTTAATTAGCGTACCCACGCCTTCGTTCGTGAAAATTTCCAGCAACACCGCATGTTCCACGCGCCCATCTACAATATGGGCACTGCGTACACCGCTATTGACTGCATCTAACGCGCAGTGTACTTTGGGTAACATACCACCGGAAATGGTACCGTCCTCAATCATCGTTTGGGTTTGAGTGGCTTCTAACTCCCTGAGTAACTCCCCTTGTTTGTCCAACACGCCGCTGGTATTGGTCAATAACACCAACTTTTCAGCCTGTAGAACTTCAGCCAGTTTTCCCGCAACCAAGTCAGCATTGATATTATAAGATTGTCCATCGTCACCCACTCCAATAGGGGCAATGACAGGAATAAAATTGCCCTGAATCAGCAAGTCAATCACCGCGGTGTCTAAACTGGCGACTTCCCCAACATGGCCTATATCAATGATTTCAGGCGCGTTCATTTCTGGATTGTCACGAGTAAACGTCATTTTGCGGGCGCGAATCAATTCCGCATCTTTGCCAGTGAGACCCACGGCGGCACCACCATGACGGTTGATTAAGGTGACAATTTCTTTATTGACCAACCCACCTAATACCATTTGGACAACGTCCATGGTCTCACTGTCAGTGATTCGCATCCCTTGGAAAAATTCGCTAGGCTTGCCCAGACGTTTTAGCAGGTTGCCAATTTGAGGACCGCCTCCGTGTACAACAATCGGATTCATGCCAACGCGCTTCATCAACACAATATCTTGGGCAAAGGTATGTTTGAGTGCCTCTTCTACCATAGCATTTCCACCGTATTTGATAACGAGAGTTTTGCCGGTGAAACGGTTGATATAGGGTAACGCCTCAATTAAAACGTGGGCAATAGTTTTTGCAGAAGAACTTGTTAGAGTCATATTTAAGTGGGGTATCGTTTCAGAGGAATTTAAAAATAATATGATAATGAGAACTTGGTGGACTAGAGGCTTTAGCCGGTGGGTGGGGCACTGTGATTTCAATAGATGTTCTGCACCCACCGGCTAAAGCCTCTAGTCCACCTGTCGATTAATTTCGGGGGCTGTTTCCTTAACTTAATGGCATTGAGGCTTTAGCCGGTGGCAGGAGTGTACCATCAGAAACTAAGTTGTCTGTAAGACAACTTAGTTTCTTACCAAGGTAGTTACTCTTTCTCTTTCTCCTTTACTGCTTCCTTCGAAACTTCATTCGGTTCTTCAGATTTAGGTTCAGATTTTTGGAACGGATTGTCTCCCGCTTTAGGGGCAGCAGCAGGTGCGGCTTCACCAGCTTCGACCTTGAGTAACTCAATCTCAAAAGTCAACGTCGCATTGGGACCAATTTTACCACCGGCACCGCGTTCCCCATAACCCAAATTGGCAGGGACAAACAGTTGCCACTTGTCGCCTTCTTTCATCAACTGCAAGGCTTCCGTCCAACCCTTGATGACGCCATTGACTGGAAAAGAAGTCGGTTCACCACGTTGATAGGAACTATCAAACTCCGTCCCATCAATCAAGGTACCACGATAATGGGTGGAAACCTTATCCGTCTCTTTAGGCGTTTTGCCCGTGCCAGAGTTGAGAATCTTGTATTGCAAACCGCTGGGGAGAGTAGTGACACCCTCTTTCTTCTTGTTTTCCACCAGAAACGCCTCCCCATCCTTGAGATTCTTCTCCCCCTGTTCCTTGTGCTTGGTAGCCATCTTAGCCATGCGGTCCTTCTGGAAACTCATCATGATTTGCCCCATCTCCTGCTGACTGATGAGAGGGTTACGACCGGCTTGGGCATCTTCAATGCCCTTCATAAAGACTTCGACATTGACATCAATGTCCTGTTGCTTAAAACTTTTACCGATGTTTTGCCCAAAGGTGTAACTGAGTTTATCCTTTTCGTTAGCAAAAACAGGGGATTTTTCCGCAGGCTGACTGGCCGGTGGAGGGGCCGCATCGGTTGTGCTGGCAGCAGGTGCAGGTGCCTTTTCCGCAGCGTCACCTTTAGCGGTAGGCGTATCTTGGGCGGACACAGGCGTGGCCAAAATGCCCATTATTAACAGAGTGATATACCGTAGTTTCATTGAGACTCCTTGATTTTAAAATGTTGAAAAGAAGTCAATAGTATATCAGAAATGAGAGTCACTTAACAACCAACAATTTTTCATGATTTTAAATAAATCCCCTGTTATGACGATTAACTAATTGATTTAAAAATTGATTTAAAATAGGTTAAAATTTTTCACGATAATGACTTTAAAGGATGGTAAAATATACCTATTTCACTATCCGCTATCCACTATCCACTATCCACTATCCGCTATCTGCTATCCGCTATCCGCTATCCACTATCCGCTATCCACTATCCACACTATCCACTACCACAATGAACACACCCACACAACGTCATATAGAAATCATGGACACCACGCTTAGAGATGGTGAACAAATGCAAAATGTCTCTTACACGCCTGCGGAAAAATTGACGATTTCAAAAATATTACTCACCGAAGTCAACGTGGACCGTTTAGAAATTGCCTCCGCCCGCGTTTCCGAAGGCGAACAGATTGCCGTTAAACAAATTGTAGATTGGGCGCAAAAAGTACAACTGGCAGACCGCCTTGAAGTGTTGAGTTTTGTGGATAATCACCAATCGATTGACTGGGCCAAGGCGGTTGGCATCAAAAGAGTCAATTTGTTGACAAAAGGTTCGGAAAAACATTGTGTTGGGCAATTGAAAAAGACCAAAGAACAACATGCCCAAGACATTGCCAACACGGTCCACTATGCCTTTGACAATCAAATTGAAGTCAATGTGTATTTGGAAGATTTTTCCAATGGCATTAAAGATTCCCCTGACTACGTGCATTTCATGATTGACACACTGTTAACCTTGCCGGTCAAACGCATCATGTTGCCAGACACGTTGGGCATTTTTAATCCATTTGACACTTACGAATTGATTTCTCGTCTAGTTGCCAAATATCCGACGGTGCATTTTGATTTTCATCCGCACAATGATTACGGACTGGGCGTCGCCAATGTGCTGGCCGCAGTCAAAGCGGGAGTGCAAGGCGTTCACGCCACCGTCAATGGGATGGGGGAACGGGCGGGCAATGCGCCACTAGATGAAGTGGTCGTCGGTTTGAAAGATTTTCTAAATGTTGACCTGAATATTGAGGAAAAACATCTACATAAGGCTTCTCAATTTGTAGAACGGTTCTCGGGCCAGAGAATGGCTAACAACAAGCCCATTTATGGTAAAAATGTCTTTACACAAACCGCAGGTATCCATGCGGACGGTGACAAGAAAGGCAATTTATATGGCAATCCCTTGGTGCCAGAACGGTTTAACCGTGAGAAAAAGTATGCCCTGGGCAAATTGTCTGGGAAGGCCAATCTCGACTTATGTCTGCAAGAAGCAGGAATTGATTGGTTGACGGAAGAGAAGAAGAAGGTACTGTTACAAAAAATTATCGAGTTGGGTGATAAGAAAAAAGTCATCACCACGGAAGACTTGCCTTACCTGATCGGTGACATTTTTGAAATACCTGACGAAATTCCGTTTCAACTGCTAAACTGTTCCATCAACTCGACCTATCAACTCAAACCCGTGGCCGCTGTCAAGTGCGCCTATTATGACCAGGTTAAAGAAGCGTCGGGTAGCGGTGATGGTGGCTATGACGCATTTATGAATGCGTTGCGGAAAATTTTAAAGGAGTTTAACATTTCGATTCCGCAATTGGTTGACTATGAAGTGTCCATTCCGCCAGGTGGTAAAAGTAATGCCCTCGTACAAGCCACCATTTCTTGGCACGTCGATAAAGAAGGCCGACCCACAACGATTACGACCAGAGGCGTCAACTCGGATCAAAATATGGCCGCCATTGAAGCGACTGTGAAAATGATTAATTTGATGATTTCGCAACGACATTAATCCTAACATTCCTAGCCCCATTCCTAACTCATTCCTAACTCAAGGAGTCCTTAGCTACGCTTTGGACTCCTGGGATGATTACAGCCAAATAAACACGTCTATGCCTTATCATTATCAAGCTATTGCTAAAAATCATGCCGACCTCTTTGAACAATTGGGTGAGTTACTTGCCAGTGGTCACGGTTCTCGTTCCCAGCAAGAGACCCTCACGCACCTCAAAAATAAAGCTAATCGGTTATTAAAATCCGAAGAGGTCATTGACGCTTACATTGCTTTGGGCATTCTAGCTAGTTTGGAAGGTCAGATTGAACAACTTCACGCCAATTATAAACAAGCGTTGCATCGTTCTCCTTACCTTCTTTCAACTATGGCCAGTTATGCCTCCTCCCTGGCATACGTGGGTTATTTTTCGGAAGCCGCCGACCTTATGTTGCAAGCCTATCACACGTCTGAAAACAAGTCAACTTACCTGGATGACACCATATGTTTCTGTGGTATCGCAGGTCGTTTTCACCAAATCGGCAAATTACTTCTGAATGTGAATGACACCGTTTCCCGTTCCAATCAAACCCATAGACTCTGTCAATTGGCTGAAGAAGTGATAGCATTTATGGACGAGAAAGAAGTCGGTGATGAAGAGTTAGAAAAATTGATTAAGTTAACCATGTCAGTGCTACACCAGCATCATATTTATGTTGCCTCCAATCACATTCAAATGTCCCTCTTTGCCGACGCCTCTTACAAATGGTTTCATTATGGTGTGCTGGTTCCTGAATCGGTTGAAACCGTTTTGGATTTGGACGTAGAACTGGCCAGCAAAATTGACAGTGAAAACTTATCCAAAAATCTAACCAGCTATTTTATTCCAATACTGGAGGCCGTAGGCGGGGGAAAAGGAGATGGCGAGGACCTGAATGTCTGACATTCAGAAACCACCATCACAGGAATTGAATAGAGTAGAATTCACTATAAATGTTTAGAATGAATTAAATGGCCGTCAGGACCAAAACGACGGGTTATCCTTTCATTTTTACGTTTTCTGGGAAGACGACCGTTTAATAGGTTCACTTTCTGAATCGACACCGTTGTATCGTTGTTGTTAACTTCACCGTCATCGGTTCTGTTCACACTGACTAACATCAGCGAATAGGGCAGAACCACGGCAAGAATGGCAAAATAAATCAAAAGATAAGTCATGGTAGTTTCTCCCATGGTTATGAACAATATTAATATAATCTTTAGCAAACCTTATTCCATAATTCAAGAAACAGGGATAGAATGAGAAAAATGCTTATGTTAGATAACAACAACCGAGGAGTTATGTTAACTTCCATATCATTTTTACAATATTACTAAAGAACCGTTGTATAAAAAACACTTACCTTGTGTGCAACACCATCTAATTTGTGGTCATGTCGTGGTAGTGGAAACGATGGTGGAGTTTGGGGACGATGGTAGTGTCCAACACACGTTTTGGGGAGAAGGTGACATCTTCGCGTCCCAAACCGAGTTTTGGGACTCCACTGTCACGACATCATCACAAATTAGATGGTGTTGCACACAAGATAAGATTTCTATTTCTGATTAAACCCATTAAGGATAACGTCGATGAAAACATTTCTTTATCCATTTTTACTGTCCTACTCCTTTTCAGGTATCGCACAAGAACTCACCGTGGAGGACTTGTTAAATCTGTCCTTGGAAGAACTGATGCAAGTGAAAGTTCAAACCGCCAGCAAAGTGGCGGAAAAAATTGGCGAAATTCCCGCCAGTGTGGTACTCATGACCCGCAAAGATATTCAACGCTATGGTTACACCTCGTTAGCAGAAATTTTGCAACACATTTCTGGCATGTATCAACTAGACTACTATGCCCCAGGTAGTCCTACTTACGGCATCCGTGGTTATGTGAGTACCTCTGCTTCCAGTAGAAATATTATCATACTGATTAACGGCGTAAGTCAGGTGTTTGATTACGATGCCTCCTATGTGTTACCGGCCACCCCAGTGCCTGTCGAAGCCATTGATCGGGTTGAAATTGTTCGCGGTCCTCTGTCCGTAGTTTATGGAAGTGGTGCCTTCTTTGGCGTTATCAACCTCATTACCAATGAAGTGCCAAAACGCCAAGGAGTTGCATCGCGAGTGTCGGTCCAAGGTGGAAATCACGACACCTTCCGTTGGTTTGGACGCACCAGTTATGTTCATGCCAATGGGCACCTCTTGTTAAATACTTCCACTTATCAAACCGCAGGGTTAAATATTCCCTATCGTGAATTAGAATCCAAGCCGATGGGGTTGGAAGGTGACTTGACCACCGGTGGACGGTTAGAACATGAAGAGGACTATTTGGAACTATCAGGCCGCTATCAAAATATTTCCTTTTCTCTGACCCATAATCAAAGTGCTAAAGAAGGTTTCTTCTCCCGGCCAACAATTTGGGAAGGCAGTGTCAGAAGGGTGGACACGACCCATCTCCAAATTGGCTACCAACAGGTCCTCTCAGACCAATTGTCCTGGAACGGTAAATTAACTTATGCCAATGCCGAAATCAAACTCACACACGATGGCGAAACCGCCAACTTTTGGGGGATGCAAAATATTAAGGCCACCGCGTATGAAGGAGAACTCAATATGTTATGGAAACCACAACCAACTTTTGACCTCTCCAGTGGCTTGTACTATCGGCAGGCGCCAAAGGTTTCCACCGATCTTGATATACCCTCTAACAAGAGTTCCACTGTTCACCAAGCCACTCAACGTCTTCAGGATGGTGAGGAGTTGGCCACCTGGGCCTGGTCTTCCCAACTCAATTATTATCCCAACCCCCGTTGGAAAGGCGTCGTGGGGTTGCGGTTGGAACAGTCATTGGGCTACAGTGCGTTTGCCGAACAGGGGTATAATGCTTCAGAATACCAAAGATTTACGCCTCATTATGACGACCAAAAAATCATCGTCATTCCGCGTCTGGCGGCCATTTACACGCCTAATGAGAAACATATTTTCAAATGGCTGTATGGCAAAGCCATCAATACTCCCTCTTTTGGTCAAAACACCACGGCGCGGGTGAACCCCGGCTTACCCAAACTGGAGGAAGAAGAGATTGAAACCTGGGAATTTGATTATCTCACTTACCTCTCGCCACGCTACTTGTTAAGCCTCAATCTGTTTCGCAACCACTTACAAAATTTATTGACTCGAACCACGCTAGTGACTGCTTCAGGTCAATACCTTAACATTTTAGGCAATGCTGGAAAATGGGTCACCAACGGTATGGAACTCAGTTTGTTGGCACAACCATCGGAACGTTTACAACTGGAGTTGGGCGTAACGTATCAACACACCGAAGACCATCAGTCTCCGGATCTAGATGTATCCTATTCACCTCCTTGGTTGGGTCAGTTCAAACTGGCTTATCAGTGGAGTCCCGCCGTGAATGTAGGATTGACCAGCTATTACGTTTCCGAAATGGAACCCTACTTTGATCCCTCCCTGAAAAATGCAGATGGCAGTTTAGGAAATCGCGTTGGTCCGGCCAGTGAAGATTATCTGATATTCAATGCTAACCTCCGTTTCGACAACTGGTTAACCAAGGGCACGTTTGCCAATGTACATGTGTCTAACTTGTTTGACCAAGAATTTCGTCATCCCACTTTCACGATCAATCGCTGGATAGATAAAGGGGCATTGGGAGGGGACCGAAGTGTGATGGTGACGGTGGGCTATGAATTTTAGGTAGTGATGCAATGTGGGTGAAATGTTTACCCTCACCCCCGGCCCCTCTCCCAGGGGGAGAGGGGTGAAAACCACGGGTACCGCCGTTCCCCCCACGCCCGTAGGGGGTAGGGCTGGGGGGAAGTGTCTATCACTCACATTGCATCACTACCGAATTTTAGAAATGGTCTTCAACTCCAAGAACCCAATCCAGGAATCCAAAGCGTAGCTTTGTACATTGTCCCCGACTGGGTTTTGGGACTCCACTATTGTAAACACTAAGGATAACATAAAAGATAACACCAATGAAAAAATTCATTTACCCACTTCTACTCTCCCACCCCTGGTTGGGTATGGCGCAAGAATTGGCCGTGAACGATTTACTCAACGTCCCTTTGGAAGAATTAATGGAACTTCAAGTTAACACGGCCAGCAAGGTCGCCGAAAAAATCGGCGAAGTTCCTGCTAGTGTGGTACTGCTTACCAGACAGGAGATTCAACGTTATGGTTACACTTCGTTAACCGAAATTTTGCAACATGTTTCTGGCGCCTATGAAATAGATTCCTACGGCGCAGGGGGAGTCATTCAGGGAATCCGTGGCTATGTCAGTACCTCGGCTTCCAATCGCAGTATCATTATTTTGGTGAATGGCGTCAATCAACTGTTTGATTATGATGCCTCTTATTCCTTTGCAGCCATGCCTGTCCCAGTGGCGGCCATCGACCGAATTGAAATTGTGCGTGGACCATTGTCAGTGGTCTATGGCAGTGGCGCGTTTTTTGGTGCGATCAATATCATTACGAATGAGGCACCACAAGACGAAGGATTTGCTTCCATGCTATCGGTTCAAGGAGGCAGTCGTGAATCGCGTCGCGGTTTTGGACGTACCAGTTATGTTCATCCCAAGGGACACTTCACTTTAAATGCGTCGACCTACCAAACGGCAGGGCCGGATATTCCTTACTCTCAGCTAGAATCTAAACCTTTCGGACTGGAGGCCGGTATGACAACTGGTGGTCGACTAGAAAATCAGGAGACTTATATAGACTTTTCCGGAAGCTATCAAAATTTCACGGTGGACTTGACTCATGGTGAATCGGATAGAGAAGGTTTCATGACTCAACCCACTATTCAGGAAGGTACGATCAGAAATATTCGTAGCACTCTCTTGCGCTTAGGGTACCAACAGTTTTTTTCCGAACAAGCCTCTCTGACTGGCAAATTAACTTATATACGCACGGGTGTGGATATAAATTATGATGGCGCCCTCGTAGCAAACACCTGGGGAATGCAAAACATGAGAAATACCGCTTACGAAGGCGAACTGAATTTCTGGTGGAAACCTCTGCAATCCTTTGATTTGTCAAGTGGCTTGTACTACCGTTATGTTCCGAAAATCTCCACCTATATTAACGTACCGTCTCTCCCCGTACCATTTTTGCACAAAGCGACTCAACGTCTGCAAGAGGGTGAAGACGTTACCACCTGGGCCTGGTTTTCGCAACTGAACTATTCTCCTAACCCCCGTTGGAAATGGATTGCAGGATTACGGTTAGAAAAAACTTTAGGTTATACAGCGTTTGCTGAATCAGGGAACAAACCGGCTGAATACCAAAGTGTCACACCCCATTACGATGACCAAGACCTCGCGGTCATTCCAAGGTTAGCCACCATTTATACTCCTAATGAGAAGCATATTTTCAAATGGATGTATGGCAAAGCCATTAGTTCTCCCTCCTTTGGTCAAAACACGTCCACGCGCTTGACTGCCGGCCTTCCCAAATTGGAAGCGGAAGAAATTGAAACGCTGGAATTTGATTACCTGACTTACTTATCTTCGCATTATCTGTTCAATGCCAATCTGTTTCACAACCGCTTGCAAAATTTGTTAACACGGGTGATGAGAGTGTCTTCAACGGGTCAATACACTAGCTTCTTAGGCAATGGTGGTGAATTGACCACCAACGGTGTAGAACTCAGTTTACATGCGCAACCAACGGATGATTTACAACTGGAGTTCAGTGCGACCTATCAACAAACGGAAGACCGCCAGAATCCTGATATAGAGGTGTCTTACTCGCCACATTGGTTAGGTCAGTTCAAAGTGGGCTATCAATGGACGCCGACGGTGACTCTCGGATTGACAAGCTATTATGTGTCTGCTATGGAGAGTTATTTTGACCCCTCACAGACCCAGCCGGATGGTACTGTAGGACGGCGAATTGGTACCACGGTGGGAGATTATCTGGTAATGAATGCTAACGTTCGTTATGCAGATTGGTTAACCAAAGGCACGTTTGTCAACCTGCATCTGTATAACTTATTTGACCAAGAAATTCTTTATCCCACATATACCGTCAACAGTTGGGCCGACAAGGGAACGGTGGGCCAGGAACGCAGTGTGATGATGACGGTGGGATATGAATTTTAGGGATAGTTCAGGAGTATAAATTCAGTAATCCAAAACATAGCTTTGTCCATGCAAAGTTACGTTTTGGACTCTTGGCAAATTGTCTGGAGAATTGCATAAATCCCAACGTCTTGACTTCGCGGCTATATATGAGAGATAATACAAATTGTCCAAGAAGTAGTTTGGACACAGGGGCCAGGAATTGATTGTGGCAAATTCAAAGCTACTTGAACTGCTGGTGAAATAACATTCTCTATCAAGTAAATACGAGGTCTAATCAAATGATGATAACGGTCAAGAAGGGCCTATTATTCTCTATTCTACTGTTCGGCAACCTTATTCCTAGCCTGTTACATGCGGAAGAATTTAACGTGGCAGTGGCCACCAATTTTCGGGAAACTCTCCAACAGCTGGTCCGAACTTTTGAAAAAAGCACAGGACACCAAGCGATCATCACGGCGGATGCAACGGGCAAACTCTATGCCCAAATCAAAAGCGTGGCCATGTTTGATATACTTCTAGCGGCAGATGTGCAAACGCCCAAAACCATTGAAGCTGAAGAATTGGGAGTAGCCAATACGCGCTTCACTTACGCCATTGGCAACTTAGTCCTCTGGAGTTCTCAAAAGGGACTGATAGACTCGAAAGGAGGTATCCTTCGCAATGGTAAATTTGCCCATTTAGCCATGCCTGATCCTAAAATTGGCCCATACGGTGTAGCGGCACAAGAAGTGATGGAGAAATTAGGCGTTTGGCAAAAACTTCAACCCAAATTGTGGTTTCGTGACAACATGACAGAGACCCATAAAGTCATTGTCAGTGGTGAAGCAGAATTGGGTTTTATGGCTTTATCCATGCTGAAACCGCAACAGAAAAGCGCAGGTTCTCTGTGGATGGTACCTAAAGACCTATATACGCCCATAGAACAACAAGCCATTTTGTTGAACTATGGCCAGGAGAACAAAGCAGCCCTGGCTTTTTTAGAATACCTTAAAGGTCCAGAAGCGCGTACTGTCATAGAATCTTACGGCTATAGTGTTCCGTAATCAACAACTCAGGGGTCCAAAGCGTAGCTTTGTCTGATAAAGTTACGTGGTAGTGATGCAATCTGGGTGATATGTTTACCTTCACCCCCGGCCCCTCTCCCAGAGGGAGAGGGGCCGGGGGTGAGGGCAACATGAATATCACCCAGATTGCATCACTACCCATTTTTGTAACCCTATTTAACTCGATGTTCAAATTTTTCTTTAGCCGGGCGGGACTTACGGCTTCAGCCGGGCGGGATGA
>JAABRD010000052.1 GCA_011391085.1 Thiotrichaceae bacterium | reverse complement strand
AGATGAACAAAGTGTGATAGCCCAACTCTCACTGTTTCGCGAACGAGTGTTGCCCGATTTGGAGAATAATATCAAGTGTGGTAACTCACTGATTGGCAACGATTTCTATTCTGGACAACAACCAGGGTTGTTAGATGAGGAGACGTTATATCGCGTGAATGCGTTTGACTGGGAGAAAGGCTTTGCGGCAGTGAAGACGGGCGGATTTGATGCCGTCATTGGGAATCCGCCGTATGTGCGTCAAGAATTATTAGGGGAAGCGAAATCTTACTTCCAAGACCACTATCAAGTTTATCACGGCGTGGCGGATTTGTACGCCTATTTCATTGAAAAAGGAGTCTCCCTCTTGACCGAGAATGGGTTATTTGGCATGATTGTCTCCAATAAATGGTTGCGGGCTAACTATGGGAAACCGTTACGACACTGGTTGACACAACGGCGAGTGATTGAACTGACCGATTTTGGTGACCTCCCAGTGTTTTCGAAGGCGACCACTTACCCTTGTATTTTGTTGATTCAGAAGAGTGAACCGTCGCCCACCGTCACGGTCTCCAAGGTTCACACGTTAGCATTTGAGGAGTTAAGTGAGTATGTGAAACCGCTTCGTTATGAGGTTGCTACTCACAGTTTGACGGCAGACGGTTGGAGTTTGGCGAATTCTCAGGCACAAGCGTTATTGGAGAAATTGCAACGAGTGGGAGTGCCGTTGGATGAGTATGTCAAGGGTCAAATCTTTTATGGTATTAAAACGGGACTCAATGAAGCATTTGTGATTGATTCGAAAACACGCGAGAAATTGATTGCCAAAGACCCCAAGAGTGCGGAATTGATTAAGCCGTTTTTGTTGGGAAGAGATATTAAACGGTATCAACCGCTTGAAAATCAACAACATTTAATTTTGATTCCAAAAGGTTGGACGCGGTTGACGTCAGGAGGAATCAAAAACGCATGGAAGTGGTTTCAACAACATTATCCTGCAATAGCCACTCATCTCAAACGGTTTGCCCAAATCGCACCTCTGCGTCATGATCAAGGTGAGTATTGGTGGGAATTACGGGCGTGTGATTATTACCCAGAGTTTGAAAAGCCCAAATTAATCTTGCCTGATATTTCCAACCGTGGGAATGTGGCATTTGACGAAAAGGGTCAATTTTACTCGCTGAATACGACCTATATTCTCCCGCGCAACGATAGGTATCTGCTGGGATTGCTGAACTCGAAACTCATAACGTTTTACTACAACAGTTTATCCGCTAGTTATCGAGGTGGTTATTTGCGTTTTATTTACCAATATTTGGTACAATTGCCGATTCGTCAAATTGACTTCCATAACTCTGTTGACAAAGCCAACCATGACCGAATCGTTCACCTAGTCACTCAAATTCTTGATCTGAATAAACGTTTGGCCACCGCTTTGGATACTCATAGCAAAACGGTGTTGCAACGGCAACTGGAGGCGCTTGATGAGGAGATTGACAAGGTGGTTTATGGGGTGTATGATTTAACAGTAGCAGAAATTGAGATAGTGGAAAAAATGCGTGAGTAACAGTTTAGGTAAAATAGCCTAAATGTTCTGGCAGAACGACGACGTTCTTGCCCTCACCGCCGCCGGCCCCTCTCCCAGAATGAGAGGGGAGAAAACCACTGGTGTCGTTGTTCCCCCCACGCCCTTTGGGAGAGTGGCCGGGGGTGAGGATAGCCCAGCTACGAACTTATCATTTATCAGTCATCTCAATTCGTACATCTTCGTCCAACGTCACTTGTTTAGACACTTTCACTCCTTTACCCAGAATCACACCAGTGAGGTGACTGCCAGCCTGAACCTGTAAATTTTCCAACAGGGCCGGGGCATCAATGTCACCCGTAATCTGACCTTTCAGTCTGCCTCCGATGATATGCGTGTGAGGTGCCAATTGCACATCTTGGAAGTAACCACCGACGGAACTGTTGTTGAAGATAGTGCCAGATAGAGTGCCACCCTCGATGGAGTAGCCACGAAATTCAAAGTCACTCAGCTTCCCATGATTGGTGATGTAGCCGCTGACTACGCCGCCTGAGACGGTACTTTGAGGTTGGATAATCAGGTTATAAACCCAACCCTGGTTGTGAACCTCACCTTCTAGGATAGCATTAGATAACTGTCCACCCACCTCAATGTCCAAGTCCGAATGGAGAGTGCGCCATTGGGCGTTGCAGACCCAGTCTAGCCAGTCTTTGGGGGGACACCAACCCTCGCCAGTGGGGTACACCACTATCGGTTGCGGAGGCCATACGATAGAAACCGCCGGCGAAGTTTCCACAGGCGTGATGACAGGAGGAGAAGTGATGTCTTCTGTCACAGGCGTGGACACTGGTGGTACCGTTTCTGCCGGTGGCTGAGAAGAGGACACCGTTTCTTCTGACACCGACGCGGGTGGTATCGGGTCGTTGGGGGATGACACCGGCGGTGAAACAGTCTCTATAGGTGCAGGCGTAACAGGTGTAGTTTCTACTGGTGTCGTTTCCGTAGGCAAAGGGTCACTCTCAGCCGTGACAGGATTTTCAGTAACCGTTGGAGTCTCCGGCACGGAGGGAGGCGGAGAGGCAGGTGGTATCACGGAGGTTTCTTCAATAACCGCCGCCGGCGCCGGTGGAGAAGGCAGTGGTGCAAAGAAGGCCACGCATAATTTATTATCGGCCATCAGCAGGACTTTGTTATCCGTACAGTCCAGATGACCTCCCCAACTGCTAAACTTAAAGCCAGGGTCCGCAATCGGCGTCAAAGTAATTTCTGTGCCAGGCGGGTAGGTCGCTTGACAAGTGCCCATCCCATAGTTACTGCAAGAGATGCCACCCTGATTACTTTCCACGCGCCCTTTATCGTCGCCATCGACGGTAACAAATAAGGTGGCAATGGGCCGTGGCGGAGTATTGTCGGGAGGAGACCCGTTGCCAGTGTCAGTATTCTGATTGTCAGAAGGTGGTGGAGAAGAAGGGGGGGCTAGAGACTCATTGTCAGTGATATTCACTTTAACCGCATCCAGAGGCAAAATGTCAGAATAGTCTCCTCCATCGCCTACGGCCATGATATGTTTGAGAGTGGTCTGGTGTGTGCCTTCCACAGTTTGGTCATCTATGGCGGTGACGGTAATCGTTTGTGGGTCCAGTGCGCTGACGTCAGATAAGAAAGTCAGAGAGGTTGGAGTCACTTGAACTTGATTGTTACCTGGTGTCACGGTAATCGTCACATCATTCAACGGTTGACTGGCTAGTTTAACTACATAAGTAGCAATTTTGCCTTCTATGACAGTCAAGCTGGTCGGTGTGATAACAACGCCGGCTTCATTGTCTGTGATATTGACGGTGACGGCGGGAATTTTTAAAGCCGTTGGGTAGCCGGTATCTGTCGACTGGGTGATGGTATGCGTGATTTTACCACTGTGATTGCCTTCCTTGAGGGTGTCATCAATAGCCCTGACATACACCGTTTGGGGAGTGATGTCAGTCAGAGAGAGAATTTGTGTGGGCGCATAATCAATCCCATCTAAACTGAGTTCAGTTTGGGCATCGGCTTTGAGGGTAATTTCTATCGGACTGGTTGGATGGGTCGGTAATTCTATGGTGTAAGCATCTTCTTGACCTTCGAGGAGGTCAGTGGTATTGGTGCTGAAGAGAATGCTACCATTGATAACGGGATGTGTCACGTCACTGGAGAGACTCCCATTGTAATTGGTACTGGCGACATATTCTGCGGTTACCAGGTAATCGCCAGGGGAAGTGAACGGGTGGGTACAATTGCCTGTTCCATCAGTCGCCAAAGTGCCAGTACATAAGATAGTGGTGTCATCTTTGACTTTGACTTTGACTGTGCCAGTCGCTGTACCAGTCGTTGTATCAACCGTGAAAAAGAAAGTGACAGTTTGACCGGTGGCAGAAGGGTCAGGGTCGTGGCTATCAAGTGTGATGGTGGTATCGAGTTTGTCCACCACACAAGACAGTGGGTAACTGGCCGCGCTTCCAGCGTCGTGAGTGACAGTGAGGAGGGCCGTATAAGTACCTGCGGTGCTACCATCACACGAAATGGTAACTGTTTGTGTACCACCACCACTGTTGACAGTCAAATTGGTCGGCGTGACAGTGAACTTTGCGTTATCTGCCCCCGTGGTGGTGATAGAAGTGACATTCAGAGTCGCCGTGCCGGAGTTTTGCACAGTCAAAGTTTGAGGAGAGGCATTCGTGAAGGCCGTAGTGGTGAAGTCAAAACCAGTTCCAGCGACGGGAGTGGAAGTGTAGCTGGCGGTAGGCGTGGCACCGACGCTACAAGATAGATTATACGTGGCAGGACTACCCGCGGCGTTATGAGTTGCTGTGAGGGTAGCTGTGTAAGTGCCTACTGTGCTACCATCGCAGTGGATGCTAAAGACTTTATCAGCAACACCATCGCCAATGCTAAAAGTGGAAGAAAGGGCGGGGGAGACAGTAAATTTGCCAGAGTCAGTTCCTGCTATCGCCAAAGTAACATCCAATTGGGCATTTCCATTTTCTTGGATAGTTAGAGTTTGGGCAGCAGGATTGGTAGGTGCGGTAGCAATAAAGCTGAGAGTGCCTCCTGCGACTGGCAGAGAACTGTAGCCAGGAGTGGGTGCAGCATTGACAGTGCAAGAAAGAGGATAAGTTGCAGGACTACCTGTGGCGTTATGAACGACGTTTAGAGTGGCAGTATAAGTGCCTGCGGTGCTACTATTGCATTGAATGGTGACGGGTTGAGATGCGCCACCGTCACCAATGTCAAAACTGGTGGGTGAAACTGTAAATGTAGTGGGATCCGTGACGGTGATAGAGGTGATTTTTAGTGTTGCTTCGCCTGTTTCTCGCACGTCCAAGTTTGTGGTGGAGGCTACGGAAACAGTGGTGGAGGGAAGGGTGATGGTGTTGGTGGGTGCGGGTGTGGAACTGTAACGGGGGGCAGATACTTGGCCAATGAATCGGCCCAAGGCAGACGGGACATTACTGATGATGTTAGGACTGTCACCCACAAGAAAAGGTGTTCCAGGCATCACTGTATTGGTAGTGGTATCAATGACACTGATGGTATCATCTCCGGAGTTTATCACATAAACTTTTTTGCCATCTGGTGTGACTGCTATGCCACTAGGAGAATAACCTACTGACACGGTTTTTATCACGGTGTTGTCACTGGTTCTCATCACGCTGACACTGTTATCCCCATAATTGGCGACGTAAACACTTGAACCGCTGGGAGTGACGGTAACTGTATATGGGGATGTTCTCACTGTCTTGGTGGCAACAACAGTGTTTGAAGAAGTGTCAATGATTTTGAGTCTGCCAGTCCCGATGGTGACATAAACTTTGGAGTTCGTAGCAACTACTCCCATAGCAAAAGAACCTACGGGTATGGGACTACCTATAACTGTGTCATTACTGGTTTGAATGACACTAACGTTATTACTCGTAAAGTTTGCCACATAAACCTTTGAACCATCAGGAGTAATTGCAATACTTTGTGGTTGATTTCCCACGTCTAATATGGAGACGCTATGATTGCTGGTATTAATTATGGCTACCGCATCATTTCCAGTGAGGGCCACATATACTTTGGTATTTGTGGCCGCCACTCCGGAAGGGTTAATTCCTACAGAAATGGTGGTGAGGACAGTGTTATTACTGGTGTCAATCACGCTGACTGTGCCATCGTTATAATTTGTTACGTAAACCCATTTGCCATCTGGTGTGATGGCCGCGTCAGCGGGATTGAGGCCGACCGTAACCGTGGTAAGGAGACTATTGTCAGTGGTATCAATGACGCTGACGGTATTACCGGTACTGTTAGGAACATAAGCCAACACCGCTGCCCATGCAGACAAGGGAGTCAGTAGCCAGTAGCAGAGGAGGAGGAGGAAACAGAAGGGGTTGTGTGTGGTTTGAAAATGAGTGTGGTTCATAGCAAATTCTCCTGAAAAATAGGGTAGTGATGCAATGTGGGTGATGGATTTAAACCTCCGAGGTCTCGAAGACCTCGGAGGTTTTGAGGAATCCAAAGTCCAGCCAGTTTTCGGTTATCACCCACATTGCATCACTACTAAAAATAGATAATGAGATAGTGATGCACAAAGTCGGCATGAAACGTTCAGACCGAACTACGGGGGCGTTTCAATCTCGTAGGTCTCACTTCACGTATACTTCATCGATCACTACTTTATAAGGTTAGTCCATTGGATATGGGGTTGTCAAGGAAATTGTAAAAAAAAACGATGGAAAAGATTAAGGAATTTGTAAATATATGATTTTATTATCTTAAAATGAACCGTCCTGGTCAATTATTTACCTTAATTTTATCACAATATTTAAGCATCCAAAGCGTTAGATTTGTCATCGACAAAGCGTCGCTTTGGACACCTGGGTAGTGATGCAATCTGGGTGAAATATCGTGCGGTTTCTCTTCGGTCTGGAACTGTGATTGAAATGATTAAATGAAGGCTATGAAAGGAGGCTTGACGAATCAGAGTCCATCTGAAAATCATTCTAATCAGAGTTCAGACAGAGAACCCACATTGCATCACTACCGACACCTGAATGATACTTTGCTTTGGACTCCCCAACAATGTATAATTTGACAGTTACGAAAATTGAGAGAGTGGCAAAAAATGCCTGAGTAAAGATTAGGATTTACGCAAACCATTTGAAAACAACGGTGGCCAGAAACTCAGTTTCTTTCTCCACGTTATCATACCTATCATCACCCAAATACGTTACCTATATTTCAACACCATCCATCTCCGCTGTGCTATTTATTTAATTTAAAACCGAATATGTTCACCCTTCCGAATTTTCAGATTCTCCAATCCCTCTACGACAGCGAGAACTCGAAGGTGTATCGGGCGATTCGTCATTCCGATAACCAACCTGTGATTCTCAAATGGCTGAAAGCCGAGTTTCCTAGCGCAACGCAACTGGCACGGTATCAACACGAATATGAACTGCTGAGTCAGTTACAGTTGCCAGGGATTATTCAAGTCTATCATTTGGAAAAAACCCGAGACCATCTGTTTCTCGTCTTAGAAGATTTTGGCGGAGACGCCTTAAATGTCTGGCTAACCCGACGTTCCCTGACTCTCACCGACTGGTTGCCGATAGCCATTCAAATGGCAGACAGTCTGGGTCAACTTCATGCTGCCCAAGTCATTCATAAAGATGTGAATCCGAATAATATCGTGTGGAATCCCGCTACTGGGCAACTGAAATTGATTGATTTTGGCATTGCGACTCGCTTACCACGGGAAACGTTGGCATTGCAAAATCCGAATCAATTGGAAGGTACGTTGCCTTACCTCTCCCCAGAACAGACAGGACGTATGAATCGAATGTTGGATTATCGTACCGACCTCTATTCTTTGGGGGCAACTTTCTATGAATTGTTCACTGGCCGCTTGCCGTTTGAGACCACCGACGCAATGGAATTGGTGCATTGTCATTTAGCAAAACAGCCGGTGCCTCCTCATCAAGTCAATGTCAATATTCCACCAGTTATTTCTCATCTCATTTTGCGATTGTTGGCGAAAGCTGCCGAAGAACGTTATCAAAGTGCTTGGGGGGTAAAAGCCGATTTGGCCAAAATTTTAGAGAATCTGACTGATCCAAACCTGACAGGTCTTGAAGACCTGTCCGGTTTTGAACTTGGTCAACACGATTTTTCTGACCAATTTCATCTGCCCCAGAAACTCTATGGACGGGAGGCAGAAGTTAGGCAATTATTGGCCACGTTTGAGGAGATCACCACAGGTCCCAGTCAATTACTCTTGGTAGCTGGCTATTCAGGCATTGGCAAATCTGCGTTGGTCCAGGAAATCTATAAACCGATTACGGAGAAACGCGGTTATTTCATTACCGGCAAATTTGACCAATTCCAACGCAACGTTCCCTATTCTGCGGTGGTGCAAGCCTTTCGCGATTTGGTGCGCCAACTGTTGACCGAAACGCGGGGGGACTTGGAATATTGGCAAACGCAAATATTGACCGCGGTGGGTGCCAATGGTCAAGTTATCATTGATGTGATTTCGGAAGTGGAACTGATTATCGGCCCACAGCCCGCCGTTCCTACGTTACCTCCAACTGAGTCACTCAATCGTTTCAACTTGGTGTTTCAGAATTTCATCAAAGTATTTTGTCAAGCAAACCATCCGTTAGTGATTTTTTTAGATGATTTACAATGGGTCGATTCCGCCAGTTTAAAACTGCTGACTCTGATGATGATTGATATTCCCTATTTGTTACTGATAGGGGCATATCGCGATAACGAGGTGAATCCTGTGCATCCTTTAGTCACCACCGTGGAGGAGATGTATAAGCAAGGTGTCTGCGTGCAAATGTTGAATTTATCTCCCCTAGCGTTACCAGACCTAAATCAATTCGTGAGTGATACGCTGCATCTTCCTTTCACTCATACATTACCATTAGCTGAGTTACTGTTAGAAAAAACGGATGGCAATCCCTTCTTCCTGGGCGAATTTTTAAAAAACCTGTATGCTGAACATTTGCTAGAGTTTCATTCCAGTCAACACCAATGGCAATGGGATTTGACTCAAATTCAGGCACACAATATTACTGATAATGTAGTGGCGTTAATGACGGGTAAGATTCAACGCTTGCCACTTCCCACTCAAGTCATCTTGAAGTCAGCGGCCAGTGTCGGCAATCAATTTCATTTGGCGACTTTAGCCGTGATTTTGCAAAAGTCTCACGAAACGGTGAAAACAGAGTTATGGGAAGCCTTGAAAGAAGGTTTGGTGGTGCCGCTGGCCGAAACCTACAAGTTTGTGCATGACCGCATTCAACAAGCCGCTTATTTATTGATTCCAGAACCGGAAAGACCGGCGTTACATTGGCAAATTGGACAATTGTTGAGTCGCCACTTGGGAAACAATTTGGGGGACCGGTTGTTTGAAGTGGTTGATCACTTGAATCAAGGCAGTTCTATCGCCTCTACTCCAGAGGAGAAAATGCAACTGGTTCATTTGAACTTACAGGCGGCCCAAAAAGCCAAATCCGCCAATGCTTATCGGGTAGCAGCCGCCTACTTGCAACACGGGCACCCCTGGCTTCTGCCAACCCATTGGCAAACAGAGTATGACTTAATCCTGGCCTATCATTTGGAACGGATTGAAGTCATGTATTTATGCGGTGACTTTGACTCAATGGAAACTGTCGTTGAAGTCATCTTGCGACACGCGCATACTTTATTGGATCAAGTGCTGGTCCATGAGATTAGAATTCGGGCATATACAGGTCAGAGACAATATCTCAAAGCCATTCAGACTCTACGATTTGCCGTTTCTCAGTTTGGACTGGAATTGCCAGAAAAACCGACTCCAGCCGACCTTGTTATGGCTTTGACTCACACTGCGTCACGATGGCAAGGATTACCGATTAGCCAATTGGTTGACTTACCACCCATGCACCATGCCACTCATATCGCGACGTTACGCTTATTAGCCATCAGTATACCGGTAAGTTATTTGGCTATGCCAGAATTGTTTCCCCTGATAGTCTCCCAGATGGTTAACCTCTCAATTGAACATGGTAATGCAGAACTCTCCCCGTTTGCTTATGCAAGTTACGGAATTATTTTGTGTAGTACCATGACCATTGAGGCCGGTTATCAATTTGGACAATTGGCCAGTCAACTGTTAGAACGCCTGAAAACACCAGTTTATCGCGCCCGAACTCTCACGGTGGTGAACACGTTTACCAAACCTTGGAAAGAACATTTATCATCACCTTGTCACCACCTCATAGAAGTTCATCAGATGGCCCTCGCCGAGGGTGATTTAGAATTTGCCGGCTACAGTTCCTTAGACCACTGTGCCTATGCCTACTTCAGTGGACAAGCGGTGACTGAACTGGCGCCTCGAGTCGCTTTCTATATTCAGGAGTTAATTGCACTGCAACAAGATAATTGCGCTAAGTACCTCACTATTTATCAACTGAGTCTCTTCGCTTTACTTCAAGAATCGTCTTCCCCCGCGTCGTTGGCTGATGAGGAATCTTGTCAGCTACTAGGAATCCTTCAACAAACCAATGATTATTATGGCTTGTCTCTTTTTTATATCAACCGTTTGAGTCTCTATTATCTCTGCCGGAAACCGTTCCTGGCCTTAGAAAATGCCTCCTTGGCCAAAAATTACTTAGCCAGTGTAGCGGGACATGCTATCATCGCCATTTTTCACTTCTATGATTCTCTGATTCACCTGGCGGTCTATTCAGAGTCGACGGTGGCCAGACAAGCCGAGATTCTCCAACAAGTCTTTGCTAATCAGGAGAAAATGAAGCAGTGGGCACATCACGCACCGATGAATTTTCAGCACAAATACGATTTAGTTGAAGCTGAAAAGGCAAAAGTCTTGGGCCAATTTCTCGAAGCCGAAGCATTTTATGAAAAAGCCATAGCAGGCGCACAGGCGAACCAATACCTCCATGAGGAGGCGTTGGCTTACGAATTGGCTGCGGAATTTTACTTGAGACGGGAGATGCACCAGTTTGCCCAACTCTATTTGAAAGAAGCGTATTATCACTATCGACAATGGGGGGCCACGGTTAAAGTGAACGAGTTGGAAGACAAATATTCACAATGGTTGCTGTCTCCGCAACCAGCGGCGATGCCGGTCCTCTCCACTTTTACCGTCACGATACCACCTGCCACTAGAGTCAATACCACGCGGTTTGCCACCAACACCGAATGGTTGGATTTAACCAGTGTTCTCAAAGCGGCCCAAGCGTTGTCTGGCGAAATCGTATTAGAGAACTTGTTATCCAAAATGATGTATACCGTTATCGAAAATGCTGGGGCACAACGTGGTGTCTTGATTCTGGAAAACCAGGGACAATGGATCATTCAAGCCGAACTCATTGTGCAACCAGAGATTGTCACCGTCTTACAAACTGTACCGCTGGCGGGCCAAGTACCAACGACACTGGTCAATTATGTGATTCGCACCAAACAATCCTTAGTCTTCGCAGACATTCAGAAGGAAACCAAGTATCAAGACGATGATTACGTGCGTACCCATTCTCTCAAATCGGTGTTGATTCTCACCTTGTTACATCAACAACAACTGATAGGCGTCATTTACTTGGAAAATAATTTGATAGCGGGCGCCTTTACACCTGACCGTTTCCAAGTGTTAACGTTATTGTCCAGTCAGATGGCTATTTCGTTAGACAATGCCCGTTTTGTAAGAGAACTTCAACAGGCCCGCGAAACTGCGGAAGCCGCTAATCAAGCCAAAACTGCCTTTTTAGCTAACGTGTCCCATGAATTGCGAACCCCTCTAAATGGGATTTTAGGATATGCCCAATTTCTGAAACAAGACCCACGCTTGACGACAGAACAAAAAGAATCGGTGGACGTCATTGGGCGTAGTGGTGAACATTTATTGACCTTGGTGTCAGACATTTTAGATATGTCCAAACTCCAAACCGCACAACTGGAATTGCAACTATCAGACGTTCATTTAAGCCAATTGTTAAGCGATTTATCCGAGTGGTTCCGAACCCAAGCCCAGGAAAAAGGGTTAGCGTTTCACTTCGATTCCTCTCCCCAGCTGCCCGTTGGCATTGTGGCCGATGGTAAACGATTGCGGCAAATTCTCCACCACCTATTAAGTAATGCAGTGAAATTTACGCAACAGGGTAGAATTACCTTCCAAGTACATAACACTCCATTATTGGAGACACCAGGTTGGCATCACCTCCAATTTATCATGACCGACACAGGTATCGGAATGACCGAGGTCAGTTTGTCGAAACTGTTTACTCCCTTTGAACAAGCCAGTGACTGGTTACATAAAACGACAGGGATTGGCTTAGGTTTATGTTTAGTCAAACAATTAGTGGAACTCATGGGTGGAGAAATTCAGGTTCACAGTATACTGGGACAAGGAAGTATCTTTACCGTGCAAGTCGATTTTGCGGAATCAAAGGAATGGCAATTGGACCGAACTCCTCTCACGACCTCGCCACTAAAAATTGCCGACACGTTAGCAAGAACAGCTACCCCTTTGAAAGGTCCTACGGCGGATAAAGCGGCAGAACTTTACGAGTTAGCCCAAATAGGAGACTTTTTAGAAATTCGCCAATTAGTCACTCAATTAGAACAAGAGGATGAGGAATTACGTCCATTTGCAGAACGAATCCGACAGTGGGCCAAAAATTTTCAAGACACGCCTATTCAGGATTTAGTGCTACAGTTTATGGAAACGCCTTAAACCTGGATAATAGAAACTTTACTGGAGTGGAGACTAACGCCTGTGGCTTTGCTGAAGTGGAGGCTTTAGCCAGTAGCTTTTCCCCTGAGTTTAATTCAGTGCCAACCCCTACCGGCTAAAGCCTCCACTCCGGCATACTAAAGCCTCCACTCCGGCATACTAAAGCCTCCACTCCGGCATACCCTGGTGATTTACCATTTGTCATTTCACTTTAACTAGACACGCAACACCGTATCAGTCAATGCATCCCGAATTTCACTGGGTCGGGTCCGACCACCCACTGGACCTGTTAGAATATAATCCACTTGTTGCGCAAAGATTCGGCGCACTTGTAACGCAGTTTGTGCCGCCGGCTTGCCACTCAAGTTGGCACTGGTCGACACGATAGCCCCTCCCCACTGTTGGCACAAAGCGACGGTTTGCAAATGGGCAGTGACTCGCACCGCCAATTGTGAAGACAATCCACGTAACCAGAGAGGCACTTGCGGTTTAGCAGGCAATAACCAAGTCACAGGCCCGGGCCAAGTGGGAAAGACACGATGCTGTAACGTGGTAGATAACGGTTCCAGATATGCTTCTACTTGCGCAAAATCGGCGGCGATGAGAATTAACCCTTTTTGCCAAGAACGTTGTTTAAGAGTTAATAACCGTGCCACAGCTTCCCCATTGAGAGGGTCGCAACCAAGTCCATAAATGGCTTCGGTAGGATAAGCGAGAATACCACCTTTTGTGAGACAACGAGAGGCTTGTTTGAGATGCCAGTGGATCATAATAGTGGATAGTGGAGGATAGTGGATAGTGGATAACGGATAACGGATAGTGGATAGTGGATAACGGATAGTGGATAGTAAAAAAACGAGGTGGACTAGAGGCTTCAGCCGGTGACGTGCCGCGATTTCCGGCTGAAGCCTCTAGTCCCGCGTACGGTATTATCCGTTATCCACTATCCACTATCCACTATCCTCCACTATTTCTTAAACGGCCTCTTAATTTCATACTCCTCCATCCTCTCCAACAATCCTGCTATTTCCGCCACTAGGAATTTATCACTATAGACTTTGCCCTTTTGCGGAATCAGATAGTACCACCACACTCCGGTATTGGAATGGGAAGAGACAAACTTTCTTAAAAATTCTTCGGCCACTGGAAAAAAGAGATGTTCTTGGTAAATACATTTGCCATATACCTCCAAAGCCGAACAGTTCTCCTCCTTCTTGACCAAAGTGAGAGGAGTCAATTGAGTGCCTGTGGGGGACTCATAGTTGACTTGATAGAAGAGTTGCCAGGCAACCTGATTACCGGCACCACTGTAATAAATGACATTATGCACTTGGTAACTTCTCCTACCAGTTTTCTTGTCGATGACACCTACCAAAAAATTATCATCTCCCACACTGCGTTGCGGTCCTTGCCATTTTTGTGAGGCGAGGACCGTGGAAAATGTGGCAAATTGACTGGAAGGGTCGTCAGTCACCAGAATGGTTTGTCTAAACTGTTCTTTGTCTAAGGGACCTGAGGTTTGCAGGTTTTGCAATAGTGTACATCCCGACACGAGTGTCAAAATGCCAACCATGAATGTGAAATATTTCATATAGTTAGTCTAGGATAATTCTGAAAGAGGCTGAAAGAATGGTGAGGAGAGTTGACAACTTTTGGAACCTTATCAAATCTCCTCTCGAACCTCCAACCATCGGTTTAAACACTCTTGTGCTTCTTCAATTCCTTTGCCCTTTAAAGCCGAAAATAGTTGCGCACTAAAGTTCTCTGATACGCCGGCTAAATAGTTTTTCACTTGTTGTAACACCTCTTTGCCAGTTCCAAACCCAATTTTATCGGCTTTGGTGAGTAACACATGCACCGGCATATTGGATGACTTACACCAATTTAACAGTTGTTGGTCATATTCTTTGAGAGGATGCCGAATATCCATCAATAGGATGAGTCCCTTCAAACAATCACGATTCTGCAAATATTCAGCCAACGTTTGTTGCCAATGATGTTTAACCGCCAATGGGACTTTGGCATATCCATAGCCAGGTAAATCCACTAACCGACGCGAGTCGTCGAGTTGAAAGAAAATTATTTGTTGAGTCCGTCCCGGCGTTTTACTGGTGCGTGCCAACCCTTTTTGATGGGTGACAACGTTGATAGCACTGGATTTTCCAGCGTTGGAACGTCCTGCAAAGGCGACTTCATAACCGTGGTCTTCAGGAAGTTGGTCCAGAGTATGGGCACTGCGTAAATAGGTGGCTTGGTGGTAAATGTTCATAAGTTGATATGGTTAAGAAACTAAGTTGTCTGTAAGACAACTTAGTTTCTTTGGTATGGTTCACGATAACGCCCGGTTAAACTTCCAATGATTCTGACACTTCTGCCACCACCATCTCCCCAGCCCGGCCTTCATAGTTCAACACTAACTCGCCATTGATCGTCCGCACTATCACATGTCCGCCTTTCTCCAATTGACCAAACAATAATTCGTTGGCCAATGGCTTCTTAATTTTTTCCTGAATCAAGCGGGCCATCGGGCGGGCGCCCATGAGTTTATCATAGCCGTGTCTGGCTAACCATTGCCGGGCTATCTCGTCTAGTTCAATGGTGACATGTTTGTCTTCCAGTTGCACTTCCAATTCAATGATGAATTTGTCTACCACATGGGCAATCGTGTCCAAGGAGAGTGGCGCAAATTGCACAACCGCGTCTAAACGATTGCGAAATTCGGGGGTGAAGGACTTCTTAATAATTTCTGTGCCATCCGCAGTATGATCTTGGATGCTAAACCCCATCGAAGCACGACTCATTTGTTCAGCCCCGGCGTTGGTGGTCATCACTAACACCACATTGCGAAAATCTACTTTACGGCCATTGGTGTCAGTCAATGTACCGTGGTCCATCACCTGTAATAAGAGGTTAAACACATCTGGATGGGCTTTCTCAATCTCGTCGAGGAGGAGAACGGCATGGGGATGTTTGTTAATCGCTTCGGTGAGAAGTCCGCCTTGGTCATAGCCAACATAGCCCGGTGGGGCGCCAATGAGACGAGAAACGGTGTGGCGTTCCATGTATTCGGACATGTCAAAACGTATCAATTCAATGCCTAACAGTTTCGCTAATTGACGTGCCACTTCGGTTTTGCCAACCCCTGTGGGACCTGCAAACAGGAGGCAACCGGTGGGTTTCTCCGGATGGCCTAAACCAGACCGAGACATTCGAATGCAAGTGGCTAACGTGTCAATGGCTTGGTCTTGACCGAAGACGACCATTTTGAGGTCTCTTTCTAACGTCCTTAACATGTCCTTGTCCGAGACCGACACATTTTTAGGCGGAATGCGGGCAATTTTGGCTACAATCTGTTCAATGTCGGTCACGCCAATCAACTTCTTACGTTTCGCCGGCGGTTGGAGACGTTGCTTCGCCCCGGCTTCGTCAATCACATCAATGGCTTTATCAGGTAAATGACGGTCCATGATGTAGCGTGCGGATAATTCCACAGCGGCCCGAATCGCTTGCTTGGCATATTTCAGGTCATGATGTTCCTCAAATCTAGATTTCAGGCCATGTAAAATTTGCACTGCTTCTTCCACGGTCGGTTCACTGACATCAATTTTTTGGAACCGCCGGGATAAGGCGCGGTCCTTTTCAAAAATGCCTCGATACTCTTGATAAGTCGTCGAACCGATACATTTCAGGTCCCCTGAAGCCAGTACCGGTTTAATTAAGTTCGACGCATCCATGGCACCTCCAGAGGCCGCACCAGCACCGATAATGGTGTGAATTTCGTCAATGAATAAAATCGCCCCGGGTTGTTTGCGCAACTGGGTTAAAACGGCTTTGAGACGTTTTTCAAAATCGCCCCGATATTTCGTTCCTGCCAAGAGGGACCCCAAATCCAGCGAATAGACGACACTGTTGGCCAAGACGTCGGGGACTTTCTTTTCCACAATCAACCGGGCGAGACCTTCTGCGATAGCAGTTTTACCTACCCCCGCTTCGCCTACAAATAACGGGTTGTTTTTACGTCGTCTGCATAAGATTTGCAACGTTCGTTCAATCTCGACACTGCGTCCAATCAAGGGGTCGATTTTACCAGCCATGGCAGATTCATTGAGATTGACCGTATAGACCTCTAAAGGATTTTTCGCCGCCGTCGCCTCTCCATTTGAGTCATCATCACCTGCGGTAGCAAATTCTGGCGTACCATCACTATCGACTTTGGAAATGCCGTGGGAAATATAATTGACGACATCCAAACGAGTGACATTTTGCCGGTCTAAAAAATACACCGCTTGCGATTCTCGTTCTCCAAAAATGGCAACCAAGACACTGACGCCCGACACTTCGGTTTTGCCTGACGACTGCACATGGAACACGGCCCGTTGTAAGACTCTTTGAAACCCTAACGTAGGTTGCGTATCTCGTTCATCGCGTCTGGACAACTTAGGGGTACTCTCTTCTAGGAACTCCACCAAATTTTTGCGGAGGAGGTTCACATCTACACCGCAAGCACGTAAGATTCTGGTGACATCGGCATCTTCTAGCAATGCGAGTAACAGGTGTTCTACGGTCATAAACTCATGACGTTTGAAACGTGCCACTTGAAAAGCATTGTTCAGGGTCACTTCCAGTTCCTTACTTAACATAATTTGAAGACCTCTTTTGGACTAAAAACACTCAATGGGTTAGGTTTGTTCCATGGTACACAATAAAGGGTGTTGATTTTCACGGGCATAATTGTTGACCTGGGCTACTTTCGTTTCCGCGATTTCACGGGTGAAGGTCCCGCAGACGCCGCGGCCTTGGAGATGTACTTGTAACATGATTCGAGTTGCCAATTCTCGACTCATGCTGAAAAAGGCTTCCAAAACATGAACAACAAAATCCATGGGCGTATAATCATCATTCAACAGAATGACCTTATACAAAGGTGGACGTTTAAGTTTCGGGGCCGCCTCTTCAACTGCGATGTCATCATCGTATATAGGGTCGGTGACTCTTGCCATAGCTTTACCTGCCTTGAAGTTAGGGTTGAAGTGGTGACTATAAATTGTTTAAATAAAGAAATTAAGTTGTTTAGCTATTCTTGTCCTAGTTTTCCATTTGGAAAAACTACGGTATTTTTTCCCATCTCAATCATATACATGATAATACATCATAATACTTCAATATTTTCAGGAAAAATATTATAACCATTCAAGATTACAATAATTAAAAATGTTTGACAATCCCAATCCGCAACAATAATCAAAGTAATTTAGTTTCTTATTGCCATTTGAGGTAATGATAATCTGCGTAAATCCTGGTATAGTAATATTCCTCATTACTTGTACCCCCCCAGCCCCCTGTGTACGGGGGGAGTGACTCCCCCCGCGTGCGGGGGGGCTGGGGGGGTACAAGTGAGAAGGAATATTACTATAACATTCTTCATCACATTTTAACTCAAGTAGAATATTTCAACTATGACAACCCTGCAAGATTTTGTCTCATCCTCTTTACCCCCCGTTGGATTACTACGTCGTTTGGCGGCAATTTTCTACGACAGCCTATTATTATTCTCCGTCCTATTTTTTGCAACAGGACTTTTTATCGCCCTGATTTCTGCGGATTCTAGCACACATCCTGTCCTTCAGATTTATTTACTGATTGTCAGTTTTTTCTACTTCGCCGGGTTTTGGCGACGTGGCGGACAAACGTTAGGGATGATGGCCTGGCAAATTCAAGTACAGAGTCTGGAGGGGCAAACCGTGACTTGGTGGCAAATAGTGCGACGGTTTGTGATGGCCATTCTCTCATGGTCGATATTTGGACTGGGATTTTTTTGGGCGCTATGGGATAAGAAGGGACGAACATGGCATGACTGGGCTTCAGGAACACGGTTGGTCAGAAGACCAAGTTGAAAGTTGGATCGGAGTCCAAAACAGGTTTTGGACTCCTTAACTCTCTCTATTTTCCTTATAACTTGCAATCCTTTCATCTTATGCTACACTTAATCCAAAGGACCGTTTTTTTAGGGAACCACACCAAAGAAACTCAGTTTTTTTAAGAAACTGAGTTTCTCGTCACTGTCCACTAATAGAGAGATAACTTCCCATGAACACCAAACTTATCCACACCGTTTTAAATACTCACCCACCCACTTGCCATTCGCTACCCTGGCTACCCGTGTTGTTATGGAATTTCTGGTTTGCACCGCTTCCCGTGTTTGCGGCTACTCTTCCCGAGTTTGCGGCTACCAATTGTGGCAGTCAAGGGGACATTCCAGCCATAGAATGTAATGCGTTACTTGACCTTTACAATTCCACCAGTGGCCCATCTTGGACCGACAGTCCTGGGAATGGGTGGAATCAAAATGATAATCCTTGTAGTTGGACGGGGGTGACTTGTGGTTCTGGTAAAGTCACACAACTTCTTAGAAGTTCTCAAAATCTCAACGGGCTTCTGCCAGAGAGTTTAATCAATTTGACTTTCTTGACTGATCTCGATTTGGGCAACAACCGACTTACTGGGAATGTTCTCCCGTTACCTTCGGGACTGACCTCCCTCAATTTGTCCGGCAATGCCTTCACTGGTTACTTGCCCTCCTTTGCCGGTTTAACTGGTCTCAGTGCCCCAAATTTAAATTTAGATTATAACCGCTTCATGGGTCCTTACGCCGGCGAAGCTGCCTTAGTGTCATCAAAACAGCCAGCTTGGCAAGATACCCAAACCGTTCCACCTATCGGAGTCAATGCCACTCCATTGTCTTTCACAGAAGTCCGAGTCAATTGGACCCCTATCTCTTACACAGCCGACGGTGGTTATTACCAAGTCAAATATTCCACCGCGCCTGGCGGTCCCTACACCCCTGCTACCTCCACCACCCCAGACAAAAACGCTTCCAATTACGTGGTGACGGGCTTGTCCCCTAACACAACTTACTACTTTTTGGTAGAAACGTTTACTCCTGCACACCCTCCTCAACCAAACAATTTAACCAGTGTGTCGAGTCCACTAGGGTTCGCCACCACCCCTAGTTGCACCGCGTTGTCGGTCACCAACACTGCCGACAGTGGCCCAGGAAGTTTGCGTCAGGCCCTGGCGGATGTGTGTGACGGTGGTACGATTACTATGGGGGTCAGTGGTAGCACCATGACACTCTCTTCGAACGTCACTTTCACAGCAAACAACGTGACCATCAATGCCAGCACACAAAACTTTTCTGTGACGGGAGGAGATTTTGTCGCCCTTGGGAAAAATCTAACGATAAACAACGCCACCAACCTCAGTGTGGCAGGCATCTCGTTGAGTACGACAAACGGCATCCCAGGAGGGAAGTTGACTTTGAGTGCCTCTGGCAATATTGTTGCATCGGGCCATTTATTCACTTACAGTTCTAACAACATAGGTGACAGTGGACTGGGGGGAAATGTGTTCATAAACAGTGGTGGGTCAACTATTGTGGGGGGAAGCATACGCACTTATAGTCAGAGTGTCTCAGGGACAGAAGACAATGGTGGAAATGTGACTGTGACAGCGGGCACGATTCTCAAAGTGATGGGTAACGACGGAAATGGTTATAGTATCAATGCCGACGGTGCCAACGGTGGCATTATCACCATTACCACCGGCGTTTCTCCATTCATCGTGGGAGATGCCTCCTCGAATGGGACGTATGCAGGTATCACCAGAGGCGCCACGAGTATTCTCGCCACGACTCCATTCCCTCCCAACGTTCCCCCAGCAGGCATTACTATTAACGGTTCCACTTGTCAAAGCGACCTCATTGTCACTAGCACTGCCGACAGTGGTCCAGGCAGTTTGCGAGAGGCGATTGCCCAGGTGTGTACGAATGACGAGATTACCATCGATGTCTCCCCCATTGATTTAAATTCTGGCGAATTGGTGATTGATAAGAACTTAACGATAACCACGACTGACGATGTGAATCAGACGATACAACGCAACCTCGCCGCGCCCCCGTTCCGCATTTTCAATATTCGCAATGCGACCGTGACACTGGAAAATTTAACTCTCACTGATGGCAGTGATGCCAATGAGGGAGGCGGTATTTATGTGGCCAGCAATGCAGTTCTGAATCTCTATAACAGCCATCTGTCTAACCATACGGCTGGTATGTATGGAGGAGGCATCTACTCCCTGGGTCAAGTGTTGGTGTCAAATAGCACTTTTTCTGACAACACCGTACCCAGTGGCGGAGGTGGCGGGGCGATATTTAATGCCAACTCTCTAACGATACACGACAGCACCTTCTCGGCCAATTCTGCGACCTCCTCTGGCGGCGCCATTTTCAGCAACAATGGCAGTCTTGACATTGTAAGTAGCACCTTTGTGAACAACTCGGCTTCCCATTACGGTGGCGCCATCCGCAACGATGCGTTGTTAACGGTAACGAACAGCACCTTTTCTGGAAACACGGCTTATGGAGGAGGTGGAATCAACAATTACGGAGGCACGTTGACGGTTAACAATAGTACCTTTTCTGGTAACTCTGCCGACTTAATGGGTGGCGCTGGCCTTTATAATCAGACGGGTGCCTCTCTACACTTGACTAACACTCTGATTGCCAATAGCACCAGTGGCGGAGATTGCGCCAATCTGGGTACGTTGGGTACGAATACTAATAATCTCATCGCAGATGGCAGTTGCAGTCCTGCCCTCTCAGGTGCCCCTCTCTTGGGTCCCCTACAAAATTACGGTATCACTTCAACTTTTGCCTTATTAGCAGGTTCGCCCGCCATAGATGCGGGAGACGGTGCTTCTTGTGGCGCGAATGACCAAGGTGGTGCCCTGCGTCCAGCAGATGGAGATTGTGACGGTTCGGCCTTATGTGACATTGGCGCGTATGAATATCTAGCCTCTTGTTCGACTCCGCCACCAGTGACTCCGCCAGTCGAGACTCCTCCACCCACTGACCCGATTATCTCTTGCCAAGTTAGAACCACCGTCACCAGAACTGAAGATGATTACGACTCAGGTTCTCTGCGGTACGCTATTGCCCAGATTTGTCCAGGTGGTCTGATTGAGTTTGCCGAAACGATAGTCTCCCCGATTTACCTATCGCGTCCTTTAGTTATCACCCAAAATCTCACTATCACAGGCGGCACCAACCGCCACATTGCTATCAGTGGCGACAACAATCAAGATGGTAGCGGGGAGGTACGAGTCTTTGAGATTGGCAATAGCATTGTCACCTTTAATAATTTGATTATCACCCACGGTAAAACCACTAGCGGTGGCGGTGCAGGAATTTATGTGAATCCAGAAGCAATGTTGACTCTCAACAACTGCCAATTGCGCAACAATCAAACGCGGGCCCGCTACTCCACGGATAATGGTGGTGGTCTGCTTAATGAAGGGGTTGTCAATATCTATGACAGCACTTTCCACAAGAACCATGCTTGGGAAGGGGGTGGTATTTACAATGCCGGCACCTTGTTCATCGTCAACAGCACCATTGCTGAAGGCACGTCTAACAGTCAAGGTGGTGGTATTCACAACACGGGAGGCTTAGATATTTATAACAGCACTCTGGCGAAGAACACGGCCACAGGTGACCATGGAGGAGGTGGAATTTACAATGTGGGAACGTTGCAACTGTTCAACACCCTCATTGCCCACAGTACCCAAGGCGGAGATTGTTACAATGGTGGTATATTAAGCAACAACTCCCATAACTTCATTGCAGATGGTACTTGCGACCCTATGTTAATGGGCGACCCTCTCCTGGGCGAACCACAAATTTTGGACGAGTCGGCTCCTTTTTTCATCCTGTTAGCCAGTTCCCCAGCCATTGATGCGGGAGAAGACATCCATTGCCCAGAAACCGATCAACGCGGCCTGGCGCGTCTGTATGATGGCAACTATGATGGCGTGGCTGGATGCGACATCGGGGCGTATGAATATGGCGCCACTTGTCAAAATACCGTAATCGTGACCACTACCACTGAGACAGGTCCAGAATCGCTACGAGAAGCGGTTAGCAAAGTGTGTCGAGGAGGCACAGTTAAGTTGCAAGTGGGTGGAATATTCACCTTGACCAGCGACCTAGAAATCACCAAAAATGTGACTCTGAATGGTACGGGACAAACATTTTCCATCATGGGTTATCCCATTGTCACCCACGGTAATAATCTCCGAATGGAGGGGGACGAGATTACGTTAGAGACGGTGGACACTTCCACCACCACAGACCATTTTGGGGGAAATCTGATGATAACCGCCCTCACTGGCAACCTCACTGTCACCACGATTAATACCTCCTCTCATACCGTATCGGAACATGCCGGGAAAGGGGGGGACGTCACCCTAACAGCACCCTTGGGAAGTATTCAAGTGTCAGACGAGATGACCACGTATTCCCGTTCTGAACAGATGAATGCCAATAGGGCCGGGAATGTCACCATCACGGCAAGCAATGGCATTGAAATCGGTTCTGTCAATGCCAGCACGTTTGCGCCGCAAGGAAGTGCGGGAGAAGGTGGAGTGATTGTTTTAAGGACCACTCAAGGAGATTTGAGGGTACATGGTTACCTGCATTCAGGAACCTCAACCGGCGCCCGCAACGCGGGTAATCTGGACTTACAGGCGCCAGCAGGTAAGATAATCATTGATTCTTACATTTTGGGAGGCAACTATGCCACTCTCGACATCACCGCAGGACAAACTTTCCAAGCCCAAGGCGAGATTCCTGAGACCGTTGGAAACACGATTTACACTGGCGGAAGCATCACGATTCATCACGGTGGTCAAGGTCTCGTCCCCTTTACCGTAGGCAGTGCTTCTGACAATGGCACCACTCATGGGATTACCTCGCTTTCGACCACGGTGCCACCCGGCCAATATTTTGAGAATTACACGTTGGGCATCATTCAGATTCTCACTGAAGGTCAGCCGGTGCCGCAACCGACGTCCCAGTTTGCTTCCAATCCACCTCCTTATAACATTCTTAACTTTGGAGAAAGTCTAGTGGGGACACCTGTCACTGCACGGATTGACTTGATACAAAAGGGCAGTGTCACGGTTCTCCTGGAGTCACCCCAACTCACGGGTCCAAACGCCGACGCCTTCAGTGTCTTGACCACCTTCCCCATCACCATCATGCCTGAAGCGGATGCCCAAAGTATATTGATACAATGTCTGCCCACTTCGGCGGGGGAACAGACGGCGACTTTGCAATTGACGACCAATGACCCGTTGCTTCCTACTCCCACTTATCAGTTGCAGTGCAACGGTATGGAAGTGATAGGCCCCGCTTATGATTCTGTGCCAGCCCCTGGTGAAACGATACATGCCATTCCTACAGAAGACACATCACTGATTTTGGAACTCCGTATGATGGGGACCGGCATGGAAGACTTAACCATCAATCTAGTTGGCCTCACGGGTCCTCAGTCCCCAGATTTTACTCTCCTCCAACCGGCGTTTCCTGTCATTCTTCCCAATCAAGGTGAACCTGTGTTAGTCAAGATACAATGCACACCTTCGGCCCCCGGCTTGCGTCTAGCGAATTTGGAATTGAGTACCAATGACCCATTGCATCCTACCGTGACTTACCCTCTGTATTGCGTGGGTGAAGAAATGGGACCTGTTTACCAATCCGTTCCAGCCCCCAATAATCTTCTCAGCCTGACTCAAGATGAGTTAGGGTCACCTGCAACCACAGGAGTGGCCATCTGGAATATCGGCAATCAACCGTTAGACCTCCTCACTAGCTATATCAGTGAAGACCCTCTCAATGCGTTTCATATCCTCCAAGGTGCCGCACCTGCGTCATTGCAGGCGGATAATGAGAAACACACGTTGGTGGTACAATGTGGTCCCATCTACTCCCTTTCCGCTTCCCCAAGTAGCGGGATGGCAGAACCGGTTAATACGGCAACGGCCACATTAACGGTGACGACTAATGACCCTGTGCAACCGATTCTCAGTTATGGTTTGATCTGCACTTATCTCATTCCAACGACCCAACTACCTAGCAGTGAAGGAAGTGTGCCTACCGACATCATGCTATCCAATGCTACCATTCCAGAACTCAGTCCCGCTGGCACTTTGATTGGCAAACTGACGACGGTTGACTCTGATGCCACGGATACCCACGTCTATACCCTGATGATTGACAGTGGCCAATTTGTCATTGTCGGCAATGAACTGCGTCTGGCAGAGGGTGTGTCATTGGACTTTGAAACTCTCCCTGACTATTTCATAGCGGTGCGTAGCACCGACTCCAGTGGTCTCTTTGTAGAAAAGTCTTTTACCATTCAAGTCACTGATATAGATGAACTTTCCAAACTACCCATGCAATTGGCAACCGGTCAATTCAGTGGCGAAATTCGTACCGATTCGGGTTTAGTGGGTGACCAGGTTAGCATTGCCAACCCGGAACATTTTATTCTGACAGGTAAGATTCAACCATTGCCTGAACACCTTAATCAACTGGCCAACGTGATGTTGATTTACCAATGGCAACCTGAAGAAGGTGGAATGCCGTTATCAGGTACAGCCACCATCGCCAAACAAGTTCGCCTAAAGGAGATGAAAATGACTCTCTTCCAAGGCAATTTGGAGGGATTAGCGGGCGTTTTCAACATCAGCTTGGGTTATCAACTGGTGACGCCTGACAGTCCCCTGGTTTATGCCCCCATTGCCACGTTGACGGTGCAGTCGAATCAACTTCCGACTTCCCTTACCTTATCAGCAACCACGGTAGCAGAAAACAGCCCCCCTGACACGGTGATTGGCCGGTTCACTACCACAGATGAGGATTACCAAGAATGGTTCATCTACAGTTTAATCGATGACCTGGGGTACCGATTACAAATAGTCGGTGACGAACTGCGCACAGGCGGTTTCCCGTTAGACTTTGAAAGCACTCCACATCCACAAATTACGGTACGCAGTTTTGACGCCGCGGGTGACTTTATTGAACAACAGTTCACTCTCACTGTGACCGATGTAGAACCGAAACCCGAGGCGATACGTTTAACTCGGCAAACGGTTTTAGAACACAGTTCAACTGGCACCGTGGTGGGAAGGTTAGTGACAACTAGTCGGGAAGGGGGAACGTTTCGCTATGAATTGCTAGATGCTGCTGGCGGACGTTTTGCGTTACGGGAGGATTTACTGGTGGTAGCCGACGGTGAACAATTGGTGTTTGAACAACAAGCCCGTCATACTATCCAGGTTCAGGTGCAGGAAATGGATACTTCAGCGACATTGGAAGGTACGTTGACGATTGAAGTGCTGAACCGAGAATAAATGAGGATCAAGGCTGGATGGGAGGCTTTAACCGCAACACTCTACTGGGTTGCAGAATTAAGGAAAACAGCCCCCGAAATGAATCGCCAGGTGGACTAGAGGCTTCAGCCGGAGGGGGGCACGGTGATTTCAATTCTGTTCTGCACCCACCAGCTAAAGCCGCAATGTCATTAAGTTAAGGTACGGTGGAGTGGAGGCTTTAGCCGGCCAGCGGTAGGCGCCCCGCAATTTGAGTGGGGGGGTGATGCCTACGGCCGGCCGGCTAAAGCCTCCACTCCACCGGTATTTTCCTTAACTTAATGGCATTGCGGCTAAAGCCTCTAGTCCACCTGTCGATTGATTTTGGGTGTCTTTTGGCATTGAGGCTAAAGCCTCTAATTCAGCAATTTACTTAATCCTAACCAGTTCCTTCAACAACCCCTCTAACCCGCCATACACGGAGATACTTCCAATCTTCTCCGTCACTTTTTCCAGCGTTTCCAGTTCTTTCAAACGCAACGCGGTGGGATTGTCTTCCATCACTTTCGCCGTGTTCAACAAGGAACGAGTGGCCGCGGTTTCTTCACGGCGCCGAATTAGGTTAGCTTGGGCAACTTTTTCCGCTTCCACAACTCGACCTAAAATCGTCTTCATTTCACCGGGGATGATGATGTCCTTGACGCCGACACTCTTCACTTCAATGCCCAAATGAGTCATCTTGTCACGAATGTAGGCAAACACCAATTCATCAATGGTGTTCTTGTTTTCCAGCAACTCATCCAATGTGCGCGTCCCCACGGCGGCCCGTAACCCAAATTGCAGTTCCTTGTACAGATACACTACAGGTTGCGCCAGCATCGAAGTGGCTAGTAACACATCCTTGATAACGTAACTGGCAGACAAATTCAGCCGCAAACTTACCTTATCCTTGCTGAGAATCTCTTGCCCAGACACTTCCGTTTCTTGCAAACGAGTGTCCCACAAGACCACGTTAATGCGCCGATTGAATTGCCAATACGCATGTAAGCCAGGAGGCAATATCTTCAAACATTTGCCATCCACATACAACACACCCACTTGATAGGGAGGCACTTCCATGCTATAAATCGACTCGCGCATTCGTTGTGCATCCACAGTGGTTTTGCCATGCAGTAACGCGGCGGCCAAGTCGCCAGGCACATCGAAACGTTCGCTTAAGTCGATGATTTCTACCTTCACATCCACGAGACCTTGCCAATATACAGTTCGACTCGAAGGAGGTAAAATATCCGCCAATCGACCATTTTTATAGACCAGCGCGACTTGTTGCGGAGTCAGTTCATACACCATGAAATAACGCGCCACATCTTGGGCATATTGCTTGAGGAAGAGGTCCAGGAAACGATGCTGAAATTCGGGGACGGCGAGGTCATAGACTTCCAACCGCATCTTCAGCAAGGGGTCAAAGTAGTGGTATGTACCAGGGTCTAAGAAGCGCACAAAGTCACCTTCTTTGAACAACAGACCACGTTCATTTTTACGAACTAGGAAGTTACGAAATATCAACATAAAACGACCCTCTCGTTGGGCAAGTTCCTGCTTGCGTTTGGCAATGGCAGCTAACACTTTCATCAGTTTGGTGATGGCTTGCGCCTTCAATTGGTGGTAGTGATGCAATGTGGGTGATATGTTTACCCTCACCCCCGGCCCCTCTGGGAGAGGGGCCGGGGGTGAGGGCAACTCCATGAATATTACCCACATTGCATCACTACCCAATTGGTGAAGTGTGAATCGGCTAGGAGTGGCTTTGAAAACCATAGGTTACGGAGATAAGAGGGGGACCCTTCACAAATCAACTGCGGGTGACAATTTACAATACACGGAGTCTTAACTGTCCATTCTTCAGAAACTTTGGAGGTCTTAAAGACTGCCAAGATTTTTCTGAAAATCGGTTAGAAAAAACCGAATATATTGGACCCATTGCCACACTGGCTATTGATTTGCTGTGAAACATGAAATAGAGGTCAAGTCTATTTTCCTTGACCCTTTTCCCACGGTCACGGAAGTGGCCCCCCGACAGTGGAGTTAAATAATGAATGTTCAGTTCATTAAGTTTAGAACAGGATTCGAACCTGTATACCTTTCGGTAGCTGATCTTGAGTCAGTCGCGTTTACCATTCCGCCATCTAAAATGAAAAGGCTAAAAGTCCCTCACTTCTCGGTACACCCAGACCGATTTGCAGATACAGGGCGCCAGTCAGGTATTTTGAACCTGAACCGCTGAGAAATTTCTCTGTAAAGCCTATCTATAAGGCTAGACCACGAGATAAGGGTTGTCAAGGGCAATGCAAAAAATAATTTGCAGAAGAATCAAAGAAGTTTTAACTACATGATTTTATTGAATTCGAATAAACGATCCTTGTAAAGGATTCTTACCATCCCCAATTTAAACCAGACTCATTTGTAAACCTACGATTATCAAAACAGCACTTATGATTCTCACCACATTAGACAATGTCCCAGGCAAAACGATAGCGCAACATTTTGGTATTGTGCAGGGTAGCACCGTGCGCACGAAAAATTTAGGCAAAGATATGGAGGCCAAATTTAAAAATATGGTAGGTGGCGAGGTCAAGCCATATACCGAACTCTTGCAAGAATCTTGTCAAGAAGCGATTGACCGAATGGCCAGACAAGCGGAAACGATGGGGGCCAATGCCGTCGTCAATATTCGTTTGACCGCTGCTTCGGTGATGCGCGGCGCCGCCGAATTGATTGCGTACGGAACCGCCGTGAAGGTGGAATAACGATGGACGGATTCTGGCAAGTTCTTATCTTTTTTCTGTTATTGGTCATTTTGGGTTACTTCACTGGCAGTTATCGAGAGAAAAAACATTATAAAAGTATCCAGAAACGCGAACGTCAGACTCGCCGGTTGCCAATGACCACCATTAGTTCCGCTTCTGCTTTGCCAGCTACGGTGGAAACTCGGTTATTTGTCGTGGCGTTGGTCATTTCGGTAGATTCGTTTAAACGAATGACCGTGGCGTTGCGAAATTCCATCGGTGAAGGTCATCTCATTGTCCAAGAAACGCTTCTGGATAGGGGGCGTCGTGAAGCGTTGTTGCGTTTGAAGGAACAAGCGATGGAATGGGGGGCAACACAAATGTTAAATGTGCAGTTTGAGACCTCGACGATTGGGGGAAGTCATGGCGGTCAAAAAATAGGAACCGTGGAAATTATAGTGTATGGAACGGGGGTCAAATAGGGTAGAGATTTATCTTGAAGTCCATGAGTTCAAAGCGTAGCTTTGCTTATAGACAAAACGGTAATGATGCAATGTGGGTGTACGGTCTGAACTCTGATTAGAATGATTTTCAGATGAACTATGATTAGTCAAACCGCCTTATCAGAGTCCTCATTTAATCATCTCAATCAGAGTTCAAGACCGATGCGAAACCGTGCGATATTTGGTAGTGTTGTATAAGTAATGGTAGGTAGTGATGCAATGTGGGTGATATTCATGGAGCTGCCCTCACCCCCGGCCCCTCTCCCTACGGGCGTGGGGAGTGTGGCGGAACCAACGGTTTTCTCCCCTCTCCCTCTGGGAGAGGGGCCGGGGGTGAGGGTAAACATATCACCTACATTGCATCACTACCTAATGGTATAGTAATATTCCTTCTCATTTGTACCCCCCCAGCCCCCCGCACGCGGGGGGAGTGACTCCCCCCCGTGTACGGGGGGGCTGGGGGGGGGTACAAGTGATGAGGAATATTACTATATAACGGTTTTGGAGTACGGAATTGATTCCGTTGGAGTACGGAATTGATTCCGCTGGAAACGGAATCAATTCCGTACTCCAAAACCCACAACCATTACCTTTGCAACACTACCCGATATTTCACCCAGAGTGCATCACTACCGACAAAACTACGCCTTGGACTTCCGGATCGTTGTGGACTTTTAGACTATTATGCTACTTATGCTGTTCCCGCCATTCCTGCGCCAGCCGGGTTGCTTCCGCCAATTGCGCGGGAGACAATTGAGAAATAAAAAACTCCCGTGCTTTAATCGCATCAGGATTTCCCTGGTCGGCGGCCAACGAGACCCATTGATAGGATAAGGTCAAATTTTTTGCCACCCCTTCGCCTTTGAAATACATCTGGGCAATATTATTCTGGGCTACGGCCAATCCCTGTTCTGCGGCCTTGCTGGACCAAGCAAAAGCTTCCTGAAATTGTCGCGGTGCCCCTTTGCCTGAATAGTACATAAAACCTAGTAATTCCTGGGCTTGGGCGACCCCTTGTTGGGCCGATTTTAAAATCCATTCTTTAGCGGTAGCAAATTCTTCTAACGCATAATACAGTTTGCCTAAGTGATATTGTGCTATGACCTCCCCTCCTTGCGCGGCCATGCGATACCATTTTTCGGCTTCCACTAAGTTTTGGGGAAGACCTTCACCGTTATAATACATCTCTCCCAAACGATATTGGGCTTTGATAATTCCTTGCTGGGCAGCTTTTTGATACCCTCTTGCGGCATTCACAAAGTCCTTCTTGTTATAAGCTTCGGTAGCACGTTTGAGAATCTCTTCCACAGGTACAGGCGCCTCTACTTTGACGGTCTCCTTATTAACGGTGTCAGGCGTTTTTACCTCTGTTGGTTTCGTCTCTGCCACTGGAGAATTATCAATTTTGGTCGTGGCTGGTTTGGTCGAAGCTGGCGCCTGCGTTTTTGGTTGATCAGATTGAGGTTTATCAACCTTAACGGCCTCTTTGACTGCCTCCTTTTTGGCTACTTCTTTCTTAGCCTCCTCTTTAGGAATTTCCTCACTAGGAGAAGCAGGCGCCGTGACCTCAGTTTTAACGGTGGTAATCTCTTCTTCACGAACGTTTTCTTGCGTCTGGCTACATCCAACTACCAGTAATGAAGAGACAACTGTTAGCCAACAAGATGGATGATTGAATTGCATAAGTGACCTCTATAAGGAGAATAAAAAATAAGTACGGAAGCATAAATCTGCCAGTCTAATGAAGAGTGTTCCTCGGTAACGAATAATGAGAAAACTGAAGTCGGCCCGTTTTCGAAAACCCGATCTCCATTATTTATTAGTCTGTTTGGCAAATCTTATCTTTTCTAAATTAAAACATTTATAGATATTTTGCAAACATTATAGTATAACATTGTCCTTGCAAGTAAGCCTCCATCACAAATCAACCAAAATACACTTAGGCCAATATTTTTGCATAAGTTGCACCGTGTATAAATTCATTTCGACGAAATTTTACAACATTTTTGACCTATTCAAAACTATATTTTCAAAACTCATTTGAAAGTGATTTACTATTTGGTTGTTTCGCCTTAAAATGGACTTCAAGATTTAACCTTTGTTATTCTAAACCGAAAATGAGTTGGCATATCATTTTTCCCAAGACCTAGACCGACAAGAATCAAGCATGTCCTTAAATACTATAGAAGAAATAATTGAAGATATTCGTCAAGGTAAAATCGTCATTCTCATGGACGATGAAGACCGTGAAAATGAAGGTGATTTGATTATGGCCGCCGTCAAAGTGCGACCTGAAGACATTAACTTCATGGCGCGTTATGGGCGTGGCCTAATTTGCCTGACCCTGACTCGCGAGAAGTGTCGACAACTGCAATTGCCATTGATGGTGAGTAATAATCACCTGCCGAATGGAACAAACTTTACCGTCTCTATTGAAGCTGCCAAAGGTGTGACCACCGGCATTTCAGCCGCCGATCGGGCCGTTACCATCCGTGCCGCCGTGGCACCGGCGGCCAAACCTTCCGATTTGGTGCAACCAGGTCATCTGTTTCCTCTCATGGCCCAACCTGGAGGCGTGTTAAGACGGGCTGGGCATACAGAAGCAGGCAGTGATTTAGCACGTTTGGCAGGACTGGAACCGGCCGCGGTGATTGTGGAAATTTTAAATGAAGACGGTACCATGGCGCGTCGTTCCGATTTAGAAGAATTTGCCAAACAACATGATTTGAAAATAGGGACGATTGCCGACCTCATTCGATTCCGTGTGGAACATGAAAAAACCGTGGAACGGATTGCCAGTTGTCGTTGGCCCACCGAATTTGGAGATTTTCAACTCATCGCTTATCAAGATACCATTGACAGTGCCATCCATTTTGCCTTAGTGAAAGGTTCTCTCTCCCCCCAAGAACCAGCTTTAGTGCGAGTCCACATTCGCAATACCTTGTGTGATTTGACCGCCAGCTTACGCGAAGAATGTGGATGGCCCTTACGTGACACATTGCGACGAGTGGCCCAAGAAGAGAAAGGCGTAGTCATCATTCTGCAACAAGAAGAGGATGCCCACGCCATGATTAACCGCATTCGTTACTGTTGTCGACAAGATCAAGGCGAAGATTTACCGTCTCAACCACCGAAACATGAATTGCGGACCCATGGACTGGGTGCGCAAATTTTATCCGATTTAGGAGTCCGCAAAATGCGCGTCCTCAGTGCCCCTAAGAAGATGCACGCAATTTCTGGATTCGGGTTGGAAGTGGTCGATTATGTGAACTAATCAAGAATTACGCAACCGAGTTTGTCACTCTTTGATTTTAGACCCCCTCCCGTACACGGGGGGAATGACTCCCTCCCCGCGTGGGGGGAGGGTTAGGGTGGGGTGACTGCGTAAGTCCTACTAATGTAGAACCAGGAGTTCAACCCCAGAACCAGGAGTTCAAAGCATATTCTCTGGAATGCAATAAGAATTATTGCGCACAGGGTGCAATAATTCTTGAGGAAAAATTGGTAGTGATGCAATGTGGGTGATATGTTTACCCTCACCCCCGGCCCCTCTCCCAGAGGGAGAGGGGAGAAAACCACTGGTGCCGCCGTTCCCCCCTCTCCCTCTGGGAGAGGGGCCGGGGGTGAGGGAAACTCTATTCTCCCAGAGGGAGAGGGGAGAAAACCACTGGTGCCGCCGTTCCCCCTCTCCCTCTGGGAGAGGGGCCGGGGGTGAGGGAAACTCTATGAATATCACCCAGATTGCATCACTACCGAAAAATTATTCTGAAAAACGAAAGTACCGAAACACCAAACAGATGAACAATTATCAAACCATTGAAGGCGACTTTACTCCAACTGAAGCCTCGTATGCCATCGTTGTGGGACGCTTTAACAGCTTCGTGACCGAAAGTTTATTAGCCGGCGCCTTAGACACCTTGAAACGACATGGTGTATCGGAACCCAACATTACGGTAGTACGAGTACCAGGGGCTTACGAAATTCCATTGGCTACCCAACGCCTGGCGGCCAGTCAGAAATATACTGCCATTTTGGCCATTGGTGCCGTCATTCGCGGCGGCACACCACATTTTGACTATGTTGCCGGCGAATGCGCAAAAGGAGTCGCCACCGTCTCCCTCAAATATGACATTCCTATCGCCTTTGGCGTGTTGACCGTTGACAACATTGAACAAGCCATTGAACGCGCCGGCACCAAAGCCGGTAATAAAGGGACCGAAGCGGCCTTGTCAGCGTTAGAAATGGTTAGCTTACTGCGGAAGTTGAAAGACAATGGATAATGGGTTAAGAGAGTGACCCACGCCAGATTATCGAAGTCCAAAACTGAAACTGGTGCCGGTGGACTAGAGGCTTTAGCCGGTGAGGTGCCGGTGGACTAGAGGCTTTAGCCGGTGGCGATGCTGGTGGACTAGAGGCTTTAGCCGGTGGCGATACCCCAATACTTCATTAGATACTCCCACCGGCTAAAGCCTCTACTCCAACACACTCATTTTCATTTTTTTCATCTTCCAAATTCCCAAATACTATTATGTCCCACAAACCCAAATCTTTCCCAGCCCGCACCACCGCCCGTGAACGCAGCCTGCAAGCCTTGTATCAATGGCAATTGACAGGTCAATCTCTGCAAGATATTGAATTGCAATTTCTGGCGGGTGAAGACGAATATCGAGAAATGAAACAAGCTGATATACCCTATTTTCAGAGACTCCTCCACGGTATCCCTCAACAAGTCAACGAGTTGGATAAAATCATCGTCCCTCTGTTAGACCGAGAAATTTCCCAATTGGATCCCGTCGAACTGGTCATTTTACGGATGGGTTGCTACGAATTGAAACACTGTTCTGACGTCCCCTTTCGAGTAGCCATCAATGAAGCCGTGGAACTGGCAAAACGGTTCGGGGCGGAAATGAGTCATAAGTATATCAATGGGGTTTTAGATAAAATTGCCAAACAGAAGGTCCAACTCCCAGTAGTGTTATAGATGCAATACTTCAGGAGTTCAAAGCGAAACTTTGCCAAAACTTCGCTTTGGACTTCTGGAACTGATGCCATTATCACCACAACTCTACCCAAATTCCTTAGACTTCAGATTTTGACTTCCCAATTATGTTTCGTCTCCTTCAGATTTTGTTACTGTTACTAGGTGGCTGGATCATCTGGTTCTTCCTTCGTCAATGGTATGTCTCTTCTTTCACAGATGAACCTATAGAAGAGTCCTCGCTACCTCCTTCCTTGCCTGAAAAAATGGTACGTTGTGCCACCTGTGGGGTGCATCTTCCCGAAGGGGAAGCGATTCATTCAGGAGAAGCCACGTTTTGTTGCCAGGCACATCAGAATGCGGCACGGCATGGGGAAGGAAAACCGTACTAGACATTTTGGCTAGTCGTGGTAGAATGGTATTCTCCTGAATTTGCATAAGTACCAAAGCAGAAATTTTACCAGATTTTCAATCGTTGCCCTCTCCCCCGGCCCCTCTTCCTCCGGGCGTGGGGAGGGTGGCGGAACCAGCGGTTTACGCCCCTCTCCCTCTGGGAGAGGGTAAACATATCACCCAGATTGTATCACTACCGAAATTTCAAAAAAAGGATAACCAAATGATAACCCAGACCTCCACCGACTTAACCGACACCCAACGACAACTCGGTGAACAAAAAAAGCAACTGTTTTTGCACCGCGTTACCCTGTTACTCAATAACATCAAACACTGGGCCACCGAAGCTGGTTTGCAAGTGACTACTGGTCAAGTACCGATTCGTGAAAAATTCACGGGGTTATATACTGCACCATCACTTACGATTAGCCTCCCCGAACGAAAATTGGCTGACGTCATTCCAGTCAGTGCGTTTGTGATTGTGGCCGACGGTTTGGTAGATATAGAAGGTTGGTTAGGCAAAGAACAGGTTGCCTATTTGCAACGGCAAGAACAACAATTGTATCCAATCGAAACCGATGATTGGTATTGGGTAGAAGAAAGCCAAGGCCGCAAGATTCATCGAATGACCAAAGATACTCTGCTTGAAACTATCAGCATGGTGAGTGATTATGAATATCAACCCGCTTAATCTCATTTGGGAAGCCTATGAGACTTCCCAAGGCTGTTTTAAGATTGCCGAAAAATCCTTTAAACATGCGGATAAAGAGAAACTGGTAGTTAAAACTTGTCTCGGTTTGAAAACCGAAAACCAAGCACAGAACTTGATTCAACAAAGCAGGGCCACCGCGAAAGATTTATTTGTGCTTGCGCTGTGGGCCACTTTTGAACGCTTTCTCAGAAGTTACTTGCAGATCAAAGCGGAGAAACTTCGAACAATTCAGCCACCGACTCTTGCGAGTTCCTTTTATCAACAACTGTATCGCGAACTGGAATTTTGGAAACCTGACGACATGTTGGACCTTCTCAAAAGCATTTTGCCGAACTCTAATTTAATTGGGCAGGCAAAACAAATTCTCGAATACCGGGATTGGATAGCACATGGTAAGAATCCTGACAAATGTCCTTCAGCAACCATCACACCTACGTTTGCTTATGAAACGTTAAGTGAAATTGTGCAACTCATACAATTGAATTGAATTGGTTTCGGTATGCGACCAAAGTAGGATGCGTCTCACGCACCATAATCTAAATCGCAAATGACACAGATTTCGCAATCAGGTAAGGTGAACAACAAGTTTATCCTGGCCCATGACGACGAAAAGTGGACTGGTGGACAAATAAACACTTGCCCATCTCACCTGATTGATTGCGTTTCAGGGAAGATGTACAAATTTATATGGATGTTATAGTAATATTCCTTCTCATTTATACTATACCCCCCCAGCCCCCCCGTACACGGGGGGGAGTGCCCCCGTCCATGGGGAGAGTGACTCCCCCCCGCGTGCGGGGGGGCTGGGGGGGGTACAAATGAGAAGAAATATTACTATATTATCTCACTCACACTTCAACATCACTCTTAACTTAAATTATGCAAGAAATTCTTCAACCACTTATGTCAAACGACTTGATTTGGGCTATTTTAGCCATTGCCACTCTTATTGGCGGAGTGGCTGCGATTGACCAACTCTGTCAAGGCTGTCTGAAAACTGATCTCAAAACCCTCTGGCAACGTCTGTTTCCCTCCTCCACCATTCCGCCGAAATACACCAGCGGCCCCGTTCCCCTGGACTCTCCCTTTTACGTTGAACCTTATGAGGGCAAAACCTCCCTGCTGCAAAGTTGCTATGAGGATATTCTGAGACCTGCGGCCCTACTTCGTATCAAGGCACCTCGTCAAATGGGCAAAACCTCCATGATGAATCGCATCCTCCATCATGCCCAACAACAAGGCTATCGCGTTGTCTCTTTCTCGTTTGAAGAGATTAACGCCGAAGTCTTTGCTAACCTCGATACCTTTTTGCAACACTTCTGTGCCACGGCCACCGAGAAGTTACATCTCCCCCCGTTTGACCCCAGTCGTCATTGGCAAAGCATGGTCAGTTGCAATCTGAAATGCGGCAACTAAGTTCTGAATCATGAATTTTATGGTATAATTAATCTCCTAAAACTACTCTTACTAAATAGGTTAACTGTTATGAAAATCCCAGTCAAATTTGTGTCATTATTAAGTGAAGAACAAATTAATGAATTGAAGGAGGTTGTGAAACACTCCCCCAACTCGCGGTGTCGTACCCGAGCACAAGCGATTTGGTTAAGTTCTGAAGGTTTTTCGATTGACCAAATTAGCCAAATTTGTGACTTTGGTCGTGATGCCGTTTCAACTTGGATTAACCATTGGGAACAATTAGGAATCAAAGGTTTATCAGACTTGCCAAGACCCGGCGGACCTTGCCTTTTAACCGATTCGGAAAAGCAATTATTGATTGAATTAGCGGCCCAGGAGCCGCGTTCCATTGTAACTCTACGAGCCCAACTCGCGAACC
>JAABRD010000051.1 GCA_011391085.1 Thiotrichaceae bacterium | reverse complement strand
CTTTCTCCAACAATTTGAGGAGACCGCGTTACGTTTTAAGCAACAATTGAGTAGTTACTTGAGTTACCTAAATACTGGGACGAGTCTCTTTGACCGCACTCTGTCAACCATTCGGGGGATGGCCGCGTTAGAACAAGCCCAACTGGAACAGCAACGGGCGGTACGGGACCAGCGGTTGGCGGATAATATTCAAGCCCTTGGTGTCGGCATTGGCGCAGGTGCTATCGTCGCTTCCAGTTCGGGGTTGATAACGCAAACGTGGCTGGCGTCAATGAGTTTCTCGCCATTTCTGACTGCGATTGGATTCAGTGTCGCTGTGGCGATTGGGGCTTGGGGCTTGGTGAAGTGGTGGTCTAACAGGAAGTGATGCAATGGTGTGATGGATATGGATAAGGACAGGCAGTCCTTGAAGAACTGCCTGTTCTGACATTCCCTGGAGGTCATCTGGAACGTCGCTGATTACTTCCCGCGATTGAGAATCACCTGAGGTTTTTTCGCCTCCAATTTCGATTCTGCTGCCGTTGGATAATTCTGTGTGTCGAAACGTTCCCCTTCCAGTCTGCCACCGAAACTGGGGGACAGAGACAGGAAAATGTCGTCACCGAGAAATTGTCCATATTTGCCGCGCATAAACGGCTTCTCATCTACCACCAAGTGCTTTTCAAACAGGAAAAGCTGGCCTTGGGTGGGAATGTCCAACTGCGATTTAAATGACAGTGCCAGTTGCGAGAAACTGGCGACTCGTTTCAGGGGACCTTCAAACCCAGAATATTCGTAATATTCAGGTAAGTACAGACTCCAACGCAGGTAGCTAATGGGGATGTCAATGGCCGGCAATTGATTCAAAATGTCGCCTTTGAGACTCAATTTGCTGACCTCCGTGGTATAACCCACTTCAATCGAAAACGATTGGAGGTCTTCACCTCCCTGTACGGCTGCGGATTTTTTCATAGGAATGAGAATTTCACCTGTGTCCTTCTGGGCCGGTTTGACGGGAGTGCCATCGACAAAAGTTTGCCAAATTCGCGAGTTGTCAGGTAGAGTCAAAGTCAAAAATTGACGGTCATTGTTGCGAATGAAGTAAGTCATGCGGGTGATACTTTTGCCTTCCAAGGTTCGGTGAGTCATACCATCGACCCAATCCACATTCGCCACCACCGTTTGAATTTCTTGGTAACTGCGAATATTCAGAGTGGGTGCAAACGTAGGCTGATAAAACTGATACCCGTGGAGAAGCGGATTAGAAGCCTTTTGCCATAACGGTTTGGGCAAATTTTTGGCAGGAATCAATACCCCTTCCTTAACTTTCGTGGCCGTGACTTCCAAATTTTCTAGCACTTCTACTCCCAGAAACCCTTCCACATTGTCTATACCGGTCACTTCCAAGGTTGGAATCGTCACTTCGGCGGGCAACGTGGGGAGGCGCCACCGGTAAGAGATGTCAATCTTCACCGGGGTGCGTGAATCCGCAGGTCCTGTCAACTTGATAATCTGAAACGACTCTTGCTTTTCAGTCGTCCATTGTTCGATGTCCAGGCTGGAGACATTCAATATCTCCACGGTCTGGGGGAGCTGAAACGTGATCGGTGTCAGGGAGTCGACATATTTTAATACGACGGTGTTCACCACGGTGAGGTCCGATTTGTTCACGGAAGCTAACGCTTGATAAGTCGCTAGACTTTTCCGGCTGACTCCACTGTCTTGGTCAATTTGCCAACGCAATTTGAGTTCATCGCGTTCACTCAACACGGTTTCCACCGTCGTCAACTCTTCTGTCTGCGTAACTTGACTATGTGGAGGCATTTGCAACATCGTGACGCCTTTTTCAGAAATAGACAGATGCAGACGATTGATAACCGCCTTGGGAGGGAGAAACGACAGTGTGTAAGTCAGTTCTTCCATTTGCAAGGGAACATGAAAAATGACTTGCATGGTCAAGGTTTGCGGCCCTTGGGCCAGCAGAGAATAGCCGTTGGCATCGCGAACCAGTTGCGCAATTTTCTGTTCTTCTGCCGCAGATTTGCGCGATGGCCTACTGTTAGCTAAATCGTTGACACTGCCAGAAGCGTCGGTAGTAGTAGCGAGTGGATTGAACGTTATCGCTTCTATCCCAACTTCTTTGGGAAAGAAGGACACAGTATTCCATCCCTTTTTGAAAATTTGCACGGCAAAATTCGCTTCAAAGCGTACCGTCGCTTCTTTCACTTCCCCTTTGAGAGAGGCTTCGGTAATGGAGTGTTCCACCGGTATAGGAATTTTCTGCTTTTCCTTGTCTTGCACGGCGGCTTGCTTGAGTTTATCAATCTCCTCCAACAGTTTTTTCAGTTCTGACCAAGGCAAAGACACTTTGCCCGTTTCTATGTCAGGGAGAGTGGCTACAGACGTTGCCTCTTCGGCAGACGACAGGTGGCTAAACAGGCACACCAGAAGGGTGGCCCACAGGTAATGAATGAGGGTGTGATTAAGTTTGTGCATAATGGTTTCCTAATTGATGATTGGTTGTGAGAGTGGTTTGAATCATTTTGGGTAGCAGTGGTCCAAAATGTGTTTTGGACTCCTCAGTTAAGCGCAATGGGTAGGGTGCGTCCCACGCACTGATTAGGCGTGGTGCGTCTATCATCCCGCCTGGCTTACGCCTCTAGTCCCGCGGCCCGTCCACAGGCGTTAGCCTCTAGTTCCGCAGGATTTGACTGAAGAACAACTTGAACATCGAGTTAAATATGTATGGTTAAGTTTAATACGGTGTTTTTTATAAAGTCAAATTTTTTTAACTTTCATTGCATTTGAGAAACGCATTGTGAGGTTCGTCGGCTAACTGGTTGAGTGACAATAAGATAATCCGTCCAAAGACTTTATCGTCGGTGTGTTGGCACTGACTAAAAAACTTTGTACGGCGGTGGCTGGTAAGCCTTTGGTACGTTTATAAAAGGTGTCATATTCGATGTTCAAGTTTTTCTTCAGCCGGGCGGGACGGGACTAGAGGCTTCCGCCGGGCGGGACTAGAGGCTTCCGCCGGAAAACCTGTATTATCCGGTCTGACTGAAGCCTCTAGGCCCGCCTGGCCCGGCTGAAGCCTCTAGTCCCGCCTGGCCCGGCTGAAGCCTCTAGTCCCGCCCGGTCCGGCTGAAGCCTCTAGTCCCGCCTGGCCCGGCTGAAGCCTCTAGTCCCGCCCGGTCCGGCTGAAGCTTCTAGTCCCGCAGATTGGCGCCGGTTCTTCTTCTAGTTCCTCGGTGGGATTCCAGACCTTTAAACCACAAGTCCTGGCCGTGTCATTGAGTTCTAAGTCAGCACCAATGAAGAGGTTAGTTTGGGCTTGTAGTGCCGTGGCTAGTTGAAACGCATCACAGCCTCTGAGACCATATTCTTTGGCCAATTGACCGGACCGGGTTATCAGTTCCATATCGACGGCAATCACTTGAGTGTTCGACCATTGTTCTTCAAATAAACTCACCGCCTTTGCAAACTCCTCATCGCCAAGACGTTGTCCACGGTGGGCACGTTTTAAGGTGGACAAGGTTTCTGCGTAGGTGATGGGTGAGGCGGTAAATACGTGTGTTCCTGAAAGCCATTGGGTTAACAGGAAATCTTGGATTCTAGTGGTGCCTTCCTCCCGAAGGAAGAATTTGACCCAGGCCGAAGTATCTAGGAAAATAGTCATGTCTTGAGTCCCCTTTATCTATCGTCGCGCTTGAATCACCATTTCTGAACCCGTAGGTCCTTCGCCCCTCAGTTTGATGGCTGGAAACGCACGGAAGGGGTTTTGGGAGGATTTGGTCTTTGCCGGCGGCAGAAATTTCGATTTTGTGGTTGGTGGTTTAACATGATTCAGTAACACAATGATTTCTTCTACTACCTTCGCCAGTTGCCGTTGTTCTTCAGCAGAGGCGTTGGCATAGAGTTGTACGACGGTTTCGCTGATGTCAGAAATTTGTAAAATGGCCATGAGGTTTTCCAATAGGTGTGAGTGGGTGTTCTCGTTTTCAATGTCAGGAGACCTGACAGGTTTTGGAAACCTGGCAGGTCGGGTGGAGATTATTTGATAGTGACTTTCCTTTCTCGCTGTTTCCAATAGCTGTTGACGGTTTGAGACGGTTGGTCAATGAATTTTGCAGAAGGTACTCGGCCGGCGTTCAAAATGGCCTGCCAAACCTCTTCAGCTGAGGCAATGATGCCACATTCTTCCATGCCTATCAATAATGCCCTCGTGGAAAGCAAATGAACATTGCCTTGAACAAACGCATTGATTCGGCGAATGTCAGAATCCTCAAAGAGTACGAGTACGGGGTCAGTTCTGGCTATCTTATCATCTAAGTTGGCTAGAAATTCTGCGATGGCTGCTTCTCCCAGACCACGGTGTTTAGTGGTCCCCATTGTCCTTTCCTGTTTAGCGGCCTTGCCAACGAAGGTTTCTTCCAGATGAATGATTTCTGGATAGCTTGTCACAAATTCCAAAATCGGGTAGTGATGCAATGTGGGTGAAATATCTGAACTATGATTAGAATGATTTTCAGATGGACTATGATTAGTCAAGCCTCCTTTCATAGCCCTCATTTAATCATCTAAATCACAGTTCCAGACGAAGAGAAACCGCACGATATTTCACCCAGATTGCATCACTACCCAAAATAGCTTGGGCCCCTATTTTGGTTAAATCTTTAGTACATTCATAAAATACCTGGTCAACCACATAAATAGGCATGTCTAGTTTAAGTAATAAATCCAGCCGATTTGCTACGCTGAGGCTGATAAGTGGTCCACTGTCAGGAATCACTAAAACGGTGCGTTTCATGGAGACTCTTTCCAAAGTTTGATAAATTGAGTTATCATCGGTTGTAGTTCACGGTCCGATAAACTCGGTAAAGGCAACTGGTGTTCGGCCATCATGAGAATCAGTTCGCCATAGTCAATGTTGAGTTGTTTCATCACTTCTTGGCGACTGATTTGGTCTTGAGAATAGTTTTTTAACAGCGTTAGTACTTCGGTAGCCCGTTGTGTATTCACTGGCAACGTGGTCAGTTGGGCTAGGTGTTCGGTCACTAGTCGACTGAGGCTGATACCTTGTGCAATCGCGTATTGTCTGGCTTGTTGAAACAATTGTGGGTCTGAATAGATAGGGATGTAGTCAGGCATGAGGTTTCTGAAATCTGTTTAGGTGGGAACGAGGGTTGGGGGGCACGAGACCTGACAGGTTTTGGAAACCTGGCAGGTCGGGTGGAGATTACCTGATAGTGACTTTCTTTTCCACCGATGACAGGACTGTGGTGCTGGTGCCACAATAGGCTGTGACAATGATTTTGGCTTGGCCTTTCCGTGGTGACATCACGCTAGGTTTGCGGTAGGAGAGGGTAACGGTGGCGTTTCCGTGTCCTTCGGTTGGGGTGACCAGTAGGTTGGTGATGTATCCTCCCGTTTGGGTTTGTGCCTTCCAATAGATGGAGTCGTTGCATCCTGTGATGGCAATCTGCAAAGGGGTGGTGCCCATTTGGGAGTCGGTGCGGATGGGGGAGGGGGTGAGGGTCAACTCCAAGTTTGTCTCAACGACAGGTACAAAGGTCGCGGTGCAATTTTTGGCCGCGTCCATGGTTACGGTGGTCGTTGCAGTTGTGCCGCCGCAATCTTCTGTCCACTCCAGGAAGGCATAACCAACGTCAGGAGTGGCCGTCAAAGTAATTGTTGTGCCAGAAGCATAGTCTTCTGTGCAATCATCTCCGCAAGTGAGGCCCGCGGGGGTGCTGGTGATGGTGCCGTTGCCGGTTTTGGTAACAGTCAAAGTGACAACGGGGCAGCTTGGGTTCCGGGTTTGCCAGGTCGGGTCTTTGCTATTGAGTGTAGCCTCTTGCGCGGCATCGTAAGCCACTAAACCACAGTTGTTATAGAGGGTGACGTAAGAAAAACTAGACCAGTTCAAATTAGGAACAGTTCCATTCAGTTGGTTATTGTTAAGATAAAGATATGCCAAGTTGGGCAGGTTGCTGAAATTAGGAATTGGCCCGTTCAATTGGTTCTCAAAAAGGTCAAGATACTCCAACTTTGGCAGATTGCTGAAATCGGGGATTGGTCCACTCAGTTGGTTGCCGATAAAGTTAAGCGTCTTCAAGTTGGGCAGGTTACTAAAATCGAGGATTGGCCCACTCAGTTGGTTGTAGCTGAGGTTAAGCAATTCCAACTTTGGCAAATTGCTAAAGTCGGGGATTGTTCCAGTCAGTTGGTTATAGGCAAGTCGAAGCCACACCAAGTTTGGCAAGTTACTGAAATTGGGGATTGTCTCAGTCAGTTGGTTATTGCCAAGAACAAGTGCCGTTAAATTGGGCAAGTTACCAAAGTCAGGAACTGACCCATTTAATTGGTTGCCATTAAGATGAAGCATCGTCAAGTTAGGCAGATTGTTGAAATTATGGACCAGTCCACTGAGTTGGTTATTGTAAAGAAGAAGCGACGTCAAGCTGGGCAGGTTGCTAAAATTGGGGAGTGGTCCAACCAATTGGTTATCGTTAAGACCAAGTTGTGTCACATGCCCACCACTACAACTCACCCCATACCAACTGCATGGCGTATTGGTGGCATTCCAACCCGTTTTGTTTAGCCAATTTGGGCCATTGGTGGTGTTGTACAAATTCAGCAAGTCTTGGCATTCGGCCACTGGAATTTCGGTGACGGTGTTGCAATCAGTAGGGCAATTCGTGTTCCGGGTTTGCCACTCTGGGTCTTTGTCATTGAGTACAGTCTCTTGCGCCGCATCGTAAGCAATCAAACCACAATTGTTAGTGAGGCTGAATAAATTAAAACTAGACCAGTCTAAATTAGGAATCGTCCCGTTTAGATGGTTATTCATCAGGAAAAGAAACGTTAGATTGGACAGGTTACTAAACTCGGGGATTGGCCCGCTTAGTTGATTCTCGTAAAGGAGAAGCCCCGTCAAACTTGGCAGGTTGCTGAAGTTAGGAATTGGTCCACTTAGTTGGTTACGATCAAGGTAAAGAAACGTCAAGTTGGGCAAATTGTTGAAATTAGGGATTGGCCCACTCAGTTGGTTATTCATGAGGTAAAGATACGTCAAGTTGGGGCGGTTGCTAAAATCGGGAATCGGCCCACTCAGTTGGTTACCGCTAAGGTGAAGTCCAGTCAAGTTGGGCAAATTGCTGAAATCAGGGAGTGAACCATCCAGTTGATTATCAGCAAGGGAAAGTTCCGTCAAGTTGGGTAAATTGAAATTGGGAATCGAACCAGTCAGTTGATTATTGTAAAAGTAAAGCACCGTCAAACTAGGCAGATTGCCGAAATTGGGGACAGGCCCGTTCAGATCGTTACTGTTAAGGTCAAGTTCCGTCACATGCCCACCACTACAACTCACTCCATACCAACTACACGGCGTATTGGTGACATTCCAATCCGTGTTGCTTATCCAATTTGGGCCACTGGTGCTGTTGTACAAATTCAACAACTCTTGGCACTCCGCCACTGGAATTTCCGTGACAGCGTTACAATCGGTGGCGGCTTTCACCTCAAAGACACCGCCCCCCAATAGCAATACCAGCATCCAAAGCACATACCCAAAGGACGCCATCGTAGTACGTTGTTGCATCTTGGCCGAAGAGGTCAAAGAAAAGTTTGTCAGGTTGGTTTTCATAGTCATGTTTCCTATCCCAGTAAATGTGTGTGGTTAAGTTTAATACTGTGGTTTTTATAAAGTCAAATGATTTTTAACTTTATCTATTTTTAAGTAACGTAACACCATCTGATTTTTCCCAAAAAATTTTTTGAAAAATTTATTTTTGTTTGAAATCAAATAGATAACATTACTCTTATTTTTTGTCAGAATCAGAATTTTCAGAATTGGAGAATTTACAGAATGGATTTGCGGGTTAATAACCGTTCTGTATATTCCTAAATTCTGCCAATTCTGATTTTGACAATGTAAAGTATATGGTTAATGGCAAAAACTGTGATTTTTATAAAGCCAAAAATTTTTTGTCCTTATCTATTAGTAACGTGACTCCATCCAATTTTTCCCAAAAAAATTTTTGAAAAATTTATTTTTTGTTTTATAGTAATATTTCTTATCAATTTTACAAAAAAGTATTTCGGAAAAATGGCAAACGCTTAGTTCGCGCCCAATTGGCCAGTGCCAATTTAACTCGTGTCAAATTAAGAGGTGCCAACCTACGTGGCGCCAATTTAAACAGTGCCAATCTCACCGGCGCCGATTTACGCCGTGCCAATCTTCGCGGGGCGAAACTAAAAAGGGCGAATCTGACTGGGGCCAATTTAAATGGTGCCAACTTACGCGGTGTGGACTTCACGGGGGCTATTTTCAATGACGCAAAAGGGGTAGTTTTCCCTACTACCCAGTTCAACCTACACAGGCGCCGCGGGCTAAATAATTAACTCAGTTTCTCATAAAAGGTGTTACCATGATATTCAATCTATTCAAAACCTCTCCTTCTCCCTCAACTCCCCGCACTCAAGCGACTCGACGGCGTTTCCTACGTACCGTCACTCTTGCTTTGGGAGTCATTGGCACTTCCCTAGCTGGCTTTTTACCAGTGCTGGCTAAATGGATTCCCCCGCGCTTACGACCACCTGGCGCATTAGCAGAAACGCCGTTCTTAGCGGCTTGTATCAAATGTGGTCAATGCGTTCAAGTGTGCCCTGTGCAAGCCATTCGATTGGCTGATATAGAAGACGGAGTCGGAATCGGTGTGCCCCATATTGATGCCCGTGCGCAAGCCTGTGACTTCTCTTGTGATGCTTTACAATGTATCCTTGCTTGTCCCACAGGTGCCTTGAGTCATAAATTAAACAAAAAGGAAGAGGTGCGCATGGGACTGGCACGGGTGGCGCGGCCAGAGGCTTGTTTAGCGGTTCATGGACTGGGTTTTCGGGGGCCAGCTAGAGGACCTGAGTATACGGGTTTATTGCGCTATAACGAAGTGGATCGTTGGACACCGATTCCGGTTCGAGACCATCCCTATAACTTAGAACTTTGTGATTTGTGTGTGCGTCAATGTCCGATTGAAAATGCTATTTCATTGCAACCCATAGACGCCACTGGGAAGACCAAAATACCGGTGATTCAGCAAGCCTGCGTCGGTTGTGGGACTTGTGAAATGATCTGTCCGGTAGAACCGACGGTGATTGTGATTGATGAACGTAAAATGTGGGAGAAAGCAGCATGAAAAAATATTTAGAATCCTTGATTGTCATGTTAGGTCGAGAACCGACTAAACCGGAGTCGATTTCGGCGGAAGCACAAGCCATTTATGCCCAGCAACAGGGGCAAAAAAAGGATGTAGCGCATCTTAAACAAGAGTATCAAGCGGTACTGGCAGGACAACATTCCAAACGGTGGCGCAACCGCCGGTGGGCAGTTCTGATTGCCACTAACTTGCTATTCACACTCTCATTTTGGATAGACTTGCAATTGTTTGAAGGGTCCCTGATTGCTTCCAGAGTCTTAGGTTTTCACATGGCCGACCCTTATTCGGCCTTGCAAGTGGTCTTAGCTTTTGGAGAATTATTTATCAACTTGGCGATTGGAACGGTCACGGTCATCTTGTTCTGGGCAATCTTGGGTGGCCGAGGTTTTTGTGCGTGGGTGTGTCCCTATCACCTGTTAGCCGAATGGGGGGAGAAGTTACATGTGCAATTGGTTGCCAAAAAATGGGTGACTGACCATCCGTTTCACCGCGGCATCCGCACCTGGTTTTTTATCCTCTTGGCCCTCCTCGCGTGGCTATTTAGCTATGGGATTTTCATGACCATCAATCCCGTCGGCATAGTCAGTCGCGCCTTGATTTATGGTCCTAGCTTGGGACTTATCTGGGTAGGCGGTCTCCTCCTCTTAGAAATTTTCTACTCCCGACGGGCATGGTGTCGCTATGTCTGCCCAATGGGGTTGACCTATGGTATGATAGGCACGTTCTCCCCCGTTCAAGTGACTTATCATTTAAAAGACTGTCAACATGAAGGCGCCTGTCGCACGGTTTGTGAAGTGCCACATGTTTTAGAATGTGTCAAAAAAAGTCGGGCGAAGGATGTGCGAGTGGATATTGGAACGGATTGTACGTTATGTGGTGCTTGTGTGGATGTGTGTCCAACGGATTCGTTGCGGTTTGAAGTGAAGGGAGTGACGAAGGAGAAATAAGAAGTATTACCACTTGTTCCCAATGGAGTCCAAAACATGTTTTGGACTCCGGTTAAATTAATTCCCTTCAATCACCGCAATTTCCTCCTCCGTCAACCCATACAACTGATAAACCAGTTCATCAACCTGTCTCTCCCACTCGCCAGTCTCCTCGCCACAGGCTTTCGCTGCCAGGATTTTATCAACTAGCGTGATAAACGGTTGTTGTTCGGTTTTGGGAATTTGGGGAATGGGGATTTGTTCCACAAATTGTTTAATCCAACGAAATGCACCCTTTCCAAGGGCCGTAGCGATGTTGCTAAAATAACCATAGATAACCTTTGAATTAAGCAGGCATAATAGATACTTACTGGCATTTGGAATAAAATAACCAGTTTGATTTATCAACATGTCTGTATCATTCCATGCAAAACAACTTCCATTTGTCATTTCCGCCCAAACCACTTTCTCCCGCTCAAACTCTTGCCAATAAGCAATTTGATCTTGAGTTTCAAACCACTTATTCCCGGTCTTTTTTCGACAACCACTTTCGCCGGTTTGATGTAACCGCTTGCCAAAACTGACCAAATAATTTCTCACCGCTGGGTAGTCATCAATATTCAGTTTCAAACTAGGAAAGGTAGCAATCACCCACAACCCCGCCCATTGATACTCATACCGCTGAATATCCCGCCCCCGCAAAATCGGCTTCAGAATCTCTGCACTGCGCGGGTCTTGTTCGCAAAGCTGTTCCTTGGTTGCCGTGTCAATAATAAAGGCTTCGTTGAAACCAGTTAAAATGCCACGATAGATTTTCACTTCCCACTCTTTCAAAGGCACTCCTCGCGCTTCCATTTTCGCTTTCAAGGCTTGTACTTTGGCACCACCTAGATTGAAACTCTTTTTATTCAAATTAGCTTGTAGCATAAGCCTCAAAGGCGTTTCGATACGAGGTAACTCACTGCCAGTTTGCAACGTGTGTGTCTCCCCCGCGGGTCCCTTGGCAAATAACAAAATATTCGTATCTACCGTGGCCTCGAACACTTGCTTACCTTTGAAATCAATCAATTGCAACAAAGATGTGTCGGTCAAGAGAAAGTTCCGCAACTTCTCCCCATAAGCGGTTCGCATCCATTTATTGGACGTGATAAACGCTAAAATTCCGCCCGATTTCAATAAGTTAAAGGAGGCTTCATAGAAATAAGTATATAAATCGGCAGTGCCAGTATAAACGCGGTAAGATTTTAAGTCTGCCTTCAAATGCTTAATCGCTTCCTGTCGCACATACGGCGGATTCCCCAACACCACCCCAAACCCTTCCGTCACCCCAAACATCCACATCGGATCAAACCAGGCACAACTCTCATCCGCAAACGGTTTCCAAGTCGCCAATTGCGACACTTCCGAATCTTTCCCAACCCATTGCAATACCTTATCTAACAACGATTTTTGCACTTCCTTAAATTGCTTCTGCAATGCCATTTTGGCCGCGCCCTGACTATTCAAATATTCTCCTCGCAAGTACCCCAATAAAGTCACTTCGTGGCGCACTTGTGGTTCATACAATTGCCAGTCCAACTTCGAAATTCCTAACAAGGTATTGGCACACACAAACTTGAATGCTAAATTGGGCAAAGGTAAAATCCCGCGATTCTCTTCGGAATCAACAATATTCTCCTCCACCATCAAGGATAAGAAGCAACGCAAACGACTGATTTCCACCGCAATGGGTTGAATGTCCACGCCATAAATACATTTCTGCAAGATGCCCAATTTGCGCGTGTAATCCCGGCGGGTGGTTCGGTCTGGGATATGTTCCAAGAGATTCGTTAACCACTGCTGACAATCCGGGTCAACCCGTTGTAACAGCAACATCACCTTTTGCAAAATTCCCATCGAAAACGCCCCTGACCCACACGCGGGGTCAAGAATTTTCAAGCGTTCCAAGGCTGGCAACAAGGCTTGCTTCTCAGCCATAGATAAGGTCACTTCGCTAGTTTGATACGATAGCAACGAGTCCAATTTCTCCAAACTCATTTGGGTTTGACCATGCAGAAAATACTTGAGACTTTCGGTGACCATATAATCGACGATTTCCCGTGGCGTGTAATAACTCCCCGTCGCCTTCCGCGCCGTCGCGCCTGTTTCAGGGTTGATTTCGGCTAACAAATTCTCAAAAATCTGACCTAACATTTCGGGGTCGATAGCCACTTGCACGTCAATCGGCGTATTCTCCTCAATGGTGAAATGATACCGTTCGAAACAGGTTAACAACTCGGTCAGCCATTCATCTGGAACAAGGACCGTCTTTGGTGGGCCGCTATCATAAAAATCATATACATGCGCTTCAAACAAGCCGCCGTTGAGAAACGGAATCGCAGCCCAGTCACCCGTTTGAAAAGGAGGTTGACGGTCGACTTGAGGTTTATTCAAGGTTTCGAAAAATAACGGTTCCAATATCGCATGATAAAAATCGCGGTCTCTTGAGGTCGTCACCGAGACCACTGACAAAATTGTGTTTGGTACCAACGATAATCCAGACGCGGAGGTTTTCTTCTGTAAAAACCAGCAAAACAACAAGCGTCCCAGGAGACGCACGGCAAATTCTTTGCGGACCTTCTCGTCGGTGACACTAGGTAATTTCAACTTCCCCGTGTCCTTCACCATCTTCTTGCCGGTTCCCCGTTCACCACCTACCAATTGCGTGAACAACACGGCCAATTCTTGATAAAACAGTTTGTTCAAGAGACGAGTGTCTAACACCTGTTGCCAGGCGTCATGTAACGCGACGAAGCTATCAATATGACGGTCTTCCCGTAATCGGTCATAAGATAAATTGGCTAACATATCCAAATGGGCACGATGGGGATTCGTCACCGAAATATCTTTAATCAACGTCACTTTTTCTAACACATCACGACTTTCATCACGCTGGTGCAAACGACGGTTGATAATCGACAAGGTGAGAGATTCGCCATAAGTAAATATCACCATCACGGGCTGATTGGCAAAGCGATTGAGGTCACGAGTCATTTTGGCCAACGCGGTGCGCGAGTAGTGTGACTGTTTCAACTGAATGGCAAAAAACAGGTACGATTCCATAATGGTGTTATCAACTGGTTTTGGACCTGCGGAGGAGGCAAAGAGGTCTTCCCAGGTGAGTTGAAACAAGAGTTGTGGCACCGCGGCAAATTCCTCGGTTTGGATAGGAAACACTTCGCGAAAGTCGGCTAGATTGGCAAAGTTGAGGTCGGTACGGTCACTGTGATAACCTAAGGTATTGAGGAGTCCAAAACCTATTTTGGACTCCAGCGCAGATTTGATGCGTTCTCTAATGTTGTTCATGAGTATGTTACTTCGGCATGAATAGTTTCGTCCATTTCTGCCAAATAATCGGGTTCAAATCCGTGGTCTGGATTTTCGAGATTTGATCGTAACGGCCATGTCTGGTGTAAATTCGGTAAAGTGCCTCACTGGCGTTTGTCGCTAATTGCGATTTGTCGACCAATTTATCTACTAAGTCAACAAGAGAAGTTCTCTTGACTAACCAAAACTCGTTCTCTATTTCAAAGGCAATCAGATCGGCTTTGCCATATAGCCAGCCGCCTTCGCCACGGACATTGCGAAACTCCACCCAAATAAATTGGTTTTGTACATTTGTATCTCGTCTATGGTTACGTTTCGCGGCTTTCACATCCACTTTATAACGTTCTCCCTCTTTTTGAATTTCTAAGTCCCAGTGTTCTTTTATGTTCTGATTAGAGGAGGCGACAGAGATGGTATAACCGTTACTTTCAGCCAGTTTTCGAAAAAATGTTTCTGCTTGATACCCTTCGGTAAAAGAATGTTGGTGTATCATCTTGATTTTTACTCATCTTTAACAGAAAAAAGTGCATGATGGATATTAACAGGGAGTCCAAAACACGTTTTGGACTCCGGTTTTTTACCTCTATTCAACTATCTTCAACACCATCTTCCCCACCGTATGTCCTCCCTCGATATGAAGGTGGGCTTCGGCAAATTGGGAGAAGGGGAAGACGTGGCTGACGGTCACTTTCAATTTACCAGTTTCTATCAGCCGAGTGGCTTCCTCTAACATGCGACGTTGACCTATGCGGTACTCATGCAAGTCCAAGTACATGGGCGTTAACATCACTTCTTGAATCAAACTCAAATTGCGAACTCTGGCTAACTTGAAGGCATCCGCATTACAGGTGGTGAGGTCTAAAATGGTGACCAGTTTGCCATACACACGAGTGGCAGGAATAGAACGGCAGGCCAGTTCGCCTCCAACTGTGTCATATACCACATCTGCACCTTGTCCACCAGTCCAGTCCAGAATAGCTTGCACAAAATCGGTTTGCTGGTAGTTGATACAATGGTCAGCACCTAGTGATTTGGCAAACTCCGCTTTCTCGGAACTGCTGACGGTGACGGCGACCCGTGCCCCAATTGTTTTAGCCAGTTGGATGGCAACGTGACCCACGCCGCCGGCGCCGGCATGAATGAGGACGGTTTGATTGGGTTGCAATTGTGCCCGATCCACCAGACCTTCCCAGGCGGTGATCCAAACGAGAGGAAGGGCCGCAGCCTCTTCCATAGACAACGTTGGCGGTTTGCGGGCCACATAGCTTTGATGGACGGTGGTGTACTCGGCATAATTCCCAGTGTCTTTCCCGCCAATGCCACCATTGAAGAAAAAGACTTCATCGCCTGCTTTAAACTCCGTGACAGCACTGCCTACCGCGTCCACCACACCTGCCCCATCACAACCTAAAATAGCAGGTAACTGGTCTGGATAGAACGTGCCAACCTTACGCATTTTGTAATCAACGGGGTTGATACCAGCCGCATGTAAGCGAACTCGTAAGTGTTGTGGGTTGGAGAGAGTAGGGGTGGCTACCTCTGACATTTTTAAATTTTCGATACCGCCGGGGGCGGTTAATAAAATGGCTTTCATAGGGTTCTCCTAAATAGTGGATAGTGGATAGTGAACAAATCAAGGTGGACTAGAGGCTTCAGCCGGAGGGAGTGGCACGTCATCCGGCTGAAGCCTCTAGTCCACCATAACAATTCTTCACTATCCGTTATCCACTATCCGTTATCCACTATCCACTATCCACTCCTCACTATCTCCTTTTCAAACAAACTCAATGCCCGCGCCACGGCTTGGTCCATGTTGTAATATTGATAGTCAGCTAACCTGCCGGCAAAGAAGACTCGGCCTTTCAACTTTTCAGCTTCAGCCTCATATTTTTTGTACAACGCCCGGTATTCGTCTCTGGGAATCGGATAGTATGGCAGGTTCTCGCCACGACGATAGGGTTGTGGGTACTCTTCTATGTAAGTGCTGCCATACTCTCGTTGGCCCGTCAGATGTTTAAACTCCGTGGTGCGGGTATAAGTGTATTCGTTGGGATAATTCACTGTTCCCACCGCTTGAAACTGTTCTTGTTCGGTATGAATAAACTTGAAGTGCAGACTCCGATAAGGTAAATCGCCATGTAGATGTTCGAAAAACTCATCAATTTGACCCGTGAAAATGAGTCGTTGATAGGGAATCTCTTGCATCACTTCTTGATAAGACGTATTTAACAACACCTTGATGTTAGGATGGTTCAGCAAGTTTTGAAACAGTCTCGTGTAACCTTGTTTGGGCAACCCTTGAAAGGTGTCCTGAAAGTAACGGTCATCGTAACTCACGTAAATGGGCACTCGGGCCGTGACAGAAGGACTCAGTTCTTCGGGTTTCAACCCCCATTGTTTGACCGTATAGTGATGAAAGACGTGTTCATAAATATACTCGGCTAACAGTTTTAAATCGTCACTGCTGGCCGTGTCACGAATCCTTAGAATGGGCACTTTGACGTTAAAACCATAGTGTTCAATCAACTGTTGTGCCAGTTTATCTGCATACCGGGGCGGAAAGAGGGCATACAGGGAATTGAGGTTAAACGGCACGGGCACGAGTTTGCCACTGACCACTGCTAACACGCGATGATAATAGCTGCGCCATTGCGTAAATTGGGCCAGATAGTCCCAAACATATTGGGCATTGGTATGAAAAATATGAGGTCCATATTGATGAACCAAGACGCCATGATCGTCATAATAATCATACGCATTGCCTCCCAAGTGAGGACGCTGTTCCACGATTAATACGGTTTGTTTCAGTTGACTGGCAATGCGTTCTGCTAACACACTGCCCGTAAAGCCTGCACCGACAATTAGCCAATCAAATTTCATAAGTGTTCCTCTGTAGGGTGGATTAAGCGTAGCGTATCCACCAGCCGTTCTCAATATTGGTGGATACGCTACGCTTAATCCACCCTACTTGAAATATTACCCGAAATACCAAATTCGTTATGCACAGGTACTTAAACCGGTTGGCCTGGCATGATGGTGCAATTATTGCTAGTTTTAGACATACCTTTAAGCCTTCCAATTTGGTTTCCAGAGATTATATAGTAGTATTCCTTTTCTCTTGTACCCCCCCAGCCCCCCCGCACGCGGGGGGTGACTTTCCCCGCGGCGTGGATGACTCCCCCCGCGGCGTGGATGACTCCCCCCGTGTGCAGGGGGGGTAACTTTCCCCGCGGCGTGGATGACTCCCCCCGTGTGCAGGGGGGCTGGGGGGTATAAATGAGATGGAATATTACTATAATATACCAAACATTCCTGTGATAGATAAAAACACTTTAGCCTTAATTAACTCTCTTGTCAATGTCATCGAATTACGCGATAGTTATACGCAGGGTCATTCCCGAAGAGTGGCACTGTATGCCAGCAAGATAGGCAAATCTTTAGGCTTGGATGAGACTCAAGCAAACCGACTTTATCTTGCCGGTTTGTTGCACGATGTGGGTAAAATTGGGATACCAGATGCCGTGTTACTGAAACCTGGAAAATTGACCGCGGAAGAATACGAAATTGTCAAATTACATTCGATTATTTCGGCAGAAATTGTGGCCAACATGGGCAATTTTAGTGACATTGTGGCAATGGTACGCCATCACCATGAACAACCCTGTGGAAAAGGCTATCCTGATGGCCTGACCGATGCCCAAATTCCGTTAGGTGCCAAAATTTTGTCAGTTGCCGATGTGTTTGACAGTCTGCATAGTGAACGAGTGTATCGCAAACCGTTGGCATTGTCAGACATTCAGAAAATTATGTGGGAAGAGGTCCAACGTGGCAAATTAAACCAAGAGATTACCGTTCTCGGTTTTCAAGTCCTCAGTCAAATGGAGAACCCGGCCACGCCGAAAAACTTTTCTCTTCCAGAACTGGATAACAAACGTAAAGCTTTCTTTTTTCAAGATAAAGTGACTGGATTAGGCAATCGAGATGCGTTGATATTATTATTAAAAAAAGCCTCTCTGACTTACATTCCTGCCACGCTGGTACATATTGACATCATGAATTTTCGCCACTACAATAAAATGCGTGGTCTAGCCGCCGGTGATGATTTATTGGTTGGCATTGGATTACGATTAGCCCAACTGACGCGAGAACAATGGAGTATTGAACTACATGAAAATAGCACGTATGCGTTTCGCACGGTAGCCGATTCATTTTATTTACTCTATCTAGGTTATGCCACTGATTATGCCATAACCAAAATGAACAAAGCCATGACTGCGATAGAACAAAAATATGCGGTTCAATTTGAACGAATGGTCATTTTTGAACATGCGAAAATTCCTGCCAAGATTGAATTTGAGATTGGTTATTTGTTATAGTCAACAACGGAGTCCAAAACATGTTTTGGACTCCACTATCACTACAACGGCGTCCAAAACATGTTTTGGACTCCACCACCTACTACCATGATTGATTCCGATTTTAAACACGTCCTCCATCTTCTGTTGACGGAAGACTCTAAAGAACTGATACAACACTGGCTTGAACTTTTTGACCCTTCTGAACAGGACCTTCAACACCGGTATTATGCCGATTTTCTATCCTTTTTCGAAGAATGTGTCACTGACCAGTTAGAGTTCAATTCCGATTCTTCTCACGCCCTCTTTAACTTTATGGTTAAATTATCAGAATGTATTGGCGAGGAGAAATTTTATAATTTTCGGAACTCCGTGTTCACCTGTCATCTCAAATTTCCGCTGTTTCAGTTGATGGAAAAACGCGGCGTGTTCACTTTCAAAAATGTCGCAATCCTCACCGCATTCTTTGAATCTATCACGTCTCGGGTACTGCTGGAATATTTGCGAAAGAAACGGCAACTAGAAGAAGCTACCATTCGAGAATTGCAAGAACGGGAAGCACCCTTGAGTGTGGTGGGACGCGGTATCTTAATGGTGTCTATCATGGGCACCATGGATTCGCAACGGGTTCTAGCCATCATTGACCAAGTGTTAGAACAGCTTGAAACGGAGGAGATTAAACATGTTATTATCGACATCGGTGCGCTTTCCGACATGAATCACGACGTTGCCAATCAATTGATAAAATTAAACAGGGCCATCCGTCTGATGGGGTCACGGGCCTATTTGACAGGTATTACCAGAAATGTTGCCAAAAGTTTGATTCACCTGGATATTCAACTGGGGGATATTCAAACGTATGGTTCTACTAAGGATGCGTTGGAATGGATAATGGAATAATGAAGAACATCTGGAGTGGAGGCTTTAGCCGGTGGCAGGGGCATTGTCTCCGGCTAAAGCCTCTACTCCGGACTGGAGGCTTTAGCCGGTGGCACGGTCACCGGCTAAAGCCTCTAGTCCGGAATACTTGTTTATTACTCAGTCCTCATCCCTTCTTTCATTTACATCACAAAAATCACAAAAATTACAGTTTATGAAATTTTTTGCCATCTTAACTCTGTTCACCTCACTTCTCTTCACAGGCGCGTTTGCGTTCGTGAACCTAAATAACTCACCTCCTCCAAATAAAACTTTGAGTAACGGCGCCAAGTTGGAATGGACCCCTTGTTGGTTTGATATTCCTCTTCTCAAAACCGTTCACTGTGCCCAATTTCATCCTGCTGATAAACAAATTCCGGAACTTCGAATGCCTGTGGTGGTTATCAAAAGCCGTCCCTTCTTTCGTCAACCTTCACCTATTCTGTATCTCTCTGGAGGACCTGGCTATGCCACCGGTTTAGACCCGCAGGATATGGAATCTTGGTGGGAATGGGTGGCACAACAAGATTGGCATCACGATTTGGTATTATTTGACCAACGCGGGACGGGGCGAAGTGAACCGTCACTCAAATGTCCGGAATTGATTGCTATGGTACGTGAAACGTTATCCCAAGCGTTGACTCAACATGAACTGTTTGCACTCGCCAAACCGCGGATCAAGCAATGTTATACCCGTTTACGTGACACCGGCATCGAATTGTCAAACTATACAACCACCGCCAGTAGCCGTGATGTCAGAGACCTCATGGAATTAATCGGAGGGTCGAAAAAATGGAACCTTTATGGCATTTCTTACGGCACTCGATTAGCATTGGCAGTCATACGTGACCATCCCGAAAAATTGCGTAGTGTGATTTTAGATTCCGTCTATCCACCAGAGATTCAAGAATTGTTAGAACTACCCTTCCTCTATGAGAATGCCTTCAAGACTTTATTCACAGGTTGCCAAGCTGATGAAGATTGCCAGGCGGCCTTTCCAGATTTGGAAGAGTCTTTCTTTAACTGGCTAACACAATTTAGGAAGAATCCTTTAAAACTGACCGTCACTGATTGGATTTCTGTAGAAGACATAGAAGTGGGATTGACTGACCAAAATTTGGCAGATGTGGTTTTTTTCGCGCTGTATGACAGCAATAATATAGGTAAACTACCAGCGGCCCTGGCGGCGGCCCAACAAGAGGACTATGAACTTCTCATCCCCATGATAGAAGAATACGTCTATATTTCTCTGGACCCACAATTTAGTGAAGGTACCTATTGGTCGGTGGAATGTCATGACAGTGATTCACGAGTGCCCAAAGAAGAATTTACCGCCAGAGTTGCCCAATTTCCACGGGTCAAATCCTTAGTGAAAGAGGCTTGGGACACTTGGTATTGTCATTTGTGGGACGTGGGAGACGCTGGTGAAGAATTTCGTACCCCAGTCATTTCAGATATTCCCACCCTCTTTTTAGCTGGAACGTATGACCCAATCACACCGCCGCAGTGGACTAAAAAGGTGTCAAAACGCTTTAGTCATGGCTACTTCTTTGAATTTCCTGGCGTCGGTCATGGCGCCGTTGACAGCGATGAATGCGCCTCCACCATCGCCCGGCGGTTCTTGAAAAACCCCTATCAGCGTCCTCATCACAAATGTCTAAATGAATTAAGTGGACCTGAATTTGTAACTCCATAACCAAGACCCAGACTCCATGAGTCCAAGACATCGCTTTGACAAAGTTACGCTTTGGACTTCTGGGTAGTGATGCAATGTGGGTTCTCTGTCTGAACTCTGATTAGAATGATTTTCAGATGGACTATGATTAATCGTAGCCTCCTTTCATAGCCCTCATTTAATCATTTCAATCAGAGTTCCAGACCTTCGCGAAACTGCACGATATTTCACCCAGATTGCATCACTACCGACTCCTGGTCTCATTTATTAACTTAAAAATATGAACACTCCTTTTGACCCTCAACGCGGTGCCGACAAAGTAGCACGTCTGCCAATTAAAATCGTTCCCGATGCCAGCAAAATGCAACGGAAACCCAATTGGATTCGTGCCAAAGTACCTACGGGTGCCGCTATTCAGCGTCTTAAAATGACTTTGCGCACGCACCATTTACATACTGTTTGCGAAGAAGCCTCCTGTCCCAATTTAAACGAATGTTTTGAAGGAGGCACCGCCACTTTTATGATTATGGGCAACCTTTGTACCCGTCGTTGTCCCTTTTGCGACGTGGCCCACGGACGTCCTGACCCCTTAGATGCCCAAGAACCATTGAATTTGGCGGAAACGGTGGCGGCCATGCAGTTAAACTATGTGGTGATGACTTCGGTGGATCGGGACGACTTACGTGATGGTGGGGCCGGACATTTTGTGGCTTGTATTCAAGCGATACGTGCTAAGTCTCCCCACACGCGCATCGAAATTTTAGTTCCTGACTTTCGCGGACGGCTAGAAATTGCGTTAGAATGCTTTCGGGACACGTCCCCCGAGGTGTTTAATCACAATTTGGAAACCGTCCCTCGTCTTTATAAACAAATTCGCCCAGGGGCTGATTATCATTGGTCTTTGCAACTGTTAAAACGGTTTAAAGCAGAACATCCGGACATTCCCACCAAATCGGGAATCATGTTAGGATTGGGAGAAGAGATAACCGAGATACAACAAGTGATGACGGACTTACGCGAACATGACTGTGAAATGTTAACCTTGGGACAATATTTACAACCCAGTCGTCATCATTTCCCTGTGCAACGTTATGTCACCCCAGCGGAATTTGACGAATTAGCGCAATGGGGATACACTCTGGGTTTTAAACGAATTGCCAGCGGACCGATGGTCCGTTCTTCTTATCATGCGGAAGAATTAACGGGCACAGGATAGTGGATAGTGGAGTGAATAACGTGCGGGACTTATGGCGTTAACCGACGATGTGCCCCGAATTCCGGCTGAAGCCTCTAGTCCACCCTGATTTACTTCTCACTCTCCACTCTCCACTATGTTTAAAAAATCCATCCTTATTGCAACACTTAGCACCTTGATAATCACGTTGATATGGTTCTGCGTAAAAACTCAACATATCAACTGCCCGTTATCCGCTATCCGCTATCCGCTATCCGCGGTCCCCCCCTTGACTCTACAAGGACATGAGGCACCTGTATGGAGTATCGCCTTTAGCCCTAATAGTCAATGGCTGGCCTCTGCCAGTGCCGACAAGACTATCAAACTTTGGGAAATCAAAACCGGCCATTTATTACACACCTTGACAGGCCACCAAGATATGATATTCTCTATTGCCTTCAGTCCTGACGGACAATGGTTGGCTTCTGGCAGTTGGGATAAAACCATCAAACTTTGGGAAGTCAAGACAGGTCAATGGTTTAGCAATTTACAAGAGACCGGCAGTCAAGTCAATGTGGTCGCCTTTAGTCCCAACGGTCACCTGCTGGCTTCTGGTGATTGGGAAAACACCGTCAAATTATGGGATATGGACAATGGTAATTTGGCTAATACTTTACATGGGCATCAAGATACCATCTGGACCTTGGCATTCAGCCCCGATGGTCAACAACTGGCCACGGGCAGTTTTGATAAAACTATCAAACTTTGGGAGGTGAGTAGTGGAAAATTACTCAAAAGTTTGGAAAAACATCAAGATTCTATCTTTGCCATCGCTTTTCATCCCAATGGCCAATACCTTGCTTCTGCCAGTTTTGATAAATCTTTTAAAATTTGGGATGTTCAACAAGGTAAATCATTACTTACCTTACAAGATTATGACCATGCCATTTTTACAATTATTTATGATCCCACGGGGCAATGGTTAGCGGTAGGCAATGACGATAACACCATCACGATTTGGGACATGATCCACCAGGAATTATTGACAACCTTGACAGGACATCAAGGTGCAGTGTATTCTCTAGCCACCAGTCCAGATGGCCAATGGATGGCATCAGGCGGGGCCGATAAAACGGTTAAATTGTGGAAAAGCCAGACAAACAATTAAATTTTTCAACTAGAAAAAAATTCTTGTGAAAAAATGGTTGACTGATTATCGTGTTTAGATTACCATTCACCCTGCCGCTTGTTTCAGTGAATCATGTCACTATGAATACTCATTATTCATTATATTTAGGCGATAGAGATTCAGACACGGGATCCATAGGTATTCCATCCTCTCCTGGTAAGAGCCGTAGATAAACTAGGCGATTGTGACTGACCAACTTGATCCATAGGTATACCGTCATCTCAGGGTAAATCATCAGAGCCGCGGCCCAAAGCCAGACGAGTTGAAAGTTTAAACCACTTATCAACCGTTACTAGGCGATCATATTGATGATGCTGAAATAGGATAGAATTTCCATAAATTCATACATATCCGCTTACGCGCAATAAGAATTATTGCGCTGTGCGACCGCGTAGTGTCGGCGCAATAATTCTTATTGCGCGTAAGCGGAAATTGCGTTCTCGCGGAAATCGTAATAAGTACCGGTAGTGATGCAATGTGGGTGATATTCAAGTTACCCTCACCCCCGGCCCCTCTCCCAGAGGGAGAGGGGAGACATATCACCCACATTGCATCACTACCTAAGTACCGAAGCAGAAATTTTGCCGTATTTTCAATCGTCGCCCTCACCCCCGGCCCCTCTCCCTCTGGGTGAGGGTAAGGGCGTCATTATACCAGAAAATTTCTGCTTCACTACTTAGCTTTCTCCTCAGCACTGAACATTTCAACTCACTGAAATCCACACATGTTAGAAGAAACAACTTCTATTCCTGACACTGAACATTGGCAAATCCAAGGTGAAGCCAGGTTGCTTATCCGTTCCTTAGAAAGAAAATTTGGCACGTTAGATGAGTTCACCCGGACCACCATTTACCACCTAGACAGTGACACTTTATTGGATTGTGTAGAACGCCTCGCCACCGCCCACTCCGTGGCAGACGTTCTACCTTATACTGATACTACGTCCACCCCTGTCATTGAAAATCTACCTGTCACTCCGTTGGAGAAAACGGAACTTTCGACAGAACTCCCTACCGTGTTTAGAACTGACAAAGGACTCACCATTGCGGGAACTCGTTTAACCCTCTATGACATCCTCGATTACCTTAAACAACAATGGTCCCCGGCCCGTATTCAACAATGGTTTAGACTCAATGACACCCAAATAGCCGACATCATGGAATATATTGACCAGCAACGTTGGGAAGTGGAAGCCGAATATAGACAAGTCTTAGAATATACCGAAACCAAGCAACAATATTGGAGAGAACAAAACCGGTCTATGAAAGAACGACACCGTACCTCCTCCACAGGCCGTACCGAATTTTGGACTACCTTACGCAAACGACAACTCGAACGAAGGCAAAATTGAATTGATCAGATTTCTCATTGACCGCAACCTAGAAGGCCCTGTTTCCATTTTATGGGGCATGTTCGCCTACGAAGGCTGGCAAACCTTTTTCCCCTTAGAATTAAAAGCCATGGTTGAAGTCGGCCTGCCAGAATACAGCGATGACCAAACCGTGTGGCGATTTGCCCAACTCCACCAAATGATATTGTTCACCGGCAATCGTTGCCTAGCCCCAGGCGACCTGTTGGAACAAACCATACGCCACGAAAATACACCAACCTCTTTACCTGTGTTATCCATCACTCAGACAGATTTGATAACACAAGACCGTTATTATCAAGAAATGTGTTTAGACAAACTGTTGGAAATACTTGAAAACTTGGACAATTACCGGGGAAGAGGACGGATTTTTCTACCTTAAATTCCTAAATTCGTCGAGGAGGTTTCTTAAACCTCGAACCTCTATGGGCAGAATTTGAAATGAAATAAAAGAGACACTTTTTTATGATGCCAGTTGAAAAAAGAATAGTAGCAAATGCCAACATGCAACCCGTTGCCATCCAAATTAATTACTATGATTGGTTGAAAATTGAACAGTTACTCAATTTACAAGACCAAACTCTATCCCCACGTAACAAACTAGCAAAGCACACAGGGGTAATTCAATTAACGGAAGAACCCCTTGTGTTCCAACAACGTATTCGTGGAGAATGGTCTTGAACAAGTTGCTAGATACTAATATCGTTTTGTACCTTCTAGGTGGAAAGTTGAACGAACCGCTACCAGAAGGAGAATATTTTGTGTCGGTTATTACTGAAATTGAGTTATTGTCTTATCCTGCGGTAAGTATTCAGGAGGAACAACAAATTCAGAAATGTTTAGCAGATTTAACTATTGTGGAATTATTACCCGAAGTGAAACAACTCGCTATACCTCTGCGTCGTCAGTATCACCTCAAATTGCCTGACGCAATTATTGCCGCAACCGCTTTGGTTTTAAAGGCAGAACTTCTTACCAACGACTTGAGATTAGCCCGTGTCACAGAATTGCAGTGTCGGCAATTGAAATTGATTCAATAGATTTCTAGGATTTCTGGCATCGCCAGAAGTTCAAAGCTACGCTTTGAACTTCTGGCGATTTGAACCCCTGGCGAAATTAATATGCTATCCATCCTCATCATCACCAAAAACGCCGCTGCCCACATCACCGACTGCCTCTCCACCGTCACCTTTGCCGACGAAATTATCGTCCTTGACGCCGGTAGCACCGATAACACGAGAGAACTTTGTGGCCCCTTTACCACCCAAATTTTTACCTCTTCAGACTGGCCTGGCTTTGGACGCCAAAAAAATCGGGCGTTAAGTTGCGCCCACGGCGATTGGATTCTCTCGATAGATGCCGATGAACGAATCACGCCCGCGTTACGCGAAGAAATTCAACAAGCCATTCAACAAAATACTTACACCGCTTTTCGTCTCCCCCGCCTCTCCCGCTACTGTGGACGCTGGATAAAACACAGCGGCTGGCAACCTGACTACGTTATCCGCCTATTTCGACGCAACTGTGGACGTTTTAGTGACGACCTGGTCCATGAACAAGTCCAAATCTCCCAAGGTCAGATAGGTACGTTAACAAATCCACTCCTCCATTACTCGTTCAACTCCCTAGAAGAAGTTCTGGAAAAAGTTAACCACTACTCCTCTGCCAGTGCCCAGATGTTACATGCCAAAGGTCACACCAGTAGCCTTACTAAAGCCATTCTCCACGGTCTTTGGGCATTTCTGCGAACATACCTGATTAGACGCGGATTTTTAGATGGCCGCGAAGGTTTCCTCTTAGCCGTTTCCAACGCCGAAGGCACCTATTACCGTTACCTAAAACTCATGTATCTACAAGAACATGCGCAATCTCAACAGTAGCCTTATTATCACGACCTATAACCGCCCCGACACCCTCGCCCTCGTTTTGCGTGCGCTAGATGCTCAAACTCAACTACCCTTTGAAGTTATCATCGCCGATGACGGTTCCACTTCTGACACCGCTGATTTCATCAAACAGAGACAACCCACGTTACCCTACCCAATTCATCATGTTTGGCAACCAGACCAAGGCTTCCGTGCGGCCCGCATTCGCAATTTAGCTATCGCCCACAGTCATGGTAACTATCTCATTTTCTTAGATGGTGACTGCATTCCGCAACCTGATTTCATCGCCCAACATCATCAATTAGCTGAATTGGGCTGGTTTGTTGCAGGCAATCGCATTCTCCTCAGCCAAACTTTTACAGACCACGTTCTTCGCCATCAACTTCCCATATGGACGTGGTCCACCACTCAATGGTTGCTTCCTTACCTCCGCCGCGACATCAATCGTCTCTTTCCCCTCCTTCGCTTCCAGAACCACTTTTTTAGAAAAAAATATTCACAACGCTGGCAAGGCGCGAAAACTTGTAATTTAGCCATCTGGAAAGAAGATTTTCTGAAAATTCACGGTTTTAACGAACAATTCCAAGGTTGGGGCCATGAAGACGCAGACTTAGTCGTGCGCCTCCTCCACCAAGGTATCCAACGTAAAGAAGGACGTTTTGCCGTCCCCGTTTTTCACTTGTGGCACCCACCCGCAGACCGTCGTTATGAAGCAGACAACCGTAGGCGTCTTTCGAAAACACTTCACACCAGTTCAGGACTTCAAAGCGTAACATGATTAAGTAGCCCAAAGCGCAGCCTGATTCAGGAGTCCAAAGCGTGGCTTTGCCACAGACAAAGCTACGCTTTGGATTTCTGGGTAATATGGGCTTGACAATTAACGCTTGATCAAGGATAATTAGATAAACATGGAGAATCAAAGAAGCACTGGACTAGAGGCTTTAGGAGGCACCGGACTAGAGGCTTTAGGAGGCACCGGACTAGAGGCTTTAGCCGGTGACGTACCATGGCCACCGGCTAAAGCCTCCACTCCGGTATCCATTCTGCATTATTCTTCATTCCCCATTTTCGGTAGTGATGCAATCTGGGTGATATGTTTACCCTCACCCCCGGCCCCTCTCCCAGGGGGAGAGGGGTGAAAACCACGGGTACCGCTGTTCTTCCCACGCCCGTAGGGGGAGGGGAGAAGTGTCTATCACCCACATTGCATCACTACCCCATTTTCCACCATTTTGATATTATGCGCAATACTACCATCCACATTCCCTTTATCGTCCTCCTCCTCTCACTGACATTCACTTTATGGAGTTGGCAAACCCTCAAAACTAATGTCACCGATGTTAACTACGAACAATTTGAATTGCGCGTCGAACGCCTCAAGTTTACCATTCAACAGCGCATGATTGCTTATGAACACCTCCTCCGTGGTGGCCAATCTCTCTTTGCTACATTACCGACGGTGACCCGTCAAGATTGGCACGAATACGTTAGTAATCTACATACCGACGAGTATTTTCCAGGCATTAAAGCGATAGGGTTTAGCCAACGTATCTTAGCTTCTGAAAAATTCTCTCATATTGAACAACTACGGGCGGAAGGTTTTCCAGACTACACCATTCACTCCACCACCGAACGTGACGAATACATGCCATTACTCTATTTGGAACCCTGGACCCCTTCATACTCTCACTCACTCGGTTTAGATGCTTACGCTGACCCCGTGCGAAGGGACGCCGCAGAACAGGCCCGTGACACAGGAAAGGCCACCATCACAGGTAAAGTGATTTTGGTGGGCGAACATCCCACTGATACCAAACCAGGGTTTATCATGTATCTCCCCATCTATCGTCCTGGTGTATCACTGCGAACGGTGGCAGACCGACGGGCGGCCCTCATTGGTTTAGTCTCCAACGGATTTTTTGTGGACACCGTGATGCACAGCATTTTTGGTGACAAGGTACAATTAGACGTGGACTTCCAAATTTACGATGGTACGGTTATCCACAAAGACAATCTACTGTATGACGACCCCGCCAACAATGACAAACCCGGCGACTATTATAAGCCCCAATTTACCAAAGATATCCTCCTTAACATCGGCGAACACCCCTGGACCATACATTTTCAAACCCTCCCCAAGTTTGATTCAGCCACTCGCAAACAAATTCCCGACATGATTTTATTAGGTGGTCTCTTCATTAGCATTTTGCTGGCTGTACTCACCGGTTCTTTGACCATTGCCCGGCGTTTCAATACTCAGTTACAGACCGAAATGGGCCAACGTCAACAAGTGGAAGGAAGACTGCGCAACCGGGAAGAATTACTACGTCTTATCATAGACAGCATTCCCCAATATATTTTCTGGAAGGACCTCCACAACACCTATTTGGGTTGCAATCGTCGCTTTGCCCTCTTGGCAGGGGTTGACAATACCCTTCAGATTATCGGAAAAACGGATGTGGAGTTACCCTGGAAAGAAACTAACTTACAAAAATTTTACCTCCAGAACCAACGCATCATTGAAAATGATCAGCCAGAATATCATGCCATCGAAATCCTCCCAGATCAAAACAATTCTTCAATATGGTTGGATATTAGTAGAATCCCATTACATGATGTCGACGGTGAAGTAATCGGCATTTTAGTCACTTTTGAAGACATCACCACCCAAAAAGAAGCCGAAGCTGCCCTTCTGCAAGCCAAAGAAGCTGCCGAAATTGCCAATCGCGCCAAAAGCAGTTTTTTAGCCAACATGAGTCACGAATTGCGTACCCCTCTCAATGGCATCCTGGGTTACGCCCAAATCTTAAATCGAGATAAAACGTTAACCGAAAAACAACAGGACGGGATTCGTATCATTGAACGTAGCGGGGACTACCTGCTAACCTTGATCAACGACATTTTAGACCTCTCCAAAATTGAAGCTGGGCGCGTCGAACTCTACCCCGTGGATTTTCACTTTGGCGACTTTCTGCAAGGTATCACGGATTTGTTCAAAATGCGGGCCCAACAAAAAGAGATTGCCTTCAATTATGAACCCCTGTCACCTTTACCTAAAGGCGTCCGGGGCGATGAAAAAAGACTTCGGCAAGTTCTTATCAACATAATCGGCAATGCTGTCAAATTTACCAAACAAGGTGGCGTCACTTTAAAGGTCGGTTATCACCAGGGTCACATTCGTTTTCAAGTAGAAGACACCGGTATAGGCATTGCGGCAGAAGACCTGGAGAAAATCTTTTTGCCCTTTCAACAAGTGGGAGACGCCAACTATCGTGCAGAAGGTACCGGTTTAGGGTTGTCCATCACCCAAAAATTAGTTCAGATGATGGGCGCTGAACTGCATGTCGAAAGCACCTTGGAACATGGTAGCACCTTTTGGTTTGTGATAGAACTGCCAGAATCAACCGTGGTGAAATCCAAACATCAAGAACAACCTATCATCACCGGTTTTCAAATTTCTCCCCAGCACGACCGCAAAATTTCCATTTTAGTGGTAGACGACAAATGGGAAAATCGTTCGGTTCTGGTGAACCTCCTCACTCCACTCGGTTTTGAAGTCCGCGAAGCAAATCATGGTCAAGAATGTCTCGAACAAGTCCAACACAATCCACCTGATTTAATTTTAACTGACTTGGTGATGCCAGTCATGGACGGCTTTGAAGCGGCCCGGCGGATTCGCAAGTTACCACAATTTAAAAATTTACCGATTATCGCCGCCTCTGCCAGCGTCTTTGATCTTGACCAACAACAAAGTTTGGAAGCCGGTTGCAATGCGTTTCTCCCCAAACCCATTCGAGTTGACCTCTTGTTGGAATTGTTACAACAGTATTTAGGTTTGACTTGGATTTATGAATCTGCAACCCTCACCGCAACCGCTGACGAGGCATTGGGTGACACTATCGTAGCGGAAGACACGCAATTCATTGGCCCGGCCCCTGAACAATCTGCCGTTCTATTTGATTTAGCCATGATGGGTGACATTGCCGGCATCCTCGACTATACTCACCAACTGGAACAAGATAACCCCCAATTAATTCCCTTTGTGAAAAAAATTCGGCAACTGGCCAAAGAATTTAATGAACGGGAAATTTGTGAATTGGTGGAACGATATAAATAATTGTTGGCGACCCTCATTCCCAGCAATTTGTACTATGACACTGGAGTATGAAAAAAGCACCGGCGGACTAGAGGCTTTAGCCGGCGGAGTAGAGGCTTTAGCCGGCGGAGTAGAGGCTTTAGCCGGCGGAGGGAGGCGCCCCCCCATTCTTGAGACCTGAAGTGTGCCTACCGCCAGCCGGCTAAAGCCTCCACTCCACTGGCGTTTTCCTTGAGGCTTTAGGTTCTACTCCACTTGTCCGTACAACCTCAATATTCCACCGGCGAAAAAAACCGCAAATCCGATGGCACAGGCCGTAACATCTCTTGCAGAATCACTTTAAACGTATTCTGGTTTTTCCTCTTCCTAGCACAAGACAGACTCACAAACTTTGTCGGCGTCGAATAACGTTTGGGCAACGTGATGAAGGTTGACAAGAAGTCCTCTGGAGTGGCATCGATGGAAATTTCGCCGGGTAAATTTGCCACTGAAGTAGCCGTAATCATTACCTCGTCTGCCGATTTAATGTATAGGTCAGCAATCACCCTGATATTCCCACCGTGACCTTGATTGGCGTTTGCATTCAATGTACTGTGTTTGCCCAAAATAAACAGAGTCGGTTGCCCAATGGTCAAATCTCCTCCATGGTCTTCACTTTTATCACCCCACGCCTTTGCATCGAGAAGGCCGTGATGAGAATAAAAACGTTCCCTAACCTCAAGAGTAATATTTCCTCCTCCCGAATGCAAGGCTTCAGTAGTTATCTGACCTTGTTGTAAGGTCAAAAAGTCCGTATCGACTTCAATATCTCCAGCCCTACCACATGACAGCGTTTGAGAACGACAGATGGACAATGTATTTTTAGCAGACAGGCTGGCAGAACTTATCACCCCATCGCGTTGCACCGTCAATTGTGACGTGTTCAAAATAATGTGTCCACCATCCCCACGCCATTTCGTACCAGATTCAATACTCCCGCCATCTTGCACCGTTAAGATTGGAGTATTCACCGTAATCTGACCTCCCTTCCCCGCCGTGAACACATTGCTACGTAAACCGCTGGGATTATCTTGAGTGGGGCGACCACTGATTGATACGCTTTGAGTGGCCGTGATGGTAATGCTTCCAGCATAGCCTTTTCCATTTGACCTGGAATCTTTATCACCTGCACTGACACTAACATGTCCTCCCGACTCCAACACTAACTTATCTGTCTTTACAGTGACATTGCCGGCGTTGCCTTCGCCGTTCGTGGTGGTCAAAATCACACCACCATCACTCAAGGTTATCGACGGGGCTGACACATTCACCTGTCCACCGGGACCTGCCTGCCAAGAACGGGACTGAATCCCACTGTCATAGATCTTGTCAAGGACAATTTGACCACGGACGTCTATACTTTCGTCCGCCGTCACGGTCACATCTCCTGCCGTCCCAGCAGTATTGCTGTTACTCACAATTTGCGAACCGTCACTCAGTTTCAGTTGCCTCGCCTGGACCTGAATCGCCCCCGCATTCCCGGTATTATCATCCTTTGCCTTTCCTGGCGTTTCTGTCGTAATTCTAGCCCCATTGCGCATTGCCAATTCCTCTTGGGCTTTGACCCAAATCCCTTGACCTGGCTGATTCCCCCAGGTATCGGCAAAGACATAGCCATTATCCAACGTAATCTGGCCACCCCGAATATAAATCTTACCACCGCCGAAACCACTGGCATCGACATTACCCACCGTCCTATTCAGATTCGCTTTGCCCACCGTGTCATCTGTGATGGTGATATGACCCAATTTACCCTCTGACAACGCTTCTGGAATCACAGGTACTTCTCCCTGTCCGGCCACACTCACCAAATTAATCCTCCCCTGCCCACGTTGCGACCACTCCGGTGTTCCATCAGCCTTCTCCCCTTTTCCAACGGCCAAATGACCATTTCGAATAATCAAATCTCCACCAACCCACGACAACGTTTTTTCTCTTGATACCTCCAACAAACTTTTGTCACTTTCAATCTTCCCCGGCGATTCGGTCACAAAACCAAATGCCTCTAGCGGTGCCACCGTCAACACACTCTTCGCTGGTTCTGACACATCAAATCGTCCATTCTCACCCAGCCGTAAATAATTGGCTGTGCTAACATGAAACGACCCTGACATATCTAACTTCGCATCTGATCCAAACATCACACCAGCCGGATTGAGAAGGTAGAAATCGGCATTGGGAATGGTCAACTGTAACTTCCCATTTAAAAACGAAGCCTGTCCCCCTGTCACCCGACTAATCACATTCTCCACCGACTCAGGTCCAGAAAACGTGGCTGTTTCACCGGTCTGCACATTGAATGTTTGAAAACTATGAAACAAATTACCACCGTATTGCTGACCTAAGTCCGCCGAAATCGCAAAATTTGGACCTGTTAATTCACCCGCTTTGCCAAGTGTGCCATCTAACACCACTTGCGCATAGGTCATGGGGGTGGATAAGACGAGTAAAACCGTGAGTGGGTATTTTTGGATTGCCATAATATTTACCTCTGTACTTTATCAAAATCAAAGCATGTCTTTGGATGACTGGTCATCCGCCAGGGTATCTTTCACCAACATGACTTGGTGTCGATTGATTTCCACGTAACATTTTCCTACGGCAAAGTTCTCTTCCAACACCTTGAGGCTATCGCTAATTATCTGAATCAGTTCCTGGTTGGAAATATTGCCCAAATTCACTCTTAACAATTTTCGGGGGCTACCCTTAACAAAATGGCTATTTCTGAAATCCACATCCTTAGTGATCACGACATAATCATTTTCATCGGCATATTGACAAATATCGCTGTCTTTCGTGTACCACTTAGCCAAAATCCGATTGACGTGAACTGCTTCAATTCCCTGGCTTCTTAAAAAGTGAACCAATTTGTAAGAAATATGAACATCACACAACATCTTCATGCGGCTTTTTTAAACTCCATAGCAACCCCAGACATCAATAGCCTGGCATAATTCAAACTAGCCCAAATGTCTTCCCTAGCCAGTTCCGGGTGATCTTCCAAAATCTCGTTAACTGACATACCGGTGCTTAACAAATCTAAAATGACCTCCACTGGCCATCTCATACCTCGAATACAAGGTTTGCCGTGACAAATCTCGGAATGGATTGTGATTCTCTCTAGGTATTGCATAACTATATTACCTCTTAATATCAGGTTGTCTAAATCAGAAGGTGGGCAAACAAACACTTGCCCACCCTACAGATTACCGTCATCACCCTCTAACCCCCCTTGTGTCAACAAACTCTGACAAAACACCTCTGGCAACATCACGGTAATCGTACCTTGGATAAAATCTTGTATATCACGAGTGACGATGACCGAAATCCCCGTTTCTAAAGCTATCGCATGACATACGGCATCCTCAAAATCTCTCAATGGACTTTGCAACGCTTGCCGAATGGTTGCATCGCTAACTGTGGCTACCTTGAATTTTTCTAACAATTGGGCAATTGCGGTTCGACTTCTGGCGGCCCCGACCTGTTTGCGCAGGACATAATCCACCGTGGTCACGGCATGTCCTGCGATATAACCCTCTATCTTGCCACCATAATTCTCCACATCCATTGCGGCGGTTGATGTGGAATAGAAGGGTTCTCGTTGCATTAACGCATCTAACACCACATTGGTGTCATACAACACTCGCGTCATACATATTTCCTCTCCAGATATGCCTCATAATCGCATCGGATGTCTTCATCACTTAATGGCTGTTCTGGTTTAGCAATCCCCAACAGACCCCGCGCCCAGGGACTTAACTGTTGACGAAACGCCTCTTCATGCTTCAAACGTTCTCGTCCAACACTTAATAACAAGTTCTGGGCCAATATTGCCCGTGCCCCCATCGGTAACTTCAGGGCTTCTTCTTCAATTTGTTCTGGAGTGAATGTCATATTGATTTACCTCTGTGTCAAGTGCCGGTAGTGTTGCAAAGGTAATGGTTATGGGTTTTGGAGTACGGAATTTATTCCGTTGGAGTACGGAATTAATTCCGTTGGAGTACGGAATTTATTCCGTTTCAAGCGGAATTAATTCCGTACTCCAAAACCCATAACCATTACCTCTGCAACATCACCATATTACTATATCAGTCCAGGAATCCAATGTCAATTCAGGAATCAATCTCAACCCAGGAGTCCAAAGCGTAGCTTTGAACGCCTGAATGATTGCTTACTCGTCAATCTGCACTTCTATCGGCCGCTTATTTTGCACCACGGTGCCATCTTCTAACCGATAGCCAAAGAACACCGTTAACCGTCCTGGTAAGATGAATTGACCTTGATACAGCGGCATCGACAGGGTTTCCTCTAAAGGTTGGGCCGGTTGCCAGGCAACCAGTTCTGGAAGATCACCAGACCACAGTAAAACGGTGTGTTCCGCATTCATCATAAAGAATAGTTCGGGGTCATTAACTTGTCCACGGTAACCTGCAAATAACAGTTTATCGGCAGGTTTGCCAATATGTTCAGGGGCAACCCTCATTTGCCCTGTGACGTTGACGGGTTGGTCAAGGGTGAGAATGGTGTTGTCGGTGAACTCTCTATCCTCTACCGCAATGCCACCTTCACAAGTCACTTCCAATTCAAGCAAAGTGCCGTTCTTATCCGTTGCCAGACATCCCAAGTTGGGTAATGCCACATCGTCGTCGGTGAGGGTCACTCGGACTGGTGCGTTACCTGGAGATAAGGTCACCACCAGTTGTTCCTCCATTTCATGGAAGCTGTCGTTGACCAAAGGGATTCGCACGGTTTCAGACGTATGGTCTTGAGTAAAGGTTAACGTTCCCTGAGAGGCTTGATAGTCCTCGCCTTCAATGGCCGTGCCTGATTCAGTCTGATAGTCGGTGGTCACTTCGATTCCATCGGCGCCGCCAGTACACTCTACCGTCAACACGATTTCTTTATCCGCTTCGGTCACGGTCACGTCGTCGGTGGTAAAGTGCGGTGTGCAAGGTTTATCATCTTCTTCAATGATTAACTTCGCCGTGGCAGGTTCACCAATTTGGGTCGTGTGATAAGGATTGGAAAGTGAAAAAGTGATTTCACGATCACCGGTGATAACGTTGTCGTCTTCAATTTCTACCCGTTGGCAGTTCTCTTCTGGTTCTGGGTCATTGATTGACCATTGCAAATGTCTTTGAAGTTGGTCATCACTGTTGCAATTTACCGCGGCTTCTACTTGAGAATCGCCCCGCCGAGTGACCAGAATGTCAATAAACTCCGCTTCTCCTTCAACAACACGGTATTCTGGTTGAGAGAATTGTACAAAGGCGGGATAGACCACAATAACCTCTGGGGGAGGTGTGACAAGTGATGTTGTCGTTGGTGTTGTCGTTGGTGTTGTCGTTGGTGTTGTCGTTGGTGTTGATGGTTGATCGTCATCCACCACCACCAAACTCACCATTTGCGGTTCTCCCACATTCGCGCCCGTCAAGCGTAATTTAATTTCCTCGTCAGATTCTGACAAGGTATCATTTACGATGGTTAGCGTAACGTTTTTGGGTTGGCTATCTCCATGAGGCCAACTTAGGGTACCTGTCGTGGCGCCTGTGTAATCAAGATCAGGGGTAGCCGTGCTATCGGAAGAGATTTCGTAATTCACCGAAACTTCCCCTTTGTCGCACTCCGTTCGAATTGCGGTAAAGGTTACCAGTCCAACGTCTTCACGGGCATTGGGGACGGTGGGGGAACCAAATTGTATTTTGGGGTTCACACACACATCATCACCCTTACCATCCTTAATCGTCACCGTCACCTTGTCCATCACCCCCAGATTAGCCCCATCCGTGGCATTTAGAAGTTGCAACGTCACGGTTTCATCCCCTTCCAATTCACCTTCATTGTAGGCCACCAGGGCAATCGGTTTGGACATTCCATCGCCATCTAACCAAGTCAGTGTTGAACAAGTTCCTTCCGAATCCAAGCGGAAGTCTTGGTTGAACTGGGCTGTGCCGGTGTCTTCGATGACACAATACTCCACTCGCACTTCTCCAACCGTGCCATTGGTACGAGTAACATCGATAATCAAGGGTGCTTCACCTTCTTGTCTCTCCAAATTGGCTGACGCAAATTGTAGGGTGCCAGCGGGTACTATGGGAGGAACAAAGCCCATATCCTTAACCGTGACGTTGGCCTCCTTCGGTTCCCCTAACTGGGCAGCGCCCGTAGGTGCCTCTAACATGACTTGAATGACTTGGTCACCCTGCACATCTGAGATGGGCAACAAAATCTCATGGTCCGCACTATTGCCAGAAACCCAGGTGAGGGTACCTTGGTTAATCTGTTGTCCATTACTGCGGGCCACCCAATTGACTGACACGTCACCATCTATGCCAGCCATCCGCTTCACCTGCAACGTGGCAGTGCCACTGTCGTCATTGACTTCTATAGAGGGAGTGCTGAATTGAACCATCCCAGGATGAAAGTCGTCTTTAAGAATAGTGACGGTTTGTTTATCAATAGCCAACGTCGCACCGCCCGTTGGATTGCTGAGAGTGACTGTCAAATTTCCAGTGACCCTCTTTCTATTGCCCAGGACGATACTACGGTGAATAAAAGGGATGAAGACAGTTCGAGAATCAGTCTCACCATCTTCCCAAACCAAGGGGGTGTTAACCTCCTCACTGTTTGGCAAAGTATATAGCATTTCTCACTTGATTAACTATCAACTTCTAAGATAAAATAACTTAAATGTTAACTTTAATTTGAGAGGAATTTTTTATGAAAGCTTATCCAAC
>JAABRD010000050.1 GCA_011391085.1 Thiotrichaceae bacterium | reverse complement strand
AGGGGCTTCATGTATTACTTTGCTTTCGCTAATCATGTCAGTCTCTGCTCAGGTGGCGGTTTTAAACAGAGTTTCCTAATTCCGCCTATCCCTTTTTTCTCTTCGCTATACATCCTAATACCGTTATTGCAGTTTAGGAGTCTGAAGGTTAGCATCCCACATCTCATCAGTGGGAGGGGAATCACACCCCATTTCTCTCTATCTTTCGTGTCTAACTTGTTGATTTAGTTCAACTTATTGACACTTCTTACGACACACTCCGATAAAGTGTTCGTATCCAGTAAATATCGTAACGTCACAGCACCACCTCTCGTCCTTTATCGAGATGACGTTCTCTTGAAAATATCTCGGTATCGAAATCTTGTAACGCTTCCCAGTCAGCAGAGGCACGAAAGAGTTGCAACGCCTTCGCCGGCGACCTTCTCCGTGTCTGTAACCGTTGATACTCTGGTGTGGATAACAGAATCCCGACGGGTTCTCCATGCCTCACCAATTCGACCACCTGAAGTTGCTGGAGTCTCTGAAACAGGAGGTCAAGTTCGGTAGTGAGGGACAACAGTGAATATTGTTGCATAATTATTTTCCTATTGGATAATTGAGGCCATCATTTGAGGACTTCCCATTCCACCTCCAAAAGGTGACTGAGACATTCTTAATTCTAACGGTCGGTGGCTGGGTCAGTCACGAGAGGTCAGTCAGGACCGGGGGTAGGGGGTCAGCCTAGTGGGGGGTGACCAAATTTAGGTTCTCCTGTTAGATTAATCCATGATAAGACAAATACCAAGCGACGTTTTGGATTCCTCAGTTCGGTGGTTCTGATTCCTCTGAGTTTGTCTAACCTTGATAGAGTGCCACAAACTCTTCTACGGTTAAGCCGACTTGATGAATAATCGCCCTTAAAGTCCCTTTAGCAATTTCTCGATGGTCTGGGATAACGACACGACGATGTGGGTAGTTTTGTTGTCGTAACACGATATGACTACCAGTTTGTCTATCTTTCAAGTAGCCAATTTTCGCCAGTAGTTTGACGGTGTCGCGTCCTGACATTCTTGGTAACCGACTCATACTTCAACGATTTCCTCCTCAATGGCAGAAGGTACAGGTTCCTGATGGGCACTGAGACTTTCCAAGTATACCGCAATCGCCTCTTGAATGTTGCGTAACGCTTCGGTTCTGGTGTGGCCTTGTGACAAGCAACCTGGTAAGGCTGGTACTTCGGCGACAAACACGCCATCTTCATCTTGTTGAATTAATACACGATATTTCATAGTGTTGTTCAGATAACCCAGTGGGTAATTTAAGGACTTCCCATTCCACCTCCAAGGGGCTAATAATATCTCCTTGAATTTTAATATCACCGCGACACATTCCAAACAACTTCGTTGGTAACGGTTCCGGGGTGGCGCGGAGATGATATTTGTGCAACAGGAAATCAATATAATCCTCTAATTCGGTTAATAACTGAGATGGTAAGAGAGTCAGTTTTTCTTGTACTGTCAAGGTTGTCATTCAGTTTCTCCAAGTTTCTCATAGCCTGAAATCAATTAAGGTGACTGAGACATTCTTAATTCTAACGGTCGGTGGCTGGGTCAGTCACGAGAGGCCAGTCAGGACCGGGGTTAGGGGGTCAGCCTAGTGGGGGGGTGACCAAAGTTAAATTCTCCTATCCAGTTAAAAATTAGTCAATGAAAACTCTTCCAGTCGATTCATCAAGAGTCCATTTGAACACTTTCCCAACGTGTCGCCACTTCCAGCAACACTTCCAAAAGCGTTGGTGCCCCACACGACACCACTTCGCCCGAGTCGGTATGTTTATGTTCCAAACTGGGCAACGGTGGACGATGACGGGCATTGTCATAGCGGAACCCCAACTGGTGATGACGAGTTTGATAATGATAGCTATACATGAGTTTCTCTACCGTCCCGCATTCCTCATTAAGGTACTCCTTAAAGTGCAATTCGGAGAAATCCTCAAATAATATTTGGCCACTCACGTAACCTTGACCACCCCGACGACTCTCAAATTGCAGTTGCGTTTGCAACACCCAACTGGTGGCCGCGTATTTCTCCACAAGGCATTTGAGGTCGGTGAAATAAGCCTCAATCATGGTAATAAATCCCTTTCAAGAGAGTTAACTTCTCTACCAATTTTTGCCAGAGTTGATATTCACCTGCCCACTGCACATACTCCTCGTCTCCTCCCGATAAGTCTTCCGCTGTATAATGGGCTTGAAACTCTGCGGAGGTCACGCCATATTTTTGTTCAAACGGTTGCAGACGTTGACGGGCCAACTGAATGGCTAATTCCAACGAGGCCATTTCTCTGGCCATGGCACTCTGTACTAAACACAAGAGGCGGGCTGTGGGTGAAGTGGAGTGCAAATAGAATGCAATTTTGGGTTCACCAGTCAACGCCTGGGGTGCAAGGTTTGGTGTCATACTAAATACCCAACAAAGTGTTTTATGACCCTGCTTCCTGAGTCAGTTTGCCCTTCGAAAGGAGGTCCAAGAGGGTCCTCAAGTTTTGTCGAAGGGGATTGACCCCCGCCAGAAGTATGTAGTTCGTGGTTTAACCACGATTGGTTAAATTGCGAAGACATCGCCGTTCTCCTCTTTAAATGAAATGAATTGGATTGCAGTGACTGAGACATTCTTAACTCTAACGGTCAGTGGCTGGGTCAGTCACGAGAGGTCAGTCAGGACCGGGGGTAGGGGGTCAGCCTAGTGGGGGGGGACCAAATTTAGGTTCTCCTTTATAAAACGCTAGTCAATTAGCGACTCAATTTCTTTCAAGACCTCACTCAAATCAGGTGCCAAGGCGGGTACAACCGTCAGGCCGACAGGTTTATGATGAGGAAACGTGGCGATGGTCGGCTGATGAGGTGCATTATCGTACCGAAAGATTAATTCGCTTTGGGCATTTTGGTAGTGATAAGCATAACGCAATTTGACCAGTTGTCTATCTCGCCACAAGACCACCTCTTCAAGAGGTTTGAAGCAGTGGTCGGCGTCGGTCTCTGCGGATCGCAGAACCTCACGCCTCTTATAATAAAGAGTACTTTCAAGTAATCCAAGTCTGTTAAACCAAATTGACCTTTTTAAATTTGATTGAACACATTGTTCAAGTTGGTTTAATTAAGCCAAACCAAGAAAACGATTGGGGAAACGGATCTGATTACTTCCCCGTCAAATGATACGTTAATATCCTTTGACGGGGGAAGTAATCGGCCACCCCAATGGCATTGTTCGCTATGGCCAATTTAACTCTACCACCCCGTGAATATTAACTGGTGTCGGGTCAAGCACTAAAGAAGGAGAAGAAACTTCCCTGCCTTCTAAAGATTTATACTTTATAATCACACTGAATGGCCTTGACAACGTTTGTGCAAAAACATGTTTGCCTTGGGGTGAGACAGTAACCAACGTCGAACTCTCATTCGGTTGCCCGTCAGCTTGAATGGAACTCCAAACCCAATACTGTCCTTGGTGTTCCAAGTAAGGACCTAACTGCCAACTGATAGTGCCAGGTGGTGTGAAAGTGAGTTTAACAAATAACTCTAACTCGTTCACCGCCGGTGTATTTGCAGGGATGGCTGCCGCTACTTCAGCAGGCGGACTCCAAGATGGATCGATGGTAATGCCTTTATCCTTGGCCGTCAAAGTCATTTCCGCATAAATATTTTGCATCAGGAAGATACTCAAGAGGTTCTCCAACTTTGAAATACGAGAATGACGATTGGTCTGGGGATAAAAGTCGACATACTGGAGGCGAGTCACCTGAAAATCTGGAGATAACAAAGTGAAATAGGATTTTATTTCTCTTGCCGAAAACTCCTTCCAGTGGTGCCCGTATGTGTTAATGTTCAAAATCTCATGGACTGGGAGACCGCCACCCATTCTGGAGAATAACCGTTTCAGAACCCACGCCCGACCCTTGTAAAAGTAATAATTCGGAGTGGTGACAATAATCCTGCCTTGAGGAGAGAGAATGCGATACAAACCTTTCCACATAGCCACGGGATTGAACGTAAGGTGTTCTATAATCTCCGTAAAGAGAATGACATCAAACGTGTTATCAGGGAATTGGCTAAACTCATGAGGATTACTGAGATCGTTGTAAGCAAATAATTCAATCTGATACGCTGCTGCCAAACGTTTCACAGAAGCGTCGGTCATGGTGACTGGAAAATCTGCCGCAGTGACTCGAAAACCGTCCTGGGCATATAAGATAGCTTGGTGCAACCAGTGTGCGCCAACGTCTAACAAACGATTACCTTGGCCCAATGACCAATTTTCATAGAATAATTTCTGCGTTTGGCAAAATCTTTGGTAATGACCATAAAGATAACCTTGGTCTGTGCCACCATGTTGTTGAAATAAATGCAGGTAATCTGCATAACTAAGATATTGTTTTTGCATAGATTCAATCTATTAAAGCGTGCTTGAAAAAATGGTAGTAATGCAATCTGAGTGATATGTTTACCCTCACCCCCATGGCCCCTCTCCCAGTGGGAGGGGGTGAGGGCGACGATTGAAAATACCGTAAAATTTCTGCTTCGGTACTTACAAGAATCCAAAGCGTAACTTTGTCCGTGACCTGGCAAAGCTACGCCTTCTCCTCCTGTCGGTGGTTAAAACAAAACCTTCTTCACCGTCCTCACAATCAACCGTATATCTAGGTACATCGATCGTTCACTGACATACTTCTGGTGATACGCCAATTTCACTGGCAAAATCTTTTGTACATAATCTGTTTCTGGTTGCTGTGAATGGGCGAGTAACTCACTTTCGTTCCGAAATTCAATGGAAGCATAATCCGTGATGCCCACTGGAACAGACAGAACGTATTCCCTGATGCCATCTGGATAGAGGGCCACGTATTCAGGGACTTCAGGCCGTGGTCCCACCAAACTCATCTCACCTTTGAGGACGTTAATCAGTTGCGGCAATTCGTCTAGTTTATACTTACGCAGAAACTGTCCGCAACGAGTAATCCTAGCATCCTGACCAATGGTCAATTTGAGACCCGCAGTTTGATGATACATGGTGCGAAACTTGATGATTTGAAACGGCTTACCATGTTGACCAATACGAGTTTGGAAAAATAAAATAGGTCCGCGACTGTCCAATTTTATCCATATCGCAATGAACAAAAACAGAGGACTGAGGAGGAGGAGGCCAGGGATGACTCCGCTTAAATCAAATAGACGTTTACTATTCATCTTCATCGAAGGGCAGCGGTTAAAATTTTTCTAAGAGAGGTAATGACCCGTTCTACATTGGCATCACTCATACCAGGATAAATGGGTAAGCTGACAGCCCTTTGGTAAACTTGCAATGCAATAGGAAAATCAGTGGGTTGAAAACCGTAGCAGTCTCTCCAATAAGGTTGTAAGTGTAATGGGATAAAATGGACGCTAGTCCCAATGCCCGCCTGAGTCATTTGGTCAATCAAGGTGTCACGGTCAATCGTCAATTCTTCTAATTGTAATTGGAGGACATATAAATGCCAAGCGTGAACGTTGTCAGGATGAACGTAAGGCGTTCGCACAGGGAGGTCGGCCAAGGCTTGCGTATAGTGAGTGGCAATCTCGGTACGTCGTCTTAAAAAAGACTCCGCTTTTCTCAATTGATGAATACCCAAAGCCGCGGCCACGTCGGTGAGGTTGTATTTAAAACCGGGGGCCACAACTTCGTAATACCAAAAAGGTTGCTTGGAGGAGGTGCGCTGGAAGACGTCACGATTCATTCCATGCAACCGCATGATTTTGATACGTTCCGCATAATCAGGATGGGAAGTGACCACCATACCACCTTCACCAGTGGCTAACGTTTTAGTGACATAGAAACTGTAAGCCGTGAGGTCGCCAAAGGTGCCTATCAGACGACCTTTGTAGTAAGCCGGTAAAGCGTGGGCCGCATCTTCTACCACTTTTACACCATAACGTTGGGCCAGAGTGAGAATGGTATCCATATCACACGCCTGTCCTCCAAAGTGCATAGGGAGAATGGCAGTGACACCCGGTTCGGCAGCTAAAGTGTCAGCGAGTTGATTGACATCCAGATTAAACGTGTTGGGGTCAATGTCAACAAATAACGGGTCCGCACCGAGATAACGAATCACTTCCGCCGTAGCCGTGAACGTGTAAGGAGTGGTGATGACCTTATCGCCCGGTTGAATGCCAATCGCTTCCAAAGCGAGATGCAACCCCGCCGTGCAAGAGTTGACCGCCAAAGCGTGGGGGACGCCGATAAACTTGGCAAAGTCTTCTTCAAAACGTTTGGTTTTAGGACCCGTGGTCAACCAGCCAGAACGCAGGGTATCAACGACTTCGTTAATTTCTTCGTCACCGATAGAAGGGAGGGCGAAGGGGAGAAAATTGTCAGTTGGTTTCATGTACAGTGTTACGAATTGGATGTCAGTTGTTGGGTAGTGATGAAATGTGGGTGCTGCCAAGAATTGCCCTCACCCCCGGCCCCTCTCCCTCTGGGAGAGGGGCCGGGGGTGAGGGTAAAAATATCACCCATATTTCGTCACCACCAATTGTTGTAACCAGTTTGCCACAACCGTGGACCATTGTAAATGAGTTTCCACATACATTCGTCCCTGGTTACCAAATTCTATAGCTTCTTTAGGATGATTCATTAAATATCGCACCGCATTGGCCAATGCCACCGGGTCTTGAGGAGGCACCACGAGGCCGGCGTTAGCTTGTTTGACCAATCGCGACCCTTCGCCAGCACCACTGTATAAGACAGGTTTGCCACAAGCCATGATGGCAAGCACCTTGGCCAAGCGAGTCCATTCCAGTAAGGGAGAATCCCGTAACGTACAAATCCCTGCCATAGCTAAACTATAAAGCGGTGCAATCTGATCTGGTGGTTTAGAATCTTGAAACATGACATTAGTCAAACCCATCTCTTGACACCGTTGTTGCAAGCGTGGTTTTTCCGACCCGCCACCTACCAATAAGAATAACACATTGGTATCATTAAGCAATTGGGCCGCCTGTAAAATCACTTCCATGCCATGCGTATAACCATGCGTACCAGTATATAAAAAAATCGGTTGATTGGGAAGACCTAACTGAGTTTGGAGAGTCACGTCAAACGGTTGTGGACGGAACCGATGAGTATCCACGCCATTAGGTAAAAATAACACCTTGTGACTGGGCACTTGCTTCTGTTGAATCAGAATATCTTGCATATCAAAAGAGACGGCATTGATAAACGTCGCTTTTTTATATAACCAGGCTTCCAAACGTTCCGCCACTGTCAAGGTCACGCCTGGTTGCAAGATTCCCAACGCCCGCACACAGTCAGGCCAGAGGTCCGCAATGTTAAAAACAAATGGAACTTTCCACCACTTAGCGGCTAGATAACCAGTGATACCTAAAAAGAGAGGAGGAGATTCAACAATCAGATAATCCGGCTTCTGGGCTTTACGAAGTCCAAAGATAGCAGTGACCAGGAAAGAGAAGTAATTTAATAAACGTTTCCAACCCGCGCCTTTGGCAGCATATATCCAAACACGATGCACGAGTACCTGAGTCTCCCAAGTTTCAGTCATAGCGAAACGTTGTTGATAATCTGGAAAAATGTGACCCTCTGGATAATTAGGCAAAGCCGTGACCACTTCTACAGTATGGCCGAGACGTAATAATTCCCGAATCACCGCAGCCCAGCGAACTTGAGGGGCACCGATTTCAGGAGGGAAGTATTGGGAGAGGATGAGGAAGCGCATGTTCTTTAATGGAAAATGGAAAATGGAGAATGGAAAATAGAGACCGGACTAGAGGCTTTAGCCGCAATGCCATTAAGTTAAGCTGGCCCCCGAAACCTTGAAGGTCTAAAACCAGACCTTCAAGGTTAAAACCGGACCGGGGGGAATTTCTTAACTTAATGGCATTGAGGCTTTAGCCGGTGGAAGGGGCACGTCACCGGCTAAAGCCTCTAGTCCGGTTTACATTGGAAAATGGGTAGTGATGCAATGTGGGTGATAACAGAGGTACTCGCTGATTGTCAGGTGCGGCCAGACCTCCGAGGTCTTCGGACTCTCTGCGGTCTATGGTTATCACCCACATTGCATCTCTACCGGTCCACCTGAGTGTCTGGTGCAACACTACCCAACCCTCGGACTAATCATCCTCTTCCTCAGATTTTCCTCCGCCTTCCCCATCTTCCCCAGCCGGCAAACCTTCGCCCGAGTTTGTACCTCTGGAACGCCAACGTCGGTTAGCGTCATCTTCATCCGCGTTACGATGACATTCTGTGCATTTCTCATAATCCTCAATCCCCTCTTCCAGATGCTTCTCACGAATTTCTGAGGGACTATGTTCATGGCACCCGTAGCAGGTATATTTACCATAGTCATTGTTCAGATGACACTTGACACATTCCGTATCATGGTCAGAATCAAGTTGGAAATACTCATCATGATTGAACGTGGCCGGTTTCCACTCGGTTTGGGTATGACATTTGTCACAGTTGCCCACTAACTGCCGATGCAAGGAATCCTTCGGTTTAGCATGGCAAGTTTCGCAATTTTTTTGCACTGCTTGAACCACCCATTCATGCTTGAATGTCGCCGGTTGCCACCGGGTTTGGCTATGACACTGGTCACAGTTCACCGCTAGATGCTTATGCCAGGCATCCTTGGGAAGTGGATGACAACCATCACACTCTTTTTGCATAGCAGGCGTCAACAAGTTATGGGAAAAGTATTTAATCGCCCGATAGAGTTTGACCCCGCGGTGGTCACTATGACAAGCGACACAATCCTCTTCTAACAGGTGTTGATGAAAAGCCACCGTCTCCTGTTTCGCTAGAATTGTGACGCCCTTGGTGGTGAACAAACCAATTTTACTCACCTGATGGCAAGACCTGCACTTTTCGGGAGAACTGCCCCGAAACAGGGTGTGACAGGCGAAGCAATCCGTGGTTAACTCCTGATGCTTCTCCATAAGCGGTCCTGGACTGACCATCAACTGCGGATACCAAAATACCAAGCAGAGAATGGCTAACAAATTAACAATAATGACCGAAGTAAAAGTGAACTGTTTCATCGCCATTGCCAAAACAGAAAGATGCTGAAGATATGACCCAAGGCCAATAGACTAAAAGCCAATGTGATGGGAAAGTGTACCAACCGCCACTTCCGCATTAAATCCAAAGTCACCGCATCCCAGAAAATCTCCCTTTCGACGGCCACTTCCGACATCCCTTGGTGCAACAGTTGGTCTTTTTTGGAAGACAACTGGCGCCGCGATTTCTCTAATAAAAACTTACCGACCAGTCCACTGATGACATTAATCAACATAGCGATAACTGCCAGCCAAGGTAAAATGGCATAAAAGTGAATCCCGGCGTGTACCAAAATCATCAAGGCACCTAGCCAGGTAAAGAACTCATGGAGATTCAGCAACACTTTGGGATTGCCACTCTGAATCAGTTTGCGTTTTCTCAGAGAGTACAGAAACGACAATAAGATGATAAGGGTGCCAGGGATACCCAGGTAACGTCCTATCCACACCATATCCCATTGGTGGAGGAGGAAGTCGGCAACCATGGTGAGGGTAAGCAGTAGCGCAAATATCTCCACAAAGGGAACGACTTGAGTACGAAATAAGGAAGTATTCATAGTGACAACTAGGCTTTTAAAGTTAAGTTAGTTTTAGGCACCGAGATACACAGCAAACAGTTACCAGGTTTGAGGTCGGCATCAGGTCTTTGGTGGTATTCCACTTCTCCCGATTCAAGGGGAGTCATACAAGTCCCGCAACTACCTGCACGGCAACCAGAATCAATGGCAATGCCATGGTCTTCGGCAAATTCCAGGAGGGAAGTCGCGGTCTTTTTCCAAGGAAACATTTTTCCGGATTTGCTAAATGTTACGGTCAGTTCTGCGGAAGTCGTTGCCTCCTCTCCTAAAGCAGAACGTGATTTTTCATGCTTAGTCAATGACGCCGGGCCAAACGCTTCATAATGGATATAGTGGTCTAGCACCCCCCACGCCCTTAAATCAGGAACTAACGTCTCCATCATTGGTTTAGGACCGCAGACATAGAAATGATGGGGCTTCAACGGCAAAGTCAGTCGCAATAAGGTAATGTCGATGCGACCCGCATGGTGATAATCCACCCCTTTCACCTCTTGTTCGGTAGGCTGACTGTAGCAAATATACAGGTGTAAATGGTTATGCTGCTTCGCTAACTGATTGAGATGTTCTTTCATAATCACCTCCTCACCATTACGCACACCATAATAGAACCAAATTTCCCGCGGCGGCGTCTGATGGAGACTGGCATTCAGCATACTAAGCACGGGCGTAATTCCGATGCCACTGCCGATTAACACAATCGGTCCTGTGCCTGCGGTATCCAAGTAAAAATGACCCGCGGGTGCTTTCACCTGGAGAATATCTCCTGCTTGCACTTTATCATGGAAGAAACTCGACGCCTTACCCGCTGACACTTTTTTAATCGTGACGCGGTAATACTCCAAATGAGGTTCATCCGATAAAGAATAGCAACGGACCAGCGACTTGGAGGCGCGTGTGTCGGCGTCTTCCAGGTCTAATTGAAACGTCAGATATTGCCCAGGTTTAAAAGATGGCAAGGGTTTTTCATCCATTGGGATTAGGTAGAAAGAACAGACGGTATGATTTCTATCTTCCACCACCTTACGTTGCACCTGAAATTCACGACATTCTAGCCATAACGGTTTGATGGGTGGAGGTAACTTTCTCTCTTGTGGAACATATCCCTCTTGATGGCCTTCCCACTCGGCCAACTGTCTTTTCAAGTCGGTAAAGGATTGCCACTGTCGATAAAACGCGATGGCGGCAAACATTGCCAGTTGCGCGATTAAGGCAACAACAATGAGAAATGTCAATTGTAATGTAGTCATAATAACTCCGTTAGGTATTAAGATGCTTTTGTTAATTATACCAGGATAATGTTCATGGTAGCATTAAACGGCTAATCGGTCAACCAAAGCGGAAAATTTATATATAGTAATATTCCTCATCACTTGTACCCCCCGCACGCGGGGGGAGTCACTCCCCCCGTACACAGGGGCTGGGGGGTACAAATGAGAAGGAATATTACTATAACTCGTTAGGCTAATGGCTAATGAAAGAAAAAACGGTAGTGATGCACAAGGTAGTGGTAACCATTATCAAACCTGACAGGTCGTAGAGCACCTGTCAGGTTTAAACCACTACCTTATGCATCACTACCGAAAAGTCTAACTGTTCTTCTGATGGAAGTCAACGAATCTGATTCCTTCCACCGATTTTCAAAGCTACGCCTTAAACTCCTATATTGACGACCCTTCCATAAACCTCCTCCAAAATAGACACACTCTCTTGCCACGGATATTTTTTCAACACCAGTTCTCGCCCCGCTTGACCCATCTGAGTTCGCCAAGCGTCATCGGTTATCAATTTGAGTAAGGTGGTGGCAAATTGTTCTACATTGTCTTTCTCTACCAAGTAACCACTGACTCCATCTGCCACTACTTCAGGCAATCCACCGACACGAGAGACGACGACGGGTAGCCCACAGGCGGAGGCTTCTAAAATAGCTACCCCAAAACTTTCCGAACGGCTGGCAGCCACGTATATATTGAGTTTGTTTAAGTAAGCGGAGACTTTTGAATGTGGCAAGTGACCTGCAAATTCAGTTACATCAGTTAATTGTAATTGATGAACTAAATTTTGTAAATAGTTCAGTTGGGGACCACCACCTGCGATACATAAACGTAACCGTTGCGCTAACTGTAAATCGGTTTCTGCCAACCCGTTTCGTAGTCTGCAAAAAGCCCAAATGAGGGTGTCTATACCATATTGGGGGGCCAACGTTTTGACGGTGCCAATGTTAAAGACCGTGTCTTGGCGCAATTCTAAACGTGGATAAAACACCGTCGTATCAATCCCAAAAGGAGTGATAGCAATGGGATTGACATGCTGAACCAATACTTGAGTAGCGGTTGCCATCGCGTGGCTAGTCGAACAAATCTGAGTCGCACCCCACAAATTTTGGACTAACCAACGTTTATGCCAACGTGATTGAGTGGGAAAATCAAAAATGTCACTCCCCCAAACAGATAAGATTAACGGTTGAAACCCACACAAGCGTCCCAATGTCCCATACCCTGTCGCATAATGAACATGAAGCAAATCCGGTTGCAGTTGTTTGAGTAATCGTTTCAAGAAGGGGACGTTAAGAAAATATCCCCAGGGTGCTGGGATGGGAAGTTTAAACAGTTGGATTCGAACATCCAGAGGTTCATCACCCTCATGGAGAGTGATAAGAGAGAGGTGATAGCCACGTTGTGCTAAAACATTAACTAGGCGGACGGTATGAATAGCGTTATGGGCGGCAAGAAAGGTAATTTTTAGGGAGGACATGAATAGTGGATAGTGGATAGTAAAGAAAGTACGGTGGACTAGAGGCTTTAGCCGCAATGCCATTAAGTTAAGGCATTTCCATTCAATGTAGGGTGGATTAAGCGAAGCGTATCCACCTTCGTTTCGACCGTGGTGGATACGCTAACGCTTAATCCACCCTACCTTAACTTAATGGCATTGAGGCTTTAGCCGGTGGGGTGGCACTGCGATTTCAATTATGTTCCGCACCCACCGGCTAAAGCCTCTAGTCCACCTGTATTTTAATTCCTCTAAATATCCACTTCCCCATTCTTTTAAGAATAATGACTATTATAAATCTTTGTCAAGTGTTCCTTAAAAGACTCCCGCAAATTAGGATGCTGTAAGGCATAGTCCACCGTCGCCATCAAGTAACCCAGCTTACTGCCGCAATCATACCGCTTCCCTTTGAACTGGTAAGCCAACACTTGTTCTTCTAACAGCAAACTGGCAATCGCATCCGTCAACTGAATCTCCCCACCAGCCCCCCTTTCCACTTTCTCAAGATGTTTGAAAATCTTAGGAGAGAGTAGATAACGTCCTACCACTGCCAAAGTCGAAGGGGCTTTATCAGGGGCAGGTTTTTCAATGATGCTGCCAATTTTTGACACCCCTTCATACAACGGCTGTGGTTCAACAATCCCATAATTACCCGTTTCAGACCGTTCTACCTCTTCCACAGCAACCACGCTACATTGCTGTTTCTTATGGATTTTCACCATTTGGGCCAAACATGAAAGTTCTTGCCCATCAATCAAATCGTCTGCTAAAATGACCGCAAACGGTTCTTCCCCTACCACTGGTTTAGCGCATAACACGGCATGACCTAAACCTAACGCTTCAGGTTGGCGTATGTAAATACATGACACCCCTTCTGGAACAATATGCTTGGTTAATGCCAATAAATCATATTTACCGCGCCTGGCCAATTCATCTTCTAACTCCTGATTCTTATCAAAATGGTCTTCAATAGCACGTTTGCTACTACTGGTGACAAAAATCAGTTGTTCAATCCCCGCGGCCACCGCTTCTTCTGCCGCATATTGAATCAACGGCTTATCCACAATGGGTAACATTTCCTTGGGACTGGCCTTGGTGGCTGGTAAGAAGCGCGTGCCTAAACCTGCCACTGGAAAGACGGCTTTACGAATTTGTTTCTTAATTTTTTCCATGATTCTGTTTCTTTTCTCGAATTCTTTTCTCGAATCCAGGAGTCCAAAGCGTAGCTTTGTGCGTGACCCGGACAAAGCTACGCTTTGGACTCCTGAACCATTGTGCGTGACCCGGACAAAGCTACGCTTTGGACTCCTGAACCATTGGCTTTTAAGCCAAACACCTACTTAACCACTGGCTGAAGTCTGCTATTTCCTCTGCACAGACACTATGTTCCATTCTATAACTATGCCATTCAACCTGATAACCAAACGTTTCCAAGTTATCTTTACTCCGAATGGCCGCATAAAGTGGTATCACAGGGTCAAATTCACCATGCCCCATAAAAATGGGCGTATTCTGATTAACAGGATGAATCTCGGCAACCACCGTTTCTGCCAAAGGCAAATAAGTAGAAAGGGCTAAGATACCGCATAATTTATGCTGACACCGCAAACCCGTATGCAACACGACGGCACCGCCTTGGGAAAAACCTGCTAGAATAATGCGCTGACTGTCGATGCCCCGTTCCACTTCATGGGCAATATACTCATGCAAAATTCGTTCTGAATCACGGATACCCTCCGCATCTTGCTGAATTGTCAAGTCCATAACAGGGATGTCATACCATCCACGCATGACCATGCCACCATTAATAGTAATAGGCCGACGGGGCGCATGGGGAAAAATAAAGCGCGTGTGACTTGTCAAATGGGAGGGCAATTCAGGTACAATAGGTTCAAAGTCATGACCGTCAGCCCCTAAACCATGTAACCATATCACGCTGGCAGTGGCGGGGCGGGGGGATTCAAGGATAATGGCATTCTTCATAATGGATAGTGGTTTTTTTTAGTGGATAGTGGATAGTGGATAGTGGATAGTGGATGGATAGTGGATAGTGGATAGTGGATAATGAATAAGAGTTGATAACTTTACCTTGTGTGCAACACCATCTAATCTGTGGTCATGTCGTGACGGTGGAATAACATTATTCATTATTCATTAGGTCGCAAGAAACTTTGAGTGGAATCGACTCAAACGCTGAAGCACTTCGACTCAAACGCTGAAGCACTTCGATATAAACGCTGGAACACTTCGATACAAACGCCGTATCGATTTGATACATGGCGTAAGTGGGAATAGAATTCAATATATAGATATAGTAATATTCCTTCACCCTTGTACCATTTTGATTTAAAATGTAGGGTGGATTAAGCGAAGCGTATCCACCATTCTCTATATATTTTGGTGGATACGCTTCGCTTAATCCACCCTACAATGGAGGAATAAAAAGTACAAAAACGGAGGAATATCACTATAACATGTATTTAATGCAATCCATTACTTCTTCAATGATAATCATACCATACCCAAAAAAATGTCTGAAGAACTAATTATCCATTATCCATTATTCATTATTCATTATCCTTAAAAAAACCAGATTATGACCACACGTTACGATGCTGCTGATATAGAAGTCTTAACGGGCCTAGAACCCGTGCGTAAACGACCTGGCATGTATACAGATACTTCGCGCCCCAATCATCTGGCCCAAGAAGTCATTGATAACAGTGCCGATGAGGCCATTGCCGGCTATGCCAGTCGCATTGAAGTCACTTTATATGCCGACGGTTCGTTAAGTGTGCATGATAATGGACGCGGAATGCCAGTCGATAAGCATCCAGAAGAGGGAATCAGTGGCGTCGAATTGATTTTAACCCGCCTCCATTCAGGGGCGAAATTTTCTAATAAGAACTATAAATTCTCCGGCGGACTTCATGGCGTCGGCGTGTCGGTCGTCAATGCCTTATCTAGCCATCTGGAAGTCACCATTAAACGTCATGGGAACTTATATCAAATGTCCTTTGCCAATGGTGAAAAAGCCTCTGAGTTAAAAATAGTAGGCACCGTGGGCAAGCGTGACACAGGCACCACCGTGCGCTTTTGGCCCAATCCAAAATACTTTGATTCACCGCGCATCTTAGTTCCCCGCCTGACCCACTTGTTACGGGCCAAAGCCGTGCTATGTGGGGGTCTCACCGTCACCTTTACCGATGAAAATACGCAAGAGACACAAGAATGGTACTATGAAAACGGTCTCACCTCTTACCTATTAGATAGATTAGGCGACGTGGAAGGCTTGCCAGATAGCCCGTTCACAGGACATTTTGAAGGTGACACGGAAACCGCTGATTGGGGAATCTTATGGGTGCCGCAAGGAGAGTTATTGACCGAAAGTTATGTCAACTTGATTCCCACCCCCCAAGGAGGCACCCACGTCAACGGTCTCCGCGGTGGCCTATTGGAAGCCATGCGCGAATTTTGCGACTACCGCAACCTCCTCCCCCGCGGCGTTAAACTGGCCCCAGAAGACATTTGGGAACGGTGTGCTTACGTCTTATCAGTCAAATTGCAAGACCCCCAATTCTCTGGACAAACCAAAGAACGTTTGAACTCCAGAAGCTGTGCCACCTTCGTAGCCGGCGTCGTGCGCGACTCCTTTAGTGTCTGGCTAAATCAACATGTGGAGGAAGGCGAAAAAATTGCTGAATTGGTCATCAGTCAAGCCCAACAACGCCTGCGGGCTGATAAAAAGGTGGTTCGCAAAAAAGCCACCAGTGGACCCGCATTACCTGGCAAATTAGCCGACTGCACTTTGCAAGACCTCAATCAAACGGAACTGTTTCTAGTCGAAGGAGACTCCGCCGGTGGTTCCTGCAAACAAGCGCGGGACCGCACTTTTCAAGCCGTAATGCCATTGCGTGGCAAGATTCTCAACACCTGGGAAATCGATTCCAGCGAAGTCCTAGCCTCTCAAGAAGTACACGACATTGCCGTGGCCATTGGCGTCGACCCTGGAACTACCGATTTAACAGGATTACGTTATGGCAAAATCTGCATCCTTGCTGATGCCGATTCCGATGGGGCACACATCGCCACCCTGTTATGTGCCCTCTTCGTCAAACATTTTAGAAAAGTCATCGAAGACGGCCATCTCTACGTTGCCACTCCTCCCCTATATCGCATTGATATTGGCAACACCGTCTATTATGCCCTCAATGATGAAGAGAAACAAGGCATCTTAGACCGTCTGGCCGCCGAGAAAAAACGTGGTTCTATTAACACCCAACGCTTTAAAGGACTGGGTGAGATGAATCCATTACAACTGCGAGAAACCACCATGGCCCGTGACACCCGTCGCCTCCTCCAATTAACCTTAACCGAAGCGGAACAGACCGAGAATGTGATGGACATGTTACTGGCCAAGAAGCGGGCGAATGATAGGAAAGCGTGGCTGGAACAGAAAGGGAATTTGGCGGAGGTGTAAGCTGAACTGTGATGAGTGTGATGGTAAGGTAGTCAAGTAGGGTGGATTAAGCGTTAGCGTATCCACCAGTCAGGGACCCAATGACATTGGGTAGTGATGCAATGTCGGTGATGAAATGGTAGGGGCAACCCTTGTGGTTGCCCGCGGCAGGTGCAGGTTGGGCAACCACAAGGGTTGCCCCTACCTCACCCACATTGCTACCTGACATTGAAGCAATGAGGAAGCGAAGACACCTCCTTTGCCTCATTGTTTCAATCAATCACACACATCACATTCATCACACACATCACAGTTCAAATGGGAGGTTAACTTATGTGGAAAGACCCAATTATTGAAGAATTACAGCAACAGCGAGATGAGTACGCCAAACAGTTCAATTACGATTTGAAGGCAATGTTTGAAGACGTCAAAACCCAGGAACGGCAGAATACAACGAACCCAATCGTCTCTCTACCTGTGCAAAAACGGCAAGGACCTGTTGCTGAAGAACTCATTTGATACAACCGTAACCTCTCAAATCCAGGAGTCCAAAGCGCAGCTTTGTCAGGTACAAAGCTACGCTTTGGACTCCTGAAACCATTTATTTATGACAACAACATGAAAAACCGCAACCACATCGTACTAGGCGCCCTCCTCCGCGAGATTGGCAAATTCGTGCAACGTGCCCAAGAGTTGAAACACTCGAACAAATATTCCAAATCCCCAGACGCTTCCAAATGGATCGCAGAATTACTCACCCCACAAGAAGCACGATTCACTGCTTTGTTGGGTAAAACGGACCTAGACGACAACTTTTTGAAACTCGCGACCACGCCTCAAACGCCTCAAACGCCTTTGCAACGTCTTGTCGCCCACGCCACCGATATTGCGTGTGCCCTCCATCGCGACCAGCAACAGCAACCAGAGGAACAAGATTATTTCCGCTTACGGTCTATTTTTCATCGGCTGCGCTTAGGTGCCACCCCTTCTCCGCCCGCCAGCCTTAACGAAATTGACCGCAATCAGCGTTATAAGGAACACTTTTATAAACTCGAACCCTTGCGCTTTGAAAAAGGGATTACCCACGTCAGTGATACTCTCTTCCCCTTCTTTGACCTCAAACCTGCCAGTCAAGAAGAGTACGCAAGACTCTTTGAAGAATTTAAAAAGGAATGGCTAGAACTCTTGAAGGACCCGGACTCGACGGCCAGTATTCAAACGTTTTTGCCACGTTTCTTAAACTTATTGGAACGGTACACCTGGTGCATTCCCGCCTACAGTGGTGACTACGCTGACGTGCCTTTATACGACCTCAGCATCACCACGGCGGCTTGTGCCCAAGCATTGTATTTTTATCATAGCGACGCCAAAGCGTTTCCAAATGAGTATGATTCAGCGCAACTTCAGCACCCGAAATTTTTACTCATCAGTGGCACCTTAACTGGTATTGGTAAATATCTAAGTCAATTTGCAATCAACTTTGAAGAACTCCCCACGCCTCTCCTTCGTGCCCGGTCCTTCTACCTTCAACAAATCAGCGAAATTGCGGCCATGAAACTTCTGGAAGCGTTACAACTCTTACCAGTGGCTAAGATTATCAACGCAGGCGGACGTTTCCTGATCATAGCCCCCAACACTCAAACGGTGCAAGACGCTTTCACCCAAGTGCGTCGGTCCATCAATACCTGGATGTATGAGAACTTTTTTGGAGACTTGACCTTAACACTCACTGCAATACCAGCCTCTGCGATAGAGTTATCCGATAAGTTAGCCACGACTCTGGAAAGACTCCAGGATGCTATGGAGGAGGCCAAAATCCAACCTCTGGCTGACATCGGAATCCAACAGAATTGGCAAATGACGGACTACCAATGGCAACAGTTACAACAACATGGAATGTGTACCCTAACGGGTACTTTCCCCGCTACCCAGTTTCGTGGTGACGGCAATTCTCAGGATAACGTTTGGGGACCTGGAAAGATAAGTGACACCTGCCACACTCAGTTAGAAATGGGAAGGGGATTACTAACAGACCCTGGCTTTGCGTATACCATTCGTCAAGATGGCCTCCATTGCAACTTCTTCGCTTCCCACACCCTCCAATTTGTTTCCCATGCCAAAGGCAATGGCGTCGTTAGTTGGCTTTCTGAAACACGGTCGGACCGCAAAAGAGTCGTGGCCAAAGACGGTATCCGTCGCTTCTTGGCCAACCATGTTCCTAAACATGAAGAAGGTCGACTCCTCACTTTTACGGAATTGGCCCAACGGGGAGTGAAACGCGACAATGGCCACGGACTTCCACGTTTGGCAGTTCTCAACGCGGATGTTGACAACGTAGGATTACTGATGGGGAAAAGTTTAAATACCCCGCAACAACCACTCAGCTTGGCACGACTGGCCGCTTTCAGTCGCATCCTTGACCTCTTCTTTGCAGGCGCCTTACCCGAACTGTTACGCGAAGAGTTTCCAGACACCTATACCGTCTATGCGGGTGGCGATGATCTGCTATTAATCGGCCCCTGGCGTGACCTGATTACGTTAAGCGGACGGATTAACGAGGTTTTCAGACACTGGATTTGCAAAAATCCACATCTCTCCCTCAGTGCCGGCATTGCCCTCATTAAACCCAAACATCCTCCCCAGCGGGCCTTCCAAAGGGTTCAAGAAGCGTTGGAAAAGTCCAAACAGTATCGCGATGACGACGGTCTCTTGAGGAAAAACGCCCTCACTGTCTTTGGTACCACGGTGGACTGGCGTGAACTGGCTGGCATTCTCTCCAAACCTGGACCTGCGGAACAACTCAATGGATTCCTCCGCGATGTTCACAGTCCCTTAACCACTACGTTTGTCCACCGCCTACTGGTGTATCAACAACTGTGGCAAAGTATGTGGGACACAGGCAACGTCCGTGGTGGTGCTTGGAAATCCAAACTGTGCTATGATGTCTCCCGCAACCTCAGTTATAAATTCAGAAACAAACAGGAGTTACGCAAGGAAGGTTATTTCGTTTTGGAAAGATTGATGACCGACAGAAAAATGAAAACGGTGCGCATTCCGCTATTTCATGCTTTGTATCGGAATCGCATTTTCAAAGATATAGAATGAAATGAACAGTGTTAAGAAACTAAGTTTCTGTGCCACGGTAAGAAACTTAGTTTTTGTTCCACCTTACTCATACAGAGAGGCTTGACAATGATACCCAGAAAACCCGAACTGCAACAATCACAATTTCCAGCACCAGGACCAAGAGGACCTGGCGGACCGCTGAAGAAAATCACTCCCAGACAAGTTTCCTGGTTTGAGGAGAATGAACCTAACCAAATTCGTGCCGAGTTATTTACCGAGGCTGAACGCATTGCGGATGGCATTTTGGAAGACCCAGTGGAGGGCAAAAAACCACTGTCCTCTACTCAATTACGTCGTTACTATAACGAAGTGAAAGCCCTCGACTACCGCGTCAAAGGTTGGCGGACCCTCAAGTCCCATGAACAAGAGGTCAAGTTCACTGAAATCTTGCCGCTTATCAAACTGTTGCGGGCCAAAGTGGAATACAAACGCAATGCCAAAGCGGGGCGCATCTCCAAAAGTTTTGCCCAATTCATGGCAGACTGCATTCACTCTGTCAACTGCCTGCGAGAATTTGAAGCGTTTGTCATGTTTTTTGAAGCAGTGGTCGGCTTCTACATTGGCAGAAATGAAAGGTCCTAAACGGGCTGGCAGGGAAATGGATGAACGGAACACGAAACGAATCAAGGCGGGACTAGAGGCGGAAGCCGGTATGACGTGTCACGACCACCGGCTAAAGCCTCACCGCCATTAAATTAATGGAAACAGTCCCCGAAATTAAAATAGCGGTGGACTAGAGGCTTTAGCCGGAAGGCGGCTTTAGCCGCAATGACCGCGTCGAAGCCTCTAGTCCCGCCTACCGGCGAAAGCCTCTAGTCCCGCGATGCTTTCATTGCGGCTAAAGCCGCTTTCCGGCTAAAGCCTCTAGTCCACCTGTATTTTAATTGATTCCTTAACTGAATGGCATTGAGGCTAAAGCCTCTAGTCCACCATAATTTCTTTATTCTCCATTATTCATTATTCATTATTCATTATTACTCATTGACTCTCATGAACCGTTTAAAAGCGATTTACATAATCAGAGGCAAACTGGTCACGGTCAGTGGCCTCCACATTGGGAAAGGCAAGGACACCATTGAAATTGGTGGCATGGACTCCCCTGTGATGAAACATCCGCATACCAATCAGCCCTTCATCCCAGGGTCTAGCCTCAAAGGCAAACTGCGCAGCTTGTTAGAATGGTATATGGGCGTGGTCGTTCCTGACCGTACTGGCCAAGGTAAGCCTTATGACGGTGGCGAAGACCCCACTAACCATCCCATTGCCCGCATTTTTGGCACCACCAGCGATAGGTATAGAGGAGGGCCTTCCCGTCTCATCATACGAGATGCCTTCCTCGACACCACCTGGGCCGATGCAATTGAAAAAGCCGGCTTGCCTTTCACTGAAGAGAAGTCGGAAACGGCTATTGATCGCATTCAAGGCAGTGCCCTGACGGGGTCGTTACGCCAATTGGAACGGGTCGTGCCAGGTGCCGAGTTTAACGTCGAATTTCTCTACCGCATCTATGAATTGGCGACTCCTGACGGTGGTGCCACAGATCAAGGGCAAACGGATGAAACTCACTTCCAGCAACTGATTCCGGTGGGACTTAAACTCCTCGAAATGGATGTGCTAGGAGGCGGTGGTAGCCGTGGCAATGGCAAAATTCACTTTAAGGATTTGACTCTTCAAATCATTACCTACGTTCATCAAAATGGACACATTCAAGAATCCATCGAAGCACCAAAAGAGTTTCCTTTGGTGATTCCCAACTAGCGAGGTGGCCGTGATGCTACACAAGCTAAGGTTACGCTTTCAAAGCAACCTCACTAATACCAGTTATCCTATTTTTGCAGATACCCTGTTTGGGCATATTTGCTGGGCAATCCATGATTTGGAGGGGGAAGCGGCCCTGACTCAGTTTTTGGCCGCGTATGACGAGAATACGCCTCCCTTGTTATTGTCCGACGGTTTCCCCGCTGACACTTGGCCGCGTCCCAAACTCAAGCCGTTACCACGTTCTTTGGTACGGGACCTCTTCCATTCGTTGGATCTGGATTTAGATAGCCGCGAAGGGGGCACGCGCTTTCAACAACTTCAGAACATCGATTCCTTGACCCGATTGGAATGGGAACAACTGGTCGCTTTAGGTCAAGAGGGTTTCAATGCGGAACAAATACTGCGTCTGTTAGCTAATCGCGATCCGCGTCCAAGACGTGAGTGGCCTAGTCATGTAGATATATCTCACAACGTCATTGACCGTTTGACGGGTCTCCCCTTGTTGGGGGAGAGAGGTCATTTTTACTCGCAGGAATACGTGTGTACTGCGCAGACCGCTAGTTTTGACCTGTATGTTCAATTGGCACCAGACCTGATGTCTCAGGAACGTCTTTCTCTCCTCTTGAAATATATAGGACGCATTGGCTATGGGAAAGATAAAAGCACTGGGAAAGGTGCTTTCACTGTGAATTTGCCAGATCAGTGGGAGACCCTGACACCTCCCACTCAAGGCAACCGCGTGTTGAGTCTCTCGGTAGGGATTCCGTGTGCTAACCTCACTCAGGGTTATTATACACTTATCTCCAAATATGGTCGTCTGGGTGGACATTGGGCCACTCACGGACAACCGCATAAGAAACCGCTGTTGATGCACACCGCAGGGTCCACTTATACTCCTCTTGCAGACTTGAAACCTTATTATGGCAGTCTTCTGAAAGGGGTTCATCCGAACCTGACGCCAGTGCGTCACTATGCTTATCTATTGGTCTGGCCCTTTGTAGAGGTGTAAAACTATGTTCACTATCCCCATGACTCATTATACCCTGCTGGGTGAAGTCCTCACGCCGGTTCACATTGGCGACGGTTCTGTGATTACACCACTGGAATATGTCGTCATTGGCGACCAAGTGATTCGCTTCCGTCCTGAAGTCTTGTTACAGTATTTACCTGCACCAGAACAAGAGAAGGTGGGTGAATACTTGGACCAAGCCGATATTGTGGCCCTGCGTTGCTGGTTTGGACAGCAGTTTGAAAATACCAGGGAATCGGATTTACCTCCCGCCGCGATTGTCACCCGCAGTCAAGCCACTCATAGTATTCAACAACTGTACCGTGAGAAGTTAGGTGACGTGGAAAATCAGATGGAATTGCAACCGTTTATTTATCACCCCTTAGACGGTCAACCCTACATTCCTGGGTCTTCCCTCAAAGGCGCGTTGCGCACGGCGGTCATTAGTCAAGAAGCGAATCGGAAGTTGCGCCGCAAATCGTTTTGGCAAGATTATGAAGAAGGTTTTCGCAATGACAAAGGTTCCTTGTTCAGTCGGAAGACCCTGGGTTGTAATCTCCAAACGGATCCCTTTCGGGCCCTCAAAGTCAGTGATGCTATCTTGCTAGAAAACAGTACCCAATATGCTTCCGTTTATAACTTAGGTTTGAATAGGGAAGGCAAATTACGCAGTGACACGGGTGGCAAAGGGATTCCGATTCAAACCGAAGTTCTCTCCCCAGGTGTCGTGTTCACTGCGTCCTTGACTGTGTTGACGGCTTTGCAAAAACTGAATGAGGCGTCGGCACAAGAACGAGAACAGCGCAGTTTGGCGCAGACGGTGACGGAACGAGACTTGGTGAATGCTTGCCAAGAGTATTATTCTGCGGATGCTATTGCCGCTGAGATAGACCGTTTCTTCAAAGGTCACAGTGGGGCTGAACCAACCATGCAAAGGATTTTAGACATTGCCCAACACCAATTAGCTGAGAACCAATTTTTATTGCGTTTAGGGGGTTACAGTCAATTTGAATACAAGGCCGCCAGTGCCTTCCGCGTGTTGCAGGATAAGAATCATAAAACGCCTACCCGTGACGGTCGCAGTCGGAATCTGATGGAATCTATTTACCCATTGGGTTGGGTGCGCATGACTTTGCTTGCCGAAGGGGAGACGGTCACGATTAATGGTAAGACCTACGATGCGTTGCCCGCTACGTTGCCTGCTTATGATGTGCGCAGTCTGAAGGACCGCCAGCAGGTTTTCCAAGACCTTGAGGCAACGAAGATTGAGGTCGTCACTGCCCAACTGGAGGAGGAGAGGCGTCAGGAGGAGGAGAGGTTGGCGACGGAACGGCAGGCCCAGGCGGAAGCGGAATGGTTGTTGGCCGAAGCGGCCCAGAAGCAATCTCAGATGACGCCTCTCCAACGTAGTATCGAGGAGTTGTTGGCGGCCAATGCGGGTCAAGCCAATTATGTGACTTTGTTACAGGCGTTGCACAAGGATCAGTGGGAGAGTGAGGCGGATAAGAGGGCGGTAGCAGAGGTGATCCGTCAGCAAATGGAGGAGGCGAGGGTGTGGAAGGAGACGACGAAGGCGAAGAAGCCGGAGAAGGATAAGGATTATCAACGGACGTTGGAGGTGTTGGGTTATTTTAAATAAGTAACTCACCTTACGCATCCTAACTGAAATAAGTTGTATAATATTTATGTTATTAAGTAGGGTGCGTTAGGCGCGTCGGTTGGCGCCGTCACGCACCTGAATTCCACTGAATTCAACTCTTACGGTGTGGTTGGTGGGTGGAGGATGAGGGCACGGAAACAGGGTGCGTTACGCTATCGCTAACGCACCCTACGACTACTACGACTACTACGACGACTACGACTACGACTACTCATCTTACGCATCACCAAGGTGGTTGAGTTAACCGTGCGTAAGGTGAGTAAGTAACCAAAAACCAGACCTCAAAACCAGAAGTCCAAAGCGTATTACGCAAAAACATAAAAAAACTCAGTTTCTTTAAAGAAACCAAGTTGTTGGTCACTGTAGGATCCAAGAAACTCAGTTTCTTTAAAGAAACTGAGTTTCTGAAAGCTACGCTGTGGATTCCTGGAATCATTTTTGCTATTATTGCGATCGACCATAACCATTTATCAAGAGGCAATAACGATGAAACAGTATCTATTTACCCGCTTATTATTCACAGGATTGCTACCAACCCCTCTGTTTGCCCAAGTCACCTTAGATGGCACCTTAGGTCACAGTGGTACTCTACCTGGCCCCAATTACCAAATCGGTGCCGACCTGGGTCAGCAACACGGCGGTAATTTATTTCATAGTTTTCAAGATTTCAATTTGCAAAGTCACGAGAGTGCCTCGTTTTCTGGTCCTGATAATGTGCAAAATGTCATCAGTCGCGTGACAGGAGGCAATCTGTCCCATTTAGATGGTACCTTGCGTTCGACGATTCCCAATGCTAATCTGTATCTTCTCAATCCTTCTGGAATAATGTTTGGGCCAAATGCTAAACTAGAAATTCAAGGTAGTTTTCATGCCAGTACGGCGGATTATTTGCGACTTGGTGACGGTGGGCGGTTTGAGGCGCGGCAACCTCTGAATAGTTTATTAACGGTGGCGTCCGTGGAAGCCTTTGGTTTTTTAACTTCTACACCGGCCCCGATTACTCTTCAAGACAGCCATTTGTCGGTGTCTGAACGACAAACATTGTCGCTGCTTGGGGGAGATTTATCACTGTCTGGTCAACGGGTGTTAGAGGGTACTGGCGCACCACGCTTTAATACTTTTAAACATTCCATTGCACCTATCTCTATTCCCATGTATACTAGCCAATTGACGGCCCCCGCAGGGCAAATTAATTTAGCCAGTGTGGCCGCTGCTGGAGAAGTGAAGTGGATTGACTCTCATTTGGATCTCACTTCTCCCCTCTTAGGTGGTTCTCTCCGCTTGGATAAAATCGATCTCAATGTGAATGGACCAAGAGGCGGTAACATTTTCATTCGGGCGGGCCAATTGAAACTGACCAATAGTCATCTGGAAAGCCAAACTTTGGGGGATCAGGATGGTGGAATCATTGCTATTTCTACAGAGGAGTTGGTGTTGCGAGGAGGGGAGAACTATGCTGGAATTCATACGAACAGTTGGGGGGCTGGCACTGGAAGTACGATAAGATTACAAGCCCGTCAGATGGATTTCGCCGAAGGGGTGTTTATTAATGCCAGTACGTATCAGCTAGGGAATCCTGGTAACATCGTGATTTCGGCAACCGAGACTCTTAACTTTGAGGGTCAGTATTTGCCAGACCTCAAGTTACCCAGTGGCATTTTTAGTTCAGTCCTGAGTTTGCAACCTGACCTTGATCAGGATAATTCTGCTACGTTGGAGGTAAGTGCAGATTCCCTGAATCTCTTAAATGGTGCAGAAATTGGTTCAGTCACTTTTGGGGTTAAGAACAGTGCTAATATCCGTGTTCAAGTCCATGATACTTTAACTGTTGCAGGTGAGATAAGAGAAGATAATAATGTGTTTGGTGATTCTGAATTTACTTTTCCTAGCGGCATTATTAGCAACAGTTACATGGGGTCGGGAATGTTAGCTAATTTTGGCATTAATTATCCCACGGCAGGCAAAGCTGGTAATCTTCAAATTCAGGTGCATCAACTGAACATGGATGATAATGCGCTGATTTCTTCAGAGGCTTTTACAGGTCATTCTGGAAATATTGACATTCAAGGGGACCAGTTATCGGTTACAAATGGTGGCCTCATTACGACTTCCACGAAAGGAAACGGTCAGGGAGGCAAACTTCAGATCAGCGTGTCTGACCAAGTCTATCTGTCTGCGAGGGGCCACCCTCTGCGGTCTTCTCAAGGCGCGTCATTTCGCCTCACTGGATTACAAGCTGCTGCGTTCACCAATCGTACAGGGATGGCGGATGGCAATGGCGGTACCATCGAAGTGCAGGCGAAACGTATGGTGGTGGAAGACTTAGCCCAGGTTGCAGTGATTTCGGAAACGGATGGTAATGCGGGGCGTATTCATTTAAGGGTGGAACAATTGGAGATTCGTTCTGGCTTCGTTTTGTCCACTACCATTAAAGGGACTGGCGCTGGAGGTGACATTTATATCCAGGCCCATGATATAAAGTTGTCGGGCGCAGGTTTCATCAATTCATCAGGAATGAGTCCCAATGGAGGGAAAGCGGGAAGTGTTCTTATCGAATCGGATTCTCTCACTCTCCTGTCGGGTGGTAATATTTCGGTATCGTCTCTAGGGATAGGTGCCCCCGGCGCGATTAAAATAAAGGTGTCTGGCAACTTGCTTCTCTCTGGAGAAATGGATGACGGTGGGATTGCGGTGCGTAACTTCATTGACCGAAATTTGGCGGCCCCCCCGTCAAAGATGGGAATCCAGCCTGCGGATTTGCTTGGGCCCAGTAAAATTGATGCCGCGGTCATTTCTCAGGGTGCCGAAAGTGCGGGCACGATTGAGATTGAGGCAGGTCGTCTGGAAATTCGCCAGGGTGCAGAAATTACCAGTGTGCATCATGGTGTGGGGGATGCGGGTAACATTCTGATTCAAGCGCAGGAGATTCATTTGAAGAATGGCGCCTTGACAACGGAAACGAAAGGTGGGGGGGGCGGTGGCAATATTGACATTCGGTTGCCTAACCTGTTATATTTGGTCGACGGAAAAGTAACTACCAGTGTGGGTACTGGCAAAGGAAAAGGTGGTGATGTGATTATTGACCATCCTCAATTTGTCGTGTTAAATCAAGGTCAAGTTAAGGCCCAAGCGGATGAAGGACAGGGGGGGAATATTCGTATTATCGCTGAACAATTTGTTGCTTCCGCAGACAGCCTGGTCAGTGCTTCTTCACGTTTGGGAGTGGATGGGCAGGTCATTATTTCCGCGCCCAATGAAAAGGTGGGGAATAAACTCTTTCTGGTGTTACCCGCTAATCTCAAGCGTACCGACGAATATCTCAAGGCACCTTGTGGGGCGCGGACGAGTGGTAACAGCTTTACCATGATTCACGGAGAGGTACCCACTATGCCCGATGATTTCGCCCCCAGTGGCCCTTTGTGGGCGCCTCCTAAACAGGTGAAAGGGGTTGTGAAACAAGGTCAGGGGTCGACTCACAATTTGTCATCAGATAAGGTGGCAGACGATAAGAAATGTTCAAAGTAGGCTGACAAAGCTATGCTTTAGAGTCATAGAGTCACTATCCGCTGTCACCTTGTGTGCAATATCTATTTTTAGGTGGTTCTCCGTTTGCGAGAAGGCGGTCGTCGCCATACCATTAAGTTAAGGCACGGTGGAGTGGAGGCTAAGGCACGGTGGAGTGGAGGCTTTAGCCGGCTGGCCGTAGGCATCTTCCACACTCTCAAACGTGGGGACGCCTACGGCCGGCCGGCTAAAGCCTCCACTCCACCAGTACAAGGTCACTCTCCACTCTCCACTCTCCACTCTCCACTAAAGTCCACTATCCACTAGAAAAAATTATGACTTATACACAAATTCTTTACGACGGCCTTTGGAAAAATAATACGGGCTTCGTTCAACTATTGGGTCTCTGTCCCATTTTGGCAATTACTACGACGTTGACCAACGGTTTGGGGTTAGGGATTGCCACGTTACTGGTACTCATCGCTTCCAATGTGACAATTTCTTTGATTCGCAATATTGTCCCAGTGGCCGTGCGACTGCCCATTTTCGTTATCATCATTGCTTCCTTTGTAACGGCAACGGAGATGTTCGTCAAAGCTTTTTATTACGATCTGTATTTGGTTTTGGGTATTTATTTACCTTTGATTGTTACCAATTGCATCATCATTGGTCGGGCCGAAGCGTTTGCGTCTAAACAAACCGTTGGTCATGCCCTGTTTGATGGTATCACGATGGGTATCGGTTTCATCTTTGCGTTAGGAATGCTAAGTGGGTTGCGCGAGTTATTTGGTTATGGAACTTTATTTGCCAATGCCGATTTGATGTTTGGCCCTGCGGCGCAATTTTTGACTGTCACGGTGTTTGAGAATTATCATGGTTTCTTATTAGCCATTCTACCGCCCGGCGCGTTCTTTGGGTTAGGGTTACTTATTGCGATGAAAAAGGCGATTGATCTGCGAGTGGGGATAAAGTAATCGGGTAGTGTTGCAAAGGTAATGGTTGTGGGTTTTGGAGTACGGAATTGATTCCGTTTCCATCGGAATCAATTCCGTACTCCAAAATCGCTATACCATTACTTAATACAACACTACCAATAATCTGGAAGTATTTAAGGAGTGAAGTACAAGGTGGTGGTTAAAACCTGACAGGTCGTAAAGCACCTGTCAGGTTTGGTGACCGTTGCCACGGCCTTATGCTTGATGTTTGACTCATCCCCAAATTTGTCCATACCGTCGTAACTTCTCCGGATGATGAACCTGAATGGTCCGTCCTGTCACGGTGATTAATTTTTCCTCAATCAATTGGTGCAAAATGCGCGACAAGGTTTCTGGTTTAATTGATAAACGAGAGGCAATGAGGTGCTTTGGAACTTCAAAGTGAACTTCATAAGGTTGCCCTGGCTGGTGGTTCTTCGGTGTTTCATATAACAGGTAATTGACCAGGCGATAAGTGGCATTTTGCAATGTCAAGTGGTCAATTTCATTGACCCATTGGTGCAAACGCATACTCATGTCACTCATGACGCGCTTACAAGTTTCAAATGATTGTTCCAGAATGCCCAAGAACACTTTGTTGTCAAATGAAATCAGTTCTGTGGCACCGACCGCTTGGGCGTTGACAGGGTAAATTTGCTTGGGCATGAACATGATGGCTTCTGCAAAGGTTTGATGAGGAGGCACAATTTCAATCACTTTTTCGTTGCCATCCATTGAGAAACGGGTCAATTTGATGCGACCTTTGACGACTACAAAAAAGCGTTCCGCGGGTTGACTTTGTTCAAACAAGAACTCCCCGTCTTTGAGTTGGATGCGACGTGAGTGTTGTTTCATCAAAGCCAGTTGGGCATCGTTCAAACTGGCTAACAGGTAAAATTGACGTAATTCTTGTTCGGAAGTTGGAGTTGGATTAGTGGTAGGCGGTGTGTTCATAAGTTATTTTTCTTGAAGGTATTGACTTAGACTTAGACTTAAAACGTATTCTGTATGGAGTCGTTAATACGTTCTATATTGTTGATATGAATCAAGGTTTTTTTGATAAAGAAGTATTATTATTGATTTTATCAAATCCACAATTCAAAAAATAGGACCATGATTACTGAAACTCTAAGCAACGAACATGCGCATTGTGATAATTTATTTGCCCAGGCCGAAAGTGACGTGGCAAACGGGCAATGGGAAAAGGCAGCGCGTGGTGTTGCCGATTTTGTTAAGGCTATGGGACAACATTTTTCCGCAGAGGAACAGATTTTGTTTCCGGCCTTTGAACAGCGCACCGGGCAGACCGCAGGCCCTACTCAGGTGATGCGTTTTGAACATCAACAGATGCGTCAATTGTTTGCCCAGATGCAACAAGGTTTGGCCCAGCAAGATAGTTCTGAATATTTGGGCATTTCGGAAACTCTCTTGATGTTAATGCGTCAACACAATGCCAAGGAGGAACAAATTCTGTATCCGATGTCAGACAGAGTGTTGGGTAATGAAGCCTCTGCCATTTTGGCACAGATGGAACAGTCAAAACAAGGTGTGTGATTTTATGCCGGTAGAACATATTTTAGATGTGAGTCAGTTGGAACCCTGTGAACCGTTAGAACGTACTTTGGTGGCTTTAACCACGCTTCCAGTTGGAGAATATTTGAAGGTGTTACACCGCATGGAACCGTATCCCCTCTATCAGATTTTGTCCAAACAGGGTTTTGCCTGGCGAACGCAACCTGGGGATGCCACGCCGGTGGAAATATTGATTTGGCATCGCGGTGATGGGGCCACTGGGTAGGCGGTGGCGGTTTATTTAAACAGGATTTACGTCACCCCAACCCAACCCTTCCCGCAGGGAGGGAGTGATTCCCCCCCGTGTACGGGGGGATAGGGGGGTATCAAATCAACGAGTCACAAAAGTGGTTGCGTAAGTCCTGTTAAAGTAGAAACGTTTCAATCAGGGAGTCCAAAACACGTTTTGGACTCCGATTTTGTACTCATGTATGAACACCGCTAATCTTGCTTTACAACAAACGCCCCCTATTTCAGTCCCATTTCGCTTCTTTCTGACGGCCCCTTTGTTTGGTGTATTGGCCAGTGTCTTACTGGTTTGGAGAGGGGTTGAATTGTTTAGTAGCCGTTGGAATGTGGACTTGCTGGCACTGACTCATCTGGTGGTGTTAGGGGTGATTTGCATGGTGATGATGGGGGCTGTGTTACAGCTTATTCCGATCTTGATGGGGGTACCGATTCCTCACTCTCGTTGGGTCAGCACCGTGCTACATCTTTTCTTGACTTTGGGTACACTTGCCCTCGCCTGTGGTTTTCTGGAAATGTTGCCTCCGCCATTACATTGTGTTGCACACCCTTTGAAAGAAGTTTCCGCCGCGCAATTGGAATCGGTTTGGTTATTCAAGAGTGCTATACTTTTGCTGGGACTTAGTTTTGTCATGTTCTTAGGTGTCGCTGGCTATTGTTTGATTCAAGTGACGGTACACAATCCTATTTCATGGGCAATGCAGTTGGCCTTCATGAGTTTGGCGGTCACGGTAACAATTGGATTGATGTTAGGTGCTACCTTCAGCAATACTTGGATGGTCTCTTGGTCGCCTGTGATGTTGACGCAATGGCATTTGACGTGGGGATTGGTGGGGTGGGTTAGCGTATTGGTCATGGGCGTGGCTTATCAGGTCGTGCCGATGTTTCAAATCACTCCTCAGTATCCCCTTAAAGTGAGAACTTGGCTAGTTCCCATTCTCTTCCTCAGTCTCATAGGATGGGCAATTTTCTATGGGTTGGCGAACCTCAATCAATGGTCATTCTCCTGGTCCCAATTGGTCGAAGGTGTGCTGGGAATCGGCTTGAGTGTCTTTGCCATCACTACGTTGTTTCTCCAGTCACGTCGATTGCGAAAATTGCCAGACCTCACGTTGAATTATTGGCGCGTGGGAATGGTCTGTTTGTTGATGGCCGTGGGGTGGAGGTTCACGGGGATACTTTGGCCCGCGGTGACGACTCAACCTGTCTATGAAATCATCTTGGGCATTTTATTTATTGCAGGTTTCGTGCTGTCTGTGATACAAGGGATGTTGTATAAAATTATTCCGTTCCTGGTTTGGTTGCACTTGCAAAATCGTCAATTGGATGTTCTCAAGGCGGTACGTTTGGTCAAGTTACCAAATATGAAACAGGTGTTTTCAGAACGGTGGGCACGTCGGCAATTTTGGCTTTACTTGTTCGGTTTAGCATTGTTATTGGCCACCCCCATAGGATTGCCTGGGATTGTCCAAATAGCAGGAGTCGTATGGTTCTGTTCATTTCTGTTGTTGGGATATAATCTATACAGTGCGCTATGGCTGTATTTGTCGGTAAGTCGGCAAATGGTGGCTTCAACTTAGTTTCTCATAACCACAATAAATATTTATGTCAACCACTTCTCAAAAAATTTTGAAAATTGCGCTTCTCATTACCTTACTGGCCATTTTCGGCATTATCGGCCTGTTGGTTCTGCAACCGCAACCGTCTTCTTCGGCATTACCAGGCGTTCTATGGCCTTCTCCTAAGCCATTGCAACCTTTCTCTCTGACCGATCAGCATCAACAGCCGTTCACGTTGGAACGTTTGAAGGGGAAATGGTCTTTTTTGTTTTTTGGATATACCTATTGTCCAGACATTTGTCCGACTGCGCTGAGTACCTTAAAAATGGTGGACGAGGGTCTTAAACAGAAGTTGACACCTCCGCTGAATACTCAAATGGTCTTCATCTCGGTGGATCCGCAACGGGATACGCCTGACAAATTGGCCCAGTATGTGGCTTATTTCAATAAAGAGTTTCTGGGTGTCACAGGCACGGTGGAGGAGATTGATAATCTGGTGCGTCAAGTGGGGGCGGGTTATATGAAACAACCAGGTAACAGTGAGAATGAGTATCAGATTAATCACACTGCTACTTTCTTTCTGATAGACCCAGAAGGCAGACTGGTAGCAGGTTTTTCGCCGCCGCAGGTGCCGGACACGGTGGTGAGTCAGTTTTTGCAGATTCGTGGTTTGATTCATTAAGATCATTTGAAAATCATTCTATGAGGAAAAAGTGTAGCTTTGTCTGACAAGGCGACGCTTTGGACTTACGTAGCCGTTTTTGTCACCCGTTGAGTTGCCCCCCTCTCCCCCCGTACACGGGGGGAATCACTCCCTCCCTGTGTGCGGGTTGGGTTGGGGTGGGGTGTGTGTAAGTCCTATCCTGGTTCTATTTTTTATCAATTTTTTAGAAAATGATATGTTATGTTCATCTCTCCTCTGATGTTAGATTCAGAACCCTGGTTGCCACCATTTTCAACTGCGTTAAGAGTGGCCAATCGTAGGGAACCGTCTCCGTTACCGTCTCCTAGTGAATTATCTGATTCAGATGGTGTGCCTGTGGACAACGAACTTCAATATCTTGTACCAACATTGTTACGCATGGTGTTACATCACCATTGGCGTCATCAATCAGACTGGTTTTTTGGCATTAATACGGGCATTTACTATCATGGCACCGGCTTTAATCCCCGTGTGCCGATAGTGCCTGATGCCTTTATTAGCTTAGGTGTTAAGCTGCCTTCGAACCCCAAAGGACGGTTAAGTTACATCGTGTGGCTAGAAAATAGTATTGTGCCAGTTTGGACGTTGGAATGTGTGTCTCAAACTTATGGCGAAGAAGATGACGAGAAGATGAAAATTTACGCCCGCATGGGTGTGACTCATTATGTCATTTACAATCCACACCATTATCACCGGGATCGCCATGATTCTTTGGAAGTTTATCGTCTGGTGAATGGACAGTATCAACGGCGTACTGGGGACCGAATTTGGTTTCCAGAATTGCAATTGGCAATTGGGCAGGAATCAGGGACGTTTCAAAAATGGACTAGGGAATGGTTGTATTGGTATGACCAATCTGGAAAACGAGTGCTGTTGCCAGAGGAGGAGATTGAAAAAACGCAACAACAACTCCTTGAAACGCAACAACGTGCCGAACGGTTAGCCCAGTTGTTGCGTGACAAAGGTATTGATATTGACTCGCTGGAAAGGTAAACTTTATCCATTAAACCTGACAGGTCTTTAAATATCTGTCAGGTTTTAAAGTTGACTTTTTTTATAGTCATTCTATTTCTCAGTTTTCCTTGTTCATGGGTGCATATTGATTTATATTGATTTATCATGTTACCCTTTAAAAAATCATCCAGGAATATTTCAATGAAGCAATTTGACCAAGTTAGTGTTGTCACTAAAGCCAATGTTTATTTTGATGGCAAATGTGTCAGTCATACTCTTTTATGTGCGGATGGCAGTAGGAAAAGTGTTGGTGTTATCATGCCAGGTACATCACTTACCTTTAATACAGGGGTCGCGGAAAAAATGGAAATTGTGGAGGGCCGTTGTCGTGCCAATATTGCCAATAGTCAATGGCAAACGTTTGGGGCAAGTGAACATTTTAATGTCGCGGCCAATACCATTTTTGAGATAGAGGCTATTGACAATGCCCCATTGCATTACATTTGTCATTTTGGTTAAAGTGTCAATTCCAGGAGTCTAAAGCGAAGCTTTGGACTCCTGGTAATAAAAATTACTATTTATAACCATATTTATAGAAATGTTTTCTATGTTTATTGCATAACTATTTGTTAGAATTAGTCATCAAAAATTGGCCCTGGAGATTGGCAAATAAGGTGCAAAAAAAATTTTAGAAAAGATTATTGACAATCATCAAAAATTACCCTATATTATAGTTCAAGGCCACTGAATATTTTTAATGTATTTGGTACGTCAATAAGGGTAAGCAAAAAAATTTTTGTGTCTCTATTGACATATACACGAACTGCGTAGTAAGATGGTTTCGTTATCAAATAGAGTTATTATTTGGTGACGTAAAACATCAAGCGCATAGGTTTTGTGTGTTTCCTGGATGTGCTACCTCTAAAAAACACATAACATCTATCTTTTCAAACACAATCTAAGAGGATCTTGAAGCATGAAAAAATTGGTAACGATAGCTGCCGTGTTGAGTTTGGGTTTGGCAATGCCTTTGTACGCTGCTGACGAAGCTGCTGCTAAAGAAGAAAAAGCAGCTGAAGCAACCGAAGCACCAGCTAAAGCAGCCGAAGCACCAGCTGCTGATGCAGCCGCTGCCCCTACCAAAGTGGAATCCAAAGATGGCAAGTGCATGGCTGGCGACAAAGAAGTCACCATCACCAAGGGCGAAAAGGCTATGGAAGCCAAAGACAAAGATGGCAACGTGGTCGCTATCGATGAAGCAACCGTCCCAGACGAATGCAAACCAAAATAGACTGATTGAGTAAGATAGAGTTACTCAAATGGCGGAGTGTAGGTGAGAACCTGCACTCCGTTTTTTTTGGATTAATATTTGCTATATTAATGACCACTGTGGGTGGTTTAAAGGAGGTGAGTAACATAAAGACTGTCTGAATCAGACTTTGCAGAATGATAGAATGAACAAAATTAAATTTCCCCCCCGGTCTTCCAATTCTAAAATGTCTTTCAATTCTGATTCAGACATTTAGTAGCGTTACCGCGCAAACACACTCTACGCTTGCTTATTTAACCAGTTAATTACTGCTTGTTTCAAGGCCGGTAAATCGGTCTCAATAGTTTCCCAAACTTGGAGCATGTCTATTTTGTCGTATTGATGAATCAAGACATCAGCCGGCAAAACCACGCCATTCTACTTGCGATTGTTGCATTTTGAGGTCATCTGATAGCCGTTTGATGGCTTCACCAATGACTTCAAAACTACGAATCACGCCATCTTGTAGTAACTCGTCTTGTAAAAAGACCATTTTCCCTTCGGCTACATAACGCTCAATCCGTTCAATTCGTTGTAAAATATCTTGTAAATACTGTTGCTGATTCTTCATAATACTTTCGCATCACGTAATGCTTTTTCTCTGATTAGCGGTGGCAAATTACGTTCAATGGCAATATCTACTCGTCGTCCTAACAAGTCAGACAGTGCTTGATGTAAGGAAACTAATCGTAAGAAACTTACTTGACTTGGCATCTCAACCAGTAAATCAATATCGCTGTCTTCGCGGTGGTCTCCACGCGCTACGGAGCCAAACACGCGGACATTAGAAGCATGATATTTCTGACATAAAGCGAGAATTTCGGTTTTATGTTGTTGGAGGTCAATTAAGTTTAAATAGGTCATTGCGGTTGATCTCTTGCATATAAGGGAAAATCTGAATCAGAATTCTCAGAATTATAGAATGAACCGAATAAAATTCCACCCCCCCATTCTGCAAATTCTGATTCAGACATTTAGAGGAGAAGTGAGAAGCCTTCACCAGATAACCGGTAAAACTCCAGCCTGGGTGATTTCTTCATCTCTAGTCAAGATGGCCACAGTATCTCCCAAATCTTGTAAATATATACTGCGAACCGTCAGAATTTGACATTTTGAAGAAAACCGTTAAGAGTTCAATCTCAAACCTAATTTGACTCCTTAACTTAAAGATATTAAGACTATAAAAATTGAGTTTACCGAAGCTGAAATGAAACAATTGGATTATGAACGTTATCATCATCCACATCCCCGTGTGCAACGTAAAATGGAAGCGTTGTGGCTAAACGGTCAAGGTGTCCCACATAAGGATATCGGTAAGTATGCGGGCATTTCCGCTAACACGTGGTGTCAATATTTGCGTGATTACCAAGTCTTTTGGGATCGACTCGTTAAAACCACTTAACTTTTACCAACCCAAGAGTGATTTATGTCAGTTTCAGGGTACACTAGAGGAATACTTTGGTCTGCTACGGTCAACGAGGCGCGGGCCAAGATTGAGGAACTAACAGGAATCCACCGAAGTCCCACTCGTGTGAGACACTTCCTCAAATCCCTTGGTCTGTCGTATCGCAAAGTGGGTATGATACCTGCTAAAGTCGACGTTGCGGTTCAAGAAGACTTTCAAAAAAATCATCTGGAGCCACGTTTGGCCGAGGCTGGGGCGGGCAGACGAGCGGTCTTCTGTGTCGATGCTGCCCATTTTGTACGGGCGCCTGTTTTGGGTGAGCGTAAGGTGTGTGAGACGACTCTTTCTCAAAGCACCCGCCGGCCGACAACGATTAAATGTCCTTGCGGCCTTAAATGTGGTTATTCATGAATTAGTTATGGTTACCAATCACGACTATGTCAATGCCCAAACGGTGTGCGAATTATTGCACCAGTTGTCACTATTATCTCTCTTGGTGCCTCTTACTTTGGTTCTGGACCATGCGCGTTACCAAAAGTGTCGTGTTGTTCAAGAACTCGCGAACCGGCTTTCTATCGAGTTACTTTATTTGCCTCCTTATTCGCCTAATTTGAATTTAATTGAACGTCTCTGGCGATGGGTGAAAAAGAAGTGTTTATATTCTAAATATTACGATA
>JAABRD010000049.1 GCA_011391085.1 Thiotrichaceae bacterium | reverse complement strand
GTTATCCAGAATGCACTTAAAATTTAAGGTGGTTAAGTCAGTCAACGGTTTACGGTTTTTAGGTATGTTGGTTCAGTTTGTTAATTCCGGACAACTCTAAGGTACAATAATGAACATTGAACAAACCATCTTGAATAACCTAAATAAATTACCTCCTAATAAACAACAGGAGGTGTTAGACTTTGTGGAATTTCTTACCACCAAAATTGACTCGCCGCGTCCAGAGATGGCAAATTAAACGTTGCGGCAGTCTTTGGAAGGGGTGTATGCTGACCTTGGTGTACATCTCACTCAAGAGGATATTACCGCGGCCCGACGCGAAATGTGGGGGAACGGTTTAAGGGAGGTGAACTAATGGGACCTGTGGTGCTAGATACTCATATCTGGATATGGTACCTGTTTGACCCAAAGAGATTGTCTAGCGGTATTCAACACCTTCTATATCGTCATGGTAGGGTGGGCAAGTGTTGACCGGCTAAAGCCTCCACTCCAGCAGGTTTTCGATATATTGGAGTAGAGGCTTTAGCCGGTGGCTTTTCCCCAACGTTTAACTTTGTGCCAACCGCTGCCGGCTAAAGCCTCCACTCCAGCAGATTTTCGATATATCGGAGTAGAGGCTTTAGCCGGTGGCTTTATATTCTACTACCCCTTCCTCCACGTCGTCCCCTGCGCCCCATCTTCTAAAAGGATACCTTGTTCTTTCAAGGCGTGCCGAATCCGATCTGATTCTTGCCAATCTCGACGCGCCCGTGCGGCTTGTCGGTCCGCAATCAGTTTCTCTATCTCTTGCGGAGATAATTCAGTTGCGGAAGAGGTGCCTTGTTGTAAGAAAGTATCTGGGTCTTGTTGAAGGAGACCTAAGAGGTTGCCAAGCCGCCGTAATTCGTTTCCTAATTGGGTGGATTGGGCACGGTCAGTATGACGTAACGAATTGATTTCTCTGGCTAATTCAAATAACACCGCCAGGGCTTCGGGTGTGTTAAAATCGTCATCCATAGCCGCCGAGAAGCGTTCTTGATAAGTGGGCTCCAATTCCCCAGAAGTGTCACCGCTGGGGAGACCGCGTAACGCTGTATATAAACGGGTTAAAGCGTGGTAGGCGGTATCTAAATGTTGGTCCGAATAATTGAGAGGACTACGGTAATGACTGGTGAGAATGAAGTAGCGAACCACTTCAGGCGGATATTTTTGTAACACTTCGCGCACTGTAAAGAAATTGCCCAACGATTTTGACATCTTCTCTTCATTGATGCGGACAAAACCGTTGTGCATCCAGACGTTGACAAAAGGTTCCCCAGTGGCGCCTTCGGATTGGGCAATTTCGTTTTCATGGTGCGGAAACTGAAGGTCCATCCCGCCACCATGAATATCGAAATGGTTGCCTAAGCAAGACGTGGACATGGCGGAACATTCAATGTGCCACCCTGGTCGACCCGCACCCCACGGCGATTTCCAACTAGGTTCACCGGGTTTGGCCCGTTTCCAGAGGACAAAATCGAGAGGGTCTTGTTTGGTTTCATTGACTTCCACTCGTTCCCCCGCCCGCAATTCCTCAATGCGTTTGCCAGACAATTTGCCATACTCAGGGAAGCGCGTGACGGCATAGCAAATGTCGCCTTCGGAGGTAAGATACGCATAGCCGTTGTCTAACAGTCGTTGCACCATCACAATGATGTTAGAAATGAATTGCGTCGCCCGCGGTTCCAAGTCAGGCCGTAACACCCCCAACGCATCGGTATCCTCGTGCATAGCTTGAATAAACCGGGCCGTTAGGGTGTGAATATCTTCACCGTTGTCTTTGGCACGTTGTATAATTTTGTCATCTATATCGGTGATGTTACGGATATAAGTAACTTGATAGCCCAAATGGCGTAAGTAGCGGACGACGACATCAAAGACGACCATGACTCGTGCATGACCGACATGACAGTAATCATAGACGGTCATCCCGCAGACATAGAGGCGTACTTTGCCAGGTTCAATGGGGGTCAATGGAACTTTTTGTTTGGCGAGTGTATTATAGATGGTTAGCATAATTATCATTGAAATCCAGGAGTCCAAAGCGCAGCTTTGCCAGGTGACAAAGCGACGCTTTGGACTTCTGAAGAATTTATGGTTTAAAGATTGCAAGAACCATTATAACATCTTTAAGTTGAACAAAGTCAACAATTATGCCATACTTTAATCACCAGGGGTCCAAGGCGTAGCTTTGTCATATATTTTTCCAAACTCAGCGAGGTAATCTTTATGCAAACTGTAAAATTTTTTATCATCATTTTTTCTACCCTGATATTCTTCTTAACTGGTTGTATCCCTTCCAGTCGTTCCGGCGCGGTTTATTCACGTCATCAAGCCCGGCAAGTGCAAGAAGTAGAATTGGGCGTGCTAGAAGCAGTGCGCCCCGTGCAAATTGAAGGTGTGCAAAGTGGCGTCGGTTCCATAGGTGGGGCAATTGTGGGCGCCATCGCGGGCAGTGAAGTCGGCGGAGGCAAGGGCAGTGCCATTGCTTCCACGATAGGCACGATTGCAGGAGGTGTGTTAGGGTCTGCCCTTGAGGAAGGGGCAACCCGAAAACAGGCTTTGGAATTAACTGTCCGGTTAGACAGTGGCCGAATTATTTCGGTGGTGCAAGAAGCCGATGTGCCATTTCAACAGGGTGAACGGGTGCGGGTGTTGTCGAGTGTGGATTCCACCAGAGTGTCTCATTAATACCGATTCCAAAGGGTTTGAGATACCTCTTTGCCTTTCTCATCCTACCTTACGAGAAGCCGCGGAACAGATAGCCGCGGCTTTTCGTTTGACGGTGATAGACGAGTTATCGTCTCCTCCCTTGGCCTCCTCTCCTTGGGTATTGCAATTGACGCCTGAACATTTGCAATTATGTGATATGCAAGCGGGAATGAAACCCATATACGTGGATTTTGTCAGCGGGGCTTTAGATTATCGGCGCCGTCATGGCGGTGGCCGGCGGCAACCGTTGGGACGCGCAATGGGTTTGTCTCATGGAAAAACGCCCACCGTCGTCGATGTCACCGCAGGATTGGGAAGAGATGCGTTTATTTTAGCATGGTTAGGTTGTCACGTTCAGATGGTGGAACGTTCCAACGTGATGGCAGCTTTGTTATTTGATGGATTACACCGGGCACATCAAAATTCTGAAATAGGGACGTTGGTGAAGGAACGGTTACAATTGATTCATGGAGATGCTAAAAAATGGTTGAGTCAGTTGACTGAGGAGACACGACCTGAGGTGATTTATTTAGACCCAATGTATCCGCACCGCCAGAAATCGGCGTTGGTAAAAAAGGAGATGCGAATCTGTCGGGCCGTGGTAGGCGATGATGAAGATGCACCTGCTTTATTCACGGTGGCACTAGAATATGCGCGGCGGCGTGTGGTGGTGAAACGACCGCAGGGGGCGCCGAATTTGGTGGAGACGACGCCGGATTTTTGTATTGAAAGTGAAAATACGCGGTTTGATGTGTATGTTCACCTTTGAAAGGGGTGATGGCCGCAAATGAAAAGGGTTGAAGTGGCGAAAGAATTAAAGTCGTGGTGGACTAGAGGCTTTAGCCGGTGGGTGGGGCACTGCGACTTCAATTCTGTTCTGCACCCACCGGCTAAAGCCTCTAGTCCACCTGTATTTTAATTTCGGGGGGTGAGGGCGGCTATCTATTTCAGCGGGGATAAAATCCTCCCAATATCCATGTCTTGAAAGGGTCCAAGGGGGTTCTTTTTATCTTCAAATTCAGAAATGTTCGGTTCGCCTCCCCAAAGTTTATACACCACCAGGTCTTTTTGCAATACGATAAGGGCATTGAAATGCCAGCCGGTGGTGAGTTTTTTTCTACGGAAGTTGAATAAATCGAGGACCACGTTGCCATAGCGTTTGCCGCGTAGAATTTTAGGCGACACTTCATAGCCTTGACAGGCTTCGCGGGCTTTTAAGCAGACTTGCACACTGGGGTCAAGGTCTTCTAAACGAATGGACTGGTTAGGTATGAACTTGACCGTCAAGTCTAGGTAGGTAATAAGATTGACATTGGGCGTTTCAAAGGGGTCAAAACCCAATTTTTTTAAATCTTGACGAGTGGTTTGATTGGGAATAATTTTGTCAAAAGCGGTTTTTGCTTCGTCAAAACTTTGCCAGGGGGATTTGGTGGTATTTTCTACAGACGGGAGAAGGGCGGAACAGCCGCCGGTCATTAGGGAGAGGAGAAGTAAGTAGATTTTAGTTTGAGTCATTTTGGGTGGTACTGATTGATGGTTATTGGAGTCCAAAACAGGTTTTGGACTTCGACGGTTGAACATTCATAAAATTACGTTAGCCCATTCTGTATGCAAAAAAGAGTCCAAATTGATATATAAAAAAACCTCGTAAGTATTTGAAACTCACGAGGTCTAATATATAAACTTCAGTTTTCTAAACAGGCTAATTTTCTATTTCAACCTCAATAGAATCTGTTTTCCCCTGGTTATCTTTCCAGATCAATTTGATTTTATCTCCTATTTCCCCTCCTTTAAATTTGAAGGACCAATAGGGGTCTTTGGAGATACCTATACCCCAATTGGCGGAGATGACCCGTTTGCCATTGTGTTCACAAGTGACTTCTTCAATGAAGTGAGGAGAGATCGGTTTACTCGTGGCCGGATCTAAACGCATCCCGGTTTCCATGGGGTGCGTGATCAAGGCTTTGATTTCCGTGATGTCGTTCTCCAGTTTGGCTTTGAGACGAATGCCAGCAGGTAGCGGTGGAGAAGGTTCTTTCGGTGGTTCGGCACTAACGTCTGGTTGAGGAGATTGAGTTACCGAAACAGGAGGAGATTCCTTTGTGACAGGAGTGGTTGTTGGATTAGTTTCAGTTGCCATGTTGGTTACCTTTTAACTGGTTTGACCGCAGCCGCCGACGGTGACTTTGACTTCTCGACGCGCACGATAAAATTTGCCATCGGCTTTGACCACGACGATGAGATTGGAGGTTGTACTCAACTTGACGCGAGTTTTGACCCAAGGAATGGTTTTGTCAGGGTCAGCAAAAGTAAATTGGCCAAGCAGTGGCACAGGATTTTTGTCGCCTAAAATAGCGATAGACTCGACTTTGGGTAAGTCAACCGCGATTTCGACGGGGACGATGGCACCGTTTTCAGCAACCGGCGGAGTGGTGATAGTAATCTTGTCGCTGTCTGTCATTTGGGGATTGTCAAACAGGGCCTTAATCACAGTATCAGGCGTTTTCGCGTCAAACGCATTTTTGGGCCAGTCGGCAAACAAGGCGTGGGGTAATAAACTTGCCCCCAAAATGGCGCCGCCAGTGGCAAGGGTGGTTTTTAAAAAAGTTCGTCTTAGAATGTTCATAAAGCTATCTGTCAGATAAAATAATAGATAGAGGGTTCTGGATAAAGATTTGGGTTGGGGGTGAGATAATTTCAAGGGGAAACGGTGATATTTATGAATGAATATGATGTGTGTAAGTTGAATGACCGGTAATGAGGCGAGAATAGATATCTATCCACTTCATTCTTTTACTCACATATAGTAATATTCATATAAGTCTGTACATATCTGCTGGAGCGCAATAAGAATTATTGCGCTCCAGATAGAATCGTACAAGTGAATACTACTATACATCACCCACATCATATCCATCACAGTTCAAATTTGTCACCCACATTGCATTACTGTTTGTTATTTAAAGTGGCCTCTTGTTCCTCCCGTAACTCCTGTTTCAACTGATTATAGCGTGCTTCTATACGAGACGCCATATAATAATCCAATTTTTTCTGCTGCCGTGCTTGTTTCAGTTGTTCCACCGCCAACGCGGTTTGGCCATCCAGATAATAACTTTCTGCCAAAGCCAGTTGAGATTCTGCCGACGCCCCCGTTTCTTGATAGGCTTGGGCTAATAGGCGGTAATACGCGGGATGAGAAGGGGTCGAAAGACTCAGTAACACCGTTTTTGCTGTTGCCTTGGAAGCTGCATCATGTTGCAACAATTTTTCAGCATAGTCCAAACCCAATTGCAAGTTATGGGGATAGACTTCCAATGCCTGTGCATAGATTTTCAAGGCGCCGTTCTGATCCTTTTGTTGCCAAGCGAGATGGGCTTTCAGGAGGCGATAGACGACTCGATCAGAGTCATTTTTGAGTAACCAATCAATGTGTTCTTGAACCTCTTTCGTTTCTTTGGTTGCCAACAAGGTTAACGCCAGGGCATAACGGGTGGCCCGTTCATCTCGATAGCGACCTTCTTTCAGCATCGTTTTTAGCCGAGTCAACAAGTTATTTAAATTATCCGTGGTCAATACCAATAATTTCGCTTTCATCAAATGATAAAAAGGAGTATCATTGGGTGACTTGACCGAATATTTCTCCGCCCGGTTTTGGGCTTCTGCAATGCGGTCCGTGGTGACAGGATGGGTGCGTAAAAATTCGGGCATCCCATTTTCGTATAAACGAGTCGCATTTTGTAACCGTTCAAAAAATTTGGGCATACTATGCGGGTCAAAACCGGCCCCAGCCAAAAATTGCATCCCCACTCGGTCTGCTTCTTTCTCATGGGTGCGGCTAAAATTCAATTGCATTTCCAAATTACCAGCCAACACCGCCATCATTGCCGCCTCTCCTGCTTGTGGGTTCACCATCCCGCCAATCACAATGGCAGCAATCATAGCGGCCATCGCAGGCAAAGAGAGGCGTTGAGAAGCTTCTATGGTACGGGCAATATGATGTTGAGTGACATGGGCAATTTCATGGGCCAGCACGGACGCCAGTTCATTTTCATCACGGGTTGTTGCAATTAACCCACTGTGGATCCCAATAAAACCGCCGGGAACTGCAAAAGCGTTGATAGAATCCTCGTTAATCACAAAAAAACGAAAGGATTGTTCTGGATTATCACTGTAAGAAGCCAAACGATGTCCCAGGGCATTGATATATTCGTTGACTTCCATATCATCGATAATCTCAGCTTGACGACGAAGTTGACGAAAAAAGGTTTCTCCCAGTTTTTGTTCATCGGCAGATGACATGACAACATTAGCCGAAGCACCAATCTCAGGCAGTTCTACTGCACCACAAGGTTGGCAAATTATATTTAATAAGAATATTAATAATAAATTACGCATGATGGTTCTCCCAAAAAATACTTATATTGAACTATTTTAAACTTTTATTATACCCTCTTGCTAGAGTTGGGCCATTATCGTATAGTGAATAGCGGTTTTAGTGGATAATGGATAGCGGATAGCGGATAGCGGATGTTGAACGGCGTAAAGAATTATACACAGGACTAGAGGCTTCAGCCGGGGGGCGGGGCACGTTACACCGGCTGAAGCCTCCAGTCCCGTATATTATATTTCACTATCCGCTATCCGCTATCCACTATCAACTACATTTATCGAGGATTTCCTATGCTAGTCAAAGAAATAGATTGCCATGAACTAGCGAAATGGTTGGCCAATGAAAAGCCTCCCGTTTTGATTGACGTGCGTACTCTACCAGAAATGGCCCAGGCCTCTATCCCCAATGGTAAGCCTTTGCCTCTCAGTTTATTGCCCTTGCGTATTGAAGAAATACCCAAAAATGAACCCGTTGTGTTTTACTGCCGCACCGGCGCCCGGTCGGGCCAGGCGTGTATGTATATGGCACAACATGGTTATCACAACGTCTATAACTTGCACGGTGGCATTGTGAGTTGGGCACATCACGGCTTCCCAATTGTGCCCATGAATGTGTCAATGAATTAAAAATAAACCTTCAATATCTTGAAAACTTTGAGGGTGCCTATTAAACTATCGCCTTTTATTCCCTATATTATTTTACTTGGGATTAAAGAAAGAAAGTAACATCTTAACATTTAGCAAAGTCAATGTAAATCATAATTTACGTTTATTATGATTTTATGATTTTGTCTGACAGAACCCTTTACCATTCATCACAATTAACGGTGGAACTTGATGAACACAGAACTGATTGGGCAGGCGTGGGACAAATTATCGCAACAAGAAGATCGATTTGTACATTTGTTTTACGAACGATTGTTTCAACAACACCCTGACTACAAGCCCTTATTCTCGGAGTCACGAGAACGCGAAATGATCAAAATGGTGGAAGCCGTCGCTATGGTCGCCAGAGTCTCTGGGGACAGCGAAGTCACTCATCCGCGTTTGACCAAACTGGGTCAATTGCATAGTCATTATCAATTGAAGGCCGAAGACCTGCGAAACTTCAAACAAGTCTATTTGCAAGTTCTCAAAGAGGCCTGTGGCAAAGACTGGATTGAAGAATGTGGGATAGCCTGGTCAGAAGCCTTTGAGGATCGTATTATCCCATTTATGTCCGAAGGTCTGGGCAGTGTCGCCCCGCGGTCCCAGACGATGAAGGACCTCAACCGGCGCACCAGCATCAGGAATCAGTTGCTAGGTACGGTGGTTAGCATCAAACCGCGCATGTATCATGGTGAAGTCACCTTGCGTCTGAAAGGGGGAGAACAACTGCTGGCTATTCTCACTTTGGAAAGTATCAAAAAACTGGGATTGACTGAAGGCAGTGAAGCCCATCTTCTCATTCGGGCGTCTCACCTCATCATCGTCAAAGCGGGTGCCAAACTGAAATTCAGTGCTGCCAACTGTCTCTGTGGCACCGTCGTGGCTTTTAACCCCTCACGTCTGTCCTGCGAAATCACCTTGCAACTCAAAGGCGGTGACACCCTGAGAACTGTAGTCCCTAAAGAAGCCGTCGATGACTTAGGGATTCAAATTGGCGACGCCGTGTGTGGTGTGTTTAAAGCCACCAATGTCATCTTGGCCACCGAAGAATAACAACCCTCTCACTCTAAAGACGTTAGACTGGTTCTGACGCTTTAGAATGAGTCAATAATATCACCAAAAATCAAGATGGAGGATTGAAAATTATGAACTCAGAACTCATTGGCAGAACCTGGGATAAACTCGCAGGCAAACATGAAGAAGTCGTGCGTACCTTCTATGACCGGTTTTTTGAACGGTATCCTGACTATAAACATCTCTTTGCCGAATCGCTGGACCGTCAACTGGGAAAAATGCTAGAAACCATGGCTTTTCTAGCTAGAGTATCGGATGAAACCGAAATCACTCACCCCAAAATGGTCCGCCTCGGCGAAAGACATAGCCAATTCCGTCTCTCCGCAGAAGACTTAGAAAAGTTCAAAATCGTCTTTGTGGAGATATTGGCCCAGTATTGCGGCAACGAATGGAACGCCGACTACCAACAGGCTTGGAATGACGTGTTTGAACAGCGCGTCATCCCCTATATGACCGAAGGTCTCAAACCTTCTACACCTCCCCCGCCGCCAACCCAGTTGAAATCCATTTTGACGCGCACATCGATTCGAAATGAACTGGTCGGCACCGTCACTTCCGTCAAACCGCGTATGTATCAAGGTGAAGTCATTCTCACCCTCAAAGGTGGTGATGAGATTCATGCGGTACTTACCTTGAATAGTATCAGCCGCTTAGGGTTAACCGAAGGCAGACAAGCCCATATCCTGATTCGTGCCCCGCATCTCATCTTAGCCAAACCCAATTGCGGACTGCGCTTCAGTGCCGGCAATCGTCTATGTGGCAAAGTTGTCCATGTGTTACAAGCCCGATTGACGGCGGAAGTCACGTTGGAATTGAAAGGCGGAGACTTCTTAAAAGCCATTGTCCCCCAGGAAGCGATTGCAGATTTAAGTATCCAACCTGGTGAAGAACTATGCGGTATCTTTAAATCCAGTAACGTGGTGTTGGCCGTAGAATCGGAATAGTGCAAATGAGGAGTCCAAAACACGTTTTGGACTCCACTTTCACCGGTCAGGGTTTATGTGGAAAGTTGAATATAAAACGTCAGTAACTAGACTTTTGGCAAGAATGTCTCGCAACATCGCCAAATTAATCGAGAGAAAAATCGAACAATTAGCCAATAACCCCTACGCACCAAACAACAATGTCACGGCCCTGAAAGGGATGAAAAATTACTACCGGCTGAGAGTTGGAGACTGGCGTGTCGTCTATCGAATGGATGGTCAGGTGTTAACCATTGTGGTTCTAAAAATTGCCCCTCGTGGAGGCGCCTATCAACCCTAAATCAATCCTTTGTCCCACTTAACTGAATGGCAACAATGATGATGAACATACAGATTATTCAGAAAGATGGTAAACCAGAATGGGCGGTGATTCCGTATGACCTGTATCTACAAGTTTTGGAGGAAACGGACTTTACCGAGGATTTGAAGTTGTTAGAAGAAGCCGTTGCCGCCGAAACTGAGGAAAGCGTTCCAGCCGAAGTTGTTCATCGTATCATTGAAGGTGACAATTTAATCAAAGTTTGGCGTAAGTACCGTGGACTCACGCAACAAGAATTGGCTAGACGGGCTGGCATTAGTCGTGGTTACTTAGCAGACCTTGAAGCTAGTAAACGGAAAAGTAGTCAAACCACTTTAAAGGCAATAGCTAACGTATTGAATTTGACAGCGGAGGATTTGACTAGGGAAAATCGGTACTGCCAAATTTAATATGGGGAGTCCAAAACACGTTTTGGACCCCAATCGTAAAACTTACGGCGCCTCCCCATCTTCCAACGGTGTCCCAGACTCTGTCGGAGACCGCAATGCCCGTTTCTTGACAGGTGCCGTACTCTCTTCCGAATCTTCCGAAGACACCTCTTCTTCAGGAGGTGGTACCTCTTCAGAGGTCGAGGCCGAAGAATTGGTACTGTCAGGCACTTCTATTTGGATAAATTCACTGCTGGCATAACCAATTTTGCCATCTTCCAATTGCACTTTATACCACGGTCCTAACGTCTCCAAAATGCGTACCCGCGTACCCTTTTTCACCTTACTGACAATGGCCGTGTCGGTCCCCATTCCTTGACGAATGTTCAAATCGCTACTCTCCGTGATCACTTCCCCATAAACCTTGCGATCTTCGGACGTGTCAGAAGAAGAGACAGCTAGTGGTTCTTTGGTTTCCAATTCCGCGATTCGGTCATCATAAAACCGCACGGCGCAATCCACATCGCCTTGACACACTTCTGATAAGTACGCATCCCGCTTTTTTAACCAGCCCAGTTGTTCCTTTTTCAACTGGTCCCTTTCCGCTTCTGGTAGCGATTTTTGTAATTGGGAATAGACTTTCCCCAACCGTCCATCTGCACCACTCAAGTCTGAACTGTCGCAAATCATCTTTTCCACTTGAGAATGCGCCTTTTTACAATTGAACCCGGCAGCGTCTTCAACTTCCATATCGCTGGCCTGTAACGCAGGGCTGATAGAAATGACCGTGGCGACTAGGGTCATGTGGGTATGATAAGATAATTTAAACATGGGTTATTCTCCTAAAAAATGTCATTTATATTGCCGTGACAACGGTTAAACCGTTGTCAAAGTTTTTCAAGTGTATTATAATCTGGTTTATCAATTAATTTAAATCTTGTTTAAATAAAAATAGGTCATGTTTAAGATGAACCGCCGGACTAGAGGCTTTAGCCGGTGAGGGCTGGCACACGGTTTTAGCAACAGGTTGACCCACCACCGGCTGAAGCCTCTAGTCCGACGTCTCCCCATTTTCTAAGGGATTACCATTACCTCTATAATACTACCCGTGTTACTCGCTATTCTTTGAAAAATGCAAAAGCTGTGATATAATTAAAATAGTCAACATGAAACGAGGTTTCCTAAACCTTGAAGATTTAGGAAACCTAGACTAAACGCGGTTTTCTAAGCTTCCATAGTTTAGGAAACCTCGACCATCCACAAAACACATCAAGGAAATTTAGTTATGAAGCAACTATTTTTGGCCATAATATTAAGCCTGTCTTCTGCTAACGTGCCCGCTGAGATGTACAAATGGGTCGATGAAGAAGGCAACGTTCAATACACCCAAACACCACCACCGGGTAGTGCGTCAGCAACGACGGTGACTCCATTTCCGGCGGCGATAAAGACAAAGAGGAAAATTCCACGGCTACCTCTGGTAAAGAAGAAGTACCCGCTGGAAAATCTAATGGTAATACTCAACCTTCAGAAAGTTGTGCAGAAAAGAGTAAACTCCTGAATGATCTCACCTCCAGGCAGGAGTGGGTGGTGCCAGATAAAGATGACCCCGGCAAATTTGTAGTACTGTCAGAAGAGGTACGTCAGCAACAAATTATTCTGGTAAAAGCTTATCTTCAAGCCTATTGCAAGGATGTTCAGGTGACCGAACCGAGAAGCACTGAAGAGGCTAACCAGGAGGCTACCACAAGGGCAAACGCCAAAACAGACCGTTGCGAACACGTTCGCGAAGATTTGGCATTTGCTGAGTCAACTGCTGTTTTATTGGTCCAAGACCCAGCCACGCCCGACAAATGGGTGCCGCTGACCGAAGAGAAACGTCGAGAACGGATTGTCCGGTTGAAGGCCAATGTTGGACGATTCTGTAGTAAGTAGAGTAATCAAGAGGTAATGTTGCAGAAGTAATGGTCATCTCTGAAGTAAAAAAAGAACCGCTGGACCAGAAAGACCCACCGTGCCTGAGTGGTGCGTAGGACGCCCCCTACCCATTGCGCTTAACTTAATGGCATTGAGGCTTTCGCCGTAGATATGCCGGACTAGAGGCTTTCGCTGTTGGTGGGTTGGTACATGACCGAAAAAAGGGGGGTAGCCTTCCACCAGCTAAAGCCTCTAGTCCGGTTTCCATTTTCCATTTAAACCATTCCCCATTGTTTTTAAATTCGTTGTACTATATAATACATTAAAATGTTTCATTCTTCACCAAAGCTAAACTACAAACCCAAATGAATTTTCAAAAATACCCCCCCCCGTGAAGCTGAAGACATCCTTACCCACTGCCCGAAATTGACCATTGCAAGCACCACGGCGGAACTCATTGAACTGGCTTGTGGTGGCAACGACAGCCACTCAAATTGCGGGGCGCCCACCGCCGGCCGACTAAAGCCTCCACTCCACCGTTCCGTTCCGTTGGACTGGAGGCTTTAGCCGGTGGGCGCAGAACGGCATCAAATCACCGGGAACGGCCACCGGCTGAAGCCTCTAATCCACCGTTTCACCGGCTGAAGCCTTTAGTCCACCACTATTTTAATAGGACGTTGAATGAAGAAACTTAGTTTCTGTGGGCTACAAACAACAAACTAACTAAGGCAAAATCCACTCCACAAGCTACTAACTACAAACTAACAAGAAACCTATCGCCCACCCTACTTGACTTTAACTGGAAAAATCACTATGCCAACGAATCCAATACCGACTCAAAGTCTCCCCAATATATCAATTTTCCAAACCTTGACCTTTCTGAAACAACACACAGGCCAAGATGAGACCCAATTATTTGGCAAGGCACTGTTACTCGGACTACAATTGCTTTACCAACAAACTGTCGAACAAGCCTTTATTGAAGAAACTTTACCGCGCCACGAGGCTATTAACCTGCTGGGTGCAGAACGGGTTACAGAGTTGGAATATGCTAAACAGGCTTTGTTGCAAGACATTAACCAGGCTTTGGGGTAAGCGATGATTAACGTTGTTTGTGATACGGGTCCTCTGACTCACTTGTGGCAAATTCAAAGTTGGGTTGCCTTTCACACCTTTGACACCATACACTTGCCCACGCAGGTGATTCAAGAAGTGCAACACCACGTTATGTTAGAACAATTAGAGACGGTCAGCAGCAGTCAAATCTGTGTTCACTCAGTTCCACCTGTCCTGCGAGAGGAAACCAGAAAGCACTTACCCAGTCAGTTTACGTTGCAACCAGCGGATTTAGAAATACTCACGTTAGCGCAACAGTTGAAACCTGATTGGGTATTGGTGGACGACCTTGCATTACGACAAGCCCTGGAATGGTTAGGACTGACACCAATGGGCAGTGTAGGCATCTTGTTACGGGCGTATCAAGCGGGTTTGTTAACTCAAAAGGGATTAGACCAGGCTATAGATAAATTGTTTGTTCATAGCACATTGTATTTAAGCCCACGATTTAAGTCTTATGTGCGAACTGTGGTAGCCACAAAGGTTCGGCAGAATGGTCAGAAGGCACCCCGTGTCTTAATAGATAAGGCCATTTTAGAACAACGTTGTCAGGAATCCTCACACCCCTTAACTGAGTATTTAGCCAGTAGGAAGAGTTAATGTAAAGGTGGGCAACGAGAAACCTGTTGTCCATCCCACTTAACTATTATTCATTGATTCATTATTCATTGACTTGACTCATCTCCCATGACTCATTCACTCCCCCACTCGGCTTCACTTGGCATTTACCAGTCCCCACACTGACCCCTACAAGCATTGACCGGGTGTGTTTTAGACTGCAAAAACTCTTTCCTGAATATGTATGGAATACCGTTTATCTGGAAGACAACCCGTTCACGTTTCCAGAAGTGCAAACGCTGTTAGAAGGTATCACCGTAGGCGGACATCGATTAGCAGACCAGCAACAAGTATTGAATCAATCCAAAAGTGTGCAACGCCTGCTAACGATGGTCAAACACCGTACCTTTGCTTTAGATAAACCGACATTTTGCGAATTGCATCGTCTGGTGGCTTTTGAGGAGGCCCTAGAATGGGGCGTGTTTCGTACCAGTGAAGTACATATCGCGGGCACCACCCACAAACCGCCGCCTGCTTCTCAATTAGAGGTTCTGTTCGCCCAAGGCATTGATTATCTTCACCACCTCTCTAACCCAGTAGAACGTGGCATTGCCATGTTCCTCTTTGGTAGCTTGCATCAATTCTTTGATGATGGCAACAAACGCACGTCTCGTTTGATGATGAATGGGATTTTATTAAGTCATGGGATTGACGCGATCAATGTGCCTGCAAAACGCAAATTGGAATTTAATCAGCGGATGATACAGTTTTATGATAGCCAGGAAGCGGATGATATGATACAATTTTTGGTTAGTATGTAGGGTGTGCAACGAAAAATCTGTTGCCCTGCCCACTTGACTTGACTATAATTAAAATCCTCTTCCATAACCTTCAAAGGAAACCTGTCGATGTCACCACGCATGATTGATACTGCTTACGCCCTTCGCCATTTTGGAGAAATCTTAAATCAAGTCAACTCTCAGGCGATACCGTTTCATGTCACCACGGGCAACCAAGTGATTGCACGGATTCTACCCGCCACCGCGCCTTCACCGACCACGATGACCATGGCTGAACTTGACCAACTCTTTAGTCAGTTACCATCCCTGGGTGAAGAGGAGGCATTGGCGTTTGCACAAGATATACAAGTGACCCGAAATCAACTGATGAGAAGTGTAGAAACATGGGATTAATCTTAGATACCAGTGTCTTGATAACCGCTGAACGACAACGTGACACCTTTCGTTTTAGTCAATGGGCTGACTATGGACCAGCCTATATCAGTGTCATCAGTGCCGCAGAACTCTTGGTAGGCGTTCATAAAGCCAACACCCCAGAACGCAGAACCCGCCGGGCCGCTTTTGTCGAAGGGTTGTTAAGTCATTTATCAGTGCTAGAATTTGACTTAGACACCGCCCGGACTTATGCAGAAATGTTAGCTACTTTGCCCAAAAGTGTCACCATAGATACCCATGACATGTTGATTGCTGCCACCGCAGTTCAACATGGCTACCCAGTCTTAACAGCTAACGTCGTGGATTTCTCAAGGATTCCTGGTGTCACAGTGGTTGTCTTCAAAGCAAATTAATGAGAAACCTGTTGCACCACGTTTCCACGCTGGCGCGTGGGAACGAGACGATTTATATCACTACTCAAACCTCATCCCCCATTGGGTAGTGATGCAATGTGAGTGATCAGAAGCACTGGCCAACCATAACATTTGGCGAGACCTCGGAGGTCTGTGGTTATCACCCCCATTGCATCACTACCCCCCTTGTTTTTAAACTCGTTATAACCTATACTCAAAAAAACTGTCATTCTTTACTAACCCCCAACTACAAACCCAAATGAATTTTCAAAAATACCATCCTTCCCGTGAAGCCGAAGATATTCTCACCCACTGCCCGAAATTGACTATAGCAAGTACCACGGCGGAACTCATTGAACTGGCTTGTGGTGGCAACGACAGTCACTATTTTGAAGTGGCTTACCAAGTCCCCAAGCAAGGAAAAATCCTCGAAGCCACCGTGGCCCGTGTTCGCAATGGTGTGGTCGTCAATTATCCTGAACCTTATATGCGACGGCGGGACCCAGATTGTGTCGTGATTGGAGACGAATTGGCCACCGATAAAGAAACCTATACGCAACGGTTTGGCACCGATTTTGTCCAGACCCGTGCAGAAACGCTTGCCTGGCTAAAAACTCAGGAACTGGCTATGTTCGGTTTTGTCGCCGGCCAACCCAATATGGGGGTGGATGCACTCGCTATCGTTCCAGCCAACGCCGGCTTTTTTGCGTTGGGATTGGCAATGTTACAAGGAATCATTCCTTATGACGAATTGCCAGAAAATTTTTCCCCCAAAGCCATTGTCTATACCGCCCCCATCTTCCGCCATACCCATTTTCAAGGCAAACAAGTCGTCGTTCACAATCGGCAACCTCAGTTACATGAAATTTTTTCCTTCAATCTTTATCCAGGACCTAGCGCAAAAAAAGGAATTTATGGCGTCTTGATTCACTTGGGAGAACATGAAGGGTGGGTGACGGCACATTGTTCTACGGCGCAAGTGGTGACACCTTATGACAACGTAGTGACGTTTATGCACGAAGGGGCCAGCGGTAGCGGTAAGAGTGAAATGTTAGAACAAGCGCACCGGGAATCCGACGGACGATTGTTATTGGGAGAAAACATCCTCACAGGCGAACAACGGTTTCTGGAAATTCCGAGGACTTGCGAAGTTCACCCAGTCACCGACGATATGGCGTTGTGTCACCCTTCGCTACAAACCAGTGGCGGTAACTTGACCGTGACCGATGCAGAACATTCCTGGTTTGTGCGAGTCAATCACATCACGCATTATGGCACCGATGTGGATTTGGAACAATTAACCGCCGAACCACCTACCCCGTTACTGTTTTTCAACATTGATGCAGTACCGAAAAGTCGCGCCCTCATTTGGGAACATATTCAAGACGCGCCAGGCCAACCGTGCCCAAATCCCCGCGTCATCATTCCTCGTCAAATTGTTCCCAACATTGTGGAAGGCGCCGTGGCTGTCGACATTCGTAGTTTTGGGGTACGCACTCCGCCGTGTACGAAAGAACAACCGACTTATGGAATTATCGGGTTGTTTCACCTGTTACCACCGGCCTTGGCTTGGTTATGGCGCCTGGTTGCCCCGCGAGGTCACGCCAACCCCAGTGTGGTCGAAACGGAAGGGATGAGTAGCGAAGGCGTTGGGTCCTACTGGCCGTTTGCCACAGGTCGCAAAGTCGATCAAGCAAATTTGTTACTTCATCAATTTACCACCCACCTCCGGACCCGCTATATTCTCTGTCCCAATCAATACATCGGTGCCTGGCGAGTCGGCTTCATGCCCCAATGGGTCGCCCGCGAATACTTAACTCGACGCGGAATTGCCAAATTCAAACCAGAACAGCTAGTGGAAGCCGAATGCCCATTGTTAGGTTATACTCTCCCCCAACTCCTAGTGGAAGGCCGCCAAGTCCCGACTTGGTTATTGCAAGTGAACGCCCAATTAGAAGTAGGAGAAGAAGCCTATACAGAAGGCGCCAACATACTCTATGCGTTCTTCCGTCAACATCTGGCAGAATTTGCAGAGGATGAGGACTTGTTACCACTAGGCAAGGAAATCATCCGCGTTTGCTTAGAGGGTGGAACGGTAACGGATTACAAGAAGTGTATTCCGGTAATGACTTAGTTAAGTACCAGTGCATAACGAACCTGGTTCAGGTAGTTCAGGTAGGGTGGATTAAGCGTAGCGTATCCACCTGCCGTTCTTGAGAAACACAGGATGGTGGATACGCTAACGCTTAATACCACCCTACCTGTTCTCACTACCCTGTTTACCGGCTGAAGTCTCAATGCCATTGAGTTGAGGATGGTGGATACGCTGATGCTTAATCCACCCTACCTGTTCTCACTACTCTTTCTCACCAGAATAATCAACAATGACTCAAAAATATTCTCTCCTCCTCCTGATACTCTATCTTATCACATACTCCCTACCAGGCATAGCGGACTTTAAGTCCATGACCATTTATAAATATTTGGATGCCAATGGTGTGCTACATCTCACCAACAAGCCACCAAAAAAAAATGAAGATGTCCTCTATGCCCGTAGCTACATCGTACAATCTTACACGCCACCACCACCGCCTGTGCTACCCAAAGTGAACCGAATGGGGAGGGGAGAAAACACCCTGCGTCCTTCCCGTGCCGCCAGTGAATATGCTTCTCTCATTGAATCAGCGGCCCTTCGCAACGGGTTGCCAGCGGCCCTCTTACATGCGGTGATTAAAGTGGAATCAGGTTATAATCCCAATGCCACTTCCCCCAAAGGTGCGGTTGGATTGATGCAATTGATGCCTGGCACCGCGAAACGTTTTGGGGTTACAGACCGCACTAGCCCTGCTGAAAACATTGAAGGCGGCGCCCGTTATCTGCGCGAACTGTTGACCATGTTCAATCAAGATTTATCTTTAGCCTTGGCTGGTTATAATGCCGGTGAATACGCCGTCATCCGCGCTGGGAATGCCATTCCACCTTATCGTGAAACGCGCAATTATGTGAAACAAGTGATGGCGTTGTATCAACGAAATCAGGGGGGGTTGTCAAACGGTGATTGGTATGTTACTATAACAGAGTAGAGTAATCGTAGTAGAAACAGTTTTGGAGTACGGAATTTATTCCGCCTGAAACGGAATAAATTCCGTACTCCAAAATCTCTCCAACCTTACTACAAAATAATCCTCAAAGAGAACCACTTATGAACACTCAAAACCAAACACGTCGAGATTTCTTAAAAACCACTGCGTCAGTCACCGGCGGACTGATTCTCGCCTTTCATCTCCCCATCCCCACTCGTTTTGCCATTGCCGGGGAAACGACTGCGGTGGATACGCCTATCAACGCCTGGCTACACATTTCAACGTCGGATACCATTACCATTCTCGTCGCCCATTCCGAAATGGGACAAGGCGTCCATACTTCCTTACCGATGTTGATTGCTGAAGAACTGGAAGCCGATTGGAATCAAATCAAAGTCGAAATGTCTCCCACCGGCGACCTCTATAAAAATCCTCTCGTGGGTCAACAACTCACAGGTGGCAGTACCGCTATTCGGGCCCGGTGGGAAACGCTACGGCAGGCTGGGGCCGCGGCCCGGGAGATGTTAATTCAAGCGGCGGCCACGCAATGGCAAGTCCCACCAACCGAATGTCAAGCAGTACAGGGTAAAGTTCAACATTCTGCCACGGGCAAATCTCTCACTTATGGTCAACTGGCGGAAGCAGCGGCCAAACTCACTCCGCCTGCTTCTCCTAAACTCAAAGCGGCGGCGGATTTTAAATTGATTGGCAAACCTGTTAAACGCCTGGACACCCCTGCTAAAGTGGATGGCAGTGCAGTCTATGGCATTGATGTGCGCCTCCCCAACATGTTATATGCGACGGTGCAACACTCTCCCGTCTTTGGAGGTCAAGTGGAAGGTTACGACACCGTCGAGAAGGTCAAAACAGTCCCCGTTCCCAATGGTTTGGCCGTGGTTGCCAACAGTTATTGGCAAGCCAAACAAGGTTTAGAGTCTCTGCGTGTGCGTTTCACACAATCCGAAACAGGTCCCCAAGACTTGGTTGGCATCACCTTGTTATTGCAACAAGGATTGACGGAAGAGGGGGCGGTGGCGCATCAGAGTGGCAATTTTCAAGAAGCCATTAAGACCGCTAAACAGACGCTGACCGCAGAATACAGCGTTCCTTATCTAGCCCATGCCACCATGGAACCCATGAATTGCACTGCGGATGTTAAAAAGGACCGTTGCGAAATTTGGGTGCCAACGCAAGCCCAACAACAGGTTCAAAAAGTAGCAGCCGAAATCACTGGATTGCCCAAGGAGAAGATCATTGTTCACACGACTTATTTAGGCGGAGGATTTGGACGCCGGGCCGAAAGTGATTTTGTGGGGGAGGCAGTGAGGATTTCTAAAACGATTGGACAACCCGTGAAACTTCTGTGGTCGCGAGAAGAGGACATGCAACATGATTTCTATCGTCCCGTCATGTTGGGCAAACTAACCGCCGGTTTAAATGACAAGGGAGTCCTCACGGCTTTTGAAGTTCGCCTCGCCGGTCCCTCTATTGTCAAACGGTGGATGCCGGTGATGGTCAAAAACAATCTGGATCCGTTTGTGACCGAAGGGGTTGCAGAACTGCCTTATGACGTTCCTAATCAAGCGATTCATTATGTCCTCAAAGACACTCCCGTTCCAGTTGGTTTCTGGCGTTCGGTGGCGCATACGCATAATGCCTTCTTTGTCGAAAGTTTCATGGATGAAATCGCCCATGCGGCTGGCAAAGACCCGTATCAATTTCGCCGTGATCTTCTCGGTCAAGAACCACGTCATTTAAAGGTGTTGGACACGTTAGCCGAACGTTCCAACTGGGACAAACCGCTTCCTCAAGGTCGTTATCGGGGATTGGCTTTGCAAAAGTCCTTTGGCAGTATTGTTGGGGAAGTGGTAGAAATTTCTCTGAAAGAGACGGGTGAGGTGACGGTCCATAAAGTCACCTGTGTGATTGATTGTGGTGTTACCGTCAACCCGAACATCATTGAGGCCCAATTGGAAGGAGGCATCATCTATGGTCTGAGTTCTCTCACTCAAGCTATTACCATCAAAGGAGGTCGGGTAGAACAAAGTAATTTTGACAATTACCTGATCCCCAGAATGGCCGACGTGCCAAAGGTTGACGTGCATATTCTCCCCAGCGACGAACCGCCCGGCGGGGTTGGTGAACCTTCCACGCCTCCCCTCATTCCTGCCATTGCCAATGCGATTTTCGCGGCGACGGGGCAACGGATACGACAGTTGCCAGTGACCAAGGAGATGGTGCAGAAGAAGGTTGCTATGGCGTAGATTTCGAAATAAGAAACTAAATTTCTTAAAGAAACTTAGTTTCTCCGCATCCCGTAATGTTTCCCAGTCAGGTAGGGTGGGCAACAAGTTTATCGTTGCCCACCGCCTTTAAAGAGTGGATAAAATGCCATCCACCCTATTGGCATTCGCTACCTTAGGTAACGATTATTAGGGTTTCTTCTCAGTGTTCTCTGGTGCCGCGGGTTGTGCAGGCGCGGGTTGTGCGGGGGCCACGGGTTGTGCTGGTGTTGCTGCATCGGGTTGGGCCGGTGCAGAAGCGGCTGGTTTGGCTGGTTCGCTACTTGCCGGTGGTGGAGTGGGATTATTACAGGCGGCTAAGGATAAGACGAGGATAGATAAGCTGATTGTTTTAAGTGACATACAAAATTTCCTAAATATGAATAGACAGTTATGTGTTCAACAGTGTTGCAACGTAAAATACATTGTTTTTATATGGCAATACCATTTAGCTAAGTTTTAATTTGTCAAAAATGGTAAATTGCCGTCATATAAATTGGGGTTAGAGTAGCGTATTTTCAAGTCAAATAATAGATGAGTGGGCAAAATAGTGCCATTAGACCTGACAAATCTTGAAGAACTGTCAAATTTAAATGGGCATTCCGGTGCGGTTAAACCTGACAGGTGCTTTACGACCTGTCAGGTTTGAATTATAAATAACATGACCACGGACTGGCACCTCTTGAAGGACTGCCAGTCCTGATATAGTAACATTCCTTCTCATTTGTACCCCCCCCTGCCCCCGCACGCGGGGGGAGTCACTCCCCCCGTGTACGGGGGGGTACAAGTGATATTGCCTCACTCCCCCTTATTTAAAGTCAAATACCTTAAACCGCAACTGCCCATCTGGCGTTGGTAGCAATTTCAAAATCACTTCCGTCACCATCTTCTCCCCCGTTGGGGCACGATAATATAGCAACGGAATATACAAACGCATCTTGTCAGATAAGAACACGGCCTGGCAAGCTGTCTTAGGTTGCGTGATTTCGCCATATTCCAATACGTCCAACACCAACGCACCATCAGACAAACTGTCTAACTGTAAAGTGGCCCAGAAAGACTTCCCAGCATAATTCAGTTGCGGAATGTGTAGTTGTAACGTCTCATCCAGTACTGGCCATTCACAAGTCGCCTCATCTTTATCAGCCGCGGCGCCATCCACCTCCCCTGACATTGTATCGGCTATCCAACCTTCAAAAGCGTTAGCTGAATCTGCCTTTGCTTCTGGCATAGAAGGTGCGATGCCGGCCTCTTCAAAAGTAACTTCGGCACCGGCCGAAGTGTCTTTACCCATTGGATAAGGCATGGGAAGTGGTTCAGGTCGTGGGGGAGGAGACGTTGGCAGAGTCATTTCTTCCCCTTCCTCCGTTCCTTCGCCACCCACTTGATTTTCATCCACTGAAGACAGTTCCACTGGTTCCAACGCAATTCCCGCCGGGTCACGGGCGATGCGCTTGATTCCATATTGGGCATACATCTCCTCACTTTCCAACGCTAACAGAGACGAGTAACGGGTCACAATGCCATAAGTACGTGCTAACTGCACCGCTTGATTCACCTGGGCCGACGATTCCCCTTCTTGGTCAATCTGTCGTTCCAACGCATCGGCCCACGCTTTAGCCGCTAACGGTGCCGCCATTCGCGCCATTTTACTGTTGCCACTGGCCAGAGTCAACGGGGTGGGTGACGTGTTTAATTCGATGGAATTCAACCCCGCCGTCCCACTCAATTTGACTGTCACTTCACTTATCCCATTGCCTTTGGCACCCAATTGCAAAGGTAAGTCAGGAAACAGCCGCGACCAGTGCAACGTTGCTTTCTCGGTCACTCCCAACCCTTGTATAGACACCGTGACATTGGCCACGCCACCCCCTCGAACACGTCCAAACAAATCCAAAATTTGGCCAGTGATTTCGGTGTCCTTCAACGCAAAGGTGGATTCTCCTCCCGTCCTTTGAGTCAGTCCATTTAACAATCGCTGATCAAGGTCATAACCAATGCCGACGCTGAAAATTCGCAACCGACTGCCCACGTCTTCCGCGGCCCTGCCCACATCCGACAAAATGTCTTCCACGGTACTGCTTCCCACATTTGGCAAACCATCAGTTATCAACAATAAGTCCACTCCTTTCTCCCTCAAAGTAGAAGTGACACCTAGGGCGGCACCCTGACTCAACCCAGCGGCCATCCCGGTGCCACTGCCGGCTTGCAAAGCCATGACCCATTGACTGCCCAATTGTCTATCGGCCACACTACTCATGGTGTCACGAAACACATAAAAGTCACTGTCAAACGCGACCAATCCAAAATAGTCACCTTCTGACAACGCTTCTAAACAGGTGATCACCGCCTTTCGCATCTGCTGAATTTTCTCCCCACCCATGGAACCGGAGACATCCATCACAAATACGACGTTACGAGATTGCGCCGACACTTCTGGATAACCTGTAAAATCGGGTTGCCACCAAACATGTAAATGCCCTGGCAAGGTCATACTGTCAGGTTGATAAAACACCGAAGTCGCTTTAGACAACGGCGTGGTAGGTTGCAGTGACAAGGTGACATCCTTATCCATTTTAAACTCAGTCAACGTCAAAAATGCCATCCCCTTTGACAAATCCACCGTAGTCCCTGGACTTCCCAATTCATCACCGACTTGCCACGTTCTAGCCGTCCACGCTTCGGCATCAGTCAACAAAGAAATATTCACCCCCTCCGTGGGACTGGCGGAAGTGGCATCTTTATTGGCAAATGGTACACGCAAGAGATAATCTCCCGCGGGCCCCGTTTCCAACAGATGGGCATAATAAACGCGCATCCGTAAGTCACCGTCGGCATTAATGGGAAACACGCGGGCCCGATAAAAATCGGTGCCAATGCGTTGAATCAACAATGGATCATACTTCTGTTGATACACGATCTCATTGTAAATCTGCTGACCTTCCTGACGACCGACAGTTTCAACCATCATCCAATTTTCTTGCTTAGGCAAAAAAATTTCAGCTTTGTACAATACCGCATTAGGAGGCAAGGGGAAGCGCAGATTGGCAGCATTTTCGGACCCCCGACCTGCCATAAATTGGACTTCCATGACACCTGCTACATACAGGCCGTGCATTTCCAAATTGAAATCCACGGCTTGAATTTCCACAGGTTCACTGGTTTCCTCCGGTTGCAAACCGGTTGCACCTGCCCAAGGAGGAAGGGTGATAAACAGACTCAGGGCGAGAGTCAATAAAGAAAGGTGTTTCATAATAGTTTCCTTTCAAATGAAGTTGTGAGATAATAAACGTAAGAACAACGAATAAGAGAAAGCAACAAATGGCCTAATTCAGACTCATTCATAAAATTCTCTCTAAGAGATAAGTATAGACTATTTTTTGATATTTTGCTACACTGTGATAAAATGACTTTCAATTACCGGTAGTGATGCAATCAGGATGAAATATCGTGCGGTTTCTCTTAGGTCTGGAACTGTGATTGATATGATTAAAGGAGGGCTATGACAGGAGGCTTGAGACTAATCATAGTCCATCTGAAAATCATTCTAATCAGAGTTCAGACAGTACCCCCACATTGCCTCACTACCCAATCACCATTACCTATTGAAAATAAAAAATATGCCTGTCTTAACACTAAAACCCGCCGTGACAACCGTCCGCGGTTCGGACCTACCTTGTGATGATAATCAGCCCTTGGAAACGAGTTTACATTATGAAGCCATGTTGGTGCTAGATTTAACTTTACGGCACTATTGGAAAGATCAAGCAGATGTCTATATGGGGTCGAACATGTTCGTTTATTTTGATCCTCATCAGGACAAACGACATCATTACCGTGGTCCAGATTTTTTTGTGGTCAAAGGTGTGAAGGATAAATACCGCCCACGGGATGCCTGGGTGATTTGGGAAGAGGGCGGACTGGCACCGAATTTGGTAGTCGAACTGGCCTCCACGACGACGGCTAAAACCGATCTAAAGGAGAAGAAGACCATTTATGAAAAACAGTTGAAGACGCCAGAATACCTAATTTATAATCCGCGAACCAAAACCGTACAGGGATGGCGATTGGTGAGGGGACGTTATCTGGAAATCAAACCGAACACCAAAGGTTGGTTATGGTGTGAGGAACTGGGATTATGGTTAGGCGTGGCGGACTGTTATTCTGAACGCTATTTCACCTGGTTACCTGCCCCGCGTTTTTTTGACGAAGATGGTCAGTTGGTATTGACCGAAGGAGAGGATTATGCACAACGGGCGATGACGGAAGCCCAGGCGCGTCATCAAGCCGAAATCTCATTTTGGAAGGAAAGACAAGCCCGCCAGAATGCGGAACGGTCAGTGCAAATGGAACGGCAACGGGTGGAAACTATGGAACAGTCGTTGCAAATGGAACGACAACGGGTGGAAAAGGAAATCCAAGCACATCGTGCTTTAGAGGAAGAAATAGCGCGACTCAAGGCGCAGTTGCAAAAGTAAGAAAGTCCACTTGAGGGGTACAAAGCGTAGAAAGTTACGCTTTGGACTCATGGATTTCCTATCTTGCTTAAAATTTCTGGGTAGTGATGTAATCTGAGTCAAATAAGTACTGAAGCAGAAATTTTACCGTATTTTCAATCGTCACCCTCACCCCCGGCCCCTCTCCCCCTGGGAGAGGGGCCGGACGTCGTGATACCAGAAAATTTCTGCTTCACTACTTATCGCGAGGTTTCTCTTCAGTCTTGAACTTTGATTAAGATGATTAAATGAGGACTCTGATTGATAAGGAGATTTTACTAATCATAGTTCATCTGAAAATCATTCTAATCAAAGTTCAGACATATCACCCAGATTGCATCACTACCAAATGTCTGAATCACTTTAATACCCAACACCATGAAACAAACCACCTTTGAACTCCATCATCAAGCCCAATGGCAAACGCTACAGAAATGGTTAGAGGCATTGGATCGACATGAAACCATTGACGCTTCTCAAGTCACTGATTTTCCAAGACTGTATCGGCAAGTGTGTACCCATTTGGCCCTAGCACGAGACCGTCATTATACTCCTTACTTGGTAGAACGACTCAATCTTCTCGTCTTACGAGGACATCAGCACTTTTATCAACATCATGGTAATTGGGGAAGGGCCTTGGTTAACTTTATTGTTCTAGCTTTTCCCACCTGGGTAAGAAAAGAATATTTGACCGTCCTCTTCTCGTCCCTCCTTTTTATAGGACCGCTATTGGCTATATTTATTGGTATTCAACTCAACCCGGACTTGATATACAGCGTCATGGATACCGAAGAGGTCAAAGAACTGGAACGGATGTATCACCCGCTGGCAGAACATCTGGGGCGAAACCGCGAAGCAGACAGCGATTTTCTCATGTTTGGTTTCTATATTCGCAATAACATTGGCATCGCTTTTCAAACTTTTGCGGGCGGGATTCTATTTGGATTGGGTACCCTCTTCTTTTTACTCTTCAATGGTCTTGTCATTGGTGCAGTGGCAGGACACTTGACGCATTTAAGTTACACGCAACCCTTTTATACGTTTGTAATCGGACATGGTGCGTTCGAATTAACCGCCATTGTCTTAGCCGGGGCTGCTGGTTTAAAATTAGGAATGGCCCTCCTGGCCCCAGGTCGTTTCACACGCTTACAATCGTTACAGCACGCCGCTTTAGACAGCATTCATCTCGTCTATGGCGTCATCGGTATGCTATTGTTAGCGGCATTTATAGAAGCGTTTTGGTCATCCAATACAGCCCTTGAACCGTGGCTTAAATATACAGTAGGAGGACTCTTATGGTTCCTAGTCATCAACTATTTTTGGAGAGTAGGACGTCACGATGCAGATTAGTCTCATTCAAGCCACGGTTCGACCACGCAACCCGTGGGAATCGATAGATTTAGGGTTTCGTATGGTTCAGTATTGGTGGAAACCATTATGCCTACTTTGGCTACTGTGCTTATTTCCCATAGCCTTGATCATTTACGTCCCGTTATATAAAGATATAGTGTTTGCCGGCTGGATACTGTGGTGGTTAAAACCTGTTTTTGACCGCCTCCTCCTCCACTTTTTGGGACGCGCCTTGTTTGGAGAAGCACTGACGCCTTGGCAATTGTGGAAGGCGTTGCCGACATTGCTTACCACTACCCATTTACTGCGCGGCTTGACCCTGGAACGAATTGGGATAGCGCGTTCTTTCCGTCTCCCCGTGTGGCAACTGGAACAACTAGATCATTATGCACGTTCTCACCGTCTCCAACTTCTTCAACAGAAGACTTTAAATACGGCCCATTGGTTGACTTTGGCTTGTTTAAGTTTCGAACAGGTGATATACTTTTCTCTATTCGGATTGGCTTACCTTATGATGCCCACCACAGTGGATTTAGAATTTAAGGAACTGGTCTTTGGCACCACTGCAACGGCGCCCGTTTGGGTACGAATTTGTCACGCCACCTTTGGTTTGATAGCTTTAAGCATTGCCGAAACGCTTTATGTAGCAGGTGGCTTTGCCCTCTATTTGAACCGTCGCACACATTTAGAAGGGTGGGATATTGAATTGGCGTTTCGACGGCTGGCGGAACGGTGCCAAAGGTAATAATTAGAAATAAAAACCGCCGGAGTAGAGGCTTCAGCCGGTGGGATTGGTATGCAACCAAATCTCGTGCCCACCCACCACCGGCTGAAGCCTCTAGTCCGGTGGTGTTAAAGCATTAACTACCTACCGCCGGCTAAAACCTCCACTCTGGTGGTTGTGTTAAAGCATCAATTTATAAATTACTCAATTATGTTCATTCCCAAATATTTTCCCATTATTCTCTTCTGCAACCTCCTGTTCTCCTCGGCCCCGGCCACATCCTCGTCAGAACCGGTTAACCCAGAATTGGCTAAAAAATATATCACAGACATTCTCATGCAACCCGAATTTCAAACGACTCGTGAAGAATATCATTGGCAACGTATCGATGAACCGGTTAACAAACAAATCGTTACTGAGGAGGTTTCGGAAGATTTTTTACAACTCCCTGAATTGATCACTCTCTTCGCTAATATGTTGGAAATCATGCTGTGGACATTACTGGGGTTGGCAATCCTGTTTCTGCTGCGCCGGGCGCCACATTGGTTGGAAAAATTTTCTTTTCAAACGAAAGATCAGCCGATTCATGTCGTCCAACCACGTATTCTCGGTGAATCTTTGAAAGACAATCCGTTTGCCAAATCTTCCAGTTTGTCAAGACAAGCCTGGGCGATTTGGCAAGCAGGTCAGCCACGGACCGCTATCAGTTTGTTGTATCGAGGCGCCTTGGCAATCTTGATGTCTCGTGATAGACTGGCGATTTTAGACAGCACCACAGAAAGCGAATGTGTGCGTCTTGTCGAACGTCACCAACCTGCGCAATTGTTCAATTATTTTTCAGAATTAACTCGGCATTGGCAAAGTGTCGCCTATGCACAACGGTTTCCTTCTGATATGGAAGCGCAACAGTTATGTAAGGACTGGGCGCAATATTTTGAAGTTTAACGATTCCTACCACAGCCACCGGCTAAAGCCTCCACTCCAGTATTTTCATTCAGGCCGGAGTAGAGGCTTCAGCCGGTATCATTATACCTATTTATGAACTTTTTCAAATTTCCAATTCTACATTCCAAACTTCTCTGGTTAGTTATCTTTTCTCTCCCACTCATCTGGGTTTCTTACTGGTTCTTTACTCATTATGAACGAGTCTCGAAAACAGTTCACACGGGTTTTCAAGGACCCGCCCGATCTAATCCACTCTTGGCCGCAGAATATCTATTGAAACGAATGGGGGCGACGGTGATGGCAACCAAAACGGTGCCGGATTTGAAAAAGTTAGAGAAAGAAGATACCCTGATCTTAATTCAAGAGGACTCGGCTTTGTCTGAAGCGCAAGTCGATCTCCTCCGCGTTTGGATCACCCTGGGGGGGCATCTCATTTTTGTCAGTGATACTTTACAGAATGATGAACAGGATGAACCGACGGAGGCAGAGGATGAACCCTCTCCTGATCCCTTATTGACATTTTTGCAAGTCTCTCAATATAAAAATGATGCGGAGGAAAGTGATTTGGAACCAGATCAACCGACTCAGGTGACTTGGCAAGATTATTCCCTGCAAGTTGCATTTTCTCCCAATTATCGTCTCGAAGGCACCCGTAGCCCTGTGCTGAAAATCGGTGACGATAACGGGATTCACCTCTTGACTTACTCGATTGGTGAAGGTATCGTAACTGTGTTAAGCGATTTGTGGTTTATTGAAAACGACGCCATTGAAAAGTATGACCATGCGCAATTTCTCTGGCATTTGGTCAATGTGAAACAACCGGTCACTCGTGTTTGGTTGGTTCGACAACGTTTGCTACCGCGTTCTGAGGCCACCGATTCCCAACAAGCACAAGTGCCGACTTTATGGCAATTACTTTGGTTGCATGGGTGGACGATTATTCTCAGTGTAGCGACTCTCATCCTGTTTTGGTTATGGTTTGCCAGTCGACGGTTTGGGCCGGTTCTTCCAGAACCACCGCTGACCCGCAGGCGTTTGTTGGAACATATTGAAGCCAGTGGGCATTTTTTGTGGCAACATGGTCAAGCCCAGCGGTTATGGAATGCCACTAAACAGGCGTTAATGACTCGGTTAAAAGTGGTTCACCCAGATTGGTCGCGTCTGTCTAATCAGGAATTAAGTGAACGGCTGGCGCAAATGTCAGGGTGGGAGGAACAAGAGATTGAAGAAGTGTTCAATTTATCTTCTGCTGTTTCTCCTTTTTCTAAGGTGCGGAGGAGGTTTTTCTTGATGACTAAGAAATCTGGCAGACGGGGAGGCCAGGAGGCAGAGTTCACTCGTGCGGTTCAAATTCTAACTCAGCTTAGAAATGCGTTGTGATACAGTGTGATACAGTGATATTCATATAAATTTGGGTAGTGATGCAATGTGGGTGATATGTTTACCCTCTCCCCCGGCCCCTCTCCCAGGGGGAGAGGGGAGAAAACCACTGAGGTTGCCTGTCTCCCCACGCCCGTAGGGAGAGGGGCCGAGGGTAAGGGCGTCATTATACCAGAAAATTTCTGCTTCACTACTGATTCATATAAATTTGCACTTATCTGCTGGGGCGCAATAAGAATTATTGCGCGGTGCGAAACTGCGCAATAATTCTTATTGCGCTCCAGCGGGAATTGTACAAGTTTGGGGGGAACATGACTATAAAATTGCGCTTTGGACGCTTGAGGAATCGGTTTAAATTTAACACTGAAGGAATATATTTTGATGACGACTCTTAATAATAATGAACAAGTGACTCGTGCGATTGAAATAGTGCGACGCATTCGTGCGGAAGTCAGTCGTGCGGTGGTAGGGCAACGTGAGGTGATTGACCAAGTGTTAATCGCGTTATTGGCAGCCGGGCATGTCCTCATTGAGGGGGTGCCAGGGTTGGGAAAAACGTTGCTGGTGCAGGCTTTGGCGAAAACGTTTGAAGGACGTTTCACACGCATTCAATTTACGCCGGACTTGATGCCCAGTGATGTGACTGGACATGCGATGTATGATCTCAAAAGTGAAGAATTTCGGATTCGTAAGGGACCCGTGTTCACACATTTGTTGTTAGCCGATGAAATCAATCGGGCCCCGGCCAAGAGTCAAGCGGCTTTGTTAGAAGTGATGCAAGAACAACAGGTGACCATTGAGGGACGTGGTTTTACCGTGTCTTCTCCGTTTATGACGTTGGCCACTCAAAATCCGGTGGAACAAGAAGGCACTTATCCGCTTCCAGAAGCGCAATTGGATAGATTTTTATTGAAAATTCGAATTGATTATCCCACTGCTACGGAGGAACTCAATTTGGTAAAACAGGTAACATCTATCAAGGTGGGAGAAGGGTTGGATGTTAGCGCAGTCAGTCCCATCGTCAAACCTGATAATGTAGTCGCCCTGCAACGTATTGCCGCTAGCGTCAAAATCGATGATCGAGTGTATGACTACGCGGTGAACATTGTCCGCAACACTCGCAATTGGCCAGGCGTCACCTTGGGGGCAGGACCCCGCGGCAGTATTGCCTTGATTCGTGCTTCCCGTGCCGCCGCATTATTGGCTGGCCGAGATTTTGTGATTCCTGACGATGTGAAAAACATTGCGTTGGCAACATTGCGGCACCGCATGACATTATCCCCAGAATTGGAAATTGAGGGGCATGACATAGATATGGTGTTGAAGGCGGTGTTGAATAAAGTGGAGGCACCAAGGATGTGAATGTGAAGAAGATTTGACAACTTTTTGAAAGTTGTCAAATCTCAACCATCTTAACGTCCTTTCTGCAAATCTGCTGTCACGGCTATCCAAATTCCGAATCCAATTAACAATACCAATTCACCTCCCCAGACGAATTTATGAAGAGGTGAAAAAGAGGGTTGCATCTGCCAAAAAGCGACTAGGGCAATCCCGCCGGAGATGACAAAGGTGATTTCATCCATGATGAGTTAAAAGATTTTGCGCATCATGCGATGTTTGTCACTTCGATGGGCCACCTCCCAACCAAGTAGAGAGGGAGTGCCAGCACTCGTAAGTTTTTCCAGCTTTTCGGATAATTCCAGACGAATATATTTCCCCAGGAACGAGACTTTTTCGTTGGTAATCGAATGCAACCAGCCTAGAATCAAACAGACCCAGGGTATCACTAAAAAGGCATAGTGTTGATCTTCATGGAGGGCATACGAGGAGACGCCACCAAAGACGCCCAACGTAACATAGACCAAATGTTCGCGCATGATAATCCGCGCAATTTGTTCATCTTTGAGTTTGCGATACTCATTGAGATAAACTTGCAAGATACCGTCTTTAGATACATCCTGAATGGCAGAATGTTCACCATCGGAAAGTTCGGAAATGTGTTGAGTGTTCATAATAAAAATTGACTCTGTATGAATGAAAGAGAGGTAATGTTATCAGAATCTTTTGGAAAAATCCACTCTAACCACCGGCTAAAGCCTCTAGTCCCGTTACACAACGTGCTGGAGTGGAGGCTTTAGCTGGAAGATATTCAACTTAATAATTGATTTTGACTCATCCCCCGTTTGCTAAATTTTGAAAATGGTGAGGGTATGGAAACACCCAAAGTATTATCCTCAATAAGGAGGTCCGTTGCTGTAAAAACTTTCCCCCCAACCATCCTCCCGTCGCGCAGATGGTAAATTTGCATCACCTTGATAGCAGGGTCCACAAACCAACACGATTTGACGCCTAACTCAAGATAAACTTTAAACTTTCGCAATGTTTCTACAGAGGATTGACTGGGAGAAATTATCTCTACACAAAGCAACGGCATCTGTTCAACCCTGACCACATCATCCCAATCGGATAACTCAAGGTCGTTATCATTATAGAGGGCCACATCTGGTTTCAGTTCCCGTACCGCATCAAAACCATGTTTCTTTAAACACGTCACACGGTCTTGAAGACTCATATCTAAACTCAGTTCGGTGGCAGCAACGTATTTCTCCAATGCCATGAGATGCGCCGTTAAACGCGCCTGTACAATGGAGTGATTTTTGGATGCCATTGGGGGTTCCTCCATAATAGGGTTCTCAATTAATTCGTCTGAAAAAGTGTGTTCGATATTGATCACAATGGTTGACTCCGTGTGAATGAAAGAGGGATAATGTTATCAGACGGTTTTAGAAAAGTCCACTCTAACCACCGGCTGAAGCCTCTAGTCCCGTTACACACCCCGCCGGACTAGAGGCTTTAGCCGGGTGACGTGCCACTCTCTCCGGCTGAAGCCTCTAGTCCCGTTACACACCCCGCCGGACTGGAGGCTTTAGCCGGGTGACGTGCCACTCCCTCCGGCTGAAGCCTCTAGTCCACCATCTATTATTTACTATCCACTATCCACTATCCACTATCCACTATCCACTATCCACTATGTCCACCCCAACCATCGTTTTCCTAACCGCCCTTCCGCTAGAATACGACGCTGTGATTGCCCATCTCCCCAATGGCCAAATTGAAACTCAGCACGACGGTGGGGCGAGTTATTATGTCAGTGAATATGTCACGCCTGCTAATCGTCATTGGCGAGTGGCGGTGCGAAAATTAAGTGTTGCGGGGAATTATGAAGCCGCGCAAGACTCTATTGATGCGATTTCAGATTTTTTCCCCAGTTATATGTTTTTCGTCGGCGTGGCTGGCGGGATTAAGAATGTGCAACTGGGGGATGTGGTCGCTTCCAGTATGGCCAAAGGGTATGAAAGTGTCAAGGTCGAAGAGGAGGTTATCAAACAACGGGCGCATGTGGAATATCCATCGCGGTTGTTAGTCGAGTTGGCCTTTCAAATGGCTAGTCAGTCGCAGTGGCGCAATAAAATCAAAGAGATCGAGGGGCAACCCAAGGCGCAGGTGTGTCCGATTGCGTCGGGGGAGAAAGTGATTACCTCTCCAGAAGCTTTGAAACAGTTGCTTCAGTGTTGCAGTGATGCGGTGGCCGTGGAAATGGAAGCCATTGGATTTTTGCGAACTTTTCGGAAACGCAGTCACGTTCAAGGGATTGTGATTCGCGGCATTTCGGATATGGTCAAAGGTAAAAATGTCCCTGGCCATGATGACAAATGGCAACCGATAGCGGCGCGTCATGCGGCGGGGTTTGCGTGGGCAATGGTGGATGAATTGCCTTTGCCGGCGATAATTCCTACGGAGTTACCTCCTCCGCGAATCTTTACTGTGCCGTGGTCGCATCACAATGACTATTTCACGGGACGCGAGGCGATTTTACAGCACATTGGGGAGGAGTTGACCGCGCAATCTGTGGTAGCAGTGCATGGGTTAGGCGGCGTGGGGAAGACGCAAACGATAGTCCAGTATGCGTATTTGCATCGGGCGGATTATGCCACGATTCTATGGATGTTAGCGGCCTCGGCCAATGATTTTCAGAGTAGTTTTTGGACCTTGGCCAAAGAGTTGAATTTGCCGACAGAAGCGTTGAAACAGGAGGATGTGGAGAGAAATGTAAAGGGATGGTTGACGACTCATTCGAATTGGTTGTTGCTGATCGATAATGCCGATGAATTGATCTGGGTAAAGACGTTTGTGATGGCGATAAAAGGGTCAGGGCAGGTGTTACTCAGCACTCGTGCGTCTGCCACTCGGCCAGTGGCGGTGCCGGTGGAAGTGACGCAAATGACCGAGGCAGAAGGGGCGCGGTTTTTGTTTAAGCGGATTTGGGGGATTGAACAAGAGTTAACCACTCGTCCCGATTATGCCAGCGCGTGTGAATTGGTGAGAATATTGGATGGGTTGCCATTGGCATTGGAACAAGCGGCGGCTTATATTGGGGAGAATCAAAGTCAGTTTGCCGAGTATTTGCAAGATTATCAACGTTATGCCAAGGCATTATTGGCCCGCCGTGGGACGTTGTTTGATGAGAAAGACCATCCGTTGCCCGTTGCCGCGACTTGGCAAGCGTCATTGGAGAAGATTGGGCAACGGAATCCGCAGACGTTGGAGTTGTTGAATGCGTGTGCGTTTTTGTCGGCGGAGGGGATTCCAGAGGAGGTTTTGGAGAAGTTATTTAAGGTGGATAGTTTTCAACTGCGGGACTTGAGTCAACCTGCGTTGGCTTATTCTATGTTGAAACGAGAAGTTGCAATCAAACATCTCTTCATTCATCGTCTGGTTCAGACGGTTTTAAAGTTTGAGTTAGATTCTGATACGCAACGGCAATGGGCGGAACGTATCGTTGCGGTGGTTAAAGCCTTATTTCCCAGTCCTAGCGACGTTAAACAATGGGGAACTTGTGACCGATTACTTCCCAGTGCCTTAATTGGTGCCGAACTGATTGAGACCTATTCTATTGGGACGGAAGTGGCAGCATCATTGCTTAATTGGACAGCTTATTACATTGATATTTGCAACGGCGAGTATGACCAGGCGTTACCGTTATATGAACGGGCATTAGCGATAAGAAAACAAGTGTTAGGTCAAGCGCATCCTAACTATGTCACCAGCCTCAACAATTTGGCAGCGTTGTATTATTCCAAAGGCGAGTATGATCAGGCGTTGTCGTTATATGAACAGGCGTTGGCGATTCAAGAACAAGTATTAGGTCAAGTGCATCCTGACTATGCCAATAGCCTCAACAATTTAGCATTGTTGTACAAATCCAAGGGCGAGTATGACCGGGCGTTACCGCTGTATGACCGGGCGTTGGTCATTCGGAAACAAGTGTTGGGTCAAACGCATCCTGACTATGCCCAAAGCCTCAACAATTTGGCTATGTTGTATGAGTCTAAAGGCGAGTATGACCATGCGTTACCGTTGTTTGAACAAGCATTGGCTATCCGCGAAAAAGTGTTAGGTCAAGCGCATCCTTCCTATGCCACTAGCCTTAACAATTTAGCAGGGTTGTATAATTCCAAAGGTGAGTATGATCGTGCATTACCGTTGTATAAACAAGCGTTAGCCATTGTTGAACAGGTGTTGGGGCAAACTCATCCTGATGTTGGAATGAGTTGTGGCAACTTAGCAGGAGTTTACCAAGCGAAAGGCGATTATGACCAGGCATTGTTGTTACTTCAACGCGCTTTGAAAATTCATGAAAACGCATTAAATGAACATCCCACCACGGCTACCAGTCTTCATAATTTAGCAGGATTGTATCATGCCATGGGCGAATATGAACGGGCGTTACCGTTGTTGAAACGGGCGTTAACCATTTTTAAAAAGTTCCTGGGCGAGAATCATCCGGAGACCAAATTTGTGGAGGAGAATTATCAGAGGTGTTTGTCAGAATCAGAATTAGCAGAATTTTAGAATTTTCAGAATGAATTTGGGTTAAACCTGACAGGTCGCAGAGCACCTGTCAGGTTTGAATGAAGGTCAGGACTGGCAGTCCTAATTGAAGAACCGATTTATGACCAAACCTCAAATTGTACTAGATACCAATGTATTGGTAACCGCAATGCGTTCCAGGCGAGGAACTGCTTTCAAACTATTATCACGAGTAGGTAGCAACGATTTTGACATTCACTTGTCTGTGCCTCTGGTAATGGAATACGAAGAAGTCTTGCTACGCCAATTGGAACAGACCGTACTTATAACTTACGTGATTTCCGAAGTATCGAAAAATTTGGAGTACATGCCATCACACCTGCCGAATTATTGGCACAACTTGGAGATTTAAGAAGATGACGTTGACTTTAGAACTACCCAATTCGTTACACCAACAACTGGCCACACTGGTCACCGAAGAAGACACGACTATCAACCAATGGGTAACATTAGCCATTGCAGAAAAGATGTCGGCATTACGAACCGTCAGCTATTTACAAGACCGTGCCTCCCGTGGCAATCGTGCGGCGTTTGAAGCCGTGCTGGCCAAGGTGCCAGATGTGGAACCAGAGGCTTATGATCGTTGAAAGGTGAAGGTAGGGAAGGCAGGTGTTTTTTGGCCCTCCCTACCTAGCTGACACTCTACAATCAATCACAGGACACCATCACCATGATAAATGCCATTCGTCAAAAGACACGTACCCAAATGGGAGGCAAACTAGAAATTGTTTCCCCCGAATTACCTGACAACACTCCGGTAGAAGTGATTGTCTTCCTCTTGCCCGAAGCGGAACAAGACATGACTGACTATTTGCTGTCGACGGTGGCCAATCGTCAACATTTATCGGAAGCCTTGGCCGATTTGGAAAACCCTTCTACTTATATTTACGTCAACCCCGACAATTTATGAGAAGAATTGCTTTTCTGCCCCAGGCTTTTCAACATTACAATGAGTGGTCAACCACCCATCGCCAAATTCATGCGAAAGTGGTTGAACTCATCAAGGACATCGAACGTCATCCCTTCACCGGTCTCGGTAAACCCGAACCTTTGAAACATCATCTCAAGGGATTATGGGGGAGACGTATCAATGAAGAACATCGGCTGGTGTATAAAGTCACGGATGAGGAAATTATCATTGTTTCCTGCAAATTTCATTATCAGAAGTAAAGTGAATGTGAGTGAAAAATCAGAACTGGCAGTCTCTCTACGGACCGCCAGTCCTTGTTGACTCTATTAACCCCGTGCCTGGTACTTGCCTTCTCAACCCAATCCAAATTATACTAGAATCTCACTCAATCTTCCCTTCAGAAGAAACTTTTATGAAATGGCAAAACTATATTTCTACCGATCCCAATATCTGTCATGGTAAAGCCTGCTTTAAAGGCACCCGCATTATGGTCTCCGTGATATTAGACAACCTGGCCGCCGGTGTTGACGTGACAGAACTGTTGCGAAGTTATCCCACGCTACCCCCTGAATTTATGAAGGCTACCTTAGCTTATGCGGCGCCTAGTGGTGTTACGATTGCGCCGTCAAGATAAACTTCAAATATTAGCTATGGTTTCTCGTCTGCTTCCCCTCTTTATGGCAGTGTTGATCTCTTCAATAAACTCCATTATTCTGCCAACCTACCACTTCACTGTCAATCAAAGTTAATCTATACTACCCTCTGATAGAATAAAATCCAACAATTCTTGCAACAAACCATCAGCGATTTGTACACTGTCTCGATACCCTTGACAATCAATGAGAAAAGTATACTGATATTCCTCGGCGCAGACTGTGATAACTTGTAACGCCATTCGATATTGAGATTTATCGGTTCGGAAGGCGGTATATTCAACGACCTCTTCCAGCAGGTTATTCAGTTTATGGGTGCGCGAATACAATCCGTGTTTACTTCTGCTTTCCAAGACATATTTCAGCAACATTTCAAAGAGTTGTTGATAATGAAAGCAATGCAAGGAACAGTCTTTGATATTTACTGGTTCTATCAAATCCAGGTTGACGGCATGTTGCCACGCTTTTCCACCGATATTTTCAGCGTTTTCAAAATTTTTTAGGCGTTCTGCGTACATGCTTGAGCCAACACGATATTCCCACGCCAATGCGTAGGAACGAGAAAAAATGGGTATCTTTATCGTCCATAGTCGATAAAGATACCCCTTTTTCACTTGAAAAAGGGAAAATGGCTGGGGGACCAGGATTCGAACCTGGGTTGATGGAGTCAGAGTCCACTGTCCTACCGCTAGACGATCCCCCAATGAAGAATGGATAATGAAGAATGGATAATGATGGGGTGAATAGCCTACTTGAAAAGTTCAATTCGTTCAAGAGAGAAACCCAATTTTTGGCAGGTTGATAACTTTGTACGATAAACGATAAACTATTCACCCAAATAAACTAACGCTTCGAGTATTGTGGGCGTTTCCGTGCCTTATGTAACCCCACTTTCTTACGTTCCACTTCTCGCGCATCACGGGTTAGAAAACCCGCTTTTCGCAAAGGTGAACGCAGAGTTTCATCATATTCTACTAGCGCACGGCTTAATCCATGCCGAATGGCGCCTGCTTGACCTGTGTTACCACCGCCCGCCACGGTAACATAAACGTCAAACGTGTTCAACATGTCAACCACTTTTAATGCTTGACGTACCACCATACGCGAGGTTTCGCGTCCAAAATACTGGTCCAATGGGCAATCATTGACGATGATATTGCCCTCTCCCCGTTTTAAAAACACACGGGCCGCACAACTTTTACGTCGCCCCGTGCCATAATAAGATTGTGTCTCTGTCATAACCGATTAACCCTTTAAATTCAACAAAGTAGGTTGTTGGGCGTGATGCTTGTGTTCGGGTCCTATAAAGACCTTTAATTTACTGAACATGGCCCGTCCCAACGGTCCTTTTGGCAACATGCCTTTGACCGCATTTTCAATAATCCGCGCTGGTTTTTCTTGCCGTAACTTGGCCAGTGTTATGGACCTAATACCGCCAGGATAGCCAGTGTGGTGATAATACACCTTACCCGTCTCTTTACGTCCTGTGACATGCACTTTTTCTGCATTAATCACCACAATGTAATCACCTGTGTCCAAATGTGGCGTATATTCTGGTTTATGTTTGCCACGTAACCGGCGGGCGACTTCTGTCGCTAACCGCCCTAATACCATATTTTCGGCATCAACGACAAACCATTGATGCTTTATCGTTTCTGCTGTTGCCGTAAAAGTTTTCACTTGGCTATGACTCCTTAATTGAAAAAACCTGGAATGTTATAGAATTATTTAAATATTGTCAAGAGATAGAAACTCAGTTTCTGTTAAAAAATTAATTTCTGTGGCATGAATTTATACTGCATAGCTTCACAATCTGAACTTTGAGTAGGGATAATACCCCTTCGAGGGGTGTTATCCATGGCGGCGAACCAAACTCAAATTGTCAAGCTATCCAGTATATAGTAATATTCCAACTAAATAGTACGATTTCCGCTGGAACGCAATAAGAATTATTGCACCCCAGGCGCCCGCTATGCTGCGCAATAATTCTTATTGCGTTCCAGAGGGATGATACAAATTTACAGGAATAAGTACTGAAGCAGTAATTTTGCGGTATTTTCCCTCACCCCCGACCCCTCTCCCAGAGGGAGAGGGGCGAAACAAAATACGAGAAAATTTCTGCT
>JAABRD010000004.1 GCA_011391085.1 Thiotrichaceae bacterium | reverse complement strand
AAAATTCCTCTCAAATTAAAGTTAACATTTAAGTTATTTTATCTTAGAAGTTGATAGTTAATCAAGTGAGAAATGCTATAATACGTCGTTAAAAGTGACTGCATCATCTAATGGATCAACACCGTGTTCTTCTAAAAAACGTTGTCCCAAATAAGTGGCAATTCGATCATCCCAATCTTTTCCTCCCAACTCATGGTCACCCTCCGTAGCTATCACTTTAATATCTGAAGCCGTAATATGCACCAAGGTGACATCAAAGGTGCCACCACCCAAATCATAAACCAACACGGTTTGATTAATGGCATTTTTATGCAACCCATAAGCTAGGGCCGCCGCAGTGGGTTCATTAATAATGCGTAATACTTGCAATCCTGCTTGTCGACCTGCCTGGATGGTGGCTTCCCGTTGAAAGTTGTTAAAATAAGCCGGCACCGTAATGACGGCTTGTTCAATCGGCTGGCCCAACCCGGTTTCGGCATCGGCTTTCAACTGACGCAATACAATCGCAGATAAGTCAGTAGCCGTGTAGTTGTGCCCGTTAAAATTTAGGAAAAAATTGGCATCGCCCATATTGCGTTTAAAAAAGGAAGCAATGCGTGACTCTCCTAAGCCCTGCATTTCTTTGGCTTCTTCGCCTACCAAAGGTTGATCATCACCAAAATAGATGACCGAAGGAGTAATCGGTTGGCCATGACGATTAGGGAGTATCTTGGAGCGTCCTGTTTCATCTATGGTGGCGACTGCCGAAAAAGTGGTGCCTAAATCTATGCCTATCGGTTTTTTCATAAAATTATTTTTTGCACTTTATCAAGAAAGATGATATATTAGTATATACTATAAATGAGTGTGGTGTGCAACATTTTTTTGAGTGTTGTAAAAGAAACGTAAAATTATACGGAATGAATTCCGTACTCCAATAGAAAAATAAGTATGGATTTTATTCTAACCTTAATGACATTTTAGCCAATCTAACGAGGCACATTTATGACTACCGAAGAATTTCAAACTATTCTTCAACAACTTTCTCTGTTAACGATGGAACAACGAACAATCCTATTGACAGAGTTGGAAAAATCCGTATCATCATCGCAACCTGGCGAAGCAACGACTACTCTTGCCCCTGTTGCGAATGACCTCTTCAGCACACTAGAGAATCTTCAGATGCAACTGGCTAAACTGACCGAAGATTTTGAGGCTAAAATTCAATATGACCAACATAAGGAGAAAATTATTGATAACCTTCATGCGGAACTTCAGAAGTATAAAGGCGACCTCCTGGGTAAATTGGTGCAACCTCTCTTGTTAGATGTGATTAGTGTTATCGATGACTTTAACAAACAAATCAATTTCTATCAAACTCAGGATTTGACCGCGGTGAGTCCAGAGAAATTGATGAAGTTACTGGAAAGTTTTCCCACCGATTTAGAAAATTTACTGTATCGGCAAGGTGTTGAACCGTTTCATCATCAAGAGACCACCTTTAATCCGGCCCGCCAACGAGTGGTGAAATCTATTCCTACGGAGGAACCTGCCCTGGATAAAACGGTGGCCCAAATAATTCGGGTCGGTTATGACTGGGAAGGCAAAGTGCTACGTCGTGAAATGGTCAATGTGTATGTCTATCAACCTAGAAAACCAATTTTAGAGGAAACCAGCGTATGAATAAAGTATTTGGTATCGATTTAGGCACCACCTACTCCTGCATTGCTTACGTGGATGAACACGGCAAGCCAGTGGTAGTAAAAAATGCAGAAGGCGAGACCACTACGCCCTCGGTAGTATTCTTTGAAAGTGCCGACAATATTATAGTCGGACAATCCGCTAAAGAAACCGCTAAAGTCAATCCAAATGAAGTTGTTGCTTTTATTAAGCGGTCGATGGGTGATGCTAATTTTTTGTTCACTTACCAAGATAAAAGTTATCGTCCTGAAGAAATCTCTGGTTACATTTTGCGTAAATTGGTGAATGATACACAACAACAATTAGGCGAACCCATTATCGAAGTGGTCATCACTTGCCCCGCTTACTTTGGTATTAATGAACGTGAAGCGACCAAGCGGGCGGGTGAAATAGCGGGACTCCAGGTTCGTCAAATTATTAATGAACCAACGGCAGCAGCGATTGCTTATGGTTCAACCGAAACCAAGAATCACCAGGTGGTTTTAGTTTATGATTTGGGTGGTGGGACGTTTGACATCACTATGATTGAAATTAAATCGGACGCTATTGAAGTTATTTGTACTGGCGGTGATCATAACCTGGGAGGGAAAGACTGGGATGATCGCGTGGTACAATATCTGGTACAACAATTTCAGGAACAAACGGGCATCTATGACGATATTTTGGAAGACCCTGAAACTTGCCAAGAGTTACAATTGACCGCCGAAAAACTTAAAAAGACCCTGACGCAACGTGACCGTGCCCCAACTTCTATAACCCACGGTGGGGAACGGGCCAAAGTGGAACTGACCCTAGAAAAATTTAATGAACTGACTCAAGACTTATTAGAAAAGACCATTTCGCTTACCCACGACATGTTGAATGAGGCGAACAAGAAAGGGTATCAGCATTTTGATGAATTTTTGTTAGTCGGCGGTTCCACTCGAATGCGACAAGTTGCACCTCGAGTCACCCAGGAATTTTCCATCCAACCGAAAATGTTTGACCCAGATGAGGCCGTTGCCAAAGGCGCCGCTTTGTATGGTTGGAAGCTGTCGATTGGGGATGAATTAGTAAAACGTATTGCCGCGGCAACGGGCAGAACGATACCAGAAGTGCAACGAATGGCAGTGGAGGAAGTTCCTCAAGCCCTGCTTCAAAAAGCCGAAAAGGAGGTTGCTAACCTCACAGGTTTCACTCTAGGGGCGGTTAAGAAATCACGGGTCAAAATTAAAAATGTTACCAGCAAGAGTTTTGGCGTAGTTGCTTTTGAAGATTACGACCAAACGAGAGAATGGGTGGTCAATTTAGTGTTGAAGAATACTACGGTCCCCACCGAAGTCACGCGACGCTTTGGTACATCTGAAGCGCACCAGGAAACGGTACAAGTTCGAATTATGGAAAATGAAGTGACGGAGGATAAAACGGTGCCTGAAAATTCGGTAGAAATTGGCACCGCACTGCTAGAAAACTTACCTCCCAATTTACCCGCAGGTTCGCCTATTGACATCACTTTTCAACTGAATGAGGAAGGGCGATTAGAGGTGACTGCCATAGAGGTGACCGGCGGCAGAACCATCTCCGTCACTATTCAAACGGCTTCGGTGATTCAGGGAGAAGAATTGGAAGAAGCTAAAGCACGTAGTCAAGCAATCGTAGTGTCCTAATTCAATCGAGTATCTGGAGTCCAAATCTGAAGATTTGGACTCCAGCCCGGCATTAACAACCAACAAAGTTACAGAGTAAAACTATGCAAGTCTTACAATTATTCTATACCTCTTGTGAAACCGGTCTCTCTTCGGGCAAAGGTTTTCAGACCTATTCTATGTCCTCCGGCATTCGTGCCGAAGAACGCCGAGAGATTGAGAGTTTATGCAACTACCGTCCACCCGAGGATTTGCCGACCCAACCAATCCCAGAGGAGATTTTTAATCTATTTCCGATAACCTTTGGTTGTCGTCAATTGCAAAGCGGACGCTACGTAGTTTGGCAGATAACCTATCTTGGACAAGATTATTCAGGACGTTATGGTAATTATTTCGTTCACGCCTTGGTATTAGAACCGACTACGCTAGACTTTAACACCTTAGCAGTCTATCCGATTCAATGGTATCGTTCCAAAGTCTTTCGCCAATGTTTGACTGACAGCGAAGCCGCGGTAACCTCTTCGCCAGAACCGTTGCCCGTTCTCGACATACAAAAATTGGTGCCGAATCCGGACCTGACCTTTGCCGAAGTAGCCAGTTTTCTTAAAGAGGATGACCGCAGAACGTTGTTGGCCCCTCTATTCAGCGCGTTGCTTGATTATCCTACTACTCATCGGCGGTTAGTGCTAGTTGATGAACCTGCCTCTATTCCCTACTGGATGGCAGCGTTACAACTGGCCTTTCCTAAAAAATTGGTGCCTCATCTGAGTTTTCTCACTTACACGTATGACCCGCATACCACAGGTGAATTGGTGTGTGCTACCCAGGAGAATACGCGATTTAATGTGGCTAACTCGTCCCAAAATTTCTCCTTTTTCGTCGTCAACGGATTGGATAAGAGCTTCAACCAAACGGTTAATCACTATGAAGTAGTGGACCTCATTGAAACCAGTTACCTCTTTCACGAGGGTAATTTAAACGCCTTCCATACCTTTCTGGAAGCTACTGACTATGATGCCCTCGATGCTGACCTAGAAGCCGCCTATTACTTATATTTGATAACACATTCTGAAGTGGCCGACCTCAATAACAAGATTGCGCCGGCGCTTCAGTTTGCCAATCGTTATGTGACTCATTCAAAGTTACTGGGTGAACTGGCTTTGCGGCTTGACCAAGTAATAGACAATATGGTAGGAAAATTAGACCTCCAGAACGCGCGAGTCGTGGTACAATTTCTATTGAAGGTCGCCCAAGCCGGCACAAACTACCTCCAAATAGCCGCAAATTTCTACAGAGGTTTTTTGAACCATTTTATTTTTGAAAGTCCCTTTACACTGGCTGACCTTACCCAGTTCAACCATGCGGTCTTGGCCAACAGCCCGTTTGCAAATGAGTTAAGAAAACAACTAATAGACGATGCCAAAAATCTTAAACCACTTCGTCATCTGATGGCCAAAGCTACGCCCGAACGAATCGAGATTGGTTTGACCCTGTTTAGTGAGACGTGTTTGGCGATAGGACCAGATTTGCCAACCACCAGTGAAGTTATCTTCTTAGAAGGTTTCATAACACTGTCGAAATCACCTTCACATCTCCAAAGTTACTTGGATGCGCTTCTCCAGAAAAACGGACAATTTTTTATCCAAGTTATCGTCTTGGTCTGGTCTCAAGTTCCTCACGTACAAACTGTGCTACTCGATGGCCTACAGTTGGTTTTGCGTTCCCTGGATGCCTCTAAGGTTCTCTCAATCCGACGAGAACTGATTAAATTGAAACAGTTCCATTTAGTGTTTGAAATGTTCAAACAAGCATTTGCCCAAGCCCCGGACCGGGTGAAATTCTTCTGGACCGAACACCAAACTCTCTTTGCTGCGATTCCAAGCTATGGTGATGCCTATTTTGCTGAAGCCGTGAAACAGTATGATGAATATTTGACGACTCTTTCTGAAGACGAGCAGCGTCCTTTGGTAGCCACGGAGTATCAAAAATTACTTACGGTAGCTTCTTTAATCAAGGATAAACAAGTATTGAGTACACTGGTTTCCAAGATTGAAATCCACCTGTCCTTTTCGTCGGACAAGAAAAATCTCGAACAGGCGAATCAGTTGGCTATCCTCAAAAAATCCTTGGGGGTTAAAACTAAGTTGGATGTTTGTAGTCTAGTGTTATTTGGTTTTAAACTGACAGAAATTCGGCGCGGGAAAACGTCGTTATCTGAACTATTAACATCTCCCGACCGGCCAAATATGGCAGAGTTCAGAAATTGCGATACCGAGGAGGAATGTCAACGACATCGAATGATGTTTTGCGACTATCTCCACTGGATTTTACCTCTTCTGCTAAAATGGAAACCCTCGGCACAAGAACAAGGCTTGATTTTTACCTATCTGAATCCACAGGGTTACTTGGAGGAAGATTTAGTGGAACTGTATTTGGCTTATGTGACCGATTATCTGAAGGAGAATCAAAAAGAGGTGGATTGGTTGGACGAGTTTCTGGTGTTCTACTTCAACTGTCAGGAACGTCCTAAAACGATGACCAGAAGCCAAGTCAAAACCGCACTACTGAACTTGCCTAAAGTTTATTTGAGTTATTTACAATCCAATCTTAAGGCTAGGAAAGCCATCGTAGAATCAAAGCAGACGAGTTTTGCTTTGTTTATGAGAGAGTTACGGAAAGAACTGAAAGGCGTAAAAGAAGAACAAAGTGGGGGATTGTTGTCAAAACTATTTTCCCGGAAAAAGTGAGGTGAATTATGAATGATAATTCTACTACTGGATTGATTGGATGGATAGGAACGGTCGTGATACTCTACTTCGTCACTATCTACATCATTTTGCCAGTGGCCCTGATTTTTGCTGGAATAGGAAGTATATTAGGTAGTGGACATGCCGTAGTTAATTACTTCATCGCCTTTAACAACAACGTAAAATGGGAGTAAATCCTCATGGAGAAACAACCTGCAAAGCAGAGTTATTTTTTTGGTAAAGGTTATCAAGACCTGTCCAATACGATTCGAGACAGTTGGCAAAGGAATCTGATTTCTGCACAAGACTATTTGAGGAAGACCAAAGAATATTGGAACCGGCAAGAAAATTTCTGGAAATTGGTTGCCCTGTTTTTCCTCTTTGCGGCATTTTCAGTCATGGTGTTCGGCACTCTCTTTTTCCTAGCATTAAGTGCTGTCCATATTGTCATACTGGCAAGCTTTTTCTCAGCCATTTATGTCTCCTTCAGTATGTTATTGGGTATTGATAAATTGTATCGTCTAAGACGACGCATTTTTACTGCTTGTCCGAGTTGTCATCACAAATCTGAACTACCTTATTACTATTGCCCTCATTGCGGAAGTGAACACACCATGCTAATACCTAGCAGTTACGGTATTTGGAAACGTACTTGTCAATGTGGTCATCAGTTGCCAACCACTTTCCTGAATGGACGTAATAAGTTGACCGCCAAGTGTCCTAAATGTAAATATGACCTTCAAGCCAAAGAAGCCACTCCGATTTGCATTCCCATTGTGGGAGGTCCTTCGGTGGGAAAGACCTGCTTTCTATTCGCGGCCATTCATGAATTGGTGGAAGAGATTGCGCCTAACAAATTTTGGAAAATTCGCTTTTTAGACCAATATAATGAGAATATTTACCAAAAAATGGCTAAAAATTTCAAAGCCGGTATTTTACCCACCAAAACCACCACTGGGACACCGGTAGCCATTAACTTCTTTGTGGGTCATCCTCAATGGTCCCCCGAAAAGCTTCTCTATTTTTATGATGCCGCTGGTGAGTCTTTTCAAGAATCAGATATATTAGCGACACATAAGTTTTATAATTACTTTCATGGCATTATTTTTCTCATCGACCCTTTCTCGATTCCTGAGTTAGTGTTAGATTACCAGACCAATTTAAATACCCATGAGGTTGCCATCCGTCCCAGTAACATGCGGCTGGAGGATGCTTTTGAGACGATGATACTAAATCTCGAAAAGAATTTTAACGTCAATCGTCTGCAACGAATTAAGCAACCTTGTGCTATCGTCATTAACAAAGTGGACATGTTTGATTTAGAGGAAAGGATTGGCGAGAAGGCGGCCCAAGAATTGATGAAACCAGAAGCATCGAAATTAAGTAGTGAGGAGGCCATAGACAAAGTTTGTCGAACCTTTTTAGCAGAGTGTGGCTTGGAACATTTTGTGAGGAAGGTTCATCAAAAGTTTGAACAATACCAGTTTTTCAGTTGCAGTGCGTTAGGACATTTACCTGACGGTACGGCATTTCATTTTCATAAGACCTCCAAGCCGGTGATGTGGTTGTTGAAGAAAATTGATAAGGAGTTGATATGAGTTATGAAAAATTTCTGGAAAAATTCATAACGACTCTTCCAACTAAAGAGTCTCTGTTTTTCTTATTTCCACATATCAGCAAAATGCTGTGCTACGGCCACGCCAGTGTCCAGTGAGGAGTTATAACACTGGCGTGTTACAGTAGGAGTCCCACAAATCCGCTTGTGAACTGTGGGCACCGCATGATTTTGTAAGAACTTATTTTCCATATTTCCCAACTCCCAACCCCTCTTAATCCCCCCCTAAAAAACTTCACTACCCATTTTCTTCAAAAATCAGATATACTCATTCAATTATCTTAAAACCAAAAACCCTAAACTTCTTGGAGGAAGCGCATGACAGAAGTCGTTGCAACCAACCAGACTATGCTTGAGACTGACTTATCTCGGTAAAATTCCCCCTCGCGGTATTCATCTTGAGGCCAAGAACACCTTTGACCTAGAGAGTGGTGGGGGCAAGGAGAGAGAAGTGATGATATGACTAGACCAAGGCATCCAAAGGCATCCAAATAAAGATATTGAAAAAGCCATACAATATGCCGAAGCAAAAGGGTGGCGTTACAGTAAGGCAGGTAATTCTTCTCACGCTTGGGGAAGATTATGGTGTTGCCACCAAGGACGTGAAGGTTGTAGTCTGTTTATTTGGTCAACTCCCAAAGTACCAGAACATCATGCTAAACAAATTCGTAGAAACATAGATAATTGTCCTCATTCTCAAGGTAATCTCAATGAACCCAACGACTAAAATTCATCGTTTCGTGCTAGTGCTAACCGGCTGGTCAGAACCGCACGAATCCATAGAAGATGCACTCTTTGAAGCTGGTTGTGATGATGCTTTACTCAGTTTTCGCAATCAAGTACCTTACCTAGAATTTGACCGCCAGGTGGAAACCCTAGAAGAGGCCATTCTGTCAGCGATTCAGGCAGTGGAAACGACTCCCCTTGGGATCCGGGTGTTACGAGTAGAACCTAATCCGTTCGTCAGCATTCCCGACATTGCACGACGCGCTTTGCTGTCTTTGGAACAAGTGGAACGGTTAATGAGAAGCCCACGTCATGGCACCCGATTTCCCACGCCAGTGTTTGACCTAGACGGCAAATGCCCGGTGTGGAAATGGGCGGAAGTCGCTAATTGGTTATGGTTTCATCACTATCTGAGTGATATTAGTTTAGTGGAAGTCGCAACGGTCATCGAGAATATCAATGCGACGTTAGAGTGGCGAAATTCAGAGGTGAGTCATCGGCGTACCCAACTTTGGGAGAGGTTAGCCCCTTGCCTGCAACCAGTATAGGGGAGTCCAAAACTTGTTTTGGACTCCATCATGCAACAATTATTTTCCACAATCCCCCTCCCCCAACCCCCCTCTTAATCCCCCCATAAAAAACTTCACTACCCATTTTCTTCAAAATCAGATATACTCATTGAATTACCTATAAACCAACCAAAAACCCTAAACTCCTTGGAGGAAGCGCATGACAGAAGTCGTTGCAACCAACCAGACTATCCTAGTCGTGGGTGGAGGAATTAGCGGCATGACCGCAGCGTTAGAAGCTGCCGAATGCGGCAAAGATGTTATTTTAATTGAAAAAAATCCGTCCCTCGGTGGTCGGGTCGCACAGTTATATAAGTATTTTCCCAAAATGTGCTACCCCACTTGTGGCATGGAAATCAATCTCCGTCGTATCAAGGCCAATCGCCGATTACGAGTGATTACCTTGGCGGAAGTGGCGGGGGTGACCGGTGAGGCGGGGAATTATACCGTGAATCTTACCATTGCCCCTCGTTATGTGAATGAAAACTGTACTGCATGTGGCGCCTGTGGCCAGGCGGTAGAGACGGCATTTGCCGATGAATACAACTATGGCTTGAAACAACGCAAAGGCGCCTATTTGCCTTATGCGATGGCTTATCCACAACGGTATGTGTTGGATCCGCGCATCGTTGGCACACCGGAGGCGGAAAAAGCCAAGGCGGCTTGTCAATATCATGCCATTGATTTAAACATGATGGCAGAAAAAGTCCAACTGACAGTCGGGGCTATCATTTGGGCCACCGGGTGGCAACCGTTTGATGCCAATAAAATTCAACCGTATGCGTATGACCGTAATCCGAACGTTATCACTAGCGTGGAATTCGAACGCATGATGGAACCGTTTGGTCCAACGGGTGGCAAAATTTTGCGTCCCTCGGACCAGAAAGAAGCGAAAAATATTGCCTTCATTCAATGTGCCGGGTCACGCGACCGCAACTATTTGAAACATTGTTCCAGAATGTGTTGTACGGCCACTTTGAAGCAGACCACGTATGTGCGGGAGAAGTATGGCGACGCTGGCAAATCGTCAGTCTATTACATTGACATCCGCGCCATTGACCGCTTTGAAGACCTTTATCAAAAGGTTAAAAAGGACCCCAATGTGACCTTTATTAAGTCCAAAGTCGCCAGTGTCACTTTGGAAAAAGGCACGGGCAATCCCGTTCTCAATGGTGTCAATACGGAAGGTTATCATCGCTATAGCAATCCCCATGACTTGGTGGTTCTCGCCATTGGAATGCAACCGAGTGTAGATTTTGCCAAGTTAGGCATTCCTCTCACACTGAACGAAAGCGGTTTCATTGAGGCCGACCCCAAGAATGGTGGCATGTTTGCCGCGGGCACTGCCGCAGATGCTATGGATGTCAATCGCGCTGTGCAACATGCAACGGCCAGTGCGTTACGGGCGATTCAAGTCATCAACAAAGTTGCAGGAGTGGTGGAGGCATAACATCATGGCAGACAAAAAATTTGGTGCGTATATTTGCAAAGGTTGTGGCATCGGCGAACGTCTCAATATCGCCCAACTCGGCACGGTGGCAAAGCGCGAAGGTAAGATGGCGTTCGTCAAAGACCATGAGTTCTTGTGCAATCAAGACGGTGTGAATTTGATTCAAACTGACATCACCGCGGGGGAAGTCACTCATCTGATGATTGCCGGTTGTTCCAAACGGGCGAAAACGGAAGCGTTTAATTTTGATAGCGTGGCGATGTCACGGGCTAACTTGCGCGAAGGAGTCATCTGGGTCCGTCCCAATACTCCAGACAATCAAGAAACAACGCAGGAAATGGCGGAAGATTATGTGCGCATGGCGTGTGCTGAAGTGCGTTTTATGAATGCGCCCACACCTAGTCAAGAACAAGGTCGAACTGCGCATATTCTCGTGGTTGGAGGAGGTGTGACAGGGATGACCGCGGCGTTGGAAGCGGCCAAGGCGGGTTATCAAGTGACCCTCGTCGAAAAATCCCCGGCGCTGGGTGGAATGGCGGCGTATCTGTATAAACGGATTCCGAATCGCACTCCCTTTGCGGATCCGCAAGAGACGGGGGTGGAGGAACTGGCTAAACAGGCACAGTCCCATAAAAGAATCACGGTGCATCTCAATGCCAAAGTGACAGATACCAGCGGTGCCCCGGGCCGGTTCAGTGTCACGATTGCCAAAGACGGTAGCACGGTGACAGAAACTGTAGGTTCGGTCATTCAAGCCAGTGGTTTTACGCCTTACGATGCGACGAAACTGCCAGAGTTTGCGTATGGCAAAACGCCTGATGTGGTGGATCAACTCGGTCTGGAAAAGTTGGCCAAACAAGCCAACGGCGGTGTCATTAAACGTCCTTCAGATGGGAAACCAGTTGAGAAGGTTATCTTCATTCAATGTGCTGGGCAACGCAGTGACAAAGACGGTCATCTGTCTTACTGTTCGGGTCATTGCTGTTTAACCAGTATTAAGCAAGCCCAATATTTCAAGGCTGCCAATCCGAATGTTGACACCATGATTCTCTACACGGAGTTACGGACGCCTGGGTTTGGAGGAGAAGATTTCTATCGCAGCGGTCAAGAGAAAGGAGTGACTTTCACCAAAGGCGTGGCCAGTGAAGTGACCGCCGGCGGTGGCAAACTCACCGTGAAATTTAAAGACCTCATCCTCAATGAAGACGTGACTGACGAAGCCGATTTAGTCGTGTTGGCCACAGGCATGGTGCCCGTGTCGGGAGTCAACATTGAGGCCACGCCAGAAGTGCAAGCGACGATGGAATCGGTGTTGAATCTCAGCTATCGGCAAGGGAAGGACATGCCGCAATTGGTGAACGGATTCACTGATTCGCATTTCATCTGCTTCCCTTACGAAACCCGGCGGACTGGGATTTACGCCGCAGGTCCTGTGCGTCGTCCGATGGATATGACCCAAGCGATAGAAGACGCTACGGGGGCGACCCTGAAGGCGATTCAAGCATTGGAAAATGCCGCGTTAGGTCGGGCCGCGCATCCACGTTCGGGCGATTTGAGTTTCCCCCGGTTCCGCAAAGAAGGATGCACCCAATGCAAACGGTGTACGGTGGAATGTCCCTTTGGGGCAATTAATGAGGACGAGAAAACCTTCCCCGTCTTTAACGAAGGCCGTTGTCGTCGTTGCGGCACCTGCATGGGTGCCTGTCCAGTGCGTGTCATTTCGTTTGAAAACTACTCGATTGACACGGTCGGACAAGCGTTGAAGGCAATCAATGTGCCAGACGAGCTTTCGGAAAAACCGCGGATTCTTCTCCTCGCATGTGAAAACGACACTTATCCTGCATTAGACATGGTCGGGATGAATCGCATTGAATACAGTGCCTTTGTCCGCATTATCCCAGTGCGTTGTTTGGGTTCCGTCAACACGATTTGGATTACGGACGCCTTGAATGGTGGCTATGACGGAATCATTCTGATGGGTTGCCAAAAAGGCGACAACTATCAATGTCACTTTGTCAAAGGTTCCGAACTAGCCCATATTCGGATGAGTAAGATTGATGACACTCTCAAGCAATTGAACTTGCAAAGTGAACGGGTGATGACGTGTGAAATTGCGATTACGGACCTGCAAAGGGTGCCGCAAATTATCAATGAGATGGAAGCGACTATTAAGAGGATTGGGTTGAGTCCGTTTAAGTTCTAACACGCACTGCACCCCCAGGAGTCCAAGGCGGGTAGTGTTGTACAAGTGGTTTTGGAGTACGGAATTTATTCCGTTGGAGTACGGAATTCATTCCGTTTCCCGTTGGAGTCCGGAATTTATTCCGTTTCCCGTTGGAGTACGGAATTCATTCCGTTTCCCGTTGGAGTCCGGAATTTATTCCGTTTTAGGCGGAATAAATTCCGGACTCCAAAAGCCATAACCATTATGACGCTACCTCAAAGCGACGCTTTGAACTCCTGAACTATTACATTTGAAAATAGGAACGGAATAAGATGGCTAGAACCAAATTTAGAGAGTTATACAACGCCCGCCCTGCGGAAGCAAGGGCACGAGTGGAAGCGAGAGTAAGACAGGCTTTGGCAGAAATGCCTACGTTGGAAAATGAGTCCGACGATGGTTGTTGGCATAATCATGTAGCGCGATTTCCAGACGGAGAATTGAAAGTTCAACACTTTAGTGAAGGGGTCTAAATAGTCAAATATTCCAGACCCGAAAACTCTAACCTCTAAACGATTCAATAACATCACCGAGAAATGCTATGGTAAACTTAGAAAAACGAGTGGACGCCTTAGAAAATGCGTTAACCTTTTTTGTCGTGCAAACCGGTGCTGCCCTTCTCCGTTTAGAAAAAATGGTGGAGGAAATGAAGGAACAGTCGGCTGCCGACCAGCGGGCGTACTTGCAACGCCACGAAACAGAACGGCAAGCAGATCTGAAACGTTTCGCTGAATGGCAACAACAAACGGAAGCCTGGCAACAACGTACAGAAGCCTGGCAACAACAAATCGAGACCTGGCAACAACAGCTGGTTGCCGAACGTCAGGCCGACCAACAGCGACTGCTTGAGTGGCAAGAAGAGTCTAAAAAGGACCGACAAGAATACAACAAACGTTGGGGAGAACTCTCGAACAAATTGGGCACCATTGTGGAAGACATTGTGGCCCCTAACATTCCCCGAATTGCCAGCGAACATTTTGGTTGTGGTGAACTACAAGATTTCATGGTGCGTCGCTGGGTACGGAATAAACTGGACTCCACGAAACGTCGTGAGTTTGATGTCATTGCCGTGTATGAGAAACATGTCGTTATCAACGAAACCAAGTCTTCTGTGCGAATCGACTATATTAATGATTTTATAAAGGTTCTTCCAGAATTAACGGATTACTTCCCAGAGTATCATGGCAAACAGATTATTCCTATTTTTGCCTCATTGTATCTGGGAGAAGATATGGTCAATTATTTGACCAAGCAGAATATTTATGCGATGGCAATGGGGGATGAAACAATGGATTTATTAAATGTGAAAGAAGTCTTAAAGACTGCGCAATGACGAGAAGCTAATTTTTTTCATATTTGTAAAGCGAAGTCCAAAATCGGAGTCCAAAACAGGTTTTGGACACCACCCATCTGACCGTCGGAGTCCAAAACATGTTTTGGACTGTTTAGTTCCCAACCAAGAAACCCAATTTTTTAGTCCAATTAGGAGGAGATTTTTCAATTATGAGTAACGCTTATCGCAATAACTTCCTACGGGAAGTGACGGCCAATGTAGAAGAAGGTGAATGGGTCAAAATGTGTATGCAGTGCGGCGTCTGTTCAGGTTCCTGCCCACTGGGTCCCCATTGGGAACATCCTCCTCAAGAGATTTTTATGATGATTCGGGCGGGCAAACGGGAGGAGGTTCTGAAATCCAATTCAATGTGGTATTGCACCTCTTGTTACAACTGTATCGCCCGGTGCCCCCGCGGCCTGCCCATTACCCACATCATGCACGGCCTGGCACACTATGCCAAACGCCTGGGAATGGTGCCACAAAACCAACAGACCGCCAAGTTTGCCCAAAAATTCTGGGATAACTTGACCAAAAAAGGCCGAGTCAATGAACTCACCTTGGGCCTCAGTCTCTACTTCATGAACGGCTTTGGGGAAGGCGTGAAGACTTCCTTGAAAATGCAAGGAGTGGGCTTAGGAATGCTGAAAACGCAACGCATGGACCCTTTGGAAATTTTGGGAGGTCATGGCTGTAAAGATGTGGCGGGGTTGCAGGCGGCCTTGAAGAAGGCACGGCAAATTGAGGAGGCGAAGGCAGTGAAAGTTTAAGGTGGTTCAGGAGTCCAAAGCGAAGCTTTGTCCGTCACCTGGCAAAGCTACGCTTTGGACTCCTGGGTTAAGGAGTGAACCTATGACAGACTTATTTGACTTAGAAGAATTGCCCCAAGAGGAGGAGGAAGAGAACAAGATGGGTTCCGCTAATCATGCCTTGGTACAAACTCGCCTCGTCAGAACTTTGCCAGATGGCCAGTTCAGTATTGCGACAGAATTAAGTCTGGATGTCTCCTCTACAGAACGTCAAGAGATTTTGATGCTGTGTAAGGTCAATGCCAAACAGGAACTGAAACCAGACATCGCACTTTACTATGCGGAGGACCTTCATTACCTTGACCCTGCCGAGGACATTGACCTGATTCGGGTAGAAAAAATGCCTCTCTTGTGCATTGAGATTATCTCGCCCTCGCAATCCACCCGTTTCCTGTTAGCTAAATTTCGGGCTTACTTTGCCATGGGTGTGAAATCCTGTTGGTATGTGGACCCTAACTTAAAACTAATTAAAGTGTATTCCTCTCTTAAAGAATCCGAGGTATTTTCTGAAAAGGGAGAGGTTGTGGATAAGACCTTAGAGATACGTTTACCGCTGGGTAAGATTTTTTGCAGATAAATCCAGATGACGACTCCAATTAATAAAACGATTTTCTGCAAAGCCTACATTTACATTTTACCACTCTTATGGAGAGACCTATATTATGGCAAAACAATATTCCTTTTACCCCGGCTGTTCTTCCCAAAAGAAAGCCTCTTCTTACAACCAACTCCGGTCCACACAAACCATTTGTCAGGAGTTGGGGATTCAACTGAATGAAATTTCGGATTGGAACTGTTGTTCAGCTTCCATTGGCTATTGTGGCGGAGGAGAATTACCACGCCTAGTCTTATCCGCCCGCAACCTTGCCCTCTCGGAAAAAGAACATCCCGGCCAAGACTTGGTGGCGACGTGTGCCGCTTGTTGGTTAGCCACTCGCGAAGCCCAAGAACGGTTGGAACATGACCCACAATTGAAAACCGAAGCCAATGAGGCATTGAAAGAAGCGGGGTTGACTTTTAAAGGTGAGAAAAAAGTTCGTCACCTGGTGGAAGTCTTGATTGAAGACGTCGGCTATGACGAAATTCGCAAACACGTCAAGAAACCGCTGAAAGGAATTAAGATAGCGGGTTATGTCGGTTGTCAAACCAATCGGCCCTTTGGGATTGTCGGCGAATCGTTTGAAAATCCCGTGTATTTGGACAAAATGATAGATGCGGTGGGGGCGGAACCCATCACGAATTATCAAAAGAAAGTCGCTTGTTGCGGCGGCGCCTTGATGTTTTCGGAACCGGAGAAGAGTCAAGCGTTGGTGAAGGATATTCTGGAAGCTGCCCATGATGCCGGGGCCGATATGTTGGTGACACCGTGCCCAGTGTGTCAGATGAATACGGAAGTCTATCAAAGTTTTATCAACAAGAAGTACGGCACGAATTTTAACATGCCCTCAGTCTATTACAGCACGATTATGAGTGTAGCGTTTGGGAAGACGGCGAAGGAAGCGGCGTTGGATGGGCAGATGATTCGGGCGAAGCAGTTGGAGGAAGTAGCGGCAAGGTAGTCAATGGGTTAAGAAACTAAGTTTCTATGAGAAACTTAGTTTCACTCATCCAGGAGTTCAAAGCGTAGCTTTGACAGACACCCAAATGGCACCACCACCGCTGATCTTTCAAGCCCACATGCTAGTTGACCGCAGATAACCTCACGGTAGGTAAATTCAACTGATATTCCACGCTGACTCGTTCTACCAGTTGTTGAAGTTGGTTTAAATATTCCTCGTCCGTTAACTGACTGCGTTCCTGATGACATTGTGCCTTCCATTCGCGGACTTCCAGTAACGAGGGTTCTTCTTGATACTCAGTCATTGTTCAATACCTCTAAAGGAGTAATCAATTCTAATTTTTTGGCATAACCTGCCAATGAGTTGACCCCATTGATTTTAGCCATCTTATTGAGGTTTGCCAAGTGTTTCAAGTTCCAACTAATCAACGCATCTAGTTCATACACGGTAGCGACGGCAGCATGGGTGGCATCGGCAGAAGCACTCTTTGGCAAAACACCTTGTGTCAGATATTGGTTGGCCAATTCTAACACCGCGTCACTAATGGCTAGTTTTGAAGGGTGATATTCCACCATCAGATGAAAGAGTAATTCTCGTTTATTGGCGGTTGCCCTAGTCACTTTTTCACCATGTCTGACACAAAAATGTCATACGCCCCTTGCTTAATTTGTTCAAAGAACTGCAACGTGGTTAGTTTTCGGTCGAGGGCATCGTCGGCAAAACAGAAATTCCAGACCGAGGTTTCTAAATAGAGTTTAGGTTTTCTCATAGGTTTTCTCATTGGCATTTGGTTAGTTAGGTGGAGAAACCGAGTTGTTTTCCAAAAACTCGGTTTCTGATACTTCTGACACACTCAGCTTGCAGGAGAAAGTGTCACCCGTTGCAAACGAATGTTATACTTCGCTTTGAAGTCATCGGCCACCTCTTTCAATCTCTTGAGGTATTCCTCATCGGTCAATTGACTCCTTTCTAACTGGCATTGTTCCTTCCACTGGCGAACTTCTTGTAGGGCGGGCGGGTCGTCTTGATAATATTTATTCATGAGTTAAAACCTCCAAGGGGGTGAGGACTGGCTGGAGTCTTGGACTCCAAGATGCAATCTTCAAACGCAACCCCAGCTTTGACAAAAGAGTAACCATTGTTCCAAATTGGGAGGCGGTCTGAAGATGAGTTTCCAGTCCTGCTAACAACGGATTAGCTTGGATGACTAATTTCAGGGAACGTAAAAATTCCTCAAAATCGCCATCCTCCAGATAAGTCTCCAGACTGGCATTAAGAAATTCTCTAGCCACTTCTTTGTCAGTCAAATTATTTGTCACAAACTCATTTAAGTCGAGGGATTGGAAGTTCATTTTGAACGGTTCTCCTGATAGATTTTAAGATAAGTTTTCGCCGTCTCTATATCTTTGGTTTGAGTGGATTTATCTCCACCACAGAGTAATAAAATTAGCCTGTCGTCTATTTCTGAATAATAGACTCGGTATCCTGAACCAAATTTAAAGCGTAGTTCGCTAAGATGGGCTTCTAGTCTTTTGCAATCTCCAAAGTGGCCTGAGGACAGGCGTTTGAGTCGTTCAAGAATTCTGGCCTTGGTCGTTTTATCTTTTAAGGAGTCTAACCATTCTTGAAGAGGAATTTTGGTTGAAGAGGAATTTTGGTTTCGGTTAGTTGAAACACCCTTATCTGTTTCATCATGTCATTTTTCGTTGGGAAGGAGTCCAAGACATGTCTTGGACTCCAACCACTTCTTTACCACTCATTCGCACTCCCCGCCGTGGCACAATCACCTGTCACGGTGGCATTGAAATGAATGTTTTTACCCTGTAACAATTCCAGCAAATTGGGTATCTTCTCCGCAGAGTCCGAATAAGGAGACGCATCGGTGGATAACCAAATTTGGCCACCAGGTTTGACATGTTGAGTGGCTAACTCTAATGCTTCCACCGAGGCTTCGGGGCAACCGCCACCCCCTTCGGCTTTTAGCGATTTGATGACCTTGAGTAGCACGTTCAGGTCTCTGGTGAAGGCTTTTACCGTCACTTCGTCTTTGAACGTGAGGAGGGCTATCAAGGGAGATTGAGTGGGGTCGACCTGGTCCTTGAGGAACTTCTCTAAGGCCGCTTTGACGCCCTCAATTTCACTTTGCATACTCACCGTGGTGTCCATCACTAAGGCCAAGTCAACTTGGATTTCGGGCGGAACGTATATTTTCGCACACCGATGCGCGTGGGTACGAGAACACGTCCAGGAGTTCAAGGCGCCATTTTGATAGTCTTTCGAGATTTTGATAGTCTTTCGAGATAGTCATGGACCAAGAAGCATCAGTAAGGTTTCTGCCCTATATAATTTCCAGGCGGGTCATAGTTGCACACCCATAAAATACTTCCATCCTCACAAGTAGAGGTGCCACAACCAACCGCCTGCGTGTCCTGCCACACGATTTGCGTGTAATGTCCACACATCTGCCCTGGAGTACAACTGTTAGTCGCATAGTCATAGTCAACTATCTCCCCTCCCCAAGAGTCAACGACTTCTTGTGCCGTCGGTGTGAAACCGCTGGCCCAATAAAGATTCTCACCATAGCGATTGTTCGGACGATGTTGAAACGCGCAACTTTGACCTTTAAGTTGGTCCGCCCAGTCCTGGGCTAATTGGGCCATCTGGTCTGACCAAATGAGGTCGGGAACCCCCACTGGTTGCCGCCAAGCATTGTGGGCTGAGAGAAATCCGGCAATGTCAATGGAACTGTTATCATCCGCCGGTGGTTGGTTAGAGGTACTACTCCAATACAACGTCCTCTCCCCACTGGAATCCTGGTAATCAATTTCTACCGTCAACGCACCTGAACCAACGGTGCTATAATTATCACCAAACAACAGTTTCAAATTCACCTGTTGAGGACTCGCAACATAAAATGCCCCAAACCCTGTCGTGGTGGCATCCAGCCAACCGCCGATGTTCACCCCTCCTATTAAACTGTCACCATTGACCGAAATACCAAAAGAACCGCTGGGAGACCCTGGTTCACTGGCCGCACTAACTATGTAAAAACCAGGTTCTAACACGCGGCTAGTTTCCTCAACCAACGGTTGGCTGGTGCTATTTTGGCGAACCCCGTTAAAATAATGCACGGTGGAACGACTTCCCTGACTATCCATTTTTTCGACAAACACATTCATGGCCGAAACGTCCCCAGTGTACTCAAAAGCACTGATATTCACGGCTTCCAATCGAGATAAGTAGAAGCCAAGAAAACCTGGTGTGACACCATCTTTCGTCAACGTTGCCCCTGCGTTAAATCCACCAGTATTGATTCCGCTGGTAGTATTGACACTCAACCCCCACATGCCCTCGTTTGCCCCAGTGGCCAATTTCACTCTAGCCACATAGAATCCCGGCCGGTTGATGGAAATATTGGAATGGGTACAACTGTTCGCGTTACAACTGCTGGTGGGTACGCCTCCAGTAGTAGAACCATTATTGGTAGTCGTCGTCGTTGGCGTTTCAACAGGTTCAGAGGCCGGCGCCGCACCTACCAACTCTCGCAGTTTGGGGACAATTTCCTGGTCAGTGTTTTGTACCTGGCCAAATCGGTAACCTTCCACATAATTATCGGTGGATGGGTCAATCACAATAACCATGGGAAAACCAAATCCCGGCGTATTCCACAAGTCCCCCACATAATCGTTGTAATCCCCGGTAAACTCAGGGTCACTACTACTGGCAATAGAAAACCACAACACAAAGTGTTCCTGAATCAAACTTTGGGCCGCGGCGGAAGTGAAGAACGTACCGTAGATTTTTTCACGGCTACCACAAGCCACTAAGAGAATATACTGCTTGCCTTCTTGAGTGGCTTGGGCAAAAGCTTGGGTCTTGGAAGTATTCCACACCACAGGGGAGGTTGGTTCGGGAGACACGGGAGTTTCCACCGGATTATCGGCTGCGGAAGATAACACATCTGCTTCTTCTCCAAACCATAATACGGCATAGCCATGGTCAATACCTACCCCTAAGGCTTGCCAAGTCACATCGGCCCAGATGTTTTGATTGAGAATCACCGCATTATGAGGGGCACTGCCCTTCCAACCGTCTAAAGACGAAGTCGCCGTTGCCTGGTATCCCCCTGAACCACCGTATGCAGTTTCATAACCATTGCCAGGGTAATCAGTTAGTTCACGAGGTTTGTCCCACATGCACTTTGCCTGGGCATGGTCCGAGGTGTAACAACAAGGTGTCCAGGTCCCATTGCTTGACCAACTGTGTAGATTGCACTCACCACTTGGTGGACTGCTGTTCAAATCAGCCACATGGGTTTTAGCCACATGGGTTAGTGACGGAGAGAGGGGAATGGGAGGTAATCCATTTTCTGCGCGATAATTATTCACCAGTTCATGTAATAGCCTCTCTTCTTGACTGGCTGCCGACAAAGACAGAGATTGTGCCATTAGTAAAGCACTTGGAGAAAAGATGGCCAGAAACATAACCATCCGTGCTAAACCTTGCGGTTGGAAGAGTCCCCGTAACGTTCCCACTTTATGAATACCCGCAGTGGGACTGACTACCCACCGCCCAGCCCCCCTCTCTTGACCTGCCTGTTTGAGGGGCCACAGCGAGGCTACTCCTGCCAATCTCCAACCTGCAAGAGACTCTCGCCAAACCCTCAGTTGGGGTCGCTTCCGGAAACTGCCGCCGCTACCAGAAGCGTATCTGGTCCAACTGAAACGACGGTTCAGGTTCATACCGCCACTCCTAACGAGTGTGGTGAAAAAGACTCTTCCCAAGCGGCAGAGTGAGACGCCGCACTGGCGAACACGGTGGTTGAAGAAACAAAGTTGCGCTTTGCCTCCCTGATATAACTGCATTAGCATTAGCCACAGCGAGAACAGTCCGCCCAGGAATCCACGGGGTCGCGACTCTCGCCAACCTGTTTGTCGGGCTTGCGCCTGTGAAGTGCCTCCATTATCAGGGGACGGTGGGTCCGTGACTGGATGGGCAAGAGACTCTTGCCTTAATACGTCAGGAGAGTAATACCCCCCCCCGATGTGCGTATATTGTTGATTTCTAAAGAAATTTTTGTCTTGAGAAGACATCGCAATTCTCCTTACATTGTCAAACTAACGATAGAACATAAAGTGGTCAATCGAAGCCTACCACTTCCTTTTTTTATATAGTGTGGGGAACCCAATATCGACTTGACTGCCCGTTTCTCTTCCGCCTATTAGTTAGGGGAGAGAAATCTATTTGTTTTGGTTTAGCAATCCGACCGGGTTCAGCATTGAGGCTATCGCAACGCCAGGTAATGAGGCCACCGGCTAGAAACATCGATGACTCACTACGGAACCATAAAACTTGATAATATCTTCTGTGTAAACTTTCTAACCTGACGGCAGACGACAATTTAAGTCATTAGCCGAGGCCGTCTCTAAACTCCAAAATGCCCGTGGATAGTGAGAACCAATTAGAACATCCTTTGTGACCAAGATTGACTGATTCACTGCCGCTTGTCCAACTATAACACGGTCAAACGGGTCTCGTGTCCACGTTTGTTGAAGTGCGGCCGAAATCACCTGTAAATGGTTTAACTCGCAAACTGTCAATCCAATGGTCTGGCCAAGTGTCTCCAGAACAGCATTTCCAGACGGTTGTAACCGTCCAATCTCGTGCATATATTCCAGTTCTAATAACACCATAGGCGAAACCAATGAGTGGCTGTGTTCAAGCAGTTGCAGGGTTTCTTGCGGAAACTTTTTCACTGGGTTGGTATACAGCCAGACCACCACATGCGTATCTAAATAGACGGGTTGTTACATGACCGTGTCCAATCAAAATGTACCAATTCCTCCGGATCGCCTACAATCGCCTCTCTGGTTTGCAAGGCACTCAGTTTTTTAAACTGGAGGGGCGCCGAGATATGCCGTTGCACCAGTAATTGTTCGAATTCTAACGGGTGCAGGTCCGCCAATTGAGTGGCTTGTTCCACTGGAAGGGCTTGTCTTTGCACTAGCAATAGGGCCACTTCGCGTTTGAGGTCCGCGGGTGTCAATTGGGCAGCTTGTAAGACTTCATCGGGGATGACAATATTCATTTGTTTATTAATTGTGACAATACCAGGCAATAATACCAGACAATGAGGCCATTTACCAAATCATCTAATCCAAGTTGGGGATTAGGGGTGGGGTGGAGTCATTACTGAACCATTAAAAATTATAGGCATATTTCATGCCAAATTTAATGTTTTATTTTAATTCACTGAATAAATAAACATTTCATAAAAATAGAGAGGTCGAAAGAAAAGATTTTTTGCAAATAGCTTTGTAATTTAGGAAGCAAATTGGGAAATATTCACGAACGGCAATCTTGGACTCGTATCCACTACGGTTTGGACCGTTTGTTACCACATCAGCGGCACTAGCGACAGGTGACCAAGACCCAACGGGCAAAAAAGTCTCGCTTTCCTCCCTTCTGGGATGATATCCGTGAAGTGCCTCCTTTAATGGCCGTTACGGGTTTCACCAACACCCACTTCGCTAACCACAACAGCAAAGACCACATCCCTTTGCCCGTGTGTTTGAGGTGCCCCAGCGAGGCTAATCCTGCCAATCTCCAACCCGCAAGAGACTCAGATGTCCAAAGCGTAGCTTTGTTCGTACAAAGCTACGCTTTGGATTCCTGAAAAAGCTGTTCCGGTAGCCGCTTCACAATCTTCACGGTCTCGACACTGATCCAAACCACTTGCCCAATCAACCGTAACACATACCCCTCCTCCCCCGCTGAATGGGGATCATTGACAATCTCCCTGTTTCTAAACGACCTCACTTGAAATTCATTTAACCTCTCCAGTTGATCCCGCCGCCCCCGGTGGCCATCAATGGTGACTTGATATTGGTCAATAACCCACTCCAAAGCGGATCGATTACCTAACCGATATTCAAACACTTCCGCCGGTATCCCAGTCAATGTCAATGTGTCATTGTAAACTAAACTCTCCTTGTTGTTCGTCAAACGCATCTTATCCACTCGATAGGAAAACGTCTTTCCCGATGCCAGCAGCACTGGTAAAGGATACTGAGGTTGTCGTTCATAATGTAAATGCAACTGCCCCAATTGCCGCCCCGCCCGACTCAAAGCCCAAAATCCCTCCTTAGGAGTTCCAAACGACACCAGCGGGACTCTGGGCAACTCCCGTCGTAAATTGGTGGCATACTTCTCCCGATACGTGGGATGATGCAAGAGTCCATAGATATAATAAAATATATCCCATTTACTGATGGAAGAGTCCTGATAAGACCGCCGAAAATGAGACAACGCCCAATCGGTGATATTCTCTTGTCGCTGATTCCCAGCCTCATTATAGACATAAAAGGGAAAGCATTGCGAATCCCCCGTCAGGTGTAAATCAGGTATCACATTGACCATGAGACAATGAAACGCTTTGGTATTTCCCGCGGCACAGACACATATCGCTTGATTTTGAGACTCCGACTCAGGCGTTGGAAAGAGAGAAGGAAATAGGTACACGCGGTTATTTAACATGCGGTCAAAATACAAGTATTGTTTGGCAAAAGGCCGATACTGCGCCCGCCTCACTTTGGTTTCGTCAAAGGTGGCCAATCGCTTACTGGCCAGACTTTGTTTGAGATGACCATCCCAACTGAGTCTGCTGTCATCATAGGTGACAAAACTGTCGACCCGTGTCCGCTTGTAAGCATGACGTTTCCACTTGGCCACTTGTTCGTTATAATTCCCAATCATGCGTTGTATCTGATTGGTCACGGCCGCCCGGTTGAAGTTATAAACCCAGGTATCGCGACAGGTCATGACGCCGCGACTGTAGAGTTTGAAGATGACTCCTTCGGTCACTTCATTCTTGATAGCCTTGGCGGCTTTAGTCCCCAAGGGGATAAATTGGTCAAATTCAGGTTGTAAGCCCATCGTTAACCAGGTATGCTTCTGATCTGGTGTCAGACGTAACCAAGCCACGTTAGCAAGACTGTGGTTGGCTAGATACGCTAGTTTTTCTGATTTTTTGAGGTGGTCCCCAATATGGGCATAAAAGATGCCTTTGGCCCGCCCGTGATTTTTGATGAGAACGGTGATAGCCAGTCCAACGCGCACGTCAAAGACATTCTGTACGCCAGAAGTTTTGCGGGTGTTGCCACCTAAGTCAAAACAGTAAATGAGGTCAAAATCTTTTGCCAAATGCTTACGCATTCCATCAAATGCGAGGTTATCTAAGAAGCCGTTATTGGTGACCAAGGCGACGATTCCTTCGGGTTGATCACGGAGCCGCCAGGTGGCCCACCGAAAGGCTCTCACATACGGGTCATACAGGGAATTTTTCAGGGTTGCCGTGGAGTCTTTGACATAACTGTTGGCAATCAGTTCATCTAATTTGGGATACTTGCGATTCTTGTTGTTGTCATTCTCATTTTGTTGCCAGGCGTTATAGGGCGGATTCCCCAGAATGATAAAAAATGGGGTATCCTGCTGTCGTAACACCCGTTGCAGATTCCCTGGCACCAGTAAATCGGTAGGCTTGCCATCCACCAAGTCAAAGGTATCAACCAGGCAACCGTTTTCAAATTTCTGATATTCTCCGGTCTTTTGAAAAAACGTTTGTTCAATATTCAAACAGGCAATGTAATAGGGTAATAACATGAATTCATTGCAATAGAGTTCATGCAAATATTTGTCTGTCAGACGCGCCGGGTGTGTGGCGTGAATGTCTTCTAAAATCGCTGTGATAAAGTTGCCCGTCCCCGCAAAGGGGTCTATGATGGTCACTCCTGCATCGGCAAAAGTGCGGCCAAACTCTCGTTGTAAGAGAACTTTGACCGATTTGACCATGAAGTCAATAACAGCCTGCGGCGTTTGCACAATCCCATGCGTATCGGCTACGTTAACGGTAAAATTTTGGAAAAATCGTTCATATAGAGCTTTGAGGAACGGTTGTTTATCTTGGTAGAGCTCGATAATAGCGATGGTCTGTTCCAACAGGGCATGGAATTTCTCTAACTGAGGGGAGTCAGTTGGGTCAATGGAGGGCGTGGTAAAAGTATCTAGGACTGCTTCAATTTCTTTGGCTTTTTGGACGAGACCATACGTGTCAAACACTTTTCCAAAGAGACGTTCGGCCAGTAGATGTTGCGCCAAGAGTTCTTGAGTGGCTACGTGAGTGAAATTGGGATTAATCGTTTCCTGGTATAATTTAGTCAGACGGTTAAGGGCTTTGCGAAAGGGTTTGTTGGTTTGATATTCGCTTCTCAGAAGGTTGACCAAGCGTTGGCCCAGGTCGGCAATCTGCCCTTGAAACTCTACTAAGGCAGTTTGTGGGTCCTTAACCGTGGGTTTTTGATATTCAAAGAAGAGTTTCAACCCTGAAATAAGATTGGTAGGTGAGTCCCCAATTGGTTGATCAAAGACTGGGACCAGATGGCCTTGGTAGAGAACCAAACGGTCGGGGGATTGAAACAAGATATTATCATTGGGATAACCTGCCTGAAACTTCTGTTGAATTTCGAGGTTAAAATCTTCCTGACTGTCTTTGACTTTCCAAATTCCATGTCGTAGTTGCAAGTTATTCAACAGTACGCCCTCCACCCGCGGCCCTTCTTGATTGTGGTGCAAACATTCTTGTTCGGCCAGCCGTAATCCGACTTTTCTCGCGCAATAATGGAGGAGATTGGCAAAAGCGGGAGTAAGGTCGTCTGTTTGGACCATCGTTTTTTGTAACGTTCGATAGTAGTTTAAGACAATTTTATGAGTTGGTTTTAGGTTGAGTGTGGGCATATAAGGTGTGATGAGTTAAATATGCACTGAATGGTAAATGAGCAAATTATACAAATTATACAATGGAGATAGAAGTGGACATTGCTGGACTAGAGGCGGAAGCCGATGATGTGGAGGTTTTCGCCGCCGGACTAGAGGCTTTCGCCGGTGGACTAGAGGCTAAAGCCTTCATGCCATTAAGTTAAGGTAGGGTGGATTAAGCGTCAGCGTATCCACCATCCCCGAAACTGGTGGATACGCTGACGCTTAATCCACCCTACATGGTTAGGATATTTCTTAACTTAATGGCATTGCGGCTTTAGCCGGCTGACAGTAGGCATAAAAACAGGTTTTGGGGCACTGCATGTCAAGCCTATGTCACCGGCTAAAGCCTCTAGTCCGCCGGCTGAAGCCTCCACTCCACCGGCTGAAGCCTCCACTCCACCGGCTAAAGCCTCTACTCCGCCGGCTGAAGCCTCCACTCTACCGGCTGAAGCCTCTAGTCCGCCGGCTAAAGCCTCTAGTCCAGCGGTTAAATATATTTTACTCCAACAACTTCATATTCCTTATCGCCACCTGGGGCCCGGACTACGGCAATCTCCCCCTCGCGTTTGCCTATCAAAGCGCGGGCGATTGGAGAACTGATCGAAATACGATTTGCTTTGATGTCCGCTTCATCATCTCCGACAATTTGATAAGTGACCGCCTCATCAGTGTCAACATGGACTAAATTCAAGGTAGCACCAAAGACGACTCGGCCGCCTGCGTTAACCGTTTTGACATCAATGATTTCCGCAATAGATAGCTTATTTTCTAATTCAGAAATGCGTCCTTCAATAAAACTTTGTTGTTCCCGTGCCGCATGATATTCGGCATTTTCCTTTAAATCGCCTAGCGCACGGGCATCTGCAATCGCTTGAATGACTCGCGGTCTAGCAACCGTTTTTAGCCCATGGAGTTCTTCCCGTAATTTTTGGGCACCTGTTACCGTCATTGGTGATTTGTTCATGCCATTTTCCCCTGCAATTCTTTATGTAAATCTTGTAAACGGTTAACCTCTATTGCTTCGTGTGCCTTCAATGCCAACAGCGTGGCCCTAGCACCAGCAATCGTTGTAGTATAAGTGATTTTGTGTTGCAACGCCATTCGACGAATGGCAAACGAGTCTGCAATCGCTTGTTTGCCTTCCGTCGTATTGACAATAAAATTAACTTCCCCATTCTTGATTTTATCCACAATATGGGGGCGGCCTTCCGTGACCTTGTGAACGACCTGACAAGGAATCCCTGCTTTTTCCAAAGTGCGGGCCGTCCCACGAGTGGCCATCAGTTCAAAACCCAACGCAGTCAGTCCGCGGGCCACATCCACGAGGGCGGGTTTATCGGCGTCGCGGACGCTTAACAAGGCTATCCCTGACTTCGGCAATTCCACACCGGCAGCTTGTTGAGATTTAGCAAAGGCTTCTCCAAACGTGCGTCCGACGCCCATCACTTCCCCAGTGGATTTCATTTCAGGGCTGAGGAGAGGATCCACGCCGGCAAATTTGACGAAGGGGAAGACTGCTTCTTTGACTGAGTAGTAACTGGGGATGCACTCTTGAGTCACGTTTTGCGAAGCGAGTGTGCGTCCCACCATACAACGGGCGGCAATTTGGGCTAATGACAGGCCCGTGGCTTTGGATACATACGGGACCGTGCGCGATGCCCGTGGGTTGACTTCTAGCACGTAAATAGTTTGCTGTTGGATAGCAAATTGGGCATTGACTAATCCTATCACATTCAGCGATTTGGCCAGGAGTGTCATCTGGTCTCGTAATTGGTCTTGTAACATCGGTGACAGTCCATACGGTGGCAGTGAACATGCCGAATCTCCAGAATGAATCCCGGCTTGTTCAATGTGTTCCATAATACCACCAATGAGGACCCGTTCGCCATCACAAATAGCGTCCACGTCCACTTCTATGGCATCGTCTAAAAAGCGGTCTAATAGCACGGGTGAGTCATTCGAGACGGCCACGGCTTGGCGCATATAGCCTTTGAGTTCGTCTCGATTATAAACGATTTCCATTGCCCGGCCACCTAACACGTAAGAAGGACGGACGACTAATGGGTAACCAATGTCTTCAGCTTGTGTCAACGCCTCCTCTGGCGTGCGGGCGGTGCGATTTTCGGGTTGACGCAAACCTAACCGTTCGACCAGGTGTTGGAAACGTTCCCGGTCTTCCGCTAAGTCAATGGAATCGGGACTGGTGCCAATGATTGGAACCCCTTCGGCTTCTAATGGACGCGCCAATTTTAAAGGCGTTTGGCCACCATATTGTACAATAACTCCTTTGGGTTTTTCCACTGCTACAATTTCTAAGACATCTTCCAATGTCAAAGATTCAAAGTATAATCTATCAGAAGTGTCATAGTCAGTGGAAACGGTCTCTGGGTTGCAGTTGACCATGATAGTTTCATACCCATCTTGACGCAAGGCCAGCGCGGCTTGTACACAACAATAGTCAAATTCAATACCTTGTCCAATGCGATTGGGGCCACCACCTAAGACCATGATTTTGTCTCGTTGAGTCGGATTGGCTTCGCATTCTTCTTCATAAGTAGAATACATGTACGCGGTCGTCGCTGCAAATTCGGCAGCACAAGAGTCCACCCGTTTATAGACGGGACGAATCTGGTAACGATGACGTAAGTTCCGTACCTCCTTTTCACTGACATGTAACAATTGCGCCAAACGGTGGTCTGAAAATCCTTTGCGTTTCAAGGCGCGGAGTCGATCTGCATCCATTTTCTCTAAACAACCGACGCAGAGGCTGGATTCTTCATCGACTAAATTGGCAATTTGGACTAAAAACCACGGGTCAATCGCAGTGAACTGATACACGTCTTCAATGGTCCACCCCGCCCGAAAGGCATCGGCAATATACCATAATCTTTCCGGACCTGGAACTTGCAATTCCTGACGGAGAACATCCCGTATTTCATGAGACGTTCTATCCAATTTTGGGTCTAAACGTTCATCTAAGCCATTCATGCCCGTTTCCAACCCCCGCAAGGCTTTTTGTAAGGCTTCTTGAAAAGTGCGCCCAATGGCCATCACTTCTCCCACCGATTTCATTTGTGTGGTTAGCACCGGTTCGGCTTGTGGAAATTTTTCAAAGTTAAACCGGGGGACTTTGACTACCACATAATCAATGGTAGGTTCAAAGGATGCGGGCGTGATGCCACCTGTGATTTCATTGGCCAATTCGTCCAAAGTATAACCGACTGCCAATTTAGCGGCCACTTTGGCAATGGGGAAACCCGTCGCTTTTGATGCCAAAGCGGAAGACCGGGAGACTCTGGGATTCATTTCAATAATTATCATTTGCCCATTATCTGGGTTGATGGCAAATTGGACGTTGGAACCGCCTGTGTCCACGCCAATTTCACGCAAGACGGCGATGGAGGCGTCGCGCATGATTTGATATTCTTTATCGGTCAAGGTCTGAATGGGGGCCACAGTAATCGAATCGCCGGTATGAATCCCCATAGGGTCAAGATTTTCAATGGAACAGACAATAATACAATTGTCCTTACGATCGCGTACCACTTCCATTTCAAATTCTTTCCAGCCTAAGACGGATTCTTCAACCAAGAGTTCGTGGATAGGGGATAATTCTAAACCGCGTTCACATATTACTTGAAATTCTTCTTTGTTATAGGCAATGCCGCCGCCACTGCCCCCCATGGTAAAAGAGGGGCGAATGACAATAGGAAACCCTAGCTTACTTTGTGCTTCTATGGCCTCCTCCAAATTACGGGCAATCAGTGATTTGGGGGTACTTAGGCCAATGTTACGCATGGCATCGCGGAATTTTTCTCTATCTTCGGCTTTTTCAATGGCTTCTATAGATGCACCTATCAGTTCTACGTTATATTTGGATAAAATACCTTGACGCCATAAATCGAGGGCACAATTCAAGGCCGTCTGCCCGCCCATGGTGGGCAATAAGGCGTCGGGCCGTTCTCGTTCAATAATGCGGGCCACGGTTTGCCAAGTAATCGGTTCAATATAGGTAGCGGCAGCCATGCCGGGGTCGGTCATAATGGTAGCAGGATTAGAATTGACTAAAATAACTCTATATCCTTCTTCCCGTAAGGCTTTACAGGCTTGGGCCCCAGAATAGTCAAATTCGCAGGCTTGGCCAATGATAATGGGGCCTGCACCAATGATAAGAATATTTTTTATATCAGTACGTTTAGGCATAGTTTAGATATTAATGTGGTTTTTGGGATGGCAATGAAGGTATTTTAGGGGAAAGTGGGGTGGGGTGCAAGTTTTTTAGGACTTATGCAAACCGGCTTTGCCTTCCCCTTCGAGGTGGATGCCCTGCGGAACGGCGTACTCTTGTGAAATCATAGAGTTACAAAAATTGTTGTGTAAATCCTAAATTTAAGACATGGGCCTGTCCGATTCGACTCAAACGCTGAAGCACTTCGACTCAAACGCTGAAGTACTTCGACTCAAACGCTGAAGCACTTCGACTCAAACGCTGAAGCACTTCGACTCAAACGCGGTTATCGATATATAGTAATATTCATTCAAATTTGTACGATTTAAGTCAAAAAATGCTGTTGGACTGGAGGCTTTAGCCGCAATGCCATTAAGTTAAGGTACGCTGGAGTGGAGGCTTTAGCCGGCCGGCGGTAGGCACACTCGATGCCTCAAGAGTGGGGGGCGCCTACCGCTGGCCGGCTAAAGCCTCCACTCCACTAAGAAGTTAACTTCATTGTACAAGTTTGAGTGAATATTACTATAACGAACAACAAATCAAGATTCTTTAAACCATGTTTTACTATTATGGCAGAAAAAAACAAATTGCAGGGCATTACCCAGACCCTTCTTATGATGTGATAATTGAACCTTTTGCAGGTTCAGCGGCCTATTCTTTACATGGGAATCGTTGGCAAAAACAGGTCATTCTAGTTGAAAAAGACCCTCGCGTAGCAAGTCTCTGGGAATGGTTAATTCACACGGCAACGCCCCAAGACATCGCCAATTTGCCAGACCTCATGGTTGGTGAGAAGACCTCGAACTTTTTGCATATCCTTCATGCTGCCACTAAGATGGCTTTTCAATATAAAACGATAAAGACTACACCTGTGTTAGCCCGTAATTGGGAAATCAGCAAACGACAGATGGCCGCTAACTTGTATAAAGTCAAACATTGGACTATCCTTTGTGGAGATTATTCCGAGGCACCCAATTTGGAAGCGACTTGGTTTATTGATCCTCCCTATCGTTATGAGTCAGGAACGGGATACCAGTATAGCAGTCATCATTTGGATTATCAGAAACTAGCCCATTGGATTTTACAACGCCAAGGGGAAATTATCTGTTGTGAAGGTCAAGGAGGAGATTATCTACCCTTTCAGCCTTTGAGAATGTCTAAAGGTGTCGCAGGTAAAGCCAGTCAGGAACTCATCTTTTATCACTCTCTCACAGCCAAAGTTCAATTGTCATTGATTTAAAAAGATTTGACAATTTTTGAAAAGTTGTCAAATCTCACCCGCTATCCGCTATCCACTATTTAACGCCTGCGCATCCACCGCCGCCACCGCACTTAAATTAATAACCCCCCGTGTCGTCACCACCCGACTTAAAATATGCACCGGTTTACGCATCCCCAATAGAATAGGACCCACTGACACAGCATCGGCGAGAGTCCGCAGGGCATTGAAGGTGATATTAGCCGCGTCTTGGTTAGGCATGATGAGTAAATTCGCTTCTCCTTTCAAAGTCGATTTGGGGTAAATCCGATACCGACTGGCCTCTATCAAAGCGGAATCACTTTGCATTTCTCCATCACATTCTAAATCAGGCATCCGCTGGCGAATCATTTGCAAGGCTTCACGCATTTTGACCGCCGAAGGTTCATCCGTGCTACCAAAATTGGAATGACAAACCAATGCCACTTTGGGCGTAATCCCAAACCGTAGCAATTCCTTCGCCGCCAAAATCGTGATGTCAGCCACCCGGTTGGCATCTGGATCATAGTTGACATACGCATCGGCAATGAAATAAGTGCCCTTGTCTAAAATCAACATTTGCACAGAAGCAGGTACAGACACCTCCGGGCGAAGACCAATAATATCTAAAGTGTGGCGTAAGTGTCCCTTGAAACTCCCCACAGGACCCGCGATGAGGGCATCGGCTTGTCCTCTGCGCAATAATAACGCTGCTAAGATAGTGGTGCGACTGCGTACTTTCACTTCCGCTTCCGCTGGCCAGATGCCTTTGCGACCCATGATGTCGTGATATTCTTCGGCCAATTCAGGATGGTTGTCCGCATAACTTTCTGGGTCAATGATTTCAAAATCCACGTCAGGACGAATGTGTAAACGGGATTGTTTAATACTGTCCTTTATCACTTTCGGTCGACCTACCAAAATCGGTCTGGCACATCCTTCATCAATCAGCACTTCTATCGCCCGTAAAATCCGTCGATCTTCTCCTTCCGTATAAATGATTCGACGCGGGTCATTTTTGGCATAGTTAAAGATAGCCTTCATCAAGTGCGCCGAACGAAACATATGTTGTCTTAGCGACTCTTTATAAGCCTCTATATCTTTCAGTGGACGCTTGGCTACCCCTGTTTCCATCGCCGCTTTGGCAACCGCGGGGGGAATCACGGTGATCAAACGGGGATCAAACGGTTTGGGAATGATGTAACCTGGCCCAAAATGTAACTGTTGTCCTCCATACGCCGCACTTAATACTTCGGAAGTCTCTACTGCCGCCAGCCCTTTCTCCGTGGTGAACACCAAGTCTGCAATCGCCCGTACACAAGCTAATCGCATTTCTCGATTAATCTGCGTGGCACCCACATCTAAGGCGCCACGAAAGATGAAAGGGAAGCAGAGGACGTTATTGACTTGATTGGGGTAATCAGATCGACCCGTGGCAATAATTGCTTTGGGTCGCACTTTACGGGCTTCTTCAGGCATGATTTCAGGCGTGGGATTGGCCAAAGCTAGAATTAAGGGACGTTCGACCATTTTATTCACCATCTCTGGTTTCAACACCCCTCCCGCGGACAAGCCTAAGAAAATATCGGCATCTTCGATAGCATCGTTTAATGTGCGCGACTTCGTATCCACCGCATAAACGGCTTTATAAGGGTCCATCTCTTCTTTGCGACCTTTATACACGACGCCGATTATATCAGTGACGATAATATTCTCTTTGGACAATCCTAATTCCACTAGCAAGTTTAAACAAGCCAATGCGGCGGCCCCAGCCCCTGAACAAACCAATTTGACTTGCGAGAGGTTTTTGCCAAGTAAGCGCAAGCCATTGAGAACCGCCGCGCTGACACATATTGCGGTCCCATGCTGGTCATCGTGAAAGACCGGGATACTCAAACGTTCTTTCAGTTTTTCCTCCACAATAAAGCATTCTGGCGCCTTGATGTCTTCCAAATTGATAGCCCCAAAAGTGGGTTCTAGTCCCGCAATGATGTTCACCAGTTTCTCAGGGTCACGTTCATTGATTTCAATATCAAAGACATCAATACCCGCAAATTTCTTGAACAACACCGCCTTACCTTCCATCACGGGTTTGGCGGCCAGCGGCCCGATGGGTCCTAATCCAAGCACCGCGGTGCCATTGGTAATCACGCCCACCAAGTTACCACGTGCCGTCAGGGTCGCTACTTCATTGGGGTCACGTACAATTTCACGACAAGCGGCGGCGACGCCAGGCGAATAAGCCAATGCCAAATCACGCTGGTTGGCTAACGGTTTGGTCGCTTGTATAGCTAATTTGCCAGGTTGCGGAAAACGGTGGTAATATAGTGCCGCTTCACTTAGGTCTTCAGTCATAAATTTAATGAATAACGAATAATGAATAATGAATAATGAGGTAGTGAGTTTTAGTATATAGTCATATTCCCGTTCACTTGTACCTCCATGGTAGGGTGGATACGCTTCGCTTAATCCACCCTACCATGGAGGAATAGAAAGTACAAAAACGGAAGAATACTACTATAACATAGTGGCAATGAGAAACTAAGTTTCTTAAAGAAACTTAGTTTCGGTCATCTCATCCACCATTCATTTTGGAGAAATTAATGCGTAGAAGGTTATATTTCATGTTGCCCGATGTTAGCCACTGTCAACAACTGGTTGGGGAATTGACAAAAATTAAGATACCTCAACGAGACATTCATGTGATTGCCCGCCATGACACACCACTTAATGGTTTACATAAAGCTTCCGCCTTACAAAGAACTGAATTACTCCATGGTTTAGAAGTAGGTGCGGGGGTAGGAGGGCTGGCGGGAATGTTAGCAGGTTTATTAGTCGTCGCCTTTCCACCTGCGGGCGTCGTGCTGGGAGGTGGCGCTGCAATTATTGGCACGGCATTAGCGGGGGCCAGTTTTGGCAGCCTCGTCTCGGCCCTGATTGCCCGTGATATTCCTAACCATGAATTAAAGGGTTTTCAAGTGAGAGTGGCATTGGGAGAAATTTTGTTATTGCTGGACATCCCTACACAACGAGTCGAGGAGATCATGAAACTCATTCGTGTGACTCATCCGGAGGCACAAATTGGGATTGTGAAGACTTCTTCTAACGGATAGCCGATAGTGGATAATTGTGCCGGAGTAGAGGCTTTAGCCGGTAAAGGTGCGACGATCACCGGCTAAAGCCTCCAGTCCGGTGTAGTTCATTAATTATGGTGCGGGACTAGAGGCTTTAGCCGGTGGGTGTGCCACGACCACCGGCTAAAGCCTCTACTCCGGCACAATTATCCACTCTCCACTTTTATCATCCAACCCTTCTCTCCCAACGCCGTTGTAGTAATCGACACATCCAGGAATTGTTTGATAATTTCCATATTAGTCAACGTATGCGAACTGGGTTTAACCGTGACAAATTCTCCTCGTCCAGCTAACGCCAAAGGTAATAACAACTGGTCCGCCAAATGTTCGCCTACTGGCACTCCCGATGCTAGATAATTACGAACTTCAGTAATCGCTTTGTCTGCTACCGTTTCGGCAGAAACGCCGCGTTCTCCAAAACTGGTGAAGATTTCGGTGATGTTTTCATAGCGTAATTCCAGTAACAACACATTCCCAGGTCCTTGGTCAGCAGGAAGAATACAAAATTGTAAATACGTCTCCGACCAACCCATTTTATCTGCCACTCGTTGCAATTCTCGTTCTGCGACATGCGCTGGAATCCCAGCAACCAGTGCCGTGGCTTGACGGGTTATCAGTTTGCCACGTTCTAATAAACTCAACTGACCTAAACGAGAAGTTGGAGAAATGTCTATTGTCCATTGACCACCTCCCCTTGGATAAAAGCCATAACGTGTGAGACTGGCATTGACTTGCGGACCTAACCGATTGAGAAGCGGCAAAAAGGTTTTTGAGAAAAAATCAAAAGGTGGCGCCAACGGGTTATGCGTACCGCCTTCCAAAACTAAATGAGAGGGACCTGTTGCCAAGAGGAGAGGATAGAGAAGTGTTTGTAACACCAGCGTGGTACTTCCCGCGGTTCCCACCGAAAAATGATAATTACCTGGTTGCACTTCACCAGGATGGAAAAAGAGAGTTGTAGAACCGATGGCATCTCCTTCAACGTGGGCCCTAGAAATTTGACTGGCCGCTTGAACAGCGGTAAGATGTTGTCGTTGCAAACCTGGTTTTTTACGCCCTGCCCGGATACGAGTGATATGAAACGGCTTGCCTGTGCAAATCGACAGGGCCAGGGCCGTGCGAAGCACTTGGCCACCGCCTTCACCTAAGGAACCATCAAGATTTAACGGGGTGGAATGGGATGAAATTGTGTGCATATATGCTATTCCCAGGAGTCCAAAGCGAAACTTTGCCAGGCGACGGACAAAGCTTTGCTTTGGACTCCTGAACTATATATAGGACCCTATATACTTATTTATTGAAATGGGAATAAAAAAAGGATGGTGGCTGGACCGTGAATTGAACACGGGACACAAGGATTTTCAGTCCTCTGCTCTACCAACTGAGCTATCCAGCCACGAAATGCGGGGGGATAGATGCCATCTCTCTCCTGTTTGGAGAGTTTCGATAGCATCCCATCTTGATACTCTAAATAATAACGTCTGATCGGAAGATTGTCAAGTGGTTTACAAAAAAAATTTTACTCCACCTAACTACGCTTGGGGCGGAACATAATCCGCAGGAGGTGTACTACCTTCTCCGAAAAAAAATCGTTCCATTTCTTCCTCAAGCATTTTACGTGCCCGCGGATCCACTGGTGAAATCCGATATTCATTGATTATCATGGTTTGATGTCTTAACCACAACTGCCATGCTTGTTGTGAGACATTTTCAAAAATCTTTTTGCCTAATTCCCCTGGATAGGGAGGCATTTTGAGTCCTTCTAATTCTTGACCCAGTTTCACGCATTTGACCATGCGACTCATAGTTGATAAATCTCCTGTTTTAATTTATTGGCCTTGTTTCCACCTGTTTCGTTTAGAAAAGCTGGAATTTGGGTAAATTCAATTGTGCGAGTAACCGTATCACAGGCGCGGCCATGCCACACTCTTGCGGTTTGTTTAAATCATACCAAAGAATATCGGGCCTGGCTACCATTTTTTTTATATCCACTTCGACAAAAATATGTATAGGGGTAATGTCCAAATGAAAATGAGTGAACGAATGGCGCATGACAGGCCAAATATGCTTCTGTTGAATCTGTTTGACCGCATATTGCATACATTTTTCCTCGACCCCAATCACTGTAGCACATTCAGGAAAACTCCACAAGCCTCCCCAAATTCCATGGGCCGGGCGTTTTTCTAGGAAAATATCGCCGTTTTGATTTTGCAACATGATAAACACCACCGATTTGATTGGCAACACTTTGCGCGATTTGGGCACAGGTAAATCCATTGCCCGTCCTTGTTGATACCCGACACAATCGGTTTGCAATGGACATTGTGAACAAAGCGGACGACTGCGCCCACATACCGTGGCACCTAAATCCATAATCGCTTGCGTATAAGCAGCTATCCGGGTGTGCGGCAACAATTGTTCCGCCAAGTGCCATAATTCCGCCTCCACTTTTTTGTCAGCAGGACTTCCTTCAATAGCATAATAACGACATAACACTCGTTTCACATTGCCATCCAAAATGGGATAACGTTCTTCATACGCCAATGCTAAAATCGCCCCCGCCGTGCTAAGCCCAATCCCTGGCAGTTGTTTCAACTTCTCCAAATTTTTAGGCAACATATTTTCATATTCAATATGAATCTGTTGGGCCGCTTTATGCAAACAACGGGCGCGGGAGTAGTAACCCAAACCACTCCAAAAATGTAACACCTCGTCTAAAGAAGCATTGGCCAAAATTTGCACGTCTGGAAATCGTCGGAGAAAACGATTGTAGTAAGGAATCACGGTATTGACTTGCGTCTGTTGCAACATGATTTCGGACACCCAAACTCGGTAAGGCGTTGGGTTCTGTTGCCAGGGTAAATCGAAACGACCGTGGTGATCGAACCAGGTTAAGAGACGGGTACTGAAAGGCATAAATTTAGAAAGGTAGGGTGGATTAAGCGTTAGCGTATCCACCTGCTTCTGTGATTACCTTTTCACCTCCACCGACACTGGTGGATACGCTAACGCTTAATCCACCCTACCTTATCTATTTTTCCGCCGATACTCCTCCGCATGACACCCACACAACCATAACACCACCCCCTCCGGTAACACCAGCCGTTGCAATCCCCCCCACTGTTCTGACGGGTCTAATTCTTTTAACAATAAGCATAAACTCGGTAACACCGTCTCGTCAATTCTGGCTGGGAAATCTTGTTGTAACCGTCTCAGTTTCGTTAATTCTTCCGGCAAAATTGGAGGACTGTCTAGTCCATTTCCTAAAGAAGAGGTGAACGCTATATTAGTTATCCAGAAAGCCAGCGGGCCTAGATGATTCCAGCGGCGCCAATCGGAAATGGTATATATTCCACCGTCTTCTTTAGTCATGGGGTGCGGAAGGTGAGAACTGGTGCCTTGACAGTAGAGTTGTAACTTGACTTCAGGCATCACTAACATTTTCTGCCATCCATTGACTTCCGTGGGGGTCAAGGTAAATAAATAGGGACATTGCAATGCGGCGACCGCAGTGGCTGACGATTGGGCCGCCGTTAATTGATGAAATAATTGACGTTGACTCCATTCTACCCAACTGCGCATTTCCACTTCTTTGCTGTTCTCCTCTCGCAAGATTTCAATTCTCTGCAAAACGGCTTCCAAACTACGTTTATCTAGGCCAAATAATAACTCTTCTACAGGCATCATTTCAAAGGTTTCGTGACATTGAATGGCTTGAATATTTCTCGTCAAAGCCTTTTCAAGTGCCGCGTAATCAAATTCATAAGTACACGGTTGACCATAATGGCCTGGGCAAGGAAGGTGACGGTGAATGTGTAGGCCGGGGTAACGTTGCAAGGTCAATTCTAACGCATCGCGTAGCACGGCAAAAAAATGATGGGGGTAAGGGCCGCGCACGGCTAGTTGTAATTTGTTCTCCGCGGGGAAGGCTTGTAGGAGTCCAAAATGATGACGGTCTGCTAATAACGCGCCATAATGCCAATGGGTGTTAGTGGAGAACCGGCGGGTTCGCACAATGAAACTGGAAGGGATGTCAGAGGGGAAAGTATTTAATGAATAGGTCATCGATATTTCTTTGGCTTTACTCATTTTCGTCCACGATTTGACATGTTCTGGGGGATCCAAGGGCAATCGTTCGACAATGACACTGGTATGTTGAGTTTCTGACATTCGATAAGCCAGGTTCAGATGTTCCATGATATTTAACACTTGTTCTTGTAAAACGGGTTCAAGGTCCCCCCATAATTCATTTATCAAGGTGACACTCAGCAATCCTTTATTGGTCGACACCACGGGGCTGGTCAAAAGGCGACTGAGTAAATTCATCACCCAGTGCGGTTGTAAAATCACTAGATTTTTCAATTTGTGAGGGTCTGGAAAATATAACAGGTCTCCTATTGCATGTAACCATTTGGCGAGGATAATGGTCTCCTTGGGGGTCACATTTTTCTCCGCCATCAATTCCTGAAATTGTTGAATCGTCAAATAATAATCAGGTTTTGCCCGCATCGCATTCACGGCGGCTAACCAATGGATGGGCCACACCTCGCCGATCCAGGGAAGCGTCATGACCGTGTCGGCCATCAGTTGAGTCAATTCGGGCAACCCCTGTTTCGTTTTGTTGCTGAGTTTGTGATAGCCAACCAGTTGTGGATACTTACGTTTTAAATCCTCCCAAGGTAACAGCACCTCGGTTTTTTCATCAAGGTGAGTAGCGATCAGCCACACGGGAGAATGGGGGGCGGTGGCTTGAATGAGGGTTAACCAATGGTATAGCTTCCCCACTTCATAACCCCATTTGGCATGAAACACCAGCAGATAGACGGCGCGGTGGATAGTGGATAGTGGATAGTGGATAGTGGATAGCGGTTGACCAAAATCCCAAGTGTTCAGTTGCAAAGTCACTTTCGCTAGGGAAGAGGGTTTGAGTGACCAAGTTTTCACAGTCACCCCCGTCATTATCTCCTCTGACAGAGGCGCGGGTTCATCCAACAAATTGCGCAGTAACGCAGTTTTTCCAACGCCCGGTTCGCCCACGAGTAACAAGTTCGTGGTCCACTGTTTGCGACCATGTAACGATTTGCGGAGATAAGTCAACGTGGCCGAAGTGCCTTGACTCAGTATTTCGACGGGTGGCGATTCCAAAGCGGTATTTTCCAATGACAGGATTTTGAGATAGGGCAACATGACTATCCGTTTCGGCAATTCTGTCAATGGGTTATGGGCCAACGACAAGGCTTTTAAATTTCGCAGTTCCGCAATGTCTGGAGGTAAGGTGGTCAACTGATTGTGTGCCAAATATAGCCATTCTAAATTTTGTAACTGACCAAAGGCAGGTGGCAATGTGGTCAATTGGTTATGGGTGACAGATAAGACCCGCAGAGAAGTTAATTCCGCCAGTTCCACAGGCAAAGTGGTCAACTGATTGTGATCTAAATACAGCCATTCTAAATTTTTCAGTTCAAATAGTTTGGGAGGCAAGGCTGTCAATTGTAGGTGACACAAATCTAATTTACCGCTGGTGGCAGCTTGGTTAAAAAGGTGAGTGAGGTGTTTATGAGTCATAGTTTAACGAGATTAGGGCGATGACAAATTGGAGTCCAAAACCTGTTTTGGACTCCAAAGTGAAGATAAACTGGAGTCCAAAACACGTTTTGGACTCCTTTTTCAAAAGGAGATATACAATCAAATTTCACCATACTCATAGTCCGTGTAGGTTGGGCAAGCATTTATTTGCCCACCTTCATTTGGTGGGCAACGATAAACCTGTTGCCCACCCTACATAACTACCGAAATTAAAAGGCCGCTTCGTCATTCTCTCCTCACCCACAATGGGTTAAGCATGATAGTGAAAACGTGCTTGTAAAAAGTCAATTCTATCGTGGCTTATCAGATAGACCAGACGATGTTCTTTAGTGATTTGTCTGGACCAAGTATTGGAATCTAAGTGTTTAAGAGGTTCAGGTTGCCCCAGTCCTGTAAAAGGGTCACGCATAACCGCTTCCATGAGTTTCAAAATCCGTAAAGCCGTTTTTCGTTCCGTTCTCACCCAATATTCAAGGTCTTCCCTAAATTCAGGATGAATGACGGCATCGCGTGGTATTTTAGTCCGTGTCATCAATTAATCCAAATTCTTCTCGTAAAGAAGATAACGATTGTGGAGTCAGAGTTCGGGTCTTGGCACGTTGTAAGGCCATCAGAAGACGTGACGCATTGGCTGGCGTGCTGAGAAGAAAGGCCGTTTCTAAAAGGCTATTCAACTCTGCTTTGGCCATTAAGACGACTTCTGGACCTGAGGTCGGGGTGATAACCACAATGTCGGGTTGACTCACCACTTGAGTACAAAGTTGTGGTAATTGCTGATGTGCCTCGGCAAGGCTGATTTGGTGGTAATTTAGCATGGTAGTTGATTAGCTGATTCCTGTAAGATAGTTAGAATAAAGGTGGACAAATCAACACTTGCCCATTCTACTCCAACTAGACAACGAGTACAACGGATTGAGTGGATAAACCGATAAGTCAACAGATATAGTGATATTCCAATAAATTTGTACACTCTCCTCTGGAGCGCAATCAGAATTATTGCGCGGTGTCACTCTCCTCTGGAGCGCAATCAGAATTATTGCGCTTCGCGCCGACGCTATGCGGGCGCAAGGGACGCAATAATTCTGATTGCGTTCCAGAGAGAAGCGTATTTGAAGTCAACGGCACTAGAAACTCAGTTTCTTTAAAGAAACTGAGTTTCTGGTAAAATCCAAAACTTGTTTTGGCCTCCCCCGTTTCCTTTACTCCCACAACTTAATCACCCCTTTCACATCTCCCGAAGCCAACCACCCGTCGGGACTAAAGGCGACAGAATACACAGGGTCTTCATGCCCCGTCAAAGTCTTGAGTAACTGACCCGTACTCACTTGCCACAGTTTGATGGTCTTATCCCCACTGCCCGACGCCAACCACTGTCCGTCGGGACTGATGGCGACAGAGTACACCCATTCTTCATGCCCTGTCAAAGTCTTGAGTAACTGACCCGTACTCACTTGCCACAGTTTGATGGTCTTATCCTCACTACCAGACGCCAACCACTGCCCATCGGGACTGATGGCGACAGAGTTCACATCGTTTTCATGCCCCGTCAAAGTGTTGAGTAACTGACCCGTACTCACTTGCCACAGTTTGATGCTATTATCACTACTGCCCGACGCCAACCACTGCCCGTCGGGACTGATGGCGACAGACATCACATTGTTTTCATGCCCCGTCAAAGTCTTGAGTAACTGACCCGTTCTCACTTGCCACAGTTTGACGGTCTTATCCCCACTGCCCGACGCCAACCACTGCCCGTCGGGACTGATGGCGACAGAGTTCATCTCTCCTTCATGCCCCGTCAACGTCTTGAGTAACTGCCCCGTACTCACTTGCCACAGTTTGACGGTCTTATCCCAACTGCCCGACGCCAACCACTGCCCGTCGGGACTGATGGCGACAGACCACACATCATCCTCATGCTCCGTCAAAGTGTTGAGTAACTGACCTGTACTCACTTGCCAAAGTTTGAGGGTCCTATCACTCAAACCGCCTGAGGCTAAAAGTTGCCCATCAGAGGTAAAGGTTAGGCAATTTGTACATATTGCTGTATATCCATTTTTCGATGAATGTGCCCTCCAACTTCGCACTTTTTGGCTTGGCACTAGCACTCGAACAACCATAATCTCCTTGCCCAAACCCACTAAGAACCCATTGTTCACAATTTTATTGACGACGACAGTGATAAAAAACGGTTTTTCAGGTCCTTCTTCATACAAACGTTTTGCCTCCTCCCGTACCGCTTGAATGGTGCCCTTGTTCCTTATTCTAAAACTCGTCACCCAAGGCGATAATTGAATGGATACAGGAAACATACCCGTCTCGATATTATAATTGGCCTTATCCAAATGCACGGTCCCGGCCTGCACTCGTACATCATGTTGCTGGGCAGCCTGATTAAACCGCGCCACCAACTCCTTCCGCCGTGCTTCAAACTCCGCAGAGGTTTCAAACGCATCCTGAGTGGGATGAAAAATCGCTTGAAAATCCACCTCGCCATTGCTGGTGAGAGGCAAATTAGAGGGGGGCGGTGACACGGGTTTAGGCGGTTCAACCACTGGCGGCGGTGGCGGCGGTGATACAGGTGGCGTACTGGACACTGAAGATGACACGGGCAGCTTCGGCGGTTCTGGATTAACAGGCGGTTGCGTGATGACAATCTTCTCATCAATCTTCTCAGCCACCATCTGCGAAATAACATCCATAGCCAAGTAACTAAACGAAACCGTGGCCACTATGCCAGCTAGAAGTTCTAGCCATAACTTGCCCTGAAAAATTCGTCCAAACAGGGACCCGCCACTGAGTAAAAATAGAATGCCTAAAAAGGCCATTTTCAAAGTTATCATTGTGATATTCCTCCTTATTTGATTAAATTCATGTAGGGTGGGCAAATGTTTCTTTGCCCACCTTCATTTGGTGGGCAACGATAAACCTGTTGCCCACCCTACAATAACTACAATAACTAAAACTAAACTCGATAATCCTTTAATTTTTCCGCAAATGACCGTCGCGTTAGATCATCATGTCGACAAATAACCAATAGAGTCACTACATCCTTCTTATCTAAGTAGATGAGAAGAATATCGTCCCCCAGATGACACTCCCGAAAACCTGCTAACTCACCACTCAAAGTATGGTCGCGAAATCCAGCGGGTAATCGTTTAGGTGGGCGTAACTGCTTAAATTCCTTAAATAGTATTAACTTCTCTTCAAGGTTGGGAAACTTTGCCAGGTGTTCTTGATATGAACTTCTAAACGCGGGCGAAACCACAAATTTCGCTATTCGTGAGGAAGAGGGGACTTTTGACATGTTAAACATCCTGTTTCAGCCATTTTAAAAATTCCCCCGTGTCTTGAGGAGGCGTAAGGGGTTCTGCCGCGGCCAGAGTCTGTAACCCCTTGACCACCTCTGGATGATAGTTTGTGGTTGGAGATAACAGTCTGGGAACTGGTGTTACGAGGGGTGACTGATTTTGTAGTAAAATCAATAACTGCAACGCTCTTTCTACTACTTCTCGTTTCGTAGCTAACCCGCAAACTTGCACAGCCTGTTGTAGTAACTCATTGTCGATTTTCACTGTATTCACAGACATTCGATTTTCCTCTTCTTAACTCAAACAATTTCACTCTTTGTCCAAAACCTGTTTTGGACTCCTGTTTTGGACAGAAACTCAGTTTCTTTAAAGAAACTGAGTTTCTTTGACGTTAGCCGGTGGAACTGCCACCGGCTGAAGCCTCTAGTCCCGCGTGGCCTTTGTTTCTTTGCCCATCTTAACATGATTACCGTGATCATTTCAATATGGGCCCGAAAATTGATGCTTTAGAATTTACTCCTCATACGCATCACTTCTATCACACACATCACATCAATCACAGTTCTAATCTGTCACTTTCTAAAACTCCTCCCACCCCTTCTTATCCGAATCCTCCTGACGTGACAGGCGCGATTGGGTTTTAGAGACAGACACTTTAACAGCAGAGTGAGGCGCCTTTTTAAGGGGGGGAGAAGTCCGCGGTTTGGTGACTTTTTCTGCCACCTCCGCCACCTCCTCTACGATACTGAAAAATGCCACTTGTCGTTTGAGTTCTTGCGCTTGTTGTTTCATGGATTCACTGGCAGCCGAGGCTTGTTCAACCATGGCCGAATTTTGTTCGACCATCGTATCCATCTGACCCACGGCCTTATTGACTTGGGCAATACCTGCTGATTGTTCAGTGGAAGCGGCGGCAATTTCCGCAATGATGTCACTGACTTTTTTCACCGCTATCACAATCTCTTCCAAAGATTGACCCGATTGATTAGCCAATCTCGTTCCCTCTTCCACTTTCGTATTACTGTCTTGTATCAAGGCTTTAATCTCCTTCGCGGCGGCGGCACTGCGTTGGGCGAGACTGCGAACTTCCGAAGCCACGACGGCAAAACCGCGTCCATGTTCGCCAGCCCGGGCCGCTTCAACGGCAGCATTCAAGGCGAGTAAATTCGTTTGAAAGGCGATTTCATCTATCACGCCGATGATGTCGGTAATTTTCTTGCTACTCTTGTGAATCTCGTGAATCGCGAGAACCGCTTCATTAACCACCCGACTGCCTTGTTCCGCCCGTTCTCTGGCACTACTAGCCAACTGGTTAGCTTGTTTCGCGTTATCGGCGTTTTGTTGCACCGTGCCTGTCATCTGTTCCATACTGGCGGCGGTCTCTTGGAGAGACGCCGCTTGTTCGGTGGTGCGCTGACTTAAATCCGCATTGCCCTGGGAGAGTTCCTCTGCCGCAGAACTGACTACTTGTGCTGATTGTCTTATCACCGTCAGGACTTCGGTCAATTTCTGCACGGTGGCATTGGCATCATGTTTCAATTGTTCCAATTCGCCAGAGTAGTCCGTGGTAATCGTTTGCGTCAAATCGCCTTGGGCAAAGGCAGCAAACATGCGTCCTAAGTCAGTTACCGCTAGTTGGTTAAAGTCTAAGACTTGATTGATACTTTGGGCAATCGTTTGGAAACTACCGGTTTTATTTTCAAGCTGGATACGTTGGCTAAAATCTCCTTGTGAAGCGGTTTGGGTGACGGTTTGGATTTCTGCGGTGACCAGTTGGTCTTGTTCAAAACGTTCCTGAAGTTCCGTGGTGATACGTTGATTTTCGGTAAAACGTTCCCGTAGCTGGGTTTGCATCGCCTGGAAAGCCGATAACAGTTGCCCAGTTTCATCGGTGCTAGTGACCGAAATGACGTTGTCTAGCTTACCTTCCGCAATGCTTTGGGACAAATCTACCATGTTACGCAAAGCGTGAGAAATTTTTCTAGCCATTAAATAGACGGCTAGTATTATCAGTAGGATAGCCATTGCACCAACCACCGCGATTTGTAACAGCAGACGTTGTGCCGCGTGGTTCAGTTCTGTTTCAGGAATGTTGATGACTACTGTCCAGTGAATTCCACTGTTACCGATTTCTAGGGGTGCGCTAGACGTTATCACCGCGTCTTGAAGGATGCTAGACTGCCGTTTGATAAAAAACGGTTGGTGACTTAAAATAGCAGTGACATATTGTGAATCTTGGTTATCAACCTCTTTGATATTTTGTCCTATATAGGAGGCATTTCTGGTGCTGATGATGGTCCCATCCGCTGAGTAAAAAGTGGCATACGCCGTGGTATAGTCGGTCAATCGGAGGCTACTTATCAGTTTTTGAATGTCTTGTAGGCCCAAATCAATTCCTGCCAGGCCCACGAAATTCTTTTGTTTGTCTAAAATGGGAACCACCAGCGAAGTCATTAAGACTTCTTTACCACGCACGGGATACAGATAGGGGTCAATCACGGCTTCCCGGCGCGTTTTCTTGGGGATGAGATAATAATCCCCTTTACCTTCCAAATTGTAATTCAGGGAGGGTTCCAAAACCCCCTGACCTTGTTCATCGCGACTCCAATAGGGAATAAAGCGGCCAGTGTCATCATGACCGGACTTGCCTACGAATTCAGCATCTTTGCCATCAAAGGTGTTGGGTTCAAACATCACATAGACGCCGATAAAATCTGGATTGCGTTCAATGAAATCTTCGAGAATGACATTGGCTTCTGCACGAGTGAACACCAAAGAGGTGTCTGTTGTTTTGGCATTGATGACTGATTCAAAAACGTGGGCCAGGGCCCTCGCTTCATCCAAAGCCACTTCTAATTTATTCTTGATAACATAGGCGTAGTGATAAGCAGTTTCCCGTGCGATAATTTGGGCATTGTCTTCTGCCAGACGTTGCACTTGGTAGCCAATCATGGCAGAAATCAGAGTGACGACGACAATGGTTGAGAGGGCAATGGAGGTAACGAGTTTGGTACCAATTTTGAGGTTGTTGAGTTTGAACATATTTAAGAGAATGGAAAATGGAGAATAGAGAATGAAGGAGTTAAAATAGTCAAAAAATCAAAGTAGCGGTGGACTAGAGGCTTTAGCCGGTGGGGGGCCGAACATAATTGAAATCGCGGGGCCCACCCACCGGCTAAAGCCTCTAGTCCACCACCATTTTAAATTTTGTTCCTACCCATTTTAAATTTATCTTCTTATGTCGGTCAACTTGTTAATGAGTTTAGCCGACGCCTGATTAAAGGGACTGCCCAATTTGAGACCCTCCAAGGCTTGGTTGGTTTGTTTCCGCAATGCTAATTCTAGCACGTTGGCCGCCTCTTCATGAAACTGTTTGTGCATTTCCACGATTTCTAAGTAATCGGGCAACGTTTTTCCAGCAGGTGAGTAAAGCCATTGACCAAAGGCGCAATGGTGAGGGTTCCGTGCATCCGTCACGGTATGTTCACTTTGACCTTGTTGTATGGCGTTTTTAAGCAGGTATTTCCAATGACTGTGGCTTTGTATCACCACGTCGAAATCTAGGGATAATTTCATATTTAGGGTTCTCTTTGTTAATGGAGAATGGAAAATGGAGACTGGACTAGAGGCTTCAGCCGGTGGTTGGAGGCACGTCACCGGCTAAAGCCTCTAATCCGGCCATGGTTTGTTTCATTTTCCATTTTCCATTATTTACTCTTCCGCTTCCGACAATCGACTCATCTGGTCCACATCCAGAGAATCAAGATTTTCACGAATGTGAAAGAAGAAGACGCCGAAGAGAACCGCGGCCACTAGCACGTCAAAGGCAATGCCAAGTTCTACCACCATCGGCATTCCATAAGTGGAAACCAGTGCAGCAAAAAACAGTCCATTTTCCATCGCCATAAAACCGACGACTTGACTAACCGCTTGGCGATGGGAGATGAGGATAAGCATGGAAAGTAACACATTGGCCAGACTCACGGCGATAGTATTGCGAGTGATCAAAGTGGAGAGGTGTTCCACTGGCAAGGTGACATAATAGCAGAAAATCACCAAAGCCACTCCACCTAGTAGCAAGAGGGTAGGATGGGCGAGATTTTCAACTTCATGGTGGAGGCGGAGTCTTAACACTTGCGTCCGTAACATCCAGGGAATTAGCCAGGCCTTGAGTGCCAAAGTCAACAGGGCGGAAATATAGAGGTGTGGTTGATGAGACACCAGGGCAACGAGGGCCGCGGTGGCAGCAAGAAGGGCACCTTGCCAGGCAAAGGTGTTGATGAGGTCTAATAAGCGGGATTTGGCCAGAAGGCCAAAAGAAGTGTAGAGTAACAAGGCGGCGAGAACTAAGATGCCTTGTTCATAAGGGCTTAGAGTTTCTATGTTCATTATGAAGGGTTTCTAATAAAGGGTTAATTGGTTTTTTGAGGTGACGATAATTTGGAGTCCGGAATTTATTCCGCATCGTGGAGTCCGGAATTTATTCCGTTTCAATGGGCGGAATAAATTCCGGACTCCACAGACAAAATCGTGGAGTCCGGAATTTATTCCGTTTCAATGGGCGGAATAAATTCCGGACTCCACAGACAAATACACTTGACATTTTGTTCGTCGTTATCTAAACTTAATATTGAGTTTAATCTCTTACATGAGGTTTTGTCTAGCCCCTGGTTTCAGCGGTTCAGGTTCACTATACCTGACTGGCGCACTGTACCTGAAAATTGGCCTGTGTGTACCGAACTTGGGAAAAGATCTGGCCCAGTTAGTAGCAAACTCACTATCTTTGGATAGCTCATTTGGGTAGAGCGACTGACTTTATAATCAGTGTGTAGCAGGTTCGATTCCTGTTCCAAATCATACAAAATGTAGTCCCGTGGTCGTCTTCCGTGAAAATGGCAAAGTGATGAAAATCACTCTCGTCATTTTTCACAGCAAGCCAGACGCTAGTGTGGCAATGGGTACGTGAGATTCGGTTCTGATTCACCGTGCGGAATCATTGTGGATAGTTGGTTAAGTCCAAAGTATTTCTAAATACGGGCGGTTGGAATCCAATTTTGCGCAAATTGTTACCCGCGTTGAGGGTTGTGAGGGCGGCCACATTTTTGGGGGTAACCCAGTGGTTTGGGGTGGGGAAATCAAGCAGTCATTTCTTCTGCCTTTCTCACCTCTTCTGCCTTTCTCATCCGTTCCCTAGTTTTCCGTTTCTCGTCCGCAAGTTTCCAGCGTTCCTCGGAGGCCTGTGTCTCCTCGGAAATCTGTGCTAACAAATTTGCGATGACACGACGGGTTTTTTCTGAAGACAGGATTCTTTTCAATGCCCGTAGCAGTTCTTGTTCAGAATGACAAATGATAGACTTATCGTCTTCATTGCCATACTCCACCGTCACGGGATAAAGTGTTGCGACCGGGTAAGTGATACTCAACACCACATAAGAATAATCGTCCAATTCAGGCGCCACAATTAACAATTCCAGTTCCCCCTGCTGTTGTGGAACAGATGGGTCATCGGGTGATAAGTAACGTTCGACCCTTCCAATCAGCAAGCTGTTGGTCTTTTCTTCAAGTAATGAGGCTTGTTCAAGTAAAACCGTATAGGGTGTTCTAATCTCCTCCATTTCAGGAAGAGTTCCCCAAAGATCGTTGATGTCTGTCATGGCGAATTATCTTCGTTTATTTAAAGTAATCATGATTGGTAGATGGTCACTGATGTTTGGATCAATTCTGCCTTTAGTCTTGCCTTCCTTTTTTATAAGCAAACTGGTTTCCTGGCCAATTTTATCAATGACCCGCAGTTGGTCATTAGCAAAATAGTCGAGGAGGTCAGGTCTTAATAAAACCTGGTCAAACGTATTCCAAAAATAACAAAGGGCACCTCCACGATAATAATATGTTCCTGGTGGTCCTACTGAGGTATCGCCCATTCTTCCCCACATGGGATTATAAAAAAATCGTCGGTGTTGGCTATCCACTTCTCTACCATATTCCATAGCCGTTTGTTGGGTCATCACGGCATGAAAGCTGTCTGCGCCGACTAAGCCCTTTTCAAAAGGATTCATATTGAAATCACCAATGACCAACGTATTGTTGTGGCCTATTTGGTTCTCACATTCTTCAATCCTTCGGATGACTTTCATGGCTTTAAAGTTCTGTTCGTCTTCACTCATATATAACTTACTTGGAAGATGCAGTCCAACCAACAAGATTTTCAAATTTGTGGGCAAAGAAATTTCACGAACTGCAAAACGATGGTTATTATCATCTCGAACATTTTGAATTTGGAGGGATTCTTTGACGAAAAAGGAAATATAGCTTGAGTTATTATGCGGACTAACAAATCTGGTTGGTTGGCCCCGATTAACCGCTTCCAGAAAATCGGTCTTCTTAATCCCTTCGCTTTCGGCAAGAATAAGAACATCTATCTCATTTTCACGACACAGTGTCACGAGATAAGGAGTAAGATTTTTTCCCTTGAGATTCCAAAATAGAAAAGTTGCCATCTGGTTGTTTCCCTAAAACCGAGACAAGATAAAATTTAACGGTAAAACACCAAGCGTTCGAAGCATAGCCTTGAACGCTTAGTGGAAGAGACTGCGAAATACCACGCAGTTCTAATTCTCTTCTAGTCCTTCAATTGAAAGTTCTCCACTTTCTTATCAGCATAGATGCCAGCGGCCACTTGATAATCCGTGCCTTCCACTTTCATGGCAAACGTAGCTTTGGGGACGGGGTCTTCACTGCCCTGCTTGGGCCACATATAGACCACCCAGCCACCACCAGCTTGTTCACCGGCTTTGCACAACCCATTGTCACCGCCAAAGATCGGATTGCCAGCTTTGTCTTTGAGATCCATAATGGGTTTGTCTTTCAGTTTAGGATGTGCTATCGCTTTGTCAGCTTTGCAGTCATAGACAAACACGTAAGTGTCTTTCCACGCCCACGCTTTGTCTTTGCCATCAAATTCAGCCAAGCCGGCGTCCTTCTTGTCAGCCAAATATTTGGCCGCTTCGGTCACTTTGGCTTTCACTTCGTCGATGGTAGCAGTATCAGCCGCTAACACGGAATAGCTGACACCCATAGTCACGGCCAAACTGGCCATACCAAGCATTTTGGTTAATTTCATAGTTGAGATTCTCCTTCTTTAAAACAACAGTTGTTGATGTGGTTGTTGAGTACAACAGATTGAGGAAATCAAAGGATTCATCACGTTTGAATTGGATTGATTCCGTCGATTCCATCAATCCGTTATATTCATCATTTGAGGAATGTGGGACTAGAGGCTTTAGCCAGGTGGGGTGCCCCTTTCACCGGCTAAAGCCTCTAGTCCGGCGTTAACTTTTCAGTTGGAAAGGTACTACACCTGGGCATTCTCTATCAAAACCGCATTGGTTATCCAACCCATGAGAGGTTCCTCTGGACTGCCCGTTTTGGTGACAAACACGTCTTTGCACTCTGGCACGGCATCCATGATTTCCTTAACATCTGCCAAAGTGCTCTCTTCGCCTACCATGGCAAAATTAGTTTCCAACAGTCTTTGGTACTTGGGTTCATCCAACAGGTCTTGCACCGTGAACTGGTCTATCATCTTAGAGGATGACGGGTCTGGATGGCAGAGTTTATCGACCAGAAATTTATCAATCACGGTGCGATGGATGATGTATCTGAGGCAGTCTTGTTCATCCAGCAGGGGCAGACGACTCCATACTTCGTTGGATTCGTTGAATTTTTGCAAGATGTCAACCAGTTTAGTTTGAGGTGTTTCGGCTAACCTTTTATAGAAAATCTTCCCCTTGGTTATCATTTTCTCTGTCACAAAGACAGATTTCAACTTTTCCGTCGGGGGCGCCATTTTGTCCACCATGTCTGAGAGGCTACGATTGGCAGTCTCAAAGTTGTCTTTGGAAAAATAGTAGGCCAATACGATGCCTACCCAGCTACCCAGTAGGGGTAAAACCGCGGCCAAAATGGTATCCGCTTTTTCTCCACCAGATAGAGAAATCAACACAATGGATAGGACAATAACACCCAGTACCGACACGCCTGTAATGCTGAGGGCAAGAATATCTCTAAGTCCTACTGATTGTGGTTTTGCAATTTTAGTTGTGGTATTAGTCCTCATGCTGTGAATCTTCAGATGGTTATAAAAAGGATTTGGATGATAACAAAAAAATTTTAAAGTTGTCAATAGAGTGTAATCATTTTTCTATATTGTTAATATGAGGTTTAAATTCCAAATAAAAATAAATATATTTGACATTTACTTTGTGTTTTTTACCCACTCCTAAAAAAATTGTTCACCGATAAAATCAGAATCGTAGTTGTAAAAAAAAATTGGTCATGTTACAATAATTATTAAGATTTCAATATCTATAGTAATATTCCTTCTCATTTGTACCCCCCTAACCCCCGTACACGGGGGGAATGACTCCCCCCCGCCCGCGTGCGGGGGGGTCTACAAGAGTAGAGGAATATCACTCTAACTGGACTAGAGGCTTTAGCCGGTGGTTGGCCTACCCCATACTATAACTGTGTGCCAACCCTCACCGGCTAAAGCCTCCATGCCATTAAGTTAAGCGCAATGAGTAGCAATGAGTAGGGTGCGTGCCTCAGCACCGAGTAGGCCTGGTGCAATTCCAGAAACGGTGCGTGGGACGCACCCTACCTTAACTGAATGGCATGGAGGCGTAAGCCTCTAGTCCAGCGTTGAAAAATTTTGTCAATTCTTTGCAGTTACTGGTTGATTCCGTAACTGCCGCTTGCCAAACTTTATTATGAGTAACCCAGTTTGTTGAAAACTGAGTTTCTTAAATTATTTTGAATTAAACTCACAGTTCTATAGGAGAACCATAAAACAATGTCCAAAAAATTCGTCTTTTCCTTCCAAAAAGGTGACGGCAAAAACAAAAAACTCCTCGGTGGCAAAGGTGCCAACCTCTGCGAAATGACGCAAATCGGCTTGCGCGTCCCCCCCGGATTCGTCATCACCACCGAAGCCTGCTTAACCTATCTGGATGACCCACAACGGACCTTGCCCGCGGGCCTAATGGACGATGTGAAACAACATCTCAAAGAAGTCGAAAAAGCCACCGGCCGAGGCTTTGGAGACCCTAAAAATCCCTTGCTGGTCTCCGTCCGTTCCGGTTCCGCTATGTCGATGCCGGGCATGATGGACACCATTTTAAATTTGGGACTCAATGCCCAAACCTTACAAGGCTTGATTGCCCAAACCGGCAATGAACGTTTTGGTTACGACGCCTACCGTCGTTTCATCCAACTCTATGGCAAAATCGCCCTGGGCGTTCCCGATGAACACTTCGATAAACCCTTTACGGAAATCAAAAAGCGCGTGGGCGCCAAAGTAGATGTCGATTTAGGCATCCCGGAATTGAAAGAAATTGCTGACCGCTTCTTGCAAGTGGTCAGACAACACACCGGTCGTCCCTTCCCCGAAGACGTGATGGAACAGTTGGAAATTGCCATCAAAGCCGTATTCAGCTCCTGGATGGGCAAACGGGCGATAGACTATCGTCGCGAATTTCACATCACCCCCGACAAAGCCCACGGCACCGCGGTTAACATCGTTGCCATGGTCTTTGGCAACATGGGGAATGACAGTGCCACAGGCGTCGGCTTCACCCGCAACGCAGGCACCGGCGAGAATGAAATGTATGGAGAATATCTCGTCAACGCCCAAGGGGAAGACGTGGTAGCAGGGATTCGCACCCCCAAACCCGTGCAAGAACTGCAAAAGGAGATGCCAGAGATTTACAAACAACTGGTGGAATTGCGCAACAAGTTAGAATCCCACTATCACGAAGTACAAGATTACGAGTACACCGTCGAAAAAGGCGTTCTGTACTGCTTGCAAACGCGCAACGGCAAAATGAATGCCGCGTCCATGGTGCGCACTTCTGTAGAAATGTTCAAAGAAGGCTTGATTAGCAAAGAACAAGCCCTGTTACGCATTAATCCTAGCGACTTAGAACAACTTCTGCACCGCCGCTTAGACTTACGCGGTGGCGAAAAACCTCTCGCCCAAGGTTTACCCGCCTCCCCCGGTGCAGCATGTGGCAAATGCGTATTTGATGCTGACCATGCGGAACTATTAGGCAAAAAGAAAGGCGAGAAAGTCATCTTGGTACGTGAAGAAACTAAGCCAGAGGACATTCATGGCTTCTTTGCCTCTCAAGGTATTTTGACCAGCCGCGGTGGCAAAACCTCTCATGCCGCCGTCGTAGCGCGTGGAATGGGTAAAGCCTGCGTCGCAGGGGCCGAAGGCATTGAAGTCGATGTCAAATTACGGCAAGCCAAAATCGGCGACCAAGTGTTACGGGAAGGAGACATCATCACCATTGATGGCAGCACCGGCAACGTCTATCTGGGCGAACTCCCCACCATTCCACCGATCTTCTCCGAAGACATGAAAGAGTTACTCTCTTGGGCCGATGATATGTCCCAATTGAAAGTGATGGCCAATGCTGACACCCCTGATACCGCCAAGAAGGCCGTCGAATACGGGGCCATGGGCATTGGTCTGTGCCGCACCGAACGGATGTTCAACGATGTGGACCGGCTGCCAATTGTGATCGAGATGATTCTGGCCACCACCCAGGAAGAACGGCAAGCGGCGTTAGACAAACTGTTACCCATTCAGCGGAAAGACTTTGTAGAAGTCTTCCAAGCGATGTCCCCGCGTCCCGTCACCGTGCGTTTATTGGATCCCCCCATGCACGAATTTTTACCGTCGGAAAAACAGTTGGATGAACAACTGGAACACCTGCGGCAACTCCGTGGCACCATGCGTGGTTTAGCCGATTTGGCTGGTAGTATGCGAATGCTAAAACCCGGCGAAACGCCGGCGGAAATGCCTCCTCCGTTTGATGAGACTGGCGAAGAACTGGTCAATGGCGCCATTTCTAAGAAAGAACAAATGTTGCGCAAAGTGAAAGAATTGTACGAAGTGAACCCCATGCTGGGACATCGTGGAGTACGCTTGGGTATCACCTATCCCGAAATTTACGCCATGCAAATTCGGGCCATTTTGGAAGCCGAAGCTGAATGTCGGAAACAAGGGATAGACGTACATCCCGAAATCATGGTGCCTCAAGTGATTACGTCTCAAGAATTGCGACACGTCAAAGCCTCGGTGGACCAGGTTAGACAACTGGTCGAAGGGAAAGAGAAGGTCAAACTGAACTTCAAGTTTGGCACCATGATAGAAACGGTACGGGCCTGCACTCGTGCGCCACAACTGGCTGAAATAGCCCAATTTTTCTCCTTTGGCACCAACGATTTGACGCAAGCGACCTTCTCCTTCTCCCGCGAAGATGCCGAGAACAAATTCTTACCGTTGTACAACGAAAAAGGCATCCTGCATGACAACCCGTTTGAAGTGTTGGATGTCAAAGGCGTTGGTTTCTTGATGAAGATGACCGTAGAGAACGGACGTAAGGCACGTCCTGACTTGAAAGTGGGAATCTGCGGAGAACATGGCGGTCATCCCGCTTCGATTCAGTTCTGCCACTCCATCAAGTTAGACTACGTGTCTTGTTCGGCCCCACGAGTTCCCGTTGCACGTCTAGCGGCGGCCCATGCCAAATTGTTGGAAAGTAAGGTATAGGGTAACAAATTGTAGGGTGCGTCCCACGCACCGTTTGGGGGTAGTGATTGCACCGTTGGCCAAGACCTCCGAGGTTTTCGAGACCTCGGAGGTCTCTCTGCGCAAACATATCAGTTGGCCAGACCTCGGAGGTCTCACTGTGCAAAAGTGTCAGTCGGCCAGACCTCCGAGGTCGCAGAGCACCTCGGAGGTCTAACTACCAACCCATTCATCACCTCACCTCCCAGATTGTCAAACCGACCCAAACACCGACTACAGGCACATATGGATAACAATGTACCCCATATCACCGCCGAACCGTTTGATGATACGGCCAAAGATTTCTACCGTAAATTATTTGAAGGGTTGGGACTAACCGTCGAAACCCAACGCGAAGTCTTCTTTCGTGGGCGGGCGATTGATTTAGTCGTCAGTTGTCCAACGGCCGAACAACGGCAATGTTTACAACCCACCATTTTCGCCTATTTCAAACGCCTCAATGCACTGGAATTTAAAGGCATTCATGACCCACTCACCTTCTGGATTATAACAAAATTATGATGCGGGCGTGGGGCTTGGGTGCGGTACTAGAGAAGAAAACTACGGAGGAGGATACACCAGACCCGGAGGATGCTTCAAACCCCGATGACACCCCTGACCCAGAATCGTCAGACAGCCATCTGAATCAATTACCTAGTCAGCGAACTCTGACGATAGTTTGCGTCACCAGGCCTGACAAAATTTTAAAGTTACAAGAGGAATTTCATTTCAAACCCACGGACGATAATGGGATTTATCACTCTACGGTTGGGATTGCCCAATGGCTGATTCATCCCAGCGAATTGGACTTGAAACCAGCCAATTATCCCCTGCTACCCTTAGCACGAGGGAAAAAACTGGCGGATTTTATTGCTTTATGTTTTAAGGAAGGTCTGCTAGACTATATCTTATTAACCTTGAGGATTGGCCTAACGGCTGATCCTTTAACGATTTGGCAAAAAATTTGGGAGGTTCAACGTATGCAAACCCATGATGTAGAAGTACACGAAGCGGTGATTCCCTATATCGAGCGTTATTTCCAAACCTATCCAGAGGATTTAAGACGCTTGTCGATAACCAACACGCTGTTGGCCGAACAGCTACAGCAAGGCTTGCAAAAGGGAATGCAACAAGGGATGCAGCAAGGGATGCAGCAAGGGATGCAGCAAGGGATGCAACAAGGGATGCAGCAAGGGATGCAGCAAGGGATGCAGCAAGGGATGCAACAAGGGATGCAACAACAAACCAAGAAACTCTTGTTGCGGCAATTACAACTAAAATTTACCGAATTTACCGAAACGGTGAGGCATCGGATTGAGGCCACGGCTAATCTGGAACAGTTAGAAAATTGGCTGACTCAAGTGATGATGGCCAATTCCTTGGCGGAGACGGAGTTAGGAAGTAGTATTGGTTAAAATTGCCGGTAGTGATGCAATCTGGGTGATATTCATGTTACCATCACCTCACGCCCTACGGGCGTGGGGGGAACGGCGGAATCCGTAGTTTTTTCCCCACGCCCGTAGGGAGAGGGGCCGGGGGTGAGGGGAAACATATCACCCACATTGCATCACTACCCTTATAGTGATATTCATACAAACTTGTACCTTGTCCTCTACCTTGTCCTCTGGAGCGCAATAAAAATTATTGCGCCCCGTGCGCCCGGCGCTCCAGCGAAAATCGTACAAATTTGGAGGAATATCACTATACTTACGTAGCCCTGATTGCCACTCGTTGAGTGTACCCCTAGCCGCACGCGGGGGGGAATGACTTCCTCCCTGTGTGCAGGGAGGGGAGGGTTGGGGTGAGGGCGTAAGTCCTTTTTCTTATTTCACCTGCAACCAAAATGTCACCGGTCCATCATTGACCAAACTGACTTGCATAGATGCCCCAAATTGTCCCGTCGCCACTTGAGGATGCCGTTGCTTGGCTTGAACACATAAATAGTTAAACAACCTCTCCCCCAAGTCAGGAGAGGCCGCCGGCGTAAAACTGGGACGAGTGCCTTTGCGAGTATCAGCAGGTAAGGTGAATTGAGGAACTAACAACAGTCCGCCACCCGTTTCACTCAAACTGACATTCATCTTTCCCATCTCGTCAGAAAAGATTCGATAAGTTAACAATCGTTCTAAGAGACGGTCTGCTTGAGAAGTGGTATCGCCTCGTTCGACACCAATGAAGACTAACAATCCCTCCTCAATTTGGGCAATCTGGTGATGGTCAACGACCACCTTAGCTGTGGTCACTCGTTGTAACAGTCCAATCATCTTAGTGTTTGAATAACCTCTCTTTCTCACGTTGCCATTCCCGGTCTTTTTCCGCATCGCGTTTTTCATGTTCTTTTTTACCCTTGGCCAACGCAATTTCTACTTTCACGCGCCCATTTTTCCAATACATAGCCGTGGGTATCAACGCTTGCCCTTTGCGTTCTACGGCACCTATCAATTTACTTAATTCCGCCCGATGCAACAACAATTTACGAGTCCGTTGGGCATCCGGTATAAAGTGAGTAGAGACCGTGTTTAAAGGCGTAATCACAGAACCGAGTAACCAGGCTTCGCCTCCCTTCAACAATACATAGGTGTCCCGAATTTGCACATGTCCCGCCCGTAGGCTTTTGACTTCCCAACCCGTCAAAACTACGCCCGCTTCTATGCGTTCCTGTAAAAAATAATCAAACCCTGCCTTTTTGTTCAGGCAGATGGTACTACTTGGAGTTTTTGCTGTTTTGGCCATAGTGTGATGTGAACGTTGTAAATTTGTTAAAGAATGTGATATTATAACTTAGATTCGTTTCGAAAGTACAGTGATAGTTTCTTAAAAAGGATGAAACTGCTGAGACGATGACTTGTTGATTCAAGAGGCTATCAAGAATCAACTGGCGGCGATGAGACCTGAACAATTTTTACAGTATTTCCAACCATTCCACGCGATTAAGTTGAAGAATTTTCAAGGACTGGCAGTCCTGACCCTTGTGCTACATGGTGTTGTCCCAAAAACGAAGAAACAAAAATAAAATTTTTCCTCACCCCCCTTGACTTTCACTCAAATTGCGGATAGTCTGACTAGATATAGTGATATTCACTTATTTTGGTACCCCCCCAGCCCCCCGTACACGGGGGGAGTGACCCCCCTGCGTGCGGGGAGGCTGGGGGGTACAAAGGCGCCATCATTTTGCGCTCCAGGGAAAATCATACAAGTTTATAGAGGCGAGAATAGTTTTTTAATAGTTTCTCGCCATAGACCTCGTAGGTTTTGAAAACCTACGAGGTCTTCATTAAAAATTAATTCTCACCTCTATAATTTGCAGACACCACCCATTATCTGGTCAAACAACTGCAAGAGGAGATTCCTAACCTGGCAGAAGTCACGGGGGCAGTGGAAAATCCAACCGCCTTGGCACACCGATTTAGTCCGCACAGTAATCCACGCCACCTCACTCCTAAGTCCTCCTCCTTGGAGGCGGTACCAGAATTGCGAGTCTTAATTGCTACCGATGTGTTATCGGAAGAGCAAAATTTGCAAGATTGTCACATCATTATCAACTATGACCTCCCTTGGGCAATTATTCGTCTTGTCCAACGGGCTGGGCGCGTGGACCGCATTGGCCAAACGGCAGACCGAATTTTTTGCTACTCTTTTTTGCCGGCCGCTGGTGTCGAAAAAATTATTCAACTGCGGGCGCGGGTCGCCCAACGATTACGTGAAAATGCCGAAGTGGTGGGGACTGACGAAACTTTTTTTGAAGAAGACAGTTTGAATACGCAACGTTGGCAAGATTTGTACAATGAAGCCGCCGGGATTTTGGATGACGATGATAAAGATATTGACTTGTCCTCTTATGCCTATCAAATTTGGCATCAGGCTATCCAGCAAGACCCTAAGTTAGAAGCCTTGATTCCATCTCTACCAGCGCAATCTTATAAGGGTGTATTAGTGTACTTGCGCACCACCGAAGGTAATGATGCGTTAGCCTGGCTAGACGAGACTGGTCAAGCGATGACAGAATCGCAATTGGCGATTTTAAACGCGGCTTACTGTCTCCCCACTACGCCTGCATTGCCTCGGCAAGACCATCATCATGAGTGGGTGAAACTGGGTATTGAACGCTTATTGCAGGAAGAGAAGCAAACGGGTGGGCAATTGGGAAAGAAAACTGGGGCGCGTTATCGCACGTATGAACGGTTAAAAAATTATGTGCAACAACGTGGCAAGTTGTTAGAATCGCCCGCGCTTCCCAAAGCCATAGATTTACTGTATCGTTATCCCTTGCGACACAGTGCGCGAGAGACGTTGACGCGACAATTGCGAGTTGGTATTCGTGACGACACTCTGCTAGAATTAGTCGTGACCCTCTATGAAGCAGACCAGTTATGTGTGATCAGTGAAGAAGACGTGGTGCAGGAGGCACAAATTGTTTGTTCGATGGGGTTGGTATAGTTAAAGGAATTAAAGTGGCCAAAGAGTTAAAATGGCGATGGATTAGAGGCTTTGTTGGAGTGGAGGCTTTAGCCGGCCGGCCGTAGGCATCACCCCCCCACTCAAATTGCGGGGCGCCTACCGCCGGCCGGCTAAAGCCTCCACTCCACCTGGCGATTCATTTCGGGGAACTTTTTGGCAGCTTTAGCCGGAGAGAGGGCACGACAATTTCAATATACCGATGGACTAGAGGCTTTAGCCGGAGGGTGGGCACGACAATTTCAATATACCGATGGACTAGAGGCTTTAGCCGGTGGGTGGGCACAACAATTTCAATATACCGATGGACTAGAGGCTTTAGCCGGTGGGTGGGCACCGCGCTTTCAATTCTGTTCTGCCCCCACCGGCTAAAGCCTCTACTCCAACACCGTCACCGGCTAAAGCCTCTACTCCAACACCGTCACCGGCTAAAGCCTCTACTCCAACACTTTACTGAATCAGTATAAAAAGGTTAAATTATGTCTCAACTCAATCTCTTAAACACCAAACAACGCATTCAACAATTTCAATTTCACGACCTCTTGATTGAGGAACTCGGTTGGTCGAATCCACCGTCGTTCAATGTGGTTACGGAGGCGGAGGCGGTGGCCGAGTGTCAATGGACCCGGCGGCCGATTGCGGAATTGGGGGGAGTGTGGGTGTTTGAAATAATCTCCGCGACGAAGCGATTGCCGAATGCGACAGAACGGTTGGCGATTCATCAACATGTTCGTCAGTATCATCATGAACATCTGCTGATCTTCCTAGACAAGTCTCCGCAACCGACGCAAAGTCTTTGGTCCTGGGTGAAACCTGGGGAGGCGCAGGCGCGGGAGTTGTATTATTGTCAAGGGCAAACCGGGGAGTTGTTGATCAGTCAACTCCCCGCCATGTTGATTGACTTCAACGAGTTTGATGAGGCGGGCAACGTCTCGGTGTTAAAGGTGGTCGAGAAGTTACAGAAAGCGTTGGATGTGGAACGGGTCACGAAACAATTTTATCAAGATTTTGAAACCCAACATTTGACGTTTACGGATTTGATTGGGGGGATTGAGGAGGATCGGGATCGGCGGTGGTATGCCTCAGTTTTGTTAAACCGTTTGATGTTTATTTGGTTTTTGCAGAAGACAGGATTTTTGGATAACGGCAACCATGATTACTTGGTCAAGAAGTTGGCGGAGAGTCAGCAACGGGGGGAGAATCGGTTTTATGCGGAGTTCTTGCAAGCGTTGTTTTTTGACGGGTTTGCCAAGCCGCAACCGGAACGGGCGGCGCAAGTGGTCAGGTTGATTGGGGAGATTCGTTATCTCAATGGGGGGTTGTTTTTGCACCATCCCATCGAACAGCGGTGGCCGTCAATTACGGTGCCAGATCGGGCGTTTGCAAATTTGTTTGTCTTGTTTGCGAAATATACTTGGTCCTTGAATGATACGCCAGGTGGGGCTGATAATGAGGTCAATCCGAATGTGTTGGGGTATATTTTTGAGAAGTATATTAATCAGAAGCAATTTGGGGCGTATTATACGCGGCCTGAGATTACCGAGTATTTATGCGAACAGACCATTTATCCATTGATTTTGGAACAGGTGAATGCTTTCTTCACATACGGCGTCTTTTCCAAAGGGGGGAAGGGACCTTTTGACAGTGTGCCAGACTTGTTGATACACTTGGATGCCAACTCGTGTCGGCACTTATGGTTGCAAGTGTTGCCACGTCTCACTTTGTTAGACCCCGCTTGTGGGTCAGGGGCGTTTTTGGTGGCGGCCATGAAAATGTTGATTCAGGTTTATACTGCTGTTTTGGGACGGATTCCATTTTTAGCCGATGCGGAGTTAAAGCAACGGTTGCGGGAAGTGGAGAAGGATCATCCCAATGTCCTGTATTATATTAAGAAGCAAATTATTTCGCAGAATTTATTTGGCGTGGATGTGATGGAGGAGGCGACGGAAATTGCTAAGTTGCGGCTGTTTTTGGCGTTGGTGTCGTCTGCGGAACGGGTGGATCAATTAGAACCGTTGCCCAATATTGATTTTAATTTGTTAGCGGGTAATTCGTTGGTTGGGTTGTTGAAAGTGGATGGGGAGAAGTTTATGGAAGTCGGGAAGACGGGGTATTTGTTCAAAGCGGGGGAAGCTAAGACTTATCAACAAGTGTTGGCCGAGAAGAATCGTTTGATTGGGTTATATCGGGACGCTTCTGGCTATGCTGCCGACCAGTTGCAAGGGTTGCGGGATGAGATTTATCACCAGAAACAGGCCGCGCAAGTCCAGTTGAATCAGTTGTTGTTGAAAGAATTTGAACGGCTGAAGATTCAGTTTGAGGAGGTGACTTGGGATGAAACGAAACAGAAGGAAGGGAAGGCGAAAAAGCGTCCTTTGACGGTGGCGGACCTGGTGACGTTGCATCCTTTCCATTGGGGGTATGAGTTTGATGAAGTGTTGAAACGGGGTGGGTTTGATGCGATTATCACGAATCCACCGTGGGAGGTTTTCAAACCGCAAGCCAAGGAATTTTTCGCCGACTATTCAGAGGTGGTGACGAAGAATAAAATGACCATCAAGGAGTTTGAAAAAGCGCAAGCCCAGTTGTTGAAGACTGCTGAAGTGAAGCACGCCTGGTTGGCCTATCAGAGTCGTTTCCCGTATGTCAGTCAATATTTTCGTAGCAGTCCCCAATATCCTCATCAAAGCGCAGTGGTGAATGGAAAAAAGACTGGGACCGATATTAATTTGTACAAGTTATTTGTCGAACAGTGTCATAATTTGTTGCGGGACGGTGGTCAATGTGGGATTGTCATTCCCAGTGGCATTTATACGGACCTGGGGGCAACAGGATTGCGGGACTTGTTATTTGACCATGCTGAAGTGACGACTTTATTTGGTTTCGAGAATCGTAAAGCGATTTTTGAGGGGGTGGACAGTCGCTTTAAATTTGTCGTGTTGACTTTTCTTAAAGGTCGTCAAACGAGTCAATTTCCAGCGGCGTTTATGCGTCACGAGGTTCAAGAATTGGCACGTTTCCCCAAGATAGGTGGACTGTGGTTAAGCACCGACTTGATTCGCAAATTGTCTCCCAATTCACATTCGGTCATGGAATTTAAGAATGAAAAAGATATTGCGATTGCCCAAAAAATGTTGACATTTTCGTTGTTGGGGGAGAAACTGGAGGGGACTTGGAATTTGGTGTTGGCCAATGAATTTCACATGACCAACGACAGTCATCTGTTTCAAACATCGCCAGGAAAGGGACGCTTGCCGTTGTATGAGGGGAAGATGATTCATCAGTTTGATCATCGTTGGGGGGAACCGAAGTATTGGATTGATGAGACAGAAGGGAGAAAGGCGTTGTTGGGAAAAAAGGAGGAGAATAAGGGGCAATGGCTGGAGTATCAGGGGTATCGGTTGGGGTTTCGAGATGTGGCGGGTAACACGAATGAGAGAACGATGATTGCGACGGTGTTGCCTAAAAATATCTATCTAAACAATAAACTTCCTTATGTAGTTACACCGTTCGATCAAAAGCCGAACGACCTACTTTCTTCAGTCTGCTTGAGTGCCATCTGGAATAATTTCGTCTTTGACTATCTTGTAAGGCAACGGGTAACTACCAATTTAACTTTTTTTCATATTTACCAACTTCCCGTACCTCGTCTCACCCTCAAAGACCCGCGATTCTTCCCCATTGTCACCCGTGCTGCGCGACTCATCTGCACCACGCCGGAATATGAGGAATTAGCGAAAGAGGTAGCCGACCTGTCAGGTCTTCGAGACCTGACAGGTCTTACCGATTCCGTACAACGTGCCCAAGTGCGGGCGGAGTTGGATGGCATGATTGCGCATTTATATGGCTTGACGAAAGAGGAGTTTTGCTATATTTTAACAACTTTTCCGTTGGTCAAGGAAGAGGTGAAAGAACGGGCGATGGGGGAGTATTTAAAGAAACTGCGTTTTTAGGATTTGACAAGTTTTTCCAACTTCTCTATACTAGCCAAATCAAGAAGTATAAAAGAGAAGTTAAGTTTTTTTCCAAGGAGAATTTATGAGACAATCACACGACCAGTTTGCCAAAGAATGTGCGGCAGGAATGTTAGAATATGTTGGTGGCAATGTGAACGTACAACACTAACTCTGGGCCGAAGTATCTTATGTCGACTTGAGTTTTGAACCCTCGGCAACCACCACTGACATCGCCGCTGCTTCTCAACTGGGATTATTTGGCAAATTGGCGATGAAACCCTGCTTGATGGAATTTTTGGTAGTGATGCAATGTGGGTGATATGTTTACCCTCACCCCCGGCCCCTCTCCCAGAGGGAGAGGGGCCGGGGGTGAGGGCAACTCCATGAATATCACCCAGATTGCATCACTACCAGAAATTGAACTCAAAACGACTTTAACCGAACGAGATAAGGAGTTACTCATGAATATTTCACCTGTTTATCAACAAGCCCGGCAACAGGCCGTGCAAGAAGGACGTCAACAAGGCCGCGTAGAAGGCCAACGCCTCTTTGTGGAACACTTGCTAAAGTCTCGGTTTGGCAAGTTAGACAAACCGTTGTCAAACGTGATTGACGGGGTCATATAATTGCCTCCAGAGGAAGTGGCGCCCTTGTTGTTGCAAGCGTCCAGAGGAGAATTAATTGCGAAGTTTAAAGAGATAACTTCACGGAAGAAATAGAGGATGACCAGGAGTCCAAAGCGTAGCCTTGAAATACCTTACGAGACAGGAGGACTGGTCAATAGCGTTGCAACAGTACGGAGTCCAAGACCGGTCTTGGACTCCAACTCAATGGTAACTACATGCTAACTTTGATAGACACCCATTCTCATTTCGATGATGACACCTTTGAACCAGACCGGCAAGCAACTTTGTTACGCGCCCAGGTGGCTGGAGTGACTCAACAAATTGTGCCTGCGGTAACATTTGCATGGTGGCCACGGTTGCAAAAAATATGTACCCAAGGGACCGGCTTGTATCCCGCGTATGGCTTGCATCCTATGTATTTGTCCGAACATCAACCCGCCCATTTGGATGAATTGGCCCGTTGGATAATTCAAGAAAAACCCGTGGCAGTGGGAGAATGTGGATTAGATTTTTATGTGGAAGGACTTGATAGAACTAGACAAACCGATTTTTTTCTGGCACAATTACAACTTGCCCAACAGGCCCAGTTACCTGTAATTATTCATGCACGTCGGGCCGTGGAGGAGGTGATTCAATTGGTGCGTGGCGTCCCTGGCAGTCGTGGTGTCGTACACAGTTTTTCAGGCAGTTTACCACAAGCCCAGCGTCTGTTAGACTTGGGTTTCTACTTGAGTTTTGGGGGGCCGATTACTTATCCACGGGCGAATAAGTTGCGTAGCCTCGTGCAGGCGTTGCCATTAGAACGTATCTTATTGGAAACCGATTCTCCAGATCAACCGTTAGTGACCCACCGGGGTGTGCGGAATGAACCCGCGTTTCTACTCGAAATTTTGCAAACAATGGCTGAGTTACGTTCCCAAGACCCTGCGGAAATAGCCGCTGTGACAACCCATAATGCGTTAACTTTGTTTAATATTTTACCATGAATGACGATTTTTTTTCACGTACCGAAATTTTATTAGGTAAGGAGGCGGTCGCTTCCTTAATTTCTCACCATATTTTGATTGCAGGACTAGGAGGAGTAGGCAGTTTTGTCGCAGAAGCGTTGGGGCGCATTGGTTTTACCCGGTTGACCTTGTTAGACCATGATGTGGTGTCACCTTCTAACCTCAATCGGCAATTGGTGGCATTACAGTCAACACTAGGTCAATCTAAAACCCAAGTGATGGCGGCACGGCTACGCGATATTAATCCCCAGGTATCGTTGACGTTGTTGACCGAGTTTTTACAGAAGGAAAAAGCTGAGGAGTTAGTGCGAGAGGGGAAGTTTGATTTTGTTGTAGATTGCATTGACTCCATTGCCTGTAAAGCGGCATTGGTAGCGGCTTGTTTAAAATTAGAGGTGCCGGTTGCTTCCAGTTTAGGGGCGGGGAATCGTCTGGATGTGACCCAGGTGAAAGTGGTTTCCCTAAATCAAACTTCCGTATGTCCACTGGCGCGAGAAATGCGGGCTAAATTGCGAGAGATGGGAATGCGCACCAATTATCCCGTGGTGTATTCTACCGAGTTACCTCGTCCTCCCTTGCCTCATCAACCTGTAGAAAGTGGTCCCGCAGGTCGGCCGCGGGCCGTCAATGGAACGATTTCATATATGCCGGCGTTATTTGGAATGATGTTAGCGGGGGTGGTGGTGCAACGGTTATTGAGTGCAGAATCTGGTTGAGATTTGGTTAAGAGTTGACGATTTTTAAAAAACTGTCAACTCTTTTGACCAGTCTAACCCACGTTCAAACTACGGCATAGGACATTTCTAACCCTTAATTACGAAATTCTTCTTTTAGATACCTTTTTTCGCTTAAAGCCTGAGTAATTACTATAGAAATCATGTTGGTAATCTTATCAAAAACCTCTTTAAACTTATTATATTCTCTTTCGTCTATACCCTCTCTAAACCTGCCATCTCCATGTGCTATAGTATTTCTTCGGCCCAGAAATTCATTTAGAACATCTTTAAGTTTTTTTCCATCAATTTCTAATTGAAGAATATCCGTAGAAAAGCCTAAACGATGGAGAATCTTTTCGATAACATCGAAATTTAGATTAGATTTGGTATAAATGACAGAACCAGTATCGTTATGTCTGTCACTGATAGGCAACTTAACAATACCCTCTTGGTGAAGTTTATTCAATTCTTGTATCAGGCTAATTCTATTTTTCAGACGCTTATTGGCTTTATTAACTTCATCACTTTCTGGATTTACAAATTCTTTTTTGAAGCCGTCATATTTACCAAACACGTCATACAGTGAAGAAGCGACAAGCTCATCAATGGCTTTGGAAAGATTTATCTGTTTGTCATTGAGAACGTTCACATATAGCGAAAATGAAAAGCGAAAAAAGCCCTCAAAATGAGCATACAGCATCAAGACTAAGGCTTTGCGGAAACGATTTTTGTCATTCTCAACCCGTCGTCTTTCGTCATCACTTGAATTTGATTGGTCAAACGTATTGAGTTGGGCCGTAAGAAACGCAATTTCCTCAAGCCGCCATTCTAAGTTCTGTTCAAGCTGAAAACGAACCTCGTCTGGAGTCATAAACAATGCCTCAGAATCCTTTACTTAATGAATTTTTTGCAATGGAAATCCTTTTGTCGAGAAAGGGCAGATAGGCTTCTCCACTGGTTCTTTTACCTCTCCTATTTTCTGTCGCATCTTGAAATTTCGGGTCTTGTTTGAGGGCGAGGATATTGCGCTTGACTTTAGGGTCAATATTGTTGACATCCATTTTGTCTATAATAGAAGCCATTGCTACTGATATGGCCTCATACTGAAACGCATGAAACTGTTTTGAGGACTCACCATCTTTTGAAAAGACATTTTTCCCAAGTACCTTGTTCAATACTGCAAAAGTACGGGTGAACACCTTCTCTTCTGTAGCATAGTCGAAGACAACCTCTTTCGATGACACTTGTTCCGCATATTTGGTCAAAAAATCTGCAAGTGTCTCTAAACCGTCTTGTTGATATTTTTTCAAATTGCCATTTTTTAGCGTAAAAAACCTCAATACCAATTCGTCGTCAAATTGTCTTTCGAACTGATAATCTTGCACATAGCCGAGACAGTCTTTAAAATTTTTGTCTTCAGACAAGTGTTGAATGAAGTTGATGAAATCTTCCCCCAGCAAACGTATGGTGCTGTTCCGAATTTCTTGTGCTTCCAATAGGGAACCGCCAGTATTTAGGCGTTTGAACATATCATATTTGACCCGTGCGGGACTTTGTGTTTTGATAATGTACATTTTGATATAACTACGCTTCACCTGGATTCTCAGTGCCGGCGAAAGGTCATCAATCGTAATATTGTTTAATTCTGGTACAATATCGCAATTGGTTAATTTTAACTTATCCTTGTCTTTTAACTTTCCTGTAAAATGAAGATAAGTCGAAATTCGTTGAAGTCCATCAATCAACGCATATTTTCTCGCTTCTGTCTCAAACACGAAGATAGGTGGAAGGGGAAATCCCAACAACAGGGATTCAATAAACTGAGATTGTTGAGTCACATTCCAACGAAATAAACGTTGATAATCGGGGCTTATTTCCAATTCACCGTCATCATACATTGAATTTATTTCCCCAAACGAAATATCCAATGAATCCGTTCTCACGGTTAAAGATTTCTCATCTATTATATGCAACAACTTCTCTGTATTTTTCATAGCAAATGTTCACCTGAGTTGGTAAAATAGGTAGTGATGCAATGTGGGTGATATGTTTGCCCTCACCCCCGGCCCCTCTCCCAGGGGGAGAGGGGTGAAAACCACGGGTACCGCCGTTCTCCCCTCCCCTTTTGGGGGAGGGGCTGGGGGGAAAGTGTCTATCACCCACATTGCATCACTACCGGTAAAATAATCTAATGTGCAACATCTTAATCTATGTTACTTTATACACACTTACGGTAATCATTATAGATAGTTTTAGCGACCTGAACGGACGCGATGACCTGCCTTCGTCCTGTTATGATATAGGGTCATATCTGAAAAATTTCAAGTATCAGAAAGGAGTCCAAAGCGAAGCTTTGTCCGTGACCTGGCAAAGCTTCGCTTTGGACTCCTGGACCTGGACATTTACATTTCAATCACTTATAGAGGTCATTCCCATGACAATCCCCAAAAAAATTCAACAACAAGCTAATCAACTTCGGGCAACTCTCAATGAACACAGTTACTTTTACTATGTTCTGGATGACCCCAAGATTCCCGATAGTGAATATGACCGTCTGATGCGCGAATTGCAAGCATTGGAGGCGCAATATCCAGAGTTGATCACACCCGATTCACCGACGCAACGAGTCGGTGCAACACCGCTTCCGAATTTTGCGGAAGTTATTCATTCACAACCCATGTTATCCCTTAGTAATGCGTTTGAAGAGGGAGAAGTCCACGACTTTGATAAACGCTTACGAGAACGGTTAGGCGTGGCAGAGGCAGAAATTGAATATGCTGCCGAACTTAAATTAGACGGTCTGGCGGTCAGTTTACGTTATGAACAAGGTCTCTTGGTGACGGCGGCGACTCGTGGAGATGGCAATCGAGGAGAAGAGGTGACAGGCAATGTCAAAACGATTAAAACCGTGCCTCTGAAATTACGGGGTAAAGATTTTCCACCCGTGTTAGAAGTGCGTGGCGAAGCCTTTATGCCCAAAGCCTGGTTTGATAAACTCAATCAACAACAAGTTGGCAGGGGTGAAAAACCGTTTGCCAATCCCCGCAATGCCGCCGCCGGTAGTCTGCGTCAATTAGATGCCCACGCCACCGCGGCCCGGCCGTTGGATTTTATTTGTTATGCAGTAGGTCAAGTGGAAGGGCGAGAGTTGCCTAACCGGCATAGCGATATTTTGAACCAGTTGCAACGCTGGGGATTCCCTATCTCTAAATATTCACAAGTAGTCATGGGTCCCCAAGGGTGCTTGACATATTATCAACAGATATTAACTCAACGTGACCAGTTGCCCTTCGAGATTGATGGTATCGTATATAAAGTCAACTCGCTGGTTCAACAAGAACAACTCGGTTTTGTGTCCCGTGCCCCACGGTGGGCGATTGCCCATAAGTTCCCAGCCCAGGAAGCCTTAACTCAAGTCGAGGGGATTGACGTTCAAGTAGGACGTACTGGTGCCCTCACTCCTGTCGCCCGCCTCGCCCCTGTAAATGTGGGAGGTGTCACCATCACCAATGCCACGTTGCATAATCAAGAGGAGATTCATCGCAAAGACATCCGAGTGGGGGACACGGTGATAGTGCGGCGGGCGGGAGACGTGATACCTGAAGTGGTACGAGTGCTTCTGGAAAAACGTCCTCCCCGTACCAAACTCTTTCAAGTTCCCACCCAATGTCCCGTGTGTGGTTCTCAGGTGTTACGTCCGGAAGGGGAAGCGGTAGCACGTTGTACGGGAGGGTTAGGTTGTCCTGCACAACGTAAGCAAGCGATTCAACACTTTGCCTCACGACGGGCCATGAATATTGAGGGACTGGGTGAAAAATTGGTGGAACAATTAATCGATGGAAACGTGGTTGCCAACCTTGCGGACCTTTACATTCTCACCACCAAACAATGGGCGGAGTTAGAACGGATGGGGGAGAAATCGGCTGCTAACATCATCAGTGCCTTAAACAAAAGTAAGTCCACCACTTTGGAACGCTTCCTATATGCGTTGGGGATTCGTGAGGTCGGAGAGTCCACGGCGCGAGTGTTGGCCCAACATTTTGGCAGTCTGGAACCACTGATGCGGGCGACGGAGGAAGAGTTGCAAACCGTCCCTGACGTGGGTCCAATCGTAGCGAAACATATTTTTGCTTTCTTCCAACAGCCTCATAATCTTGACGTTATCCAAAGGTTGCAGGAGGAGGCGAAGATACATTGGACTGAATCCCAACCCACTTCTCCCAAGGCACTGCCTAACGCATTGCCTCTGGCAGGACAAACTTATGTGTTGACTGGTTCTTTGAGTAGCATGACTCGTGATGAGGCCAAGGAAAAGTTACAAGCACTGGGTGCCAAAGTCAGCGGTAGTGTGTCAAAGAAAACGAGTTGTGTGATAGTTGGAGAAGAGGCTGGTAGTAAGTTGGACAAAGCCCGGGAACTGGGTATTAAGATGATTGATGAACAGGAATTTTTGGAGTTGGTGAAATGATGGAAACATAATGGAAAATGGGTAGTGATGCAATGTGGGTGATATGTTTACCCTCACCCCCGGCCCCTCTCCCAGAGGGAGAGGGGCCGGGGGTGAGGGCAACTCTTATGAATATCAGCCACATTGCATCACTACCGGAAAATGAAAAACGGGCACCGGACTAGAGGCTTTAGCCGGTGACGTGCCACGACCTCCGGCTAAAGCCTCTAGTCCACCTGTATTCTAGTCCACCTGTATTCTAGTCCACCTGTATTCTAGTCCACCTGTATTCTAGTCCACCTGTATGTTAATTTCGGGTGCGTAGGAACGAGATAAGAAGGGTTCAGAAACTGAGTTTCTTGTTGGAGTACGGAATTTATTCCGTCTCCTCCAGAGAACTGCGTTTCCCCGTGGTAGAAACAAACGTCGCCCCACACCGCAGGTCTTGTGCCATCAGCACCTGGCCATCGCTACAATCGCGGTCTCCAGACCAAGATTGGAACTGGTAACCAGCGGCGGGAATGGCCGTCAAGATGACGAAGGTGCCGGGGACATAAGTCCCTTGGCAAGCATTTTTACCAAACCTTGATGGTTGGCAAACCATCTCACCCAGATTGCTAGTCACTTGACCGGCGCCCCGGAGTTCGAGTTGGAGACGTACCGTGGCCGCGGTGGACAGGCGGATAAAGGTCGCGGTGCAACGTTTATCTTTGCCCGGTATCATTCGCAGATGTCCATCCAGACAATCGGCGTCACCTTGCCACTCACTAAAGATAAAGCCAGGGTGCGCTTGGGGACGTAATCTCACGTCGGTTGGCGTGGTATAACGGGCTTGACAATTTTTCGTGATAAAACGCGGTTGACAATTCAAGTTCCCGGCAGTGGTTATGACACTCCCGCCACCATTCACTTGTACGGTTAAAGTCGCCTTCAGGAACCGTGAATTAGAGGAGGTGTCAATTTGAACCTGACTTAGAACCATCGTGGTGGGATAGTTCGGGTCACTACTTTGAGTCACGGTTTGGGTGATTGTCAGAGGTGCCTTGGGACGACTTGGGACGTTCTTGGGAACGGTGACGGTGACAGTGCGTGGTTCAAGGGCACTGGCATCGGCCGTAAAAGTCAACGTCGCAGGCGTGAAAGTCACCAGTGGGTTGCTGGCGGTCAACGTAATGGTCACAGAACCTGTTGGAATGGTGCTGAGTTGGACCGTATACGTGGCCACGCCTGGGTCGGTTACGGCCACGGGAGAGTCAGGAATGAGTACACCCACGTCGTTGTCCAGAATGGTCACAGCCACTGGGGCCACGGTCTTATTGTGGAATCTGACATCGGTACTGGCCGTCAGAAAAGTCAACTCACCGGTGTGTTTGCCTTCCACCACACTGTCGTCGAGGGCGCCGACCGTGAGGGTTTGAGGGATATTCCAAGTGGTTGGGGTAAAGGTTAGGGTGACTGGAATACCGCCATTGCCTAAGTCCAATTGGGAGTCAGGGAGAATGACGACCTTCACCTCCGCCAGGGGGGCAAGTTTCAGGACGAGACTCAACGTATCGGTAGCACCGCCTTCGGTGACCGAAGTGGCGTCAGCAGTTTGAGTCACATCGAAACTTACCGATTGGATAGTTAAAGTGCCATTCCGCAGGGTGAGATTGTAATTGGCATCGCTGGCCGTCACCGTGATGGGATAAATCCCGACGGGACTGCTGGCGGTGGCGGTGGTGGTCAAGGTGAGACCTGTTAAGACTGCCAGGGTGTCACCCTTCACGAAGCCATTCGCCGTGACTGTGAACGTTGGGAGGGCATTGCCTTCCGTGAGAGTCTTATCGTCCGCAGTGAGGGTGAGAGGAGCCTTGTTAATGGTGACGGTTTGAGTCACGACGGGGGCTGCCTGGTAATTGGTATTCCCCGCTTGAGTCGCCGTAATAGTGCAAGTTCCAGCACTGACATAGTTCACGGTATTTCCGCTGACCGTGCAAATGCTAGTGGTCGCACTCGCAAACGTGACGGTTAAACCAGACGTGGCCGTCGCACTTAACGTCGCTGTGCCACCATGAATCCCATTGGCTGGTGGAGTGAAACTAATCGTTTGAGTCGCTTTCCCAACTGTAAGATTCTTACTGACTTGGGGTGCGGCATGGTAACTGGTATTGCCAGCTTGATTGGCCGTGAGGGTGCAAGTTCCTGCACTGACATAGCTAACCGTGGTGCCGCTGACGGTGCAAATGCTTGCAGTCGTGCTGGCAAACGTCACGGGATTTCCAGACGCGCCTCCTGTGGCACTTAACGTCGCACTGCCACCATACGTTCCACCCGCAGGTGGTGTGAAACTAATGGTTTGATTGGCCTTCGTAAAGGGGTTGCTACTGGTCGTCAGCACTTCGGTACCGGTAGCCTTGGCATTTTTGGGTGTCACGCCAAAGCAAATATATTTACCAAAGTCACTACTGACCAGTGTGTAAGTTTGCGCCGTGGCCCCCATGATAGCTGTTCTGTCCGTGCTACAACTGGCATTCGTGGCTTGATACCATTGAAACACCGTACCATTTTCCGCCTCTCCCTTCGCATCACTGTAAGTATAATTCCCGGTGATGGTCTCGCCTGTGTTCCAACTAGGCGTCCCAGAGGTGGTTAAACTGAGAGTTACATTGTTGGCGGTAGGTAGCGTATCAACAAACACCAACACATCCACGGGTGTGGAGAAGTTGTTCCCCAGTTGACCAGAATCGTTGCTACCCCAGCATTTGATCCCGCCACTGCTAGTCAACGCGCAGGTGTGAGAACCTCCCGTGGCAACAGCCGTCACGCCACTAACATCCACAGGTGTCAAACCGTTGGTGGTGGTGTTATCACCCAATTGATCATATTCGTTCCAGTTCCAGCCCCAGCATTTGACCCCGCCACTGCTGGTCAACGCGCAGGTGTTCCTTCCACTCGCCGCAATGGCCGTCACGCCACTGGTTAAGCCACTGACATCCACCGGTGTCAAACGGGTGGTGGTGGTGTTATCACCCAGTTGACCAGACCAGTTTTCGCCCCAGCATTTGACCCCGCCACTGCTGGTTAACGCGCAGGTGTGCCCGTAACCTGTGGCAATGGCCGTTACGCCATTGGTTAAGCCACTGACATCCACGGGGGTCAAACCGTCGGTGGTGGTGTTATCACCCAGTTGACCAGACCAATTGTTGCCCCAGCATTTGACCCCGCCACTGCTGGTTAACGCGCAGGCGTGTATTCCACCTGCGGCAATGGCCATCACGCCACTGGTTAAGCCACTGACATCCACGGGGGTGTAACTGTTGACGCCGTAGGCGGTGCCACCACCCAGTTGACCAGAACCATTGTAGCCCCAGCATTTGACCCCACCACTGCTGGTTAACGCGCAGGTGTGAGAACCTCCCGCGGCAATGGCCGTTATGCCACTGGTTACGCCACTGACATCTACGAGTGTGTAACGAGTGGTGATGGTGTTATCACCCAGTTGACCAGAATCATTGTCGCCCCAGCATTGGACCCCGCCACTGCTGGTTAACGCGCAGGTGTGAGAACCTCCCGTGGCAATGGCCGTCACGCCACTGGTTAAGCCACTGACATCCACGGGTGTCAAACGGTAGGTGGAGGTGTTATCGCCCAGTTGACCAGACCAGTTGGCGCCCCAGCATTTGACCCCGCCACTGCTGGTCAACGCGCAGGTGTGAGAACCTCCCGTGGCAATGGCCGTCACGCCACTGGTTAAGTCACTAACATCTACAGGTGTCAAATCGTTGGTGGTGGTGTTATCACCCAGTTGACCGGCTCTGTTGTCGCCCCAGCATTTGACCCCGCCACTGCTGGTCAACGCACAGGTGTGCTCGTAACCCGCGGCAATGGCCGTCACGCCACTGGTTAAGCCAGTGACATCAGTGACATCCATGGGTATGTAACTGGTGGTGTTATTACCCAGTTGACCAGAATCATTGTTGCCCCAGCATTTGACCCCGCCACTGCTGGTTAACGCGCAGGTGTGAAACCAACCCGCGGCAATGGCCGTCACGCCACTGGTTAAGCCACTGACATCTACCGGGGTCAAACGGTTAATGGTGGTGTTATCACCCAATTGACCATAAGCGTTGTCGCCCCAGCATTTGACTCCGCCACTGCCGGTCAGGACGCAACTGTGATTAGATAGACCCCCTTTCCAGAGTTGGGTGACACCGGTAAGTGGGACGTAGGCAGGGGCGTAGAGGGTGAGACTCCCTGTGATCTGGGGTGCCGCCTGGTAATTGACATTACCTGCTTGATTGGCAGTGAGGATACACGTTCCCGCACTGACATAACTCACGATACTCCCGCTGAACGTGCAAATCCCGGTGGTCGTGCTGGCAAACGTGACGGTTAATCCAGAGGTGGCCGTCGCCGTCAATACTGCACTGCCTCCTATGGTGCCACTGGCCGGTGGAGTGAAACGAATCGTTTGCGTGGCTTTCCCAACCGTAAGACTCCCACTGACGGGTGGTGCCGCATTGTAATTGATATTGCCAGCCCGATAGGCGGTGAGAGTACATGTGCCTACCCCAACATAATTAACCGTTGTGCCGCTGACCGCGCAGACACTGGTGGTCGTGCTGGCAAAGGTGACGGTTAAACCAGAGGTGGCCGTTGCCGTCAAGGTTGCACTACCGCCATACGTTCCACTTGCAGGTGGCGTGAAGCTAATGGTTTGGTTATTTTTAATAGTGGTAGGTGGCACATCATTCACATTTACCAAAACCTCCACTGGTATCCAACGGTCAAGGATGGTGTTGTCACCCAGTTGACCATAAAGGTTGTCGCCCCAGCATTGGACCTCACCACTGCTGGTCAATGCACAGGTGCGTCTAAAACCCGTCGCGATGGCCGTCACGTCACTGGTTAAGCCCGTGACCGTGACCGGTATAAAACTGTTATAGGTGGAATTGTTACCCAGTTGACCAGAAGAGTTGTAACCCCAGCATAGGACCTCACCACTGCTGGTTAATGCACAGGTGTGATAACCGCCCGCGGCAATGGCCGTCACGCCACTGGTTAAGCCTGTGACCGCCACCGGTGTCAAACTATTCGTGGTGGAATAGTCACCCAGTTGACCATAGCCATTGCTACCCCAGCATAGAACCCCCCCACTGCTGGTTAATGCACAGGTGTGATAACCGCCCGCGGCAATGGCCGTCACGTCACTGGTTAAGCCTGTGACCGCCACCGGTATCAAACGGTTAGTGGTGGAGTTGTCACCCAGTTGACCAGAATTGTTGAGACCCCAACAGAGGACTCCGCCACTGCTGGTCAACGCGCAGGAGTGAGAACTTCCCGTAGCAATGGCGGTCACGCCACTGGTTAAGCCACTGACATCCACAGGTGTCAAACGCTTAGTGGTGGAGTTGTTACCTAGTTGACCATAGGAGTTGTAGCCCCAGCATTTAACTCCGCCACTGCTAGTCAACGCGCAGGTGTAAGAACCTCCTGCCGCAATGGCCGTCACGTCACTGGTTAAGCCTATCACCGCTACTGGTGTATGACGTTCGGTGATGGAGTTGTCACCCAGTTGACCATAAGCGTTGTTGCCCCAGCATATCACCCCGCCACTACTGGTCAATGCACAGGTGTGTCCACCGCCTGTGGCAATGGCCATCACATCACTGGTTAAGCCCGTGACCGCCACGGGTGTCCAACGGTCCGTGGTGGAATTGTCACCCAGTTGACCATAAAGGTTCTGACCCCAGCATATCACCCCGCCACTGCTGGTCAGAACGCAACTGTGATAAGTTGCCCTCCCGTTCCAGAGTTGAGTGACATCGGTGAGTGGGACGACATTATTTAGATTAAACATCGCGGTGCAAGTGGTATTCGCGGTCAAAGTCATGCCCGTGACGCAACTGGCAGGAGTCCAACCGGCGAAGGTGGAACCAGCATCTGGGGTAGCGACTAAAGTAATGAGGGTGCCAGTCACATTATAAGAACCCTCCGCGGTGCTCCCTGTGACGTTACCCAGGCCGGTACCTGCCATGGCGGTATGAAAAGCGTAGGTTGACACAGAACCTTCAAACGCCCCCAGGTCACAATGCGCCCCTTGTGGCCGCGTGACTCCATTTTGGTCTGTCGTCAAACAAGTCGCATCATCCCCCATGTCAATGGCCGGGCTACCCACTAACAGGGCCAGCGTTTTAGTGCTACCGCCGTAGTTGTCTAGTGGACCCAGCTTCGGGTCCGCGGTCAGGGTTGGTGTGCCACAGCCATTGTTCCACATAATTAAGTTATGGTGACCAGTAAAAGTTCCATAATTCAAACAACTATTAGCCAGAATACTGTTGTTGACAGTCAACGTGCCATTTCCACTGTAGATATTGTCGTTGCTGTAATTGCCCGAAAAGGTACTGTTGTTGACGGTCACCGTGCCATTCCCAGTGCTATTCTCATTGTAGATGTCGCTACCACTGTAATTGCCCGAAAAGGTACTGTTGTTGACTGTCAACGTGCCAGCATTAGAATAATTAACGATGCCGCCATTGGAATTACCTGAAAAGGTACTGTTGTTGACCGTCAACGTGCCATAATTAGCGATGCCGTGGGAATTGCCCGAAAGGGTACTGTTGTTGACCGTCAACGTGCCATAATTAAGGATACCGCTTCTTCCTTTGATAATGTCCAGATGGGTTAGAGTCACCGTTCCTGCCGTAGTGATAAAGAACACCCCCACGGCATCATATCCACTGATTTGGACGTGAGAGGCTAGGCTAGTGCCATCAATGGTGAGGTTGCCAGCCAGTGGCGGTAAGACCAAAGTCAGGGTAATGGTCTGTCCTGACAGGCTGGTGGCAAAGGTGATGGTGTTCGCCGCGCCACTGCCCGCTGTGCAACCTGCTACCACCGTATTGGTATTGGCGGCTGTAATCGCATCTCGCAAGGTACAAGTTTCTGCGGTGCCGGTGGTATCGGCATTGGAGTTAACGACAATCGTCGCCGCGACGGCGGGAAACGTGGTAAAGAGTAGGAGACAGCTAAGTAGAATGCGCCAACGGGTCAGTTGGCACGATTTTAGCTCTGTCTGTCTGTCTGTCTGTCTGTCTGTCTGTCTGTTATATCTTCTTGATAATTCATAAAATTCTCCTGTAAAGCTAGATTGGTCTGAGAAGCTTGAGAGAATGGTCAACCGACAGATGGTTTTCGGGAAGAGGGAGACAGGAGACACCAACCGGTTCGGGAATTTCAGGTGGGGGTTAATCGTTCTGTATGTGTGAAGTATTTGCCCAGAAGAAGGGTCATTAGAGATACTTCAGCACACTATATAATGGTGTTTAAACATTAAAAAGTCAAGGATGGATGATTATATTAAGCAAATTACTCATTAAAATTATTGCGTGTTTGTTCGCATTCCTACAGGAAACTCAGTTTCTTGAAGAAACTGAGTTTCTGTGATGCTTCCCCTGCAAAGAAACTCAGTTTCTTCAAAAAACTTACATCCCTCGCAGGGGGGTTATCCCTTCGTTCTGTTCCACAACGCTTTGGTGTTGCCCACCGCATTCCCACGCGGGCGGGTGGGAACGAGAAAACCGAATTTGGAGTCTGGAATTCATTCCGTTTCCGTCGAAATAAATTCCGTACTCCAACGGCTATTCCCTCTCCGTGTCACGGAGTCACTGCCAGAGACCACGGGAGAGTCCGGTTAATTGTTCAATCTGTTCGATGGACATTCCTTGGGCTTGTAGTTTGCGGGCAATTTCCAACTTACCCAGTTCCAGCCCCCGTTGTTCCCCAAGTTCCAAGCCCTTTTCCAAACCCCGTTGTTCTCCCTTCTCAAACTCCTCCCGTTTCTCTTGTCGCAACGCCTGTTCCAGGGCATATTCATCCTTCAAGCGGGCGCGGTCTTGGGGTGTTAAGCCGTCCACTTTAATCAGGTCCAAAACGTGTCGGAGTTCGGGCTTGTCATAGCATGACTCCTCCGCTTGTTCATCCAAACTATCTTGAATCAACTGTAACCATTGCCGATAGGGTTCTGGCACTTGCTGATTGACATGTTTGGGGGACAAGTACAGCACCCGGTGCGGAATTTTAGAAAGCCGTTGCTGGGTGAGAAAATCAAAGGGGTCAAAATTGATTTCCGCTATTGCCACGTCTTCTTTCGTCCCCGACGTGGACACCACAATCGTGAAGACGGTCAACGCGGGCGAATAATTTTTAGCGGTACTCACCTGTTCCAACAGGGCCGCACAGTGGTAGTGTAAAAAGCGGTCGTAATGGTCATCATAACGCCGATGTTGAATATCCACAATCACGCGGTTGGTTAAATCTTCGGCATATAAATCAAAACGTGAATCGACCTTGCCGATGGGGGGACTGAATTTCTTCTCCGTTTCGACCTTATCGATGTTCAAGTCCACGCCGAGAAAATCTTTGGCAAACGCTTTGAAGACCTCTACATCGCCAAAGGCTTTTTTAAAAATCACGTCGTAGCGTAAAGAAGCGACTTGCATAGTTTAACTCCTCGGTTTAAAAATCTCGGGATAACCCCGGACTGGGGTGTTATCCCCTTATCTGGTCCACGCGCCTGCGTGGGAATGCCGTCTAAATTAAAATACAGGTGGACTAGAGGCTTTAGCCGCAATGCCATTAAGTTAAGGTAGGGTGGATTAAGCGAAGCGTATCCACCATGGTCGAAACTCTGGTGGATACGCTTCGCTTAATCCACCCTACTTGGATGGATATTCCTTAACTTAATGGCATTGAGGCTTTAGCCGGTGGCGGAACATAATTGAAATTGCAGGCCCCCGCCCTCCGGCTAAAGCCTCTAGTCCACCACCATGAAAAATCACTATCCACTATCCATTATCCACTAAAACCACTATCCACTATCCATTATCCACTCAAACCACTATCCACTATCCACTATCCACTCAAACCACTATCCACTCACCTGTTCCCGATAATCGCATTCCTTCTGCGGGCAGACTTTTTCAGTGCCCCAACGCTTCGTGGTCTTCATGGTTAAAATGGACCAACCACAAGTGGGGCATGGACCTGCGATGGGGTCGTTGTTCACGGCGTATTTGCAAGTGGGGTAATCGGAACATGAATAGAAGAAGGTACCATAACGGGTCTTCCGCTTGATTAACTTACCTTTGTGACACATTGGACATTCCAAACCCGTGTCGGCTGGTTTTTCTAACGGTTCATTGAACTTACATTTGGGATATTTGCTACAACCAATAAACTTGCTGTAAGGACCTTGGCGAATGTGTAAGGTGGCACCGCAGGTCGGGCAAACGCGGTCAGGAACAATTTCGGGAGTGGTCGGGGCCGCCGGTTGATCAGTGCCATTGGTGCCATTCGCGTCGCCCTCCAAATTGCGAGTATAGTCACATTTGGGATAAGTGGAACAACCAATGAAACGTCCACGTTTGCCTAAACGAATGGTCAATGGACTGTTGCATTTGGGGCACAGTTCATCGATAGCTTCATGGGTTACATCTTTACGAGACACGGTTTTGGCTTTTTCGTCAATACGTTGTTTAAATTCGATCCAGAATTTTTCCAACAGAGGCACCCATTCTTGTTCACCACGGGACACTTCATCTAGGTTATCCTCTAGTTTGGCGGTGAAATCATAGTCCACATATTGGGTAAAATGTTCGGTTAAAAATTTGTTGACAATGCGCCCCACGTCGGTGGGACTAAAACGTTTCTTCTCTAAGATGACGTATTCACGTTGTTGCAACGTAGAAATAATGGCAGCATACGTGGAGGGACGACCTATGCCATATTCTTCTAACGCTTTGACCAAAGTGGCTTCCGAGAAGCGCGGTGGCGGTTCGGTAAAATGTTGTTCGGCGATAATGTCTTTGAGTTTGATTTCCTCTCCCACCGTCATCACCGGCAACATTTTTTCATCCTCTTCGGCATTCTCCTTTTTGTCGTCGATACCTTCTTGATAGACGGTCATAAAACCAGGGTCGCTTAATGCGGAACCGGTGGCCCGGAAATTATTGCCTTCCCCACAGGCTAAGTCCACCGCCACCGTGTCTAGGGTGGCATCAATCATCTGGCAAGCGATGGTACGTTGCCAAATCAGATTGTAGAGTTTGAATTGATCTTGCGTCAAGGTCTCTTTAATCGTTTCTGGGTAACGAATGGCCGCGGTAGGACGAATGGCTTCGTGCGCTTCTTGGGCGTTCTTGGATTTGGTTTTATACTGACGCAACTGTTTGGGGAGGTTATGGTCTCCATACCGTTCCAGAATGACTTGACGAATTTCCTCGACGGCTTCCGTGGCTAAGTTAACCGAATCGGTTCGCATATAGGTGATGATGCCCACTGCACCATTTCCCGTGTCGATACCTTCATACAGTTGTTGGGCCATTTGCATGGTATGTTTAGTGGTGAAACCCAATTTACGGGCCGCTTCTTGTTGTAAAGTAGAAGTTGTGAACGGGGCCGCCGGTTGACGTTTGCGTTGTTTCTTTTCGACCTTGGTAACTTGTAATTTGCCATCGGCTAATTGCAACAACGTAGTCTTGACCTGTGTGGCCAATTCAACGGTGTTAATGCACAGACAAGAGGCTTTGTCGGCTTCGCTGATGTCCGTCTCAAATTGTTTGAGTTTTTTGCCTTCAAACAGGTTAAGTTTGGCCGTGAAGGCTTGCCGTTCTTTTTTACAATCGGCTTCTACGGTCCAGTATTCCCGTGGTTTGAAACTTTCAATGTCCTGTTCGCGTTCCACAATCATGCGTAACGCTGGACTTTGCACTCGTCCCGCCGAAAGACCATAACGAATTTTGCGCCATAACAGTGGCGAGAGGGTGAAACCGACTAGATAATCCAAGGCGCGACGGGCTTGTTGGGCGTTGACCAAGTCCATGGAAAGGGTGCGCGGATGTTGAATCGCTTCGGTAATGGCCCGTTGCGTAATTTCATGGAAGGCGACTCGATGCACAGATTTTCCCTGTAACAATTGCTTCTCTTGGAGAACTTCACATAAGTGCCATGAAATGGCCTCCCCTTCTCGGTCAGGGTCGGTAGCCAGGTAAAGGGCTTGCGCATATTCCATAGCGGCGAGGATAGCTTGCACATGTTTGGCATTTTTTTCAATGAGTTGATAGTGCATGGCAAAACCTTTATTGGTGTCCACGGCCCCATCTTTAGGGAGGAGGTCGCGGACATGACCAAAGGAGGCCAGCACTTGAAAGTCTTTGCCCAAATATTTTTGGATAGTTTTCGCTTTGGCAGGAGATTCGACAATGACTAAATTTTTCACGGTGTTAACGGATTCGGTTGAGTTGGGAAAAAGGGTTAGACTGCGGGAACGGGGGGACTAGAGGCTTTAGCCGGTGGGGTGGTGCCACCTTTTTTTTAACGGCGCCCCCACCGGCTAAAGCCTCTAGTCCACCAGTGTCTTAATTTCTTAACTTAATGGCATTAGGGCCAGGGGTGATGGCCGTCACTTTCGCGCATATCGCCCCCCCGCTAGAGAGGTCACGATGCCACGTAGTTCAAGGATTAACAGCATAGATGAAACCGCTTCCGCTGTCAAGCCACTGAGTTCCACTAAATTGTCAATCGAGGTGGGGGCGATTGCTAAATGTTTGAGTAAATTAATATAATCCGCTTCCGACTCCACATCGTCCAAGCCTGGGAGAGAAACCACAGGAGGTGTGGTAGGCGGAGTGGAGGAAGGGCGAACCAGTGGTTCTGAATTTGACAAAGAGGTGGATAACGTTTGCAAGGACAACGTAGGAAAATGATTGAGTAACTCTTCTATAATGTCAACTGCCGTTTCCACTAATTTGGCACCGTCTTTAATCAATTTATGACAACCTTTTGCAAGTGGATTTTGGATAGAATCGGGAATAGCAAAAATCTCTCGTCCTTGTTCCAACGCTTGGTAGGCAGTATATAAAGCGCCACTGTGTAACGGGGCTTCGACCACCAAGGTGCCCACACTCAAACCACTAATGATACGATTGCGACGCGGAAAATTAGTTGGTTTAGCCACGGTGCCTAGCAGAAATTCGGAAACCAACGCCCCAGTTTTGCCAATTCGATGGGCGAGGTCACGATGTTGGGCGGGATATACGCGGTCTAATCCAGTGCCTGCTACCGCAATCGTTTTTCCGCTACCATGCAAAGCACCTTCATGGCAAGCCGCGTCAATGCCCAGGGCGAGACCACTGGTGATGGTAAAACCTTTGGAGGAGAGATAGTCAGAAAATTCCCAAGCGAGTCGTTTCCCTCGTTCACTGGAATTGCGAGTACCCACCACAGCCAATTGTAAACTCGATAGTAACGTGACATCACCATGTACAAATAACAGCGGCGGTGGGTCGTGAATATCTCGTAAACGCGGAGGATAATCTGGGTGCGTCAAGGTCAACAAATGATTCTCTGGCTGTTCCAACCATTGCATATCCTTTTCGACTGCACCCCAGTCGGGATGGAGGAGATAGTCAATGAGATCGGATTTGAGACCCTGGGCCTGCCATTGCAAAGGGCCTGCGTCAAACACATTACGAGGATTGTCAAAGTATTTGAGGAGACGAATGAAAGTCATGGGGCCCACCCCCGGCGCACGGGCTAAGGCTAACCAGTATTCTGCTTGAGTGGTTTGAGGTGTCAAGGGACGGCGACTTTATCAAAGAGGTTAATGGGCAAGGTGGACTTCAACACTAGTGCATAGCTAATATTGTCAAACACTTTAAAAATTAGCAGGGTGCCAGCTTGCCGGATAGGTAAATGGATGTTGTCTTGGTTCTTGTCAACCGCATCCTCAATTGGGGGGTCACTCTTATGAACAACTAAGATATGACCTCTTTCCAGTTTTTCGTCTTTCCCTTTGTTGATGACCACGATTTGATATTGACCAATTTCTTTTGGATCATCTACGACACCAACAATGCAGGCGTCTTCCAATTTAGCCGGCGAATGCGGGTAAAAATCCTCGACGACAGGTTGTTCGGTGGTAGGAATCAGTCGGGCACCCTTTTCAATTTCATGCACAGCGTTGGTAATAATCAACGTATCTGGTTCACCAGCTTCGCCAATTTTGTCCAGAATGGCATCGCCCAGATAAGTGGCTTCATAAGCCAGTACCTCCTCTTCACCAGGATTGTAAAAAGCCTTTCCAAGACCTAATATGGTGTAATCTTTGTGTTTGCCCGGGGCTTCCAAATTCAAGGCATAAATTTTGGTCCCCGCCGTAGAAAGTACCGACCGGTCTGCATTGTCAACGATGTAACCAGTCGTTTCCATATCTGCGGGCGTGATAACCCGAGGACGATTCAAGAATTGATGAATGGCCTCGTTAGGAATAGTAGGAATAGGCCGTTTTTGTTCAATCGTGCGTTCTTGAGGAGATAATTTAACCGTGGGTCTGACAAGCGTCTGTGATGGCTTACGGGGAAGCGGTGACTCTTCCTCCGTGGCGGGAGAAGGAGATGAGGGGGTAGATTGGGCGTAGGTCAGTGGATTGACCAGTAACGTGAATGGTATGAGAAGGGAGAGATAAAGGGTTTTGGGGGACATAAATTTTTTATGATGAATGGTTGACTGACTGTGATTTGTATGATGTATTATGATACCTTGTGTGCGATTCTATCTACGATGGAGTCCCAAAACATGTTTTGGGACTCCATCGTGGTTTTCGCATCACAACTAACTGATGAAAAGTTGGTAGTGATGCAATGTGAGTGAGGTAGGGGCGCAACCCTTTTGGTTGCCCTTGAAATCTGCCACCATGGGCAACCACAAGAGTTGCCCCTACAGAGAAATCACTCACATTGCATCTATACCGAAAAAATTATTTCGGCAAATAAATCTTGAGGTCTGCCAGTGCTTGTAGGAGAATGCTGTGAGAATCTATCAGTTTCAACTGTTCTGCACGTTTCAGCAGAGTACAAGTTCTTAATACTTTAAAACCCAATTCTTGGGCTTCATTCCTAGCCTTTTTATCATCCATTATCAAAAAATCGGCATGGTTATCAAACGCTAAATTCAATACTCCTCTTTCACCTTTATCAATGGTTCTTTTAAACGGATAATTACTTTGCGGCTGGGCAACCACGATAAAATGTTCTGCTATCGCCCTTGAGATGTTTTCTCTTTGCAGAAGGTTCCGCGTTTGTAGCACCGTTTCTTGAAACACGGTCTCTGGAATATACACTTTCTGAAACAAGTGTTGAAGCAAGGACAATTGGTGAATTTGCGATAACGCAATCAGTGGACTGGAATTAGAAATGACCGTCATGAGAGATTGCCACAAGCTTCTTCTAGCCAAAGTTGTTCTTGCTGAAATTCAGCCGCCAGTTCGTTGGGTTCCCCATTAATAAAGGAAATTTGCCGGTCACCCAAAAAATCTATCATAAACTCTTCATAAGTGAGACCCAATAATGCGGCCCCTTGTCGTATGGACAGATGACCTCTTTGAAACTCGCTTGCCACCATGTCTTCATATAGCGTTTGTTTGAGTTCCTTAACAGTTGGATAATTAACGGAAATTTCCTTTGGGATTTCTAAGGTGGGTGCCTGCCGTCCTCCTGAGAAATCATTTTCGTTTTGGTATGGGTAGAATTTCATTTGAATTCTCCTTTATAATCAGTATAGAACATATTATGAAGTCATCACAACATACCTCATATACCTCATATTTATCACATACATCATAGTTTTATACTGCAAAAGGTTATCGACAATTAGCTTTACTAAACCTCAAAAGTTTAGTAAAGCTAGACATTAATATATTATATCACTCTTTAAAAAAATATCACCGTGTGTTAATTTATGAGTATACTACCATCTCAGTCCGCAACGGAATACCATTGTCTCGGTCAAGAACTTTTTAACCAAGGCCATCTGGATGCCGCCCAGTTCCATTTTCAAGAGGCCATACGTCTGCAACCAGACGACGCCCATGCTTACGGTAATTTGGGCAATGTGTTACAAGTGCAAAAAAAATGGGAGGATGCTTTAGCCTGTTATCAGAAAGTATTGCAACTCTGGCCCGATTGTGCAAGTGTGTATGGCAACATGGGCAATATTTATTTCGCCCAAGACAAATTCGAAGAGGCGATGACTTGTTATCAACAAGTCTTGCGTATTCAACCAGAGGATGCACAGACGTTTCGCCAGATGGGTCACTTGTCATTGGCCCAGAATAATTTGGAGGCGGCTTTACAACATTGTCGGCAAGCCTTGCATTTGCAACCAAATAATGCAGAAATCCATTTTTCCTCTGCCATGATTTTGTTAAAATCTGGTTTTTTGAGGGAAGGCTGGCAAGCACACGAATGGCGAATGGGTACAAGGGATATAATTATCGAATTACCTCGTCCACGTTGGGATGGCACACCGCTGTTAGGGCGACGACTTCTTGTACATTGGGAACAAGGATTTGGAGATACTCTACAGTTTATTCGTTATCTCTCTCTTATCAAGGGTGGCACAGTGATTTTGGTTTGTCAACCTGCGCTGGTTACATTGCTTGACAAAGTGGCCGGTGTGCATAAACTTATCGTGGTGAACGAAGCACAAGAGTTATCTCAAGTGGCTTTCGACGTATGGACTCCTCTATTAAGTTTGCCCAATCTGTTTGCAACCACATTAGAGACGATTCCAGCCCACGTTCCCTATCTCTATCCAGATTGGAAGAAGGTCGAAAAATGGCGTTCGCGTTTCAGTTATCAGCAACTCAACGTTGGAATCGTTTGGGCCGGGAGTCCAGGACATGAAAATGACGGCAAACGTTCTTGTTCTCTCACCCACTTTGCACCATTAGCAAAGTTATCTTCTCTCGCCCTGTTCAGTTTGCAAAAAGGAGACGCGGCCGGTCAACTTGTGCCAGAAGGTCTCCACCTGACTTCCTTAACCCAGGAATTAACCGATTTTAGTGAAACTGCCGCGGTCATTGCCTGTTTGGACCTAGTGATTTCTGTCGATACCGCCGTTGCCCATTTAGCTGGGGCGATGGGGAAACCAGTTTGGGTGTTATTACCCTTTGCTTCCGATTGGCGTTGGTTGATGAACCGCGAAGACAGTCCTTGGTATCCAACGATGCGATTGTTTCGGCAACAACGTTTGGGAGATTGGGAGGAGGTATTTGTTAGAGTGGTCAAGGAAATAATAATGAATAATGAGAATGACTCAAACGGGACTAGAGGCTTTAGCCGCAATGCCATTCAGTTAAGGAATTTTTCTTTAATGTAGAGTGGATTAAGCGAAGCGTATCCACCAGTATTTTTTGCATTTTTTGGGATGGTGGATACGCTTCGCTTAATCCACCCTACATTAACTACATTAACTTTCCATGTTTGGATAGGTTCATTTTCCATTCTCCATTAAACTATGAACACCCATATTCGACTCAAAACTCGTTTCGCCCCCAGTCCCACCGGCTTGATGCACTTGGGCAACGCCCGCACGGCCTTGTTTAACGCCCTCTATGCTTATTCACAAGGTGGCATCTTTTTGTTACGCATTGAAGACACTGACATAGAACGGAGTCAGGAAGACTTCGCCCGTCAACTGTTGGAAGACCTTCGTTGGTTAGGTTTAGACTGGCAAGAGGGACCGCTAGTGGGAGGAGAAGAAACGTCTTATTATCAATCGCAACGAGGTGAAACTTATGCAAAATATTACGCCCAGTTGGAACAGCTAGAACAAGTTGTCTATCCGTGTTTCTGTAGTCCTCAAGAACTCGCGTTATCCCGGAGAGTCCAACAATCCGCAGGCCAAGCACCGCGGTATGCAGACACTTGTGCCCGTTTGAGTCCCGCTGACATTGCCGCCAAACTGGCCAAAGGGTTGCAACCGACGCTACGATTTCGCGTACCGCGGGGGCAAACAGTGGAATTTACGGACCTGGTGCGTGGTCCCCAAAAATTTGCTTGCGACGATTTGGGCGATTTTATTATTCGACGGGCTGATGGAACGCCGGCCTTCTTCTTTTGCAATGCAGTGGATGATGCGTTAATGGGGATTACTCACGTCTTACGAGGAGAAGACCATTTGGCCAATACGCCGCGTCAGCAATTGATTTTACAAGCATTAGGGTTGCCGATTCCACAGTATGGACATATCTCTCTCATCTTAGGCAATGACGGTACCCCATTGTCCAAACGCAATGGGAGTCAAAGTGTTCAAGAACTAAGAAGTCAAGGTTGGTTAGCCGAAGGCGTGGTCAATTATTTAGCGCGTTTAGGGCATACCTGTTCCCATGACCATTTCTTATCTTTATCGGCCTTAGCCCAAGAATTTTCGGTAGAACGTTTAGGACGGGCCCCCGCCCACTTTGATGAACAACAATTACATCATTGGCAACAAGTCGCCGTGTCTCATACGACTGAAGAACAGTTGTGGCAATGGATGGGGGAGGCAGTCCAGGCCATCGTGCCTACTTCCGCCCGTGCAGAATTTATCGTAGCGGTTCGCCCCAATGTGGTCTATCCCCAGGATGCGTTACACTTGGCCCAGATTTTTTTCACAGAAGATTGGCAGATTCAAGCAGACGCGCACACCGTGATAGTCGAAGCTGGGATGGCGTTTTTTGAGGAGGCAGTGAAGACGTTGGGGGAGACGCAAGCGGATTATAAAAAATGGGTAGCGTTATTAAAAGACCGGACTGGGAAGAAAGGGAAGACGTTATTTATGCCGTTACGGGCCGCTTTGACGGGGGAGACACATGGGCCAGAAATGGTGCATGTGTTGCCTTTGTTAGGAATGGAGAGGGCGCGGGGGAGGTTGCAACGGGCGGGGGAAAGGTGTTGATGAGGCTTTAGCCAGAACTACCGCTGGACTAGAGGCTTTAGCCTCCATGCCATTAAGTTAAGCGCGTTGGGTAGGGTGCGTCCTACGCACCACGGTAGGCGCCGTGCGGTTTCAAACATGGTGCGTGGGACGCACCCTACCTTAACTTAATGACATTGAGGCTTTAGCTGGTGATGGAATGTGAGATTAATGTTAGAAGAGAAAAACGATGCAATTAGATATAAACAAGTCCTGGTTAGAAGGAATCCGTCATTATCCCTCGCCCCACTGTGATGCGCGTCCCGCCGGCCTGGAGATTGAATTATTGATCATTCATGGCATCAGTTTACCGCCGGGGGAATTTGGAGGACCTTATATTGACCAATTATTTACGCAAACGTTGGATAAGGACACCCATCCTTATTTTGCACACCTTGCCAATTTGCGAGTTTCGGCACATTTATTAATCCGACGCACGGGAGAGGTGACGCAATATGTGTCCTTTCAACAACGGGCTTGGCACGCTGGCGTTTCTCATTTTCAAGGACGTTCGACGTGTAACGATTTTTCGATTGGAATTGAATTGGAAGGATGTGATAATATTCCTTATACAGAAGTACAATATCAACAACTTGCTAAGATTATCAAGATATTGCAACAGGCGTGGCCTGTGTTAACAGAGGAGAGAATCGTGGGGCATAGTGAGATTGCCCCAGGTCGCAAAACGGACCCTGGGCCGGCGTTTGAGTGGGGGAAATTGTATAATTTGGTAGAGATGCAATGTGGGTGATATGTTTCCCCTCACCCCCGGCCCCTCTCCCAGAGGGCGTGGGGAGACAGGCGGCACCCGTGGTTTTCTCCCTACGGGCGTGGGGCCGAAGGTGAGGGCAACCTGAATATCACCCAGATTGCATCACTACCCAATCAGGTTAGGACTTACGCAACTCATCTGAAATCAACGGTGGCCAGAAACTGAGTTTCTTTGACATTGTCTATAGCAAAGCTTCGCTTTGGATTCCTGGGTTGGTTGAGGGTTGGCTATCACTACCACACGCCCTCCATTTCAGCTTGCCAAAGTGATTGACACGCACAAGAGGTTTTCAAGAGTTGGTGAAGAACTCTTTCCAAATCCTGTTCTGATTCGTTGGCGTGTTGTAAATGTTCGCGTATTTGGGGGCTACATGGACAAGGCTGATATGCGGTTGGGTGTGTGTAATTGGCCGGCAGTGCGATCACGTCCACATTGTCATTTTCATTGCCTAAAATAATTCTAAGTCGTGGATTCTCGGCTTTCATGGCCTGCAACTTCTGCAATACCAGCGCGATCGTGTATAACCAAACAGGTCGAAACTGACCTTGTTCGAAATCTGGTACAAGAACGGTATTATGTGCGACAAAGGTTGGTTGAACTGCGATAGTTAAAGTACAGGCTTGATCTTGCGTCACGTCGATTAAGGTCTGCACATCTCTCATAAAACCGTGGACGGCTTCCCGATCACTTCTGACACGGGGAGGTTTTAACAGCAAGTAGGCTTGAAAATTCATGCCTGTCTCGGCTATTAACCGAATGCTTTGAATAATTTTTTTGGTGGTCGTCCCTTTTAATAAGGGTTTTCTAGTCTTATCATCCATGGTTTCGACACCGATGCCTACTGTTACACGGCCCGGTTCTACGACAGTGGTCAACGCATTTAAATAGGTGGCATGAATAAATTCTGGACGCGATTCAATCAGAATTTCAGGTATTTGAGTGTCACTGAAGGTGCGTAAAATGGCCAGGCGTGACTTGGGGGAGACTTCGACATCGTCAAAAAAACTGCCAGACACGTATAATTCCAATCTGTTCACCGTGTCTGTCGTCGTACGTTTTAAGAGATTTTGAAAGACGGTGTCAACTTCATCGGCTGGCAGTGGATTTTCTAAATCTTTGAATCCGCAAAATGTGCATCGCTTGTCCACACGAGTCCGAATACAGGGAAGGGTTCCCAGTCCTACTTTCCAACGCAGTTGACCGGCAAATTTTTCCATCGTATTCAGGGTGATATAGGTTGGATTAGGTTGAAGGTTATTATTCATTCGCACTTCTCTCCTCATTCTTCTGATATGACAGGTTAGTGTTCTGATTTGGCAATAAAGGAGGTTCCTCATTCAAGCGGCGTAACGGCAACATCGCGTTGACTACTCCTAACCCAAGCCCTGATTGGGTAAGCAGAATGGCTGTGATAATACTGAAGTGCCAGAGAAAGGCGCCGGCGATGGTAAGCGTACCTGGGACAATGTTGAAAAGCCAACCGCGATTCAAATTGCGCTTGAGTTCAGTGGCAATATCTAACAACTCTGGCAAATGTTTCAAGGAACCATCCATCAAAACAATTTGGGCCGTATCGGTGGCAATGGAAGTGGCGCCACTGAGTGAAATCGAGATGTTGGCTTTTTTCATGGCAAGAGTATCGTTGACCCCATCACCGATAAAACATACCGTATGTCCCCGTTGTTGGAGTTGTTCAACAATGTCAGCCTTGTGTTGCGGGAGGACGTTATAAAAATAGTCATCCATGCCTAAGCGTTCCGCCAATTTTTGGGTAGGTTGCTGATGGTCACCGGACACGATGGCCAACACTTTCGCACCGCGCTGGCGCAGGCTGGCGAGTAATGCGACGACTTCTGGTCGCACGGTCGCGTGCATTTCCAAGATGCCAATCAGATGTTCATTCCGGGCTACCAGAATCAGTGAATGGCCAGCTTCGTGTGCATATTGTAGTTCCTCCGCCGAGTGTTCAGGTAACGCAATTCCCTCTTGTTGCATAAACCGGTAACTGCCGACTCGAATTAAGTTACCGTCGATTCGCACACTGACGCCATAACCGATTTGGAAATGGGCATCGGCAATCTCTGGCAACGCCAAACCCAGTTCTTCAGCTTTATTGACAATGGCGCGGGCCATGGGATGGGCGAGTTTGCGTTCGGCGGCCGCGGCCAATCTCAAAATGTCCGGTTCACGGTAGTCTTGATGATAAACCAACACGCGCCCCACGGTGGGTTCGTCGCTAGTCAGCGTACCAGTTTTATCAAATAAGAAAACGTCCACATTGGGCAAGTCTTCTAACACTCGTCCATCTTTAATCAAAATTCCTTTGTGAGAAGCAATCGTGAGATAATTCAGTGTACTTAACGGTGCCACAATACGAATGGTTTGCGCAATATGGCCATTGAGAATCACGACGGTTGTGGCAGGTCCCAAAAATGGTAAAGCGGCAAATCCCAAACCTAGTACCGGTAGGTTCCAACTATCAGCCCATTGTTCACCTTGGAGTTGGGTATTCGTTTTAAAATCGATGGAATGGTTGAGAAGGTCGGTGATTTTCGCCACGGTGGTTTCGTGCCCAGATTGGGTCACTCGTACTTGAATACGTCCGGACAGCACCAAAGTGGAGGCAAACACTATGTCACCCACCGTTTTTTCCGCCGGTTGAAACTCGCCGGTCAAGATGTGTTGATCGATGGTTGCAACCCCTGCGACCACGGTGCCGTCCACGGGAACCATTTCGCCAGTGTTGACTACCACTATATCATCGATGGTGACTTGTTCTAGTGGTACTTCTATTTCTACCCCATCTTTCAGTAACCAGAGGGTGCGCGGTTGTTGGTTGAATATATCGACGAGACTTTGTTTTGAATTTTCTTCAGCGTTAGCAATCACAAAATGGGCCGCATGAACTGTTCCGATTGCCAAGGAAGCGGTAGCAATTCTGCCTAACCCCAGCGTCATAAAATCTGCAATACCGTATAACACATAACCATCCACTTTTTTCTTGTTCAGCAAAGAGTGTTCAATCACTCGTAAATATGGAAAGGCTATATAGGTAAAACCTATTAAGGTAATCGGTATCCAGGCGGGGCTAAGGTGAGTCAGAATGGAAAGCCCTAAGGTAAGGCCACTCATCTTGAGATAATGCAGATTTTTTTCACGAGTCCCTTTCAGCAACCGTGATTGTTCTATCACCGACAACGACTCATTGGGTGGGTCATCGGTGGTCACGGATTCTGTCGATGGTAGTAATTTTGCGGAAGATTTTTCGTATATACGGACGCCGAAATAGCTGATGAATACAACTTCAAGACCCAATAAGAACATTTAAACGCCTATTATGTAGTACAAAAATGCCAATTAATTCTAATATTGAAAATTTTGTGGGCGACTTTGAGATAATATTGAAAGGGATAAATCGAAAAGAAACCGAGTTTTTAGAAAAAACTCGGTTCCTTAATTGAGGTTAGGCAGCTGCCTTAACCTCTGCGGGTTTCTTTCTGAAAATGAAATAGCCCACTGCACCGATAACTGCGACACCACCCAGGGTCCACAGTATTGGATGGACTACCATAGATGCTTTGAATGCCCCGAGGATGGAAGGGGTTGTTGTGACGGTTTCTGGATTCATTATTGATACTCCTTTTTGATTTAATGTTGAACTTAACTTATGACGATAGTGCTTAATCAACAGATATTAACAACACTCGCTAATTGTTGACACTACCAATTAGTCTGCACTGGAATTGTCAATCAAGAAACGGTCGTCTCATTTAAGGTTTGTAAGAATTTGTGAATGATAATTGTCTCATTGTCTCCTAAAAGACCATTTTCCAAATGACTTGATGGAGAATAAACTTCGAGAGAACAAACTTAATAACCACTCAAAAACATAGTATAAGGTCTTTATAAAACTTTTTCAATAGTGATCAAGGTAAAAAACCAAAATTCAATTTATCCTTACATACAAAATGATAACCAACTCACCTTACGCAACGGCACGACAGAAACTAAGTTTCTTAAAGAAACTTAGTTTCTAGCCGGGTGCGGGGCACCGCGATTTTAATTATGTCCCGAAATTAAAATACGGGTGGACTAGAGGCTTTAGCCGCAATGCCATTAAGTTAAGGAAAAAAGTCCCCCGAAATTAAAATATAGGTGGACTAGAGGCTTCAGCCGGAGGGGGGCAGAACATAATTAACTAGCGGGGCACAGCCTCCGGCTAAAGCCTCTAGTCCACCGCTATTTTAATTTCTTTGCTACTTTAATTCCTTAACTTAATGGCATTGAGGCTTTAGCCGGGGGCGGGGCCCCGCTATTTCAATTATGTTCCACCCCCCTCCGGCTAAAGCCTCTAGACCATCTGTATTTTAATTTCGGGGGGATGTTTTCCTTAACTTAATGGCATGGCAGCTTAACTCATCATAACACCTGCTTACTCATCTGTCACACAACCTTCCGAAGCGTTCTTGACCAATTTGATGTACTTATACAACGTCCCGCGGGTGGCAGGATAAGGAGGCATTTGCCAGGCCTCTTTGCGTTTGGTCATCTCCTCTTCACTGACGGCCACGTTTAGGATATTGTGTTGGGCATCAATGGTGACAACATCCCCATCTTTGATTAATGCCAGAGGTCCTCCTTCTTGGGCCTCAGGGACAATATGGCCGACAATGAAGCCATGCGAACCGCCGGAAAAACGTCCATCTGTCAGTAATGCGACATCTTTACCCAGTCCGGCACCCATAATGGCAGAGGTGGGCGTCAACATTTCAGGCATCCCAGGGCCTCCTTTAGGGCCTTCGTAACGAATCACCACCACGTCGCCTTTATGAATCTGGTTTTGTTCCAACGCCCGCAACATGTCTTCTTCACGGTCATACACTTTGGCAGGACCGCTAAAACGTAAGCCTTCTTTGCCAGTGATTTTGGCAACGGCACCACCGGGGGCCAGATTGCCCCGGAGAATTTGGATGTGACCGGACGCTTTGATAGGATTTTCAAGAGAGTGAATCACTGGTTGACCTTCGGTTAAACCAGGCACCTTGGCTAAATTTTCCGCCACCGTTTTGCCTGTCACGGTCAAACAATTCCCGTTAAGTAAGCCGTTCTCCAATAAATATTTCATCACGGCTGGGATGCCGCCGACGTTATGAAGGTCTTCCATGACATATTTGCCACTGGGTTTGAGGTCGGCTAGGAAGGGAACCCGGTTGCTAACGGTTTGAAAATCGTCAATGGTTAAAGAAACACCGACAGCCCTGGCCATGGCGATGAGGTGTAACACAGCATTGGTGGAACCACCCAGGGCCATGAGGACAACCATGGCATTTTCAAAGGCGTCACGGGTCATAATGTCGCGTGGAGTAATCCCCCTTTCCAACAGCTGACGAATCACGGTGCCAGCCCGCAAACACTCTGCCAATTTGCCGGGGTCTTCCGCAGGGGTAGAGGAACTGTAGGGGAGACTCATACCCAAGGCTTCAATGGCAGAAGCCATCGTGTTGGCGGTGTACATACCACCACAGGCACCCGACCCAGGACAAGCATGTTTGACCACATCTTGACGTTCGTCTTCCGTCATCGTGCCAGCCAGGCATTGTCCATAAGATTGAAATGCGGATACAATATCCAACGGTTGTTGAGTTTTGCTATAGCCCGGTTTGATCGTGCCCCCATAAATCATTAGGGAGGGGAGGTTAAGACGGGCCATGGCGATGATACAACCTGGCATGTTTTTATCACACCCTGGCAGGGAGATATTGGCATCGTACCAATGGGCTGCCATAGTAGTTTCAATGGAATCGGCAATGAGGTCACGGGATTGGAGAGAGTAACTCATGCCAGAAGTTCCCATAGAAATGCCATCGCTGACGCCGATAGTGTTGAAACGCATTCCCACGAGACCGGCGGCTACGACACCTTCTTTCACTTTCGCGGCGAGGTCTAACAGGTGCATATTACAAGTGTTACCTTCGTACCAAACGCTGGCAATACCGACTTGAGGTTTATTCATATCCTCTGCGGTTAAACCGGTGCCATATAACATGGCTTGCGAGGCACCTTGAGATTTGGGTTGCGTAATATGGGAACTGATTTGGTTAAGGGGTTGACTCATGGATTTGGATTTCCTATAGTGGAGTTAAATAGTTGAACTGTGATGCCTGTGAGGTGTATGATGTCTATGACAGGGAACCGCTGGACTAGAGGCTTTTGGACTAGAGGCTTTAGCCGGAGGGGGCGGAACATCATTGAAATCGTGGGGCCCCGCCCCCGGCTAAAGCCTCTAGTCCAGCGGTTCTTGTTCCAGCATGACTCCCACAACACTACCCATTTTGGGGACTGGTTCCTCATAATATATCACATACATCACAGTTCAATTTATTAAACAAGATTATCATGAACAATCATCTTTTTCAAGACCACGCCTTCGGCATCACGACCATCGATACAGGCTTTAGCCGACCACGACTGGCTGCCAGTCATCTCCTCTTAGAGAATCATCACGCCGCCTTCATTGATGTGGGCACCAATCATTCGGTGCCCCATTTGTTAGAAGTGTTACAAATCAAAAATATTCCTCCCGAAAACGTCGACTATGTGATTGTCACTCACGTTCATTTAGACCATGCCGGCGGGGCGGGGAAATTGATGCAACTGTTTCCGAATGCCCATTTGGTGGTTCATCCACGCGGGGCCCGACATTTGATTGACCCGGCTAAGTTGATAACAGGGGCGATGGCCGTGTATGGAGAAGAAGCCTTTCGAGTCAATTATGGTGACATTGTCCCAGTCTCCGCAGACCGGGTGATTCAGCCAGGGGATAAGGATACTTTGGAATTTCAAGGTCGTCCCTTATTGTTTTTAGACACACCTGGTCATGCCAAGCATCATTTTTGTATCTTTGATGAACGTTCCAAAAGTTTCTTCACCGGCGATGCCTTTGGAATTTCTTATCGAGATTTTGATACCCAGGGAGAAGTGTTCATTTTTGCCACCACGACACCTGTGCAGTTTGAACCCAATGAGATGCACAACTCCATTGTGCGTTTGATGTCTTATCAACCCGAGAAGATGTATTTGACTCATTATGGTGAAGTGACAAACGTTCTCAAGTTGGCGGATAAACTCCATGATTCCATTGACACACAAGTGACGTTGATGGATGCTGTCACTGAAGAAGGGGGCGAACTGAATCATGATATGTTAGTGGAGTCGCTGTGGAATTATTTTTGGATGGAACTGAAACAATTGGGTTGTCCTCTGCCTGCGAAAACGTGTCGGGAGTTGTTAGCCATGGATATTGAGTTGAATGCACAGGGATTGGAAGTGTGGTGGCAGAAGGGGTAAGAAGACGCGCCCTCACCCCTGGCCCCTCTCCCAAAGGGAGAGGGGAGACAACATCAGCGTGTCACGCGACACTCCCCTCTCCCTCTGGGAGAGGGGCCGGGGGTGAGGGGACTACGCTACTGCCCCAAACTCACAGGCCTTTCCAAATTTCGCGTCAACCGCACGGCCATTTCGTTAAAGAACGCGGCCAAATCACCGCGGCTAACTTTGTCATCGTGTAGATGGGCGACCTCCTGGGTAATCAGAGTGGTCAACGTTTCATTTTGTTGACGCATTTGTAGCGTTACCTCTTGAAACTTGGTATGTGTTTGTTGCCGCAAGTTTTTCAGTTCTTTGGTGAACTGTTCATCCAACTGAGTGAGGCGGGTGTTCAGTTCATTTTTCAGGGCACTCAGTTCTTGCCTAAAATCCTGTTGGGCGAGAAGACGTTCTTGACGGTCCACCTTAGTTTTTTCCGTCAAACTTTCGACTTCACCATTAACCCGTTCTTCCAACACGCGAAGCCGTTGTATGATGTCATCTCGCAAATGCAAACTTTCTTGCGAGAAGCGTTCTTCGACGCGCTTGAAACGCTTCTCATAATCGCGCATCTGTCCACCAAACAGAATATCGCGAACTTGGTCGATATTACCAATTTTGGCCCCTCCAATACTTTCGGATAAGTCCATAGCAGCCGCGGCCGCAGACGATAAAGAACCGATTTTAGGGTCCTCCCGTGAGGAAAAATTGTTGTCGGTTAAGCGTGATTTTTTGTCCGACATATCGGCACCCAGCAAGCTACTCACACGTTCAAGTTTATCATCTATCATTTTGGTTTCTCCGCCTTGCGATGTCACTGACACACCGCGAGATCTTTCATATTGGGTGATTTCTGGAGTGGAAGTGCTGAGAGGTTTATAAGACATAAGCCGGTCTCCTGATTCATTGACATTTTGTGGTTTGTAAGACATGGATAAAATTCTCCTCTCTTGGAATCCAACCGGTGCATTTCATTTCAGGTTGGTTCTCCTATCGGTTTCTTTTAAAGGGACGCGCTGGCAATTTTGGCAAAGAGGTTAAATGGACTTGTTCTAACAATTTATTTTCGGTTTCACTATCGAGTTCCACATACCGCCCAGCCCGCAATCCTTTGGGCAACCAGACGGGACCGAAGCGGATCCGAATTAGGCGACTGACGGTCACGCCTTGCGCTTCCCATAAACGACGCACTTCGCGTTTCCGTCCTTCTTGGATGGTGACATGATACCAGTGATTGGCACCGTCACCGCCGGCTTCCACAACCCGGGTAAATCTGGCGGGGCCTTCTTCCAATTGAATATCACTTTTCAACCGTTTTAGCATCTCGTCATTGACTTCTCCTAAAATTCGCACCGCATATTCTCGTTCCATCTGATAGGAAGGGTGCATGAGACGGTGGGCCAATTGTCCATCAGTGGTCAATAACAGTAAGCCGGCGGTGTTCACATCCAGACGCCCCACGGCAACCCACCGTCCTACCCTGGGTTTGGGGAGGTGTTCAAAGACCGTGACACGTCCTTCGGGATCCACACGAGTACAGACTTCGCCGATGGGTTTGTGATAACATAAGATTTGCCGAGTGGCGAGAAATGAATGGGTCAATTCTACCTTACGCCCGTCTATCCATACCTCGTCTAGGTGGCTGATACGGTCTCCCAAAGTGGCAGGTTGCTTATTCAGATGGATGCGTCCTTGCTGAATCCAGCCTTCTATCTGGCGTCGTGAACCGAAACCGGCACGGGCTAATACTTTTTGCAATTTTTCCGTCATAACTTTAAGATGTATATTTTAATTGTTAAAACTTCCTCCTTGGGGGATGTCATTCACACTTTGCCCGCTTTAACTGATGCCCTGCAACACGACCCAAATTTACAATGTGATTGGTTGGTTGAGGAAAATTTTGCAGAAATTCCTACCTGGCACCCTGCGGTCACACGAGTGATTCCTGTGGCATTGCGGCGTTGGCGTAAAAACCTTTGGCACACTTGGTCAAGTGGCATTTGGCAGCAGTTTAGACAAAATCTCACTCAACAAAAATATGATTTTGTGATTGACGCCCAAGGGTTGCTGAAAAGTGCTGTTTTGACGTATCTAGCCAAAGGGACAAGTTGTGGTTTAGACTTTCATTGTGCGCGTGAACCTTTAGCCACCCTAGTTTACCAAAAGCGTTTTCATATTTCAAAAGGTATACATGCAGTCACTCGTGTGAGACAATTATTGGCAACCGTTTTAGACTATGGTTTTTCTGATTCTCTACCAGATTATGGCATAGTAGGCCACTTTCAAACCATGTTATCAAAAAATCCGTCTTTTACACATAAACCGACTATCATATTTTTGCATGGGACGACGTGGGCGACCAAACATTGGCCCGACTGTTACTGGATGGAATTAGCCCAACGAGTGACGGCGAGGGGCTATCGGGTACGGTTGCCGTGGGGCAATGCGGTTGAACAGAGGCGTGCCCAACAAATGGCCACCATTCATTCCCATATCAGTTTGATTCCTAAGACGAATTTGCATGGTCTGGCCCAAGAAATCGCCCAGGCCCAGGCCGTCGTGGGCGTGGACACAGGGTTGGCCCATCTGGCCGCGGCTTTAGCAGTTCCTTCGGTGACGTTATATGGGGCGACTCAACCGGCTTGGACAGGCACGTATGGACCGCACCAGGTCCATTTGCAAGCCCATTTTTCTTGTGTACCTTGTTTAAAAAAGAAATGTATTTATCCTGACTCAACGGGCGTATATCCACCCTGTTATGCCCAGTTATCGGTGGATAAAGTGTGGGAAGGGTTGCAAAGTGTGTTAAAACTATAATGTATGTGAGGTGTATGATGTATTTAGAGATTAAGGAATTTCCTGATTGCATGGGAATCAGAACTAGCAATCCTCTAAGGATTGCCAGTCCTCATCAATTCCATGACTTATCAAGTTTCAAATAAATCAACTATAATGACAACTAACACAGATAAAAATTTCCCATATCGTGTTAGAATCCTGCCCCATTTAAATGGTATATTGCCCTCCTGCAAATCACGATAATGAGTCTATAGAAAAAAATGTACAATATTGAAAAATCCAGAGAATCCTCTTTAAACATGACACCGCGTAGCAAAATCTTAATTGTTGACGATGAACAAAGCATGAGAATGCAAATTGAATCCATGTTAGCCAATCACGAGTATGAACTCGTCTCGCTGGCTAATGGTAAGGAATTATTAGAAAAATTGCCCATTCTTTCTCCCGACCTCATTATCCTCGATGTCATTATGCCAGAAATGGATGGCTTTGAAGTGTGTCGACGCATCAAGGCACAAGGCCAATTTCAACATATTCCAATTATTCTCGTGACTGTCATGGATGGCAAAAAAGTCTTAGCCAAAGGCTTAGAAGCAGGTGCCGTGGACTTTTTACAAAAACCCGTGAGTAAATTAGAATTGCAAGTGCGGGTGCGTTCCATGTTACGCATTAAGAAACAATATGATGAACTTCAAGCGACGCTACGAATGCGCGAGGAACTGTCAAGTATGATTGTCCATGACATGTCCAGTCCCATTGTTTCCGTGTTGCTACATGCGACTTTGATGCAAGATAAAATTACGGACCCTGAATTGCTGAAACATCTGGAAATGATACGTCTGGCCGCTGAACGTTTAGATTCCTTTGTCAACGACATGCTGATGATGGCCAAGATGGAACAAAGTAAATTGCTACTGAGTTTGTCTCTTGTGGATGTGAACCAACTGGCCCTAGATGCCGAACAACACTTTAGCATTATCGCCCACTCCAAAGGAATTAAACTGCAACTTCAATTACCAGAACTACCTTTAGAAATGTCCTTAGACAGCAATTTATTCCGCCGCGTGATTGCCAATTTACTGGCCAATGCCTTGCAATATTCGCCTGGGGATACGACCGTGACGTTACGCTTAGAACCTGCTAAACATATTGATGATAAACCTCATTTATGTTTACAAGTCATTGACGAAGGCCCTGGCATCCCCGAAGAATATCGCACTCGCGTGTTTGAAAAATTTGAAGTGGTGGACATGAAACGCAAAGGCATACCACAAATTGGACTGGGTTTAACCTTTTGTAAAATGGCTGTAGATGCCCACGGCGGCAGAATTTTTATTAAAACGAATCAGCCACAGGGGTCCATTTTTGTCGTGGAAATTTAGGTAGTGATGCAATCTGGGTGATATTCATGGAGTTGCCCTCACCCCCGGCCCCTCTCCCAGAGGGAGAGGGGCCGGGGGTGAGGGTAAACATATCACCCACATTGCATCACTACCAAAATTTAGAACCGCGGCGTCCAAAACCACGGAGTCCAAAACCTGTTTTGGACTCCTTCACCCATGCCAAAAAATCGCCCGTTCCCCCTTGCAGATTGCCTGTTTCACCGAAGCCATATTAAACTTCTCAGCCGTCAATAACGTCTTCCATGAAAAAATATGGTTCGGACGATGCAAATCTGAATTAGCCAAAAAGGGCACTTTCAGCAAGCCGATTGACGGAAACAAATGATAACGATTGGCCACTTCCCATGCATCAAACAACGTTCGGTATTTCTCCCGATTCTCATACAAATGCCGAAACGGCCCTTGTAACACCTCCCCCTCTTTCTTAGCAGGATGACAAGCCACCGCAATTGCCCCTTGCCGATGAATCTCTGCCACAATCTCAGGTACCGACCAATCGGGGTCAATCCATTCTTTCACATCTAACGCCAAGATATGGTATTCTTTCGTATTATTGGTCACCTCTATTCCAGGAATTAAATGTAAATCATACCTCTCTCGTGCCTCTTTTTTAGCCTTTTCCAACAAATGCAAATAGTCAGCAAACGTTTCCTGAGTCACCGTCTGCGGCCCCCCTTGCAATGCAAATTCTCGTAACGACGCTTGTTCTACCGCATGGTCAGTGATAGCAATCACATCAAACCGTTGCCGGGCGTATAATTGCAACACTTCTTGAATAGAACACGTCCCATCACTATTCGTTGTATGAATATGAAAATCACATCTTAATCGAGTCATTATTGAAAGATTCCTGTGTTTATATCTTCAACCCATTATATCATAGAATTCTCCAGGAGGAAAAAGCGTAGCTTTGTCACGCACAAAACTACGCTTTTGATAACAAAATAACCGGGTGATGAATATTTAACAAAGTGGCTTTCTTAGCCACTTTTCCATCAAACTTTTCAGTAACGGACATATTTTTCTTCTAAGTAAAGGAATAAAAATGGTGGTGGTGTTGAAGTGTTCAAGGTTCGGTAACTATTATATCAACTCATCAACCAAAAAAAACCGAGTTTTTGAAAAAACTCGGTTTTTTCAATTTTCCTCGCCTTATGGTTCTATCCTGAGATGAAGCCAGCTATTTATCCCCATAATGTCCGCCAATCGAAATGATATAAAGACAATCCTGGTCAAATCGATAAATTAACCGGTCTTTTTTTGACAAGTGTCGAGAATAGCAACTTGGGTAGCGATGTTTCAGCGGTTCAGGGTGTCCTGTTCCTTTCGAGGGGTCTTGGCTACGTAACATTTCTTCAATAATATCATTGAATTTTTTCTGTAGTTTGCGGTCTGCCGCAGTCACTTGCACATAATCACGCCAAGCATCCTGAGTAAACAATAATGACCTCATAACATTTCATTCATCCAAATCGATTCCCAGTTGTTGAGGCGTCACTTCAAAGAATTCGCCGCGGTAAAAAGCTTCCAAACCTCTGTCGGTTTTCTCACGCAGAACTGGATTGTTTAGCACATACAACGTTTCCAATTCACTTCGCCAGTCGGGATCGAGTTGTTCCCATTCGGCTTCCGAGTATCTTTCCAACGGATTGAAAAAGGAAGGGTGAAGGGGGAGGGGGGGGAGTGGGTTCATAGTGCTATCCTCATTGAAAAGTTGAATGTAAGGTACGGCGAGATTATGGGTGAAAACCAGTGTCAAGTTATCCTTTTCTTCGGTGGTATGCCAACCTTCCACCGGCGAAAGCCTCTAGTCCCGCGATAATTAGGTTCATTGATTACAAAATATTAATTGGTGGTGCAAATCCTTCCCTGATAGCCTGTTTACAAAAACTCGCATCAAAGGTATAAAACCTTCTGTCTTTGATAGTCGCTAAGTGCATAGCGTCGGCAAAATCAGCACCCAAACGATACCAGCTAATTGCATTCATGAGTTCATCCTCGTTTTCACAAATGATTTTAGTTTTTTGTAATAACAAGGTGAAGAAATCAGCTATGTTTTGGCGAGATTGCTTATAACGAGAACGCAACACCCATTCCATTTCGAGTTGAACGGTTTTACTGATATAGAAATCATGTTCTCTTAACAAAGCCAAGACTTTTTTGTAATGCACCTCATCATCTTGCACGGCCAGGCGAATCATAATATTGGTATCAACCGCAACTATCATAACGCAGGTTCCTCAGTTAACTCCACCGGCTGACATAGTTCTTCGGTGGTGAGTGGGAGACTCTGCCGTTTGAAAAAGCCTGCTAAATCAGAAATGTCAGCCGTTTTGGAGGACAGGGCCGGCCGTAACACCAAAACATCACCTAAGCAAAGCATCACTAATTTATCGGCGTGTTTCCAAGTAGTTTGTTGTAATACGTCTGGCGGGAGAGTGAGTTGTCCGCCGGGGGAAAGAGTGAGTGTCGTCATCGAATTTTCTCTTTGGGGTGATGAGTAGAAGATTTTGAGAATATTATATCAGATGGTCATTCAAAAAAAAACGAGTTTTTTCAAAAACTCGGTTTCTTCAATTGGACTGTTGGAGTAGAGGCTTTAGCCGGTGAAAATACCCCGTTGTTTAACTGAGTGCCATTCCCTCACTGGCGAACTACTTCAACGTTTCAGCGGTTTCATGCACGAAAAGGAGTATTGCACACACGCTAGTTTTTTGTTTCTCACTCGGTTGATAACAAAATAACCGGATGATGAATATTTAATAAGGTGGCTTTCTTAGCAACTTTTCCATCAAAAGTTGCAAAACCACTGGCATTCAAACTGGAAGACAAGTGCAACGCATCGGCAAAATCCATTCCTTCTTCATACCATTCTAAAGCTAAAACGACATTGGCTAAGTCCTCCATAGTGACATTAGGTAAACGCAACAAATGCCTGATTTTTGAAACCACGGTTTCACGCGGCAGATTATAACCAGTCTTTGAACTGAGTACCCAGACGACTTCTAATAACACGGTCTTTAAAATAAGACACGGATGTTCACGAAGAAACTGTGTAGCAAGCCGTTCCTGTGGTTTATCGTCCTTGACTAAGTAACGTACTAAAATGTTGGTGTCTATTACCATCATAGTGATTGACTAATATGCGCTTGGATGGCTTCTTCCATTTCTTCTAAAGATAATACTCGACCTTGATAAGCCGAAGGCGTTTCAGGTACGTTGCCCAATTGTGAGACTGGTAAGGCATAAAAACGTTGCAAAGCTTTTTCTAGCATGTCTTGGGGTGTTGGAATGCTATCCTCACGGTCATGTTGGGGCTTATCAATCATTAGCCTTTTAGCAATTTGTAGCCAGAATTGAATGGGTAACATGACACTGATAGGATTCCCTTGAGGGTCTGTGACATATTGAATGTTCATTTGAGAAAAATAATTTTGGAAGTGAAGTATTTAAAGTTGAATAATCAGGTAGTGATGACGGTTCTCAAACCTGACAGGTCTGCGAGACCTGTCAGGTTTAAACCACTACCTTGTGCATCACTACCAATAATCATTCTATCATATCGTCCCTTCAAAAAAACCGAATTTTTTCAAAAACTCGGTTTTTCGTTCCCGCCCAGCCCCCAAAAACCGAGTTTTTTCAAAAACTCGGTTTCTTCAATTTCCATCGCCTCATTGTTCTATCCTGAAATGAAGATAACGCCAGCTATTTATCTCCATAATGTCCGCCAATCGAAATGATATAAAGACAGTCCTGGTCAAATCGATAGATTAACCGGTCTTTCTTTGACAAGTGTCGAGAATAGCAACTTGGGTAGCGATGTTTCAGCGGTTCAGGGTGTCCTGTTCCTTTCGAGGGGTCTTGGCTACGTCGCATTTCTCGCAACATGGTACAAAGCTTTTGATGGAGTTTTTTATCCTGTATTCTTAGAGTTTCGTAATCTTCCCAGGAATCACCTTCAAAACTTAGGTTACGCATCTTCTATCAATCTCAATTCTTCTGTGGTAGGAATATATCCTTTTCCTTGGCGATAACTTTCCAGTCCTCTTTCCACTTTCTCACGCAGAACTGGATTGTTTAGCACATACAACGTTTCCAATTCACTTCGCCAGTCAGGATCGAGTTGTTCCCATTCGTCTTCCGAGTATCTTTCCAACGGATTGAAGAAGGAAGGGTGAAGGGGGAGAGGGGGGAGTAAGTTCATGGTTTTATCCTCTTAGTTGAACAGGGGGGAGAGGTTCTTCAATCATTATTATATCAATTCTCCACCAAAAAAAAACCGAGTTTTTTCAAAAACTCGGTTTTTCGTTCCCGTCCAGCCCAAAAAAACCGAGTTTTTGAAAAAACTCGGTTTTTCGTTCCCCTTACGGTTCTATCGAAATATCAATCGGTGTGTTGCTAGTCACCACTATTCCGTTAGGTAAGCGGTAGCCAAAATAGACTTTCAGCGTTCCTGGGTAGAAAAAGGTGCCACTGTACATTTGCACCGTTTGCACCACTCCCAACGTTCCATTGGAGAAGGCCACTAAACTAGCTGGTTGTTGGTTCCAAGGCAAGATAGTTAAGCCGGGGCCTAACATGTAGTAGGAGACCGCACTGAGACCTGGGAAGGTGGCTGCCGCATAGACGAAAATGTCCACCGGTTGGCCGACATCCACTGGGTCCACAATGATGTCGCCTGCAACGTTCACCGTGTCAGATAAGTTTTGTATGACCTGGATGACGGGTGGTTGGTTGTTGACGGAAATGCCGGCTTCATGTTTGGTCGAAGTGATAACCGATTTACCGTTAGTATCAGTAGCGCGGGCTGGTCCAAGTGATGGACATGGACAAGGAAAAACTGTTGGTTCAGGAAACTTGAGTGCAGGGCTAGTCTTGACTACATAAACACTATTTGCCCAACCTCCTCCACATATTTGTCCAGAGTTACCTGGACAAGGCATATCACAATTGCTGGCTGTGCCATATTTGCCATAACTGTTTCCACAGAAACATGCTTTACTATATTGTGTGGCAGCATAAGTAAAACCTTGACAAGAAGCTATACAAAGTTCTGTGGTCATATTATCGTCCACCAAAATCAGCCCTGACAAATCACGACCATTCGTGCCCCAAAGATCAGCTTTATCATTATCTCTGAAACAGCCCAGGTAAGTGGATTGGGTGATAGAAGTATCGTTAACTGGAGACAGTTGCTGAATTTCCTCATCCGAAAGAGTACGATTGTAAATACGTACATCATCTATCACACCATCAAACCACCGTCGATTCGCTGATACATCGCAAGGATTGTTGCCAACTCCAATCCATGGGGCCGCTTGTAGCAAGTTTTTACTACCTTCCCCTGTGGCTTGTAAGGCACCATCCACATACAGTTGAAAAACACCACTATTTTGGTTTCTAGTACCAACAATCAAATGCCAGTCTGAATCATTAACTAGCGAAGTTGATTTGATGGTAGTGTTATAGTTAACTATTCCAAAGCTAATTTTACCACCATCGATCAATGCCAGTCCCCAATCATTAGTCACGCCACATACTTCAGCGTCTATTAATCCCCATCCTTCAAACCAATTAGTTCCTGCGGGGGCGCTTTTGGCAGTTTTAACCCAAAATACCACGCTGAAATCACCAGATACCTTATTCGGTAAACTGAGATAATCATTGATTCCATCAAAGCTGTACGCACCGTTGAGATTACCAAACCGGTCTGTGGTCAAAGTAGCACCGTTGACCGTGCCATCATTTCCATTTCCACTTCCATCCTGTGCATTGCCCTCAAAATGATAGCAAGCAACTAGGCCATCTGTAACCGTGTTGCAGTCGTTTGCCACCGCCACTTGTCCATATAGCAACAGCGTGAACAACCAAAATAGGCTGAAAATACAGCCTCTTAGCTTGCACATAATAAAATACCTCTTGTATTGAACAACATTTTAGAACATTGCCTTGGGAAAACTTTTTGACAAAATCTTTCCACCTCTTTATAATAAGACCAATCCCCTAATTTTTCTACTCCCTCACACTACCCTTTTGTGGTCGTCACACGGGGTATAAGTCCCCGTTAAACGGCGGGCGATAAAAGTTGACAAATTATTTTACATAATGGTAAAATCTGCCGCAAGTTACCTCAGAATAGACTCTCATGTTATGAACAAACTCCATCAAAACCTTCGTATCCTAAGAGACTTAAAAGGCTGGAACCAAGAGACGATGGCAGAGTTATTAAACCTGTCAAAAAAGGCTTATGAGAGAATTGAACGTGGTGAAACAGATGTTCAGTTGTCCAGATTGGAACAGATTGCGAAGTTGTTGGAGGTAGAAATAGCAGATTTATTTAGCTTGGATCGGGGACTCATTTTTAAACTTTCTATTCATCATTCTCATACTTCCAATGATAGCCAGTCATTCAATTTTTCAGGTGCGTCCGCCACTCTTGAACATGAACTGGAAAAGGCGCGGTTGCTGGTTGAACAGCAAAAGAAGGAGATTGGTTATTTGAAGGAGATTATTGAGTTGATGAAAAAGGGATAGTGTCCACCCAAAATTATCCGTAGGGTGGATTAAGCGAAGCGTATCCACCTAACGGGCTTTTCGGTGGATACGCTTCGCTTAATCCACCCTACATGCTAGAGAGGAACTTCGCTAAAATCATGTTATGATTACTAGAACTGAACTTCGAACATTGGCAGTTGCCCGATTAACCGATTCACAAATCCTATTTGCAGGCCAACGATATGATGCGGCTGCTTATTTATGCGGCTATGCCATTGAGTTAGCATTGAAAGCCCGAATCTGCAAAACGTTAAGATGGCCGAATTTTCCTGATACGAATAAAGAATTTCTTCAGATGGTTTGTGATATGACCGGAAAATCGTTAACAAGCCGGCGTTTTCGGAAATTATACGAACTCGATAAAAGCGATTTCTGTAAATACTATGAACTGTATTTTCAGAATGCACGATTTTTGAAGACTCATGACCTCAATACGTTACTCCTCTTTTCTGGAGTCAAAGAGAAAATCAAAAGTCAATTTCTTCTCGAATGGTCGGTGGTCGAAAGATGGAATCCTGAAAATCGCTATGAACCATTAGGGTTACATACCCAGCAAACGGTACTTGACATGTTTACTGCAACCGAAACTTTACTAAAAATCTTAAAATAGATTATGGAAGCAATGAACAATTGGTTGGAAAAATTTCATACCGTGGCCCAAACTATCGCCCAGGAAAGAGGACCTTGTAAATTATTCGCACTACTGGAAAAAGAACGTTCACCATACCACTGGGATGCGATCTTATGTTCCGAAAGTTTGCCAGAAGAAGACATGGAAGCGTTAAGATATGTGGTGAATACCATTCAAGCGGTCCTCTCTCGTCAGGAAATGAATCAACTGGGCGCCGTCATTTTACTGGATGTCGATAACCTCTTTATTAAAGCATTGCAACAATTTCTAGCGGAACAGAATAACCCTGCGGAGTTTTCCCAGGTTGACATCAATGGACTAGAAGTTAGAAAAGGTTACATGATTATCTCACCAGTGAAGACCGTGGCTAACAGTCAGCGTTCCTCGACCCTGTTGACGAAGGCTTTAAGTTGGGTAAAAATCGCGGCCCAGCAAGGAGATACGGAGGCGCAAAAAACTCTCGGTTTGATGTATGCTAAAGGGGAGGGAGTCAAACAAAATCTGACTCAAGCGAAACGCTGGTTTCGGAAGGCCGCTAAACAGGGGGATATGCAGGCGCAAGACCATCTGAGAATGTTGGAGACTTGAAACTTGCGTAGCTTTTTGGTGGATACGCTTCGCTTAATCCACCCTACATGCTACTTTCTCAAAGCCATGAGTCCAAAGCGTAGCTTTGTCACGCACAAAACTACGCTTTGGATTCCTGACCTTATGTTATTATCCATTCTCCAGTTTCCCGTTAAACATCAAAAAATGTTGTCCCCTGGCGTTGGCAATCAAAGTCATTCCTACCTTCTGCGCCAGTTGAATGCCCATTGCCGTCACCCCGGAACGTGATAACAAGACTGGAATACCTAACTGGGCTACTTTCATCACCATTTCCGCCGTCAATCGTCCCGTGGTATAAAACATTTTATCCTCCCCCGACCATTTGTGTAACCACATTAACCCTGCCATTGTGTCGGTCGCATTATGACGACCTACATCTTCTACAAAAGCGAGAATCTTAGTGCCTTGACATAACGCGCAGCCATGAACTCCACCGGCCTGGCGATACACTTCATTATGGTCATTGACTTGTTGCAAGACGGCATCAATCAGTGATCGTTTGACCGTTATCATCGGTAAATGGAAATCTTCCCCAAAGGCGAGATGTTTGACGACGGTACCATGACCACAGCCAGTTGTCACGATTCGTTGATTAATTCTCGGTTGCCACTCCGCCACTCCAGAAACGGTGCGGATTTGAAGCAAGTGATCTGGCCAATTGAGTTGTACGGATTGAATTTCATTCAATTCCTTGATCAACCCTTGCGTTCTTAAATATCCCAACGCCAATGCCGCTGGGTGAGTACACAACGTCATTAAAGTGACCAGTTCACAGTCATCTACAAATAACGTCAACGGTACCTCTTCTGCAACTTGCACTTGATGGAGTTGACCGATTTCATCCACGGCCGTAACCAAATGGGTGGGCGTGACTAACGGGTGAGATTCCAAGTTCAAGATAGCAATTCGGTCAATAGTTTTTCCAGTTTGGGTGCTTGACACAGTTGAGTTAACCTCTGACTATAAACGATGGTTTGTAAATCTTTGAGGGCGGTGTTAAAGTCGTCATTGACCACCAAGTAATCGTATTCTACATAATGACTGATTTCATCAATGGCAGACCGCATTCGACGCGCAATCACTTCGTCACTGTCTTGACCGCGCCGCCGCAATCGTTGTTCCAGAATCGCCCGTGACGGTGGCAAAATAAAAATGCCGATGCTCTCCGGTCTAAGACGACGCACCTGTTGCGCCCCTTGCCAGTCAATTTCTAAAATCACGTCCATACCTTGATTCAGTTGACTGGCCACCCAAAGTTCCGAAGTGCCATAATAGTTATCAAACACTTGGGCATGTTCCAAAAATAAATTGCGGGTCAACATCTCCATAAATTCATCTTGGGAGACAAAATGGTAGTTTGTCCCATGAATTTCGCCGGGTCGGGGGGCGCGAGTGGTATGCGAAATGGAAATGGTTAGATTGTCCATACTCGCTATCAAAGCGTTGACTAAACTGGTTTTACCCGCCCCAGAAGGGGCCGAAACGATATATAAATTGCCTTTGTTCATAAAATTCTTCTCCTCCTGACTTAGCCTTGTCTTTGCAAGGGGTGGTAAAAAACAAGGGGGTGATAAGAAACTAAGTTTCGGAAGGCAAACTTAATTTCTAGGATGCAATTGCCTCTATAATGATAAGTACCGAAGCAGAAATTTTACGGTATTTTCAATCGTCGCCCTCACCCCCCGGCCCCTCTCCCAGAGGGCGTGGGGAGACAGGCAACACCAGTGGTTTTCTCCCCACGCCCGTAGGAAGAGGGGCCGGGGGTGAGGGTAAGGGCGTCATTATACCAGAAAATTTCTGCTTCACTACTTATTCCCCCAAACTTGTACAATTCCATCTGGAGCGCAATAAGAATTATTGCGCTACTTCGCGCCGCTACGCGGGCGCCCCGTGCAATAATTCTTATTGCGCTCCAGCGAATACGTGTTTATATGAATATCACTACAGAAGGTTGTAAGAAACTAAGTTTCTAGGATGCGGTTGCACCAGACCGATCATTCAATATTTTGCGTCTGTTCCCGCATTTGTTCAATTAACACCTTTAACTCCACAACATGCCGTGTGGTGTTAATATGATTGGCTTTGGCCCCCAGCGTGTTGGCTTCACGATGGAGTTCTTGTACCAAAAAATCTAACCGTCTGCCAATGCCAGTCGCTGGGGCTTGACTTAACATCTGCCGAATCTCCTCCAAGTGCGTTTCTAGCCTTTCTAACTCTTCCGACACATCCATTTTATTGGCCAAAATCACCATTTCTTGTTCGAGTCGTTCGCTGTTTGTATTAATCTGTTCAGTCAACTCTGCCAGACGTTGTTGCAAACGTTCCCGTTGTGCTTGTAAAATGCTAGGTAATTCATTGCGAACGTATTCGACTTCCTTAGCAATGGCCAGACAACGTTGATCCATCAACGTGGCCAATTGCATCCCTTCCCGTTCTCGTTGAGTTAACAGTTGTGCCAACACAGTATCAAAGAGATGCAGGATTCCCTCACTGACTTGGTCCAGGTCGAGGATGCTGGTTTCCAGCACGCCCGGCCAACGTAACATCTCTAATGCGGTGGGTGGTGTGGTATAGCCGGTCACGCCATTTATCGCCTGCATGGCGTGCCACAATTGTTGTACCACAGATAAATTGACATTCTTCAAATTTAATTGATGGTCTTTATTTATCTGAAAATACAAGGTACCATCGACTTTACCACGTTTGAGGTGTTGTTGTAAACGTTCTCGTATCGTCACTTCCAAACGCCGAAAATCTTCTGGTAAGCGAATGGACGTTTCCAAATAGCGGTGATTGACGGAACGCAATTCCCAACATAGCTGTCCCCACGGTTCTTGTTGCTCAATACGAGCGAAGGCGGTCATACTGCGGATCATAATTTATTTGAGTCAGTTGTTATCAGTTCAATACTTCGAAATAATTTTTGCCAGGTCCCTTGGCTGGGATGGAATTTTCCTACCAATTAAACTTCGGGTGGACTAGAGGCTAAAGCCGCAATGTCACTAAGTTAAGGAACACGCCGCTGGAGTGGAGGCTTTAGCCGGCCGGCGGTAGGCGCCCCGCAATTTGAGTGGGGGGTGATGCCTACGGCCGGCCGGCTAAAGCCTCAATGCCATTAAGTTAAGATACGGTGGCGTGGAAGCTTTAGCCGGCCGGCGGTAGGTGCCCCGCAATTTTAGTAGGGGGTGATGCCTACTGCCGGCCGGCTAAAGCCTCCACTCCACCTTAACTTAATGGCATTGCGGCTAAAGCCTCCACTCCACCGGTGAATCACTGTGAATAAGCCCGCAAATAGCGTCGCACTAAAGCCAACTGAGTTTTCAACCCCTGGGCCTGAGTGCAGGTAGGCAGGCTTTGTAACAATTGTACTCCTTTAAAGTTACCATGTAATACTTCATAAATCCAACGAATTTGTAAATCTGGATGAGGCAAACCCAGTTGCCGAGTATAACGCCAAAAGTCATGGTACTCAGGGCAAGTCAGACAATATTCGGAAAAATCGTTGGCGTGTGGGATGGATACACGAGAAGTCAGTAACATTCGCGGACGATTTCCTAAATAGCCGCTGATACGTTCTAATTCCACCGCTTTGTCAACGTCACCTTCAAATCCTGGTTCCCACCCATCCCACCAAATTATCCAATGTTCGGTGGCAAATGTCGATAAATAGGATTCTAACTCACTGCCTTTGGGGAGTGGATAGAATAGCACACGATACCCCAGTTCTGTCAAAGTCGTCACCAATTGACCTGCCAATGCCGTTTTGCCTATTCCGCCCTCCCCTCTTATCAATAACTTGGTTATCTTACCACACCGCAAGGCTTCTCCCAATATGCGTAATTCCCGGCGGCGACCTATGAATAATTTAGGTGACAAGTCGCCCGTCTTCCCCACACAGCGAGGCGGACGGGCCGTTGGAGTAAAATTCCAATTCACGAGGGGGCGCGTGGGGTCACGAGTCAGCAACATGGGCACACTCCATTGTCTGACACTATGGTCAACTTGAGTTTCATGTCGATGAGTTTGCCATACTTCATTCTCCTTTAACAAGATCAACATGGCCCGCCGTCCCTGTTGCACAGCCAAGTCCACTGGTGCTTGTTGGGCTAAGGCTTGACAAAAGGCTTGCACAAACACACAACCGGCGCGGTCCACGAGAGATTCACGCATTCCAATCACATGCGGAAGGCCAGCTTGAGTCAGTGAGAAAGATAAATTGGTTTCTCCCGGTTCTAAACATTTTCCAGATTGACAAGCGGCAATGACAACACATTGTACCAAACTGTCTTGGAATGCGTCAACCAGTTGATGCATCGTGACAGCTTCACCCGTTCCGTCATCACTTTCAAATATCAAAAAGGCTTGAGAAGATAGAGGATAGAGGATAGCGGATAGCGGATAGCGGATAGCGGATAGCGGATAGCGGATAGCGGATAGTGGATAGCGGATAGCGGATAGCGGATAGTGAGACTGGTGTGAGGTGGCAGGGGAGGTGAATAACGTATGGCCGGAGAGTAATACGAGATGCCATTCTTGAGTGTTCAATAATTCTACCAGCGTGGCAAAACGTCCATCATCGGGTGCATATAAGTGTACCCAACCTTGTTTTATCCAAGGTGCCAAAGTGGTGCGCACCGCGTGTTGTTCAACGTCGGTCTCTAATGGCTGTTGTGGTATGTTCTCTGGTTGAGTCGTGAACAGTAAAATGTTTAAGGGACCTACAGGCACAGTTGGAACATTTTGAAAAATTTGAGTATCTTTGGTTAACATTTGACGCGCCACTGTATAGTCAGGATGTCTCCCTAAAAATCCAATTTGGGGATGGTACAAACATTCCCAAGGCAAATTTTGGACTGCCATGTTATCACTGTCAATGACTATTCGTTTCGGCGTTAAGGGGGTTGCTTCCAAGTCTATTTGAATCGTTTCCCATAATTGGCTACCCATCGTTTTTAAATCGTCTGGAGTCGCTGTATGAGATTGAAATTTCTCAGATAATTGTCGGGCTTGGTGAGTCAAAGCAACTAAATTTTTAAGATTGGGTTGAATGAATAAAAAATTGTCGGAGTAATTGGTAGTGGTATTCATCTATGAGTTTCATTGTGAGGGTTCAGAATAATCCTGAATCTGTCTTCAAAAGATATTGGTGGACGATTCCCACCGGCTAAAGCCTCTAGTCCACCGACGCTTTCCCCGGCTAAAGCCTCTAATCCACCGACGCTTTAATTTCCGGGAAACTTTGCATAAAAAAGATTTGACAAACAAATCCATTTTTATTATTCTATTTTTGGTAGTGATGCAATGTGGGTGATATTCAAGTTACCCTCACCCCCGGCCCCTCACCCTACGGGCGTGGGGAGACAGGCGGCACCAGTGGTTTTCTCCCCTCTCCCTCTGGGAGAGGGGCCGGGGGAGAGGGGAAACATATCACCCACATTGCATCACTACCCTATTTTTATTATTCTATACTTAGCTTTACTAAACATCAGGAGTCCAAAGCGTCGCTTTGTCAGGTGGCAAAGTGGTGCTTTGAACTCCTGCGTAATATCACCACCTGTCTTCCTTATTGAGGTTTTTGTGAATTTTGCCACCTTTGAGTTTGTCATTTTCATGATAGTGGTTTACCTGCCTTATTTGGTCTTACCACATCGTTTTCAAAATTATTTGCTGTTAGTTGCCAGTTACTTCTTCTATGGCTACTGGGACTGGCGATTTTTGAGTTTATTGCTGTTTTCCACTGCGTTGAATTACGTGGCTGCCCTCCTGATAGAAACCCTGAACGACACCCATAAACGTCGTCTCATTCTCATTGTTACGGTAGTCATCAACCTGGGATTGTTAGGTGTCTTCAAATACCTGGGCTTCTTTGTGGACACCATGGCCGATTTCCTACAACTACTCGGTCTGCAACCCCATCTTCCAGTTTTGCACATCCTCTTGCCAGTGGGCATCTCTTTTTACACGTTTCAGGCAATGAGTTATACCATTGACGTGTATCGGAAAGATTTACCAGCAACCCAAAATTTTTGGGACTTCGCCCTCTATGTCTCCTTTTTTCCGCAACTGGTGGCAGGTCCGATTGAACGGGCCACAAACTTACTTCCCCAAGTTCAGAAACCACGTACTATCACGTATGACCAGATCTGTCGCGGTAGTTTCCTGATTCTGTGGGGACTGTTTAAAAAGATTGTCATTGCCGATGGAGTTGCAGGAGGAGTGGATCAAGTCTATGGGATGACCACCGCCCAACCGACCGCGATGGATATTATTTTAGCAACCTACCTGTTTTCAGTGCAAATTTACGGTGACTTTTCCGGCTACTCTGACATAGCGCGTGGCACCGCAAAACTCATGGGGTTTGAACTCATGACTAATTTCAATCTCCCTATGTTTGCCTCCTCCCCCAGAGAATATTGGGACCGGTGGCACGTTAGCCTCGCCAGTTGGTTACGGGATTATCTGTACTTCCCGTTAGGTGGCAACCGGCACGGTGAATGGAAAGCACAACGCAACATCATGTTGACCGTTTTCCTCAGTGGCGTTTGGCATGGGGCCGCCTGGAACTTTATTCTGTGGGGTACCTACCAAGGTATCATGGTCTGTCTGAACCGTCTCTGGTTTGTCGCCAGAGGAGTGAAACCGTCTCGAACCTCAGAACCACCCACTCTCAACTTGACCAAAATCGTGCAAATTTTTCTCTTCTTTCAGGCCGTCAACTATGGACGAATGCTATTTCGGGCGTCCTCGTTAGACCAGGTGATGAACTTTACCAACACGGTATTTTTGGACTTTACCTTGCACACCAGCGTCAATTTTTCCATCCCTATCGCGACAGCTATCGGTATTCCTCTTCTCTTCGGTTTAGAGGCTTATCAATACGTCACTAATACACCACGTTACTATCAACGTTGGCCCCTGTTACTGCGTACTTTATTGTATGCTTCTCTGATCTTTTTACTCATGGCGGGAATCAGCAATGCCACTCAAGAATTTATTTACTTCGCCTTCTAAAGACTCACCTGTGCTTACCACTGCCACAGTGCTTGGCGGGACACTGTTATGGTTATTGATTTTCGAAATCATCCTGTATCTGGCGGTACCCTATCGTTTGCCACCGGCAGAACCTAACGCCCTCCAACGATATTTGGAATATGGACGGTCGGTGGAAGGCAAGATTCGTCGCATGGTGGGACCGACCGATGAGACGACCATTCCCGTTACGCTGACGGGATGGCTTGACTCTACCCGTTGGCAGACGAAACCCACGCTTCCCAAAACGCCAGATGGATTGTTAGTAGCCATGTATGGGATGTCTTTCGTCCAACATCTGGGAATCGCTTTGGAAAAGGTGGCACCGCAGGTGACCGTACGCTTTTTAGGCGGTCCTGCGGCGCCTCCCAATCATTCTTACAAACTTTATCAACTGGACCGTGGCAGACATTCTGCGCAAGTGGTGGTCATGGGAATCAGTTCTTCCAATGTCTTAGGAATGACGACCATCACAGGCTTAAATCAAGAATTTGAATATCCACTTCCCTATACCTATCCCAGATACCATCAAGTGGGAGACCATATTGAAGAAGTGTGGCCGACCATTCGCACAGTGGACGATTTTCGACGTGTTTTACACGACCCAGTTTTGTGGGAAAAATATGTTCAAGAGTTGCGCACCGAAGACAGTTATTATCATCCTTTTCTCTTCTCTGAAAATGTCATGGATGACTTTGTACTTCTCCGATTTTTGCGCAGGTCCTGGGCTAAGAAGGTGGCACGGGAAGTCAAAAGTGGCATTTACCACCCACAGCGCGGGTTTAATGAAAACGCTGAAGTGATTCACACGTTACGTTGGATAGTCACAGAGTTTGTCCATCAAGTCCGTAATGACGGTCAAATACCGTTACTCCTGCTTTTTAATATTCGCGGCTATGCGGACCATTTATACCAGGCATTGGCTAAGACGATTGTTGAGAATGATATACCCACGCTGAGTTCTCATACTCTTGCCCCGGCGGACAACCCGAAAAATACTGCCCGTGATGGTTTCCATTTTTCTCACGAAGTGAACCGACGATTTGCTGAAGAGGTGTTAAAGATAATTCAACAACGTCGTGGGTTTTGAAGTCGTCTTGGGTAACAAGAGGTACAAGGTTAGGGGAGATGAAGTTGCGAAAGCCACCGGCTAAAGCCTCTAGTCCACCAGTACTTCTTCCGACTAAAGTCTCTGGTCCGGCATTTATATAAAGCGGGACTAGAGGCTTCAGCCGGGGGCTGTGGCACGTTCACCGGCTGAAGCCTCTAGTCCACCAATACCCCCTGTTGAAACTTCTCTCATCTCCCCCGTTGCGCCTCTGCCCGTAACTCTTCTCGCAAATCACGTACACTAGAATCCCGAAAATCAATCCGATACATGGTTAACAGCAAATCAAATAATCGACTAAAATAAAAAATGCTGTCCCGAAAATCCGCATAAGAACGTCCTCTCAATAAAGCGGGTAAAGAGGTACGGTCCTCACCTGCTAACAGAATTGGTAACACGGTACTTTTTTCCGTCTCCGTGCGAATCAACCGTTGGGCAATTAAATCCACTTCCGCAGCCACCACGCTGCCTGTGGCAGACACTCGATTTTGATATTTATCTAAAAACAGTGGCGTACCCACGACCACAATGAAATCGCAGGTTTCTAAACGACTAATAAAACGAGGGACGCTAGAACCAATAATGGCATTATCCCAATCGTCTAAAATCACTTCGACTCCCCCATCTAACATGTCCTCTGCAAATTTGCGTACCCATCGTTCGTGTTCAGGCACCCCCCACGCATAGCTGATAAAACAACTGGGCGAGGGTTGCGAGGGGGTACGGTCTCGTAAATATCCTTTGACCCACACTAACGCCTTGGCAAATTGAGTACGTCCGTAGGCTAACAATTGTTCAGATTCCAACAGGTGCCGTTCTGCAAGAACTTCGCCAGTTTCTACCGTTTTCACCGTTTTTTCGTCCCGCGGTTCCTTCTCTTCACCAGAGACGCTGGACAATTTAATTTTGCCACCACATTCGCCACAAAACATAAATGACTTGCTAGTTTTCAAGCGTTTCGTGACTTCGCTACGTTCCTGTTGATAGCCACAGACGCTACACACCACTGGCCAATAAGAAGTCACCGTCACTTCGCGTCCCTGTAGAAAACGTTCGACTAACTGTCTAAATAAAACTTTATTGGCTTCTTGAGTATAACGACTGAAAGATAAGACCAACTCCAGTTCCCCTTCACGTTCTTCCAATTTGTGGAAACCACATAATTCCATTCGTGCTTCTCTCTCTGCCTCTGCCATTCTGACCCCACCCCCAATCTCATATTGGGCTTGATTTTGCCAGTGATGGATACGGGTGAACATATTGGTATATCCTAACAAGACCACTAGCGAGGCATAAATATTTTCTACCGCCCCGGTCACCGTATAAGAAACGTCTTCCACCATGGGGACCTTATCCAAAGCCGGCCGTTTTTGATTAATCAAGCTAGGAAAGACCAATAGGGTTTGACCTTCAAACGGTTCCCGAAAGCAAACCGTGTGTTCTAAAAAGAGAACCAGGGTCGCGTCCAGTAACACTTCCTGTTCTTTCGGTAACAGGGATTGCAGTTCGGCCAATTTATATCCTCCACACAACACTCGCTGTTCTTCCAAAGCCCCTAGTCCCTTCTCATGGCGACGTGCTTCTAACACTAATGAGGAGGCTAAATTGGTTAGCAATTCTGGAACGAGAAGGATAAAAGTTTCACCCTGAGAACTGCGCAAAAGAGAGACATAGCCATGCGTGGCTAAATGTTGCAAGGCGGTCAGCAATTCGGCTTCGCTAAATTGCCAGTGTGGGTCCAGTTGCGACAGTTGAGTACGAATATGGGCAGGACTCCATAACACCGCGGTTCTCTGATTATCTTCTTTCAACGCTAATACAAAATCTTTAATGCGCCTAAACGTGACCGTCGTCACGGTAGTGGTCATCTCCTCCCAACAAATCGCCTGGCGAATCCGCTGCATCAATTCTGACAATCCTTCACCCGTTGCCGCGCTGCTAAGAAGATAACCATGCGTCACTTTCTGCGTTTGACAAAAATGTTGCAACTCCTCCTTCGTCAAAGTAGGCATCCCGCGGTCCACCCGTGCCCCAACTAAAATACTGTGACAGGTTCTCTTGAGACAATGATGATGTAACTGATTTAGCCAGTATTCAACGCCTTTTAGCGGTTCGTGGGGATGCGTGGGGTCAAATAATACCAAGGCTAAATCCACGTCGTCTAAAAACAACGCATGAATTAAACGATAATCCGGTTGCCCCGCCAAATCCCATAAGACTGCTTCACATTCGGTACCATCTTCACGAGTCGCGCCAAAGTCTTCAATCACCCAAAATTGTTGACCATGCGTCGAAGCGTGTTCCTTAAAATGACCGTGGGCAATTCGCCAACCTAAACCCGTTTTGCCTACGCCACTGTCTCCCACTAGGGCAATTTTAGCCGTAGTATAATGCACGGGAGGAGATAGCAAAACAGGTGGTGGAGAAGCAGATGTTGGCCCCACCAAAGACGCAGTGGTGGTAGCGGTGACAGGCGCCGAAACGGTGGCGGTGTTCACCCACTGACGAATTTTAGTCCACCATTCGGTTAAACCCGTTCGGCGGCGATTTTTCACCGGTTGCTGTGCCAAAATGGCTTGAATATCCAACTGCCATAGCCGAATCACCCGACTTTTATCTCCCAACGTAGCCAGCCAAGGTTGTTGCGGATGAAAGGCCAAACCACCCAACCATAATTGAGATTCCGCAGACTCCTCCAACACGGCCACCGGGGCACTCGCATCTCCTCGCCAAAATCGCACGGTGTGGTCATCCCCCTGAGAAGCCAGTAATTGCCCATCATGGGAAAATGCCAGTTTATAAACCACATCCGTATGTCCTTCTAACACTCTGAGAAGGCGTCCCGTCTCGGTCTCCCACACTCGAATCGTTTTATCACTGGCAGCCGATAGTAGCAAGGGTTGCGTGGGCGAACAAGCCACGTTTAAGACCATCCCAGTGTGTCCTTTGAGAGTCCGTTGCAATTGGCCTGTCAATGGTGACCAAAACTGAATCAACTTATCATCTGCACCAGATGCAAGATAGTCCCCTGTAGGCGAAAATTCTAGCGTATTGACACTTCTGGAATGACCGGTGAGAATTTGACAAACTTGCCAAGATTGCGTATCCCAGAGGATAACTTTCCCATCTTCGGCCCCTGAAGCCAACCAACGATTATCGGGGGACCAACCGACGGTATTCACACTCCCCTGATGTTTGACTAACGTATGTTCTAGTTTACCATGATGCCATAACTGAATCGTTTTATCATGGCATCCTACCGCCAACCAAACGCCATCAGGAGAAAATTTCAAAGTACGTGGATAACCTGAAGCCGTTTTAAAGCGACGTTGTAATTGGCCGGTGCGAAGTTCCCAAAAAATAATCGTGCCATCAAAGGAAGACGAAGCCAGGAGATGACCATCTGGGGAAAAATCCAAACGATTGATGGTTTCAGAATGGCCTTCAAAAACTTGGTTTAAAGTAAAACCGTTGGGGGTGGAGACCTTGGTCATGGGTTACACCTTTGGAATTGAATGAATATAGAAAAGAGAGAAACTAAGTTTCTGTGATATTGAATGAATGTAGGGTGCGTTACTAACGCACCCTTTCCCCCATTTTTCCAAACACCATCAGGACAAAAGTCACAGGGAATGTCAACAAAGGTGCGTTAGGAAATTTCAACAAAGGTGCGTTACGGCGCAAACACACGCGCCTAACGCACCCTACGTTGCTACGTTGCAAACAGCAAGTAGGGTGCGTTAATAACGCACCCTTTCCCCCTCATTTTTCCAAACACCACCAGGATAAAAGTCACAAGGAATTTCAACATACGCGGGCGGTGATGTTGTAGCGCAACATAAGTCATTAAATATTTTTCATAAAGGGCTGTCAAACTCAAAGTGATATGCTAGAATTATTAACAGAGACAAGAATAGCCATATATTATTGCACTGCAATACAAGGGGTGCAACATAAATTCATATCATTATTATTTTCAACCACTTACCTATTTTGGAGAAAAAAATGCAAGCAATATTAAATAATACAAAATGGCTGAAAAATGCTACACTAAATGAGGTAAAACATTATGAAACGCAATACCCAATTCCTAAAAGATTCCGCAGCGAGGTTACATGTTATGGAATTTATTGAAAATAAAACCTTTGATGAAATTCATCCCGGTGATTCTGCGACATTGACACGCATATTGACCGCAGATGATATTCATCTGTTTGCCCTCATGTCGGGCGATGTCAATCCCACTCATACAGATAGCGAATTTGCCCAAGACCAGCAATCTCAAAAGTTGAGTGGACATAGTTTATGGAGTGCCGCTTTAATTTCAAATTTGCTAGGCACTCAATTACCAGGGGCAGGGACGGTTTACCGCAAACAGGATTTGAAATTTCATCGCCCCATTATGTTAGGCGATACCTTGACGGTGACTATCAAGGTGGTTGACAAAAATTCCCAGGAACAGACGGTCACGTTTGACTGTCAAACGATAGATGCCAACCAAGAATTGGTTTGCACGGGTCAGGCTGAAGTCTTTGCCCCATCTGAAAAAATTAAGCGTCCGAAGGCTGTGTTACCCAAATTTCAGGTAGCCAATCCAGGGGCCCAATTGGAACGCTTGGTGGCGATGACGGCTGACTACGACCCCATTCGGATGGCCATCGTCCACCCCGCGGACCGTAATTCTCTACTGGGTGCCATTGACGCCAGTCGGGCCAATCTTATCATCCCTGTTATCGTAGGTCCCCTGTTAAAAATTCAAGCCATCGCAGAACAGGAAGGCATTGATTTATCGCAATATCAGGTGATTGACACGGAACACAGTCATGAAGCGGCTACTAAGGCCGTTGCGCTGGCCCGGGCGGGGGAAGTGGATGCGATTATGAAGGGCAGTTTGCATACTGACGAATTGATGCGGGCCGCCGTACAACGGGGGACGGGGATTTCCACGGCGCGTCGGATGAGTCACGTCTTTATGATGGATGTCCCCGGCCATCCACGTCCTTTATTTATCACGGACGCCGCGATTAATATTGACCCTTCTTTAGAAGAGAAGGTGGACATTGTCCAAAATGCCATTGACTTAGCCCACGCTTTGAAATTGGAACAACCCAAAGTGGCCATCTTAGCCGCTGTGGAAACGGTCAACATGAAAATGCGTTCTACTTTAGAAGCGGCCGCGATATGTAAAATGGCCCATCGTAAGCAAATCACCGGTGGCCTCATTGACGGTCCGCTGGCTTTTGACAATGCGATTTCGGAAGAAGCGGCCCGCATTAAAGGGATTGAATCAGATGTGGCAGGACGTGCCGATATACTGGTTGCCCCAGATTTGGAAGCTGGCAATATGTTAGCTAAACAACTGGAATATCTCTCTGGCGCACAATCCTCTGGAATCGTCTTAGGTGCCCGAGTCCCCATTGCCTTAACCAGTCGCGCTGACACGGTTCTCAGCCGCATGGCTTCTTGTGCGTTGGCGTTATTACTGGTGCATCATAAGAGACAATCGGCACCACCTAAGTTGAAACCTAAGTCGTCATTGAAGGTGTCATATTTGCGAGATAGAATGGTAGCGAAGTAATCTAGGATTAACGCAACTCATCTGAAATCAACGGTGGCCAGAAACTCAGTTTTTTCAAAGAAACTGAGTTTCTTCGTGCGTCTATTCATTTAGACTATTGACTTCCCTACAATCTCCCGTCACCGTGGCATGGAAGCGAATGTTCTGAGTCTTTAATAAGTCCAGAACCGCTGGCACATCAGAGTCAGGATAAGGTGACGCATCGGTGGCAAACCAGATTTGACCCCCTGCTTTAACATGGCGGGCGACTTTCGCTAACGCCTCCACTGATGCTTCGTGGCACGTACCACCGCCATCGGCTTTCAAGGTGTCAATGATCTTGAGAAGCATCGTGAGGTCCTTGGTAAAGGCTTTCACCGTCGCCACGTCTTTGAAAACCACTAAGGCAACTGTGGGGGATTGGCGGGCGTCAAGGGTGGCAATGAATTTCTCCAAGGCCGCCTTGAGGCCATCCATTTCGCTTCGCATACTGCCGGTGATGTCTATGACTAAGGCTAGGTCCACTTTTATCGAGTCGTCAATCAGGATAGCGGTGCGGGCCCGGGCGGTTTGCGCGGGGTAGTTCGTCGCCGTGACGGTTGCTTGTTGGGTGATGGCTAACAAGTACATATCGGTTAGTTTCATGGCCAAGGAGAGGGTGGCATGATTCACGCCCGTGGTACTGAGGTCATGGAGAGTCCAGCGAACCTGAGTCGAGTCAGAGGTAAGGTCACCCACCTCGGCAGTGGCTGTTTGAACCGTGACACCTGTGGGTATCGTGACGGTCACTTGAACGTCTTTGGCTATCGCCTCGGGCGCGTCAGGACTCAGTTCTACCAGCCAATCACAGTGCCAATCGCCTAACATCGGTACGTCTGGGGTAGGCGTACAAATCGGTGTGATGGAGAGGTAACCGTCACTATCTGTGGTCGTATCACCACTGCCAATCAGATTGACATCCCCTTTTTCACCCTCTGCGGTGACAACGGCGCGAACCTCCATACTTGAGGTGGCTTCTGGGTCGGACTGTGAAGTGGCTACTATCGTGATGACTTTCGCATCTCCAATCTGAGAAGGTAACTTAACTCCCAGTTCCACATCAAGAGAATCCAGACCTTGAACAGCAACCGTCGTTTCTGAACGCCAACCTGTCGAGTTACTCGTGACCACTTGATAAGTATCATCTTGTGGACCTCCATTGCTGATTGTAAAGCGAATGGGTAAAGTGACCCCTGGTTGGCCTGCCACTTGACTTGAACCAGACAGCATAACATTTCGCAGAATCTTGCTAGGTGCGGGAGTAATCTTGGGTGCTTCGATAATGTCTGACAAGGTTACACCGGGGTCTAATAACACCTGATTGGAAAAAATTTTCACTTCCCCACCAGCCTTCAGAATGGCACTACGATTGCCACGCAGGTCGATCACGCTGTTATTACCAACCGCCAATGTGATATTGTCAGTGGCTTCGACGACGGTACTATTCGCATCGCTTAAATTCAAGGTCCAGTCATCGCCTCCAAAAATGGTCACCTCGCTACCATTAATCTCGGCCTGTTCGCCTGCCGTGATTGAAATGACACTGGGTTCAATTTGTACCCAACCATTTTGACCATTAGGCGTTCCACCAGTGCCAGCATAATGTCCTATTCGGTCAATGGTAGAACACTGCATACATCCATCTGTATTGGTTAGGTCGGGCCCCAACTGGACCTTGGGAATACCTACGATCCATAGGTTACCCCCTCGACCAGCCACTGAAGAACCATTGCCGCCATTGCCGCCGACTATACTCCCTTGGCTGTTAACGAAGCCGGCGCCGCCCCAACCACTCCCACCAAGTTTGCCGAAGACTTGGGCACGGCCTCCCTCTCCACCTTTGCCAGCACTGGCTGTGCCACCGTTCCCTGCTTTGATTTCGGCGAGAGAGTGGTTAGTAATGCCATGCCCTAACACGGTAACATTACCTCCTTTGCCACCGCAGGAGGTGCCATCTTGACCAGCACCACCGAGAATTTTACCATCGTTCACAATGGGACTGGTGCTACGGTGGGTATAATACCACAGGTCACCATATTTATCGTGACTTTGGACACCCGCGGCCGCCTTTAACGTGACATCTTTTCCGATATGACAAGCACTGGAAGTCGGATCATTTGCACCATCTTCACCTTTGATGATGCCACTCGCATAATTGTAGAATCCACCTTTCGCCTGAATTTCCAGGGACGAATCCGTTCTGCTTGACAACGTACCATGATTGCATAACGTGTCGATAGTTATCTTGGCGGGGAGATCAGTGATAATGTGATTGTTGACTAAGACCACATCACTGGATAAGTTCGGGTAACGATCTCCGACATCCCAGGTATTTATATCAGTCCAGCTACCATCTTGGATGGAGACAATGGTAGGAGTCAACGCAGTCCCCGTAGCAGGGGACTCGCAACCCAATGAGGGTACTATAATACCTTTACCTGTCAAGGTCACTGACCAATTGGAAGTATCAGGATCATTGGAGGGTATAGAAAGACTACCACTCTGAGTATTTGCCGTGGTTGGTTGGAAGCGGATGGCAACCGAACAAGTTCCATTAGGGGCCAGAGTGATACCCGAACATCCGTTGCTGACGAAGGCAAATTCAGTGTTAGCACTCAAGGTCAACGGTTGTATAGACAAATTTCCATCACCCATATTGGAAACGGTAACGACTTGAGTGGTTGAAGTGGCACCTACCTTCACATTGCCAAAATGAACGATCGTTGGAGTCACCTGGATATTTGGAAACACACCATTGCCTGTCACCGTCACCAACAAATTGGAAGTGTCAGGATCATTGGAAGCCAGGGAAAAAGTAGCACTCTTCGCCCCTGGGCTTTGTGGTTGAAAAGCCACTGTGATGGAACACGCGACCGCCGGCGCCAAGGTGAGTCCATTGGTACAACCATTGGTTGCTAGAAATTCTCCTGGCGTACCGGTCCAACTCAACGTCCCCAGTGACAGATTAGTATTTCCCGTATTAGAGACGATAAAAGTTTGGATGGTGGTTGTGGTGTCAACACTGACATTTCCAAAATTGCGGGAAGTTGGAGTGACTTCGATATTTGGAATCAAGGCGACCCCATTACCTGTCAATGACACCGTAACCGTGCTTCGGTTCGGATCATTAGAAGGAATCGAGAGAGTGGTGGCTTTGGTTCCGGCAGATTGAGGACCGAACACCACGCGGATAGAACATGTTTGTTTGGGTACCAGAGTGGTATTAGAACAGGTATCATTGAGAACAAAATCAATCGCATTGACTAGATTGATGGTTGCCAATACCAAGTCCTTCCCGCCCGTGTTTGAGAGAGTTATCGTCTGTGCAGTTGAAAAACTGCCAACGGTGACATTTCCAAAATTATAGGAGGTGGGTGCAACTTCAAGCGTGGGTGGAGGTACCAAGCAAGTGATGGCCGCATCCACTTTAATACGTGGTTTCGTAATACCATTACGTGAATCATAAATGGATTGACCTGTCGTGGTTAAGCAGTTCAGTGCTTGACTCACCGTAGCGTTAGGAACTGCTGATTTTAAAACTGCCCAAGCCCCGGCAACGTGTGGGGCCGCCATAGAAGTACCATTCCACGCAGCCGTTCCATCGGCTGGAACTGAGGAGGTAATACTTGAACCAGGGGCTAACACCTTCAACATTGAAGCACTGTTTGAATAAGATGCGACATTGTCAGTTTTATCAGTGGCACCGACACTCACCGCCGAAGAGATACATGCGGGAGAACCAATGCTGTCAGTATAACCATCGTTACCCGAAGAAATAACCGTGGCTATTCCCACTGAACGAAGATTATCAATGGCCGCCTTAGTGGAATAATTTTTAGAATCACATGCCGTGAAGTACTTACCTCCTCCAATACTCACATTTACGGCCGCAATTTTAATTCCACTCTGATGCAAAGTGAGAACTTCTTCTAAACCGCTATTTTGGTCAGAAGTGTAGCTAAGGGCACATGGCGCAGGGCGGGTCCCGCACGAAGAGGAACTGTTAAAGCGAGAGAACACTTGAATTGCAATAATATTGGCATCCTTAGCCACTCCTTTGAGAGAACCGTTGCCTGCCGCGATTCCTGCTACGTGAGTACCATGGGCGCAACCAGAAATGCCACTGTCACAAGAAACGCCGGCCCCGATTCCAATCTGTTGACGGCTGCCGTTAGGACAAACCGTGGTAGAACCATTCATGAAGTCAGTGGTTGAGTAACAGGCTTCCGCAATGACCTTCCCGGTAAAAAAGGAGTGACCTTTATCCACCCCCGTATCTAGCACGGCAACCGCTTGACCTGCACCCGTATACCCTTCCGTCCAAGCCAGGTCCGCACCAATTAAGGGTACACTTTCACTCAAGGTAGGAGGTACAATTCTATCCTCTTCAATGCTACTGATATATGGGTTGTTTTGGATATGGGTCAATACCCAGCTATCTACGGTCATCGCCAGGTAAGGAATGGTCTGAAACGACACTTCCGCTTTGATCGCAAACCTACCCATCATATCAGAGGCAATTCCACCAATACCTGAGAGTCCCCACACATCTTCATTCAGTTGATTTAGGAACTGGGCTTGAAGATATGCTATGCTTTCCCGTTGACTAGCAACCGCAGTGGGACTACTTAACGTCCCTTCCGTTAGAGTTCTCATTTTCAACCCAATGATAACACGCGCTGAATCGGTTTGATTCAGACTATCTAGCACTGCTTGTGGAACGGTGAGTTCTTGCGCAACACTGACAACCGGAAACCACAGACCTAAAAAAACAAGCACACCTGCCACAAACTGCCGCACCCATCTACCGCGCCAGGGAAGTCTTCCGTCTCTGTCATTCCCTATATATAAAAACCAATATCGCATCCACATTGCTGTTTACCTCATAAAGAAGTTGATTAAATATCGTGGTGATCTTGATTGACTCTCAAAGCCTACCACGTTCCGTTTGATATAGCAAATTCCACTTGATTGAATCGTACCGCGAGAAACTAAGTTTCTTTTCAACAGGACTTACGCAACTATTTTTGTCACTCGTTGAGTTGACATCCCCCCCTAGCCCCTCCGTACGCGGGGGGAATGACTCCCTCCCCGTGTGCGGGGAGGGTTGGGGTGGGGTGAGTGTGTAAGTCCTTTTCAAAAATGATGTTCAATCAAGTGAGTGGTGTTTTACTAAGTCAATCTTCAACCGTCAAAGGTGGTTCGCAGTCACCCACTCAGGAGTCATTTCAGAACATTTAAAATTCTACGGCAACTTGCATTGTCACTGCATCGCTGTCTTCACCAGTGCCTCCTTCACTGATTTCGTAATCTGTACCACGCTTGTATTCTAAAGAAACCGAGGTGTTATCAACGACTTCCACGGAGACACCGCCCAAGTAACATTCTTTAGGCAAGCCAATGGCTACCGCATCTTCAGTGGCTTGATAACTCAAAGCAAACGTTGCCCCCTTGCCACCTAACTGGAGAGTGTAACCCAGTTCTGCATACCACGCCTTGGGTTCTGCCCCACTGCCATCAAAATTAGTGAGGAAAGCAGGTTTAAATTGGTCTAAAGCACTCAAGTATTCGGCAATGACCGTGAAGCCTGCTACACTGAGGTTTGCATGACCTGCAATGCCATTCACATAATCATAACCCGCCCAGTTACCTACTCCTGTCAGTACGTTGCGGGGACCTATAAGGTCGCCGAAATCATTGATGTAGTCCACACCCACGTCAATATTTAGGTTTTCAGTTTCCTTGGCAAAACCTAACGTTGCGCCATAATGATCCATCATATCGTCACCACCGTCCTTGAGAGTCTCGCCGTTATAAGCATAGACTGAACCGTATGCCCCGCCGGATTCAAAACCCACTTGGGCAATTTGTTCGAGAGTGTCAGCCATATCATAAGTAACTGGATCAGAAATCAACTGGGTTTCATATCTACCAAATGGCAGATAGACTTGTCCGACTTTGAGATAGACGGGAGACACATTCAGGTTGCCCAAGGTGATGTAAGACTCGTCGATTTGCAGGGGAGTAACATCTTGTTCATAAAGGAACGAGAGACGAACCGTGGACCACTCATGGACTTTGCCGGTAAATCCTAACACGGCGGTGGCTAATACAATATCACTTTGTTTCTCATCACCAAATTTCTCATAACCGGCTTCTACTTCGACCACACCATCGACGGAAACGCCTTTAATCCAATCGTTGTTAGCCGCTGGGGAGAGAGTGGGATTCATCAGACTGAGAAAACCTACTGCTGTGGCAAAGGGTTTAAAGTGAGATGTCATAATTGATTTTCCTCTTATTGATAAAGCAATTGAAATTAAAATAAACCTGTTGAATTTGAAATGGATGGTGAGTCTGGGAAAAACCTGACAGGTCTTTCAGACCTGTCAGGTTTCTTAAAAAAACGCACCGATGGACTAGAGGCTTTAGCCACAATGCCATTAAGTTAAGGAATTAAAGAGGCCCAAGAATTAAAGTGGTGGTGGACTAGAGGCTTTAGCCGGGGACGGGGCCCCGCGATTTCAATTATGTTCAGCACCATCCGGCTGAAGCCTCTAGTCCACCGGCTGAAGCCTCTCACCGGCTGAAGCCTCTAGTCCAGCAGTGTTTTACAGCCGCATCGGCATGATAATCCATTTAAAAACGTCACTTCCTTCCTGTGTCATCAGCACACTGGAATTGGAATCTGTAAAAGCCAAGTGAACCTGGTCTGTGGAAATGACATTGAGGGCTTCTAACAAGTAGGTGCCGTTGAAGCCAATTTCCATTTCTTCACCTGGATAATCTACCGAAAGTTCTTCGGTGGCTTCTTCCTGTTGTGGATTTTTGGCATTGACCACTAACTGGTTTTCCGATAAAGTTAATCTGACTCCCTTGTATTTTTCATTGGACAAGATCGAAACCCGTGACAAGGTTTGTTTCAAGATTGCGGTATCCGCAGTCACCACTTTATCAGCCATCATGGGAACGACACTCCGCCAATCTGGAAAACTACCATCAATCAGTTTGCTGTTGATGGTCAAAGACTCGCTGATGTCAAATTTAATCCGAGAATCGTCACAAGAAATGACCATCTCAGCGTCGCTATCGGTTAGCAACTTAGTCAGTTCTAACACCGCTTTTCGGGGAATGATAACAGCCGTTTCGGAGTCGCTGTCATAGTCCGTTTGGGCTACTGCCATGCGATGACCGTCAGTGCCTACCAGGGACATTTTGCCTTCTCGAATTTCAAGTAGCAAGCCCATTAAATAGTATCGTACATCGTTGGCGGCAATACAAAAGGAGGTCTTTTGGAGTAACTCTTTGAATTGGTTTTGGGCAATTCGAAATTCGGCACCGTCTTCAATTTGAGGGCTGGCTGGAAAGTCTTCCGTGGGTAACGTTGACAAGCTGAAACGACTTTTACCCGATTTGACCAACAGATGGTCATTTTCTTCGGTGATTTGGATGTCGCTGTTATCTGGAAAAGAACGCACAATGTCGAAAATTTTCCGTGGTACAGTGGTCTCCGCATCTTCGTTTTTTAAGCCTGCTTCTAGGGGCACCGCACAAGTGATTTCGACTTCACCGTCGGTTGCCGTTAAGCGTAACGTATTGTCGCTGACTTTGAGGAGAAGGTTGCCCAAAATGGCGCGTGCCTGTCGTGCTTCGACTACGCTAACTGCCATTTTGAGAGGGGTAAGTAGTTCTTTACGAGAAATTTCAAAATACATAAGTTATGATTCCTTAAAACGAGAAATTAGGTGGTAAGTAGTGAAGCAGAAATTTTACGGTATTTTCAATCGTCGCCCTCACCCCCGGCCCCTCTCCCTCTGGGAGAGGGGCCGGGGGTGAGGGTAAAGGCGTCATTATACCAGAAAATTTCTGCTTCACTACTTATTGCATCAGACAAAGCTACGCTTTGAACTCCTGGCATGTTTTGAACGCCTGGCGTGGTGAACACTTATTTCACCTGAGTGAGTGCCGTCTTGAAAGTTCTCAAGTCCTGACTGCCGAACACCTGCCATAATAACGTTTCTAACACAGATGGTTGCTTGATTCGACAAATCTGATTGGACAACGTTTTTGGCACAGTTCCAAAGCGTTTATCGATGGCCTTTAAAACCATCTCTTGGGCCTCCTCAAGTCGTCCTTCGGCGATTCCTTTGGCTTTTCCTTCCGCCAGTCCCTTGGCTTTTCCTTCCGCCAGTCCTTTGGACAATCCTTTAGCGATTCCCTCGTCCCTAGCCATTTGTTGTAACTGCCGAACTGCCAACGATTTGGTTAAATCTAAGTTTAACATAGACCTTACCTCTTGATAATTCAATTGCAGGTAGTGATGCAATGTGGGTGATAAAAAGTATTGGCCTACCGTCATATTTGGTAGAGACCTCCGAGGTCTTTAAGACCTCGGAGGTCTAGGGGCATCACCCACATTGCATCACTACCCAATTGCAAAAATCGCCCCAAGATAAATAACCCTAACACGTTTAACGCCGTAGGCTGTTGGCGACGTGGAAAAATCGGTAGTGATGCAATGTGGGTTCTCTGTCTGAACTCTGATTAGTCATAGCCTCCTTTCATAGCCCTCATTTAATCATCTCAATCACAGTTCAAGACGAAGAGAAACCGCACGATATTTCACCCAGATTGCATCACTACCGGTTTTTTGGTAGTGATGCAATGTGGGTTCTCTGTCTGAACTTTGATTAGAATGATTTTCAGATGGACTCTGATTAGTCATAGCCTCCTTTCATAGCCCTCATTTAATCATCTCAATCACAGTTCAAGACGAAGAGAAACCGTACGATATTTCACCCAGATTGCATCACTACCGGTTTTTTAAGAAACTAAGTTTCTCAAACCCAATTTACTTAGCTAAAACTTTCAATGGTCGAAGTTTACCATATTCTCGTTCGCGCCGCAAATCTAAAGTGTAGGGATATTCAGGATTGCGTTCTTCCTTGGGTGGTTGCATGGGGCCCACTGGACGTCCTTGTGGGTAAAAGCCTGATAAACTACGAAATTCCGATGGCGGTTGAACTGGGCCGGGGGTATGTCCAAAGCTGTAAAAACGCGAAATGCGGCGTGATTCAGCCTCATACGCATTGACTGGAAAAGCCTCATAATGGCGGCCTCCAGGATGGGCGACATGGTAAGTACATCCACCAATGGAACGGCCATTCCAGGTATCTATTATATCAAACACCAGTGGCACATGGACAGGGATGGTCGGATGTAACGCCGAAGGCGGTTGCCAAGCGCGGTAGCGGACGCCTGCGACATATTCTCCTTTCGTACCCGTGTTGTGTAATGGCACCTGGCGCCCGTTGCAAGCGACGACGTAACGTGAATCCGTTAAACCCGTGACTTTGACTTGGAGACGTTCGACGGAGGAATCCACAAAGCGGGCGGTGCCAGACGCCGTCACTTCTTCACCTAACACATGCCAGGGTTCAATGGCCATGTTGAGAGATAATTCGATGTCATGGACGTGAACCGTGCCATAGTGTGGAAAGCGAAATTCAAAGAAGGGATCAAACCATTCCAGTTGAAATGGATAGCCTGCGTCTTGCAGTTCGGCCATGACTTCTTTAATGTCTTGATGGACAAAGTGAGGTAACATGAAACGGTCATGCAATTCGGTGCCAAAGCGAACCAACGGATGCAGGTAAGGCGTCTTCCAAAACCGGGCAATCAAGGCGCGGAGGAGAAGCATTTGCATGAGACTCATCCGGGCGTGGGGAGGCATTTCAAACGCCCGCATTTCGACCAGTCCCAAACGACCAGAAGCAGTGTCAGGAGAGTAGAGTTTGTCAATGCAAAATTCAGCCCGGTGTGTATTGCCCGTGAGGTCGACAAGCAGGTGGCGGAGGAGGCGGTCCACTAGCCATGGACTCTCATTTTTGCCTTCAGGAAGGCGTTGGAAAGCAATTTCCAGTTCATACAAACTTTCGTGCCGGGCTTCGTCAATCCGCGGGGCTTGACTGGTGGGACCAATGAAGAGGCCCGAAAAGAGGTAAGAGAGACTCGGATGATGTTGCCAGTAAGTAATCAGACTACGCAATACGTCCGGGCGACGCAAAATGGGACTGTCAGCAGGCGTCGCCCCGCCAAGGGTGACGTGATTGCCTCCGCCCGTACCAGTATGACGCCCATCTAACATAAATTTCTCTGTGCCTAAACGGGCATAGTAGGCTTCTTCATACAGAACGGTGGTGTTGTAAACCAGTTCATCCCAACGGTGGGCTGGGTGAATGTTGACTTCAATCACGCCGGGGTCAGGAGTGATATGGAACCGTAACAGACGTGGGTCTTTCGGCGGTTCATACCCTTCCAAGAAGATCGGCACCTTTAAATCTTTGGCGGTGGTTTCAACACAAGCCACTAAGTCTAAATAGTGTTCCAAATATGTTAGAGGAGGTAGGAAAATATATAGACCGCCGTTGCGTACTTCGACACAAAGGGCACTGTGTACTATCTCCACTGGGACTTTGGCTTTTTGCAAGGGTACATCTTGTGTAATGGTGCTTTTTTCAAGAGTTCCTTCTTTAGTCTTGGGAGGTGGCGGTTGAAACCATTGGGTATAACGTTGCGTCACCTCACCATGAAAATCTTGGAGGGGCAGAGAAGGTTCAAACAGACTCCGTTCCGGTTGAATCTCACGTTCCGCCGGGGCCAGCCAAGGTAGCGAGTCTAGCGGTAAGCGGAGACCCATGGGAGAATCCCCAGGGATGAGGTACATGGCACCGCGTCGAAATTCCCAGAGACTGCTGGTCCATTTTGGTGAAGAAACGGAATCTGGAGACTTATCGTTAGACTTATCGTTTCCACGGATGGGTAGGGCAAAGCCCGTGGGGTTATTTAGACCTTGTTGACTGAGAAGACGGGCGAGGCGTTGCCGTTCCAAATCTTCTTTGAGAGTGGCCGTTTTAGGGTCAAGATTGGCAGGCACATTGCCCTCTTTCCATAAATAATAAAGGACATCTTCATAGCCTGCGACGATGTAATCGGTAGAGAGTCCCAAACGACGTGAGAGTTGCTGAATAAACCGCTGGGCATCTTGGAGGGTATATTCATATTTCTGGTCTTCTTCGGCCAGCCAATGTTCTTCTTGCCACACCGCAACTCCATCTTGACGCCAGAAACAACCTAACGACCAGCGGGGCAGAGGTTCGCCGGGATACCATTTACCTTGTCCATATTGGAGGACGCCACTCTGGGCAAAACGATTTTGGAGACGTTTGAAGAGAACCCCAGCTAATTTGCGTTTGTTGGCACCTAAGGCAGCAATGTTCCATTCGCCCCCATCCATGTCGTCAATGGACACAAAAGTCGGTTCTCCGCCCATGGTCAAACGGACATCATTGGCTTGCAACTCGGCATCAATTTGGTGCCCCAGGGCCTCAATCGTTTGCCATTGAGTTTCAGTATAAGGCTTGGTGACACGCGGGTCCTCGTGAATACGAGAAATTTTATTGTAGAAGACAAATTCGGTTTCACAGTCGTCCACTAAACCCGTAATGGGAGAAGCATTGCCCGGGTCTGGAGTACAGGCAAGAGGAATATGACCTTCTCCTGCGAACAGACCAGACGTAGGGTCGAGACCTACCCAACCTGCGCCAGGGAGATAGACTTCGGCCCACGCATGGAGGTCGGTAAAATCCGCGGTGGGACCAGAAGGACCATCTAGGGATTTGACATCGGCGGTAAGTTGAACGAGATAGCCTGACACAAAGCGGGCTGCCAACCCCTGATGACGTAAAATTTGCACCAGTAACCAGGCCGTGTCACGACAAGAACCTGTGGCTTTGTGGAGAGTGTCTTCACAGGTTTGTACCCCTGGTTCCATACGGACGGTATAACTGATGTCTTTTTGGAGACGTTGATTGAGATATACCAGAAATAGAACGGTACGTTGAGTGTGACGGTCCACTCCCGCCAACCAGTCTTTCAGTCGTGGCCCTGGTTCTTGAACTTCTAAGTAAGGAGTCAGTTCTTTCGCCAATTTTTCTGTATAGGTGAACGGATATTCTTCCGCATAGTCTTCTAAAAAGAAGTCGAAAGGGTTAATCACCGTCATTTCGGCGACTAGGTCCACTTCTACAGACAGTTCTCTAGTTTTTTTGGAAAAGACTAAACGGGCCTGGTAATTGCCAAAGGCGTCTTGTTGCCAGTTGATAAAATGGTCTGTGGGCGTGACTTTTAATGAATACGCCTGAATTGGCGTCCGACAGTGAGGGGCCGGGCGCAAGCGAATAATATGTGGAGAGAGTGACACTAAGCGGTCATAACGATAGCGAGTGTGGTGATTGAGTGCGACGCGAATAGCCATAGGATAGTGGATTTAATGGAAAATGGATAGTGGACTAGAAGTTTTAGGCGCAATGCCGTTAAGTTAAGGTAGGGTGGATTAAGCGAAGCGTATCCACCGCTTTAGAAATTCAGGTGGATACGCTTCGCTTAATCCACCCTACGTTAGCTACGTTTAAATCCATTATCCATTATTCATTTTCCATTGGCAAGCGAATTGATTCCTATTTCTGTCAACAACATAGCCGTTTCATACAAAGGTAATCCCATGACGCCAGAATAACTGCCTTCCAAACGTTCTATAAAGATACTCGCCAATCCTTGAATAGCATAACTACCGGCCTTGTCAAGCGGTTCACCGGTGGTAATATAGGCGTCTATTTCCGCACCAGAGAGTGCGCGAAAATAAACCTGGCTGATATTGAGACGGACTTTTTCTTGATTAGGCGTCACCAGGGCGATGGCCGTCATTACTTGATGGCTACGTCCTGATAATTGAATCAGCATTTGTTTCGCATCTTCGATATCCGTAGGTTTGCCAAAAATTTGTGCATCACAGACGACTGCGGTATCGGCAGCTAAAATAGGGTGACTCGTATCAACGAGAGTGCGGGCCGCACGGGCTTTTGCGAAAGCGAGACGTTGAACATAATCTTGAGGAGATTCTTGAGGATGAGGCGTTTCATCGATGTGAACGGCTAGAGATTGATAAGTGACATGAATTTGGTCAAGTAATTGGCGCCGACGCGGGGAGTGGGAAGCGAGGTATATCATGGGGAATGAATAGTAAGTAGTCGAGAGACACTAATTTACCATTACTGGCAACGAGTTGTCAAGCATTATCCTGTCGCCAGAAATTATCCCATTTCAGCAGTCCATTCCTCAATTAATTCATCCCAACCCTTGGCCACCACAAATCGCGCCAGATGTTTCACATTAGTGGTAATCACGACACCTCCTACTGACAAGGCTTGGGCAGCGAGAATCACATCACCACCTAATTCTTTGGGGTCGGCAATGGGTTGCCCTAAGTTTCGGGCGTGTGCCCAGAGTTCGGCTGCTTGGCGCCACATCGGCGTGGTCATGGGGAGATATTCAAAACCATAAACTCTAACCAAATTGTCTAGCCGTTCCAAACTCCTTGAGTTTGTTTGATTATTTCGCATGGCAAAACGTAGAAGTTCTCGCCGTAATTCATAATCAGCAATCTCAGGAATAAAAACACCATCTTTGCCTTGTTCAACATGGTCCAAAAATAGATTTATTTTGGGCAAATATTTTTTGGTGTTCGGGTGACAAAATTCGCCTAGCACACCGGTATCAAGGAGAAATTTCACTTAATGCCTCCTCCTTTTCGTCTTCAGAATAACCCCAAGTATTTTTTTGGAGTTCCCGTCTAATCTGTGGCCACACTCGTTCATCATAGCCATCATCTTCATTCATCCATTGCTTAATCAGTTGTATGCTATTTCTGTAACGTTCTTGTCGGTTCTCCTCAACTTTCCTTAACGCCCCTGGTTGCCCACCCTCCGCCGCAGTCATTAACCATTGCCAGGCTTGTTGCGAATTTTGTGGAACGCCTTCGCCTCGTTCATATCGTAAACCGAGTTGATATTGCGCATCTACTTGGCCCAATTCAGCGGCGCTGTGAAACCATTGCGCAGCTTGTACCAAACTATGTGGAACGCCGTCACCGTTCAGATATTTTAAGCCCAGTTGATATTGTGCCTCACAATTACCTTGTTCGGCAGCGTTGTAGAGAGTAGTTAAAGGAGTGTCTTGCAACGAATTTAACATAGTGATAGCCTCATTTTAAAGGTGATAGAACTTACGCATTCACCCCTCCCCAACCCTCCCCGCACGCAGGGAGGGAGTGATTCCCCCCGTGTACGGGGATAGGGGGGTATCAAATCAACGAGTGTTACAAAAGTGGTTGCGTAAGTCCTGGGTGATACGATATTCAGGAGTCCAAAGCGTAGCTTTGGACTCCTGGGGTAGGTCATGATTACCTGGGGTTGAGACGAGTCCTGATTCTCTCATGTCCCCGCTTGTAAATTCAACCCCACTACGCCCAAAATAATCAACATCAAGGACACGAACTTTAGCGTCGACATAGGTTCTTTAAACCATATCATACCGACCACCGCTATTAATGCGGTGCCTAATCCCGACCAGATGGCGTAAGCAACACTCACGTCAATTTTTCTCAAAGCGACAGCTAAAAATGCCAAGCCGACTAGGTAAAAAATTAACATGGCTATCGAAGGTCCCACTTTGGTAAAGCCTTCTGACAGTTTCATGCAAATGGTGCCAGAGACTTCTAGCACGATAGCTATAATTAGGATCGACCAACTCATTTTATCAAAGCCGCTTGTCAATTGTTTTTATCCTCCGCGTTAGGTTCACCAGGGTTGAAGACACCACTGTCGTCTTCATTCTCACTGTTGTTGTTGTCACTACTTTCATCATTGCTGTCACCACTGCTGTCGCTACCACTGTCGCCTAATTCGACGACTCGTTCGATTCCCACTAGTTGTTCGCCTTCTGCCAAACGAATTAAACTGACGCCTTGGGTGTTGCGACTGACGACGGAAATGCCGTTGACAGGGGTGCGTACTAAAGTACCTTTGTTGCTAATTAACATCACGTCATCATTGTCTTCCACTTGGATGGCGCCTACGACTTCACCATTGCGTTCCGACGTTTTGATGGCAATCACACCCTTGCCACCGCGTCCCTTGGTGGGATATTCGAAGATGGGAGTGCGTTTGCCAAAACCATTGACGGTGGCGGTTAAGATGGTGCCACCTGTATGAGTGATAATCAACGAGATGACACGGTCTTCGGGGGAGAGGTTAATGCCACGTACACCCTTGGCGGTGCGTCCCACCGTACGCACGGCTTCTTCACTGAAACGCACGGCTTTGCCGTCGCGGCTGAATAACATGACATCTTGTTGACCGTCGGTGATGTCAACACCAATGACTTGGTCATTTTCTTCCAAAGTCAAGGCAATGATTCCATTGGATCGAGGCCGTGAAAACTCAATGAGAGAGGTTTTCTTGACCGTCCCTTTGGCCGTGGCCATGAACACAAATCGGTTCTCCACAAATTCGCGGACGGGTAACACGGCGTTGATGCGTTCTTTGTCCTCCAATGGCAATAAATTGACTATCGGTCGGCCCCGCGAGGTGCGACTGGCTTGGGGTAATTCATAGACTTTTAGCCAATAGGCTTTCCCAGCACTGCTAAAACATAAAATGGTGTCATGGGTACTGACGACAAACAGTTTATCAATAAAGTCTTCGTCTTTCATCTGAGTGGCCGATTTGCCACGTCCGCCGCGTCGTTGAGAGGCATAACTGCTGACGGGTTGAGACTTGACATACCCTTCATGGGAGAGAGTCACTACGACGTCCTCCTCCGTAATCAAATCTTCCATGCGCAAGGTGACACCATCCAAGACAATTTCGGTGCGGCGGGCATCGCCATAGTCATCGCGGACCGCTAACAATTCTGTTTTTATCACCTGCATTAAGCGGTCCTGGTGATGGAGAATCTCTAGCAGTTGTTGAATGTGGTCTAAGACAGTTCGATATTCTTCCAAAATTTTGCCTTGTTCCAAACCGGTCAAGCGGTGTAACCGTAAGTCTAAAATGGCCTGGGCTTGAACCTCTGAGAGACGATAACCAGCTTCACTCAGGCCAAATTCGACGGGCAACTGTTCTGGACGGGAGGCGTTGGCACCGGTGTGTTGCAACATGTTTGTCACCACGCCCGGTTGCCAGACACGGGTCAACAAACCGTCGCGGGCTTCCTGGGATGATTTGGCGCCTTTAATCAAGACAATCATGTCGTCAATGTTAGTCAAGGCAATGGCTAAACCTTCCAAAATATGCGCACGGTCTCTGGCTTTGCGTACTTCAAAAACGGTGCGGCGTGTCACCACTTCACGACGATGACGCAGGAAAAATTCAATCAATTCCTTGAGACTTAACAGGCGTGGTTGCCCATTGACCAAGGCGACCATGTTGAAGCCAAAGGCAATTTGCAATTGGGTTTGTTGATACAAATTGTTCAAAATCACGTCCGCATTTTCACCCCGCCGCAGTTCAATGACAACGCGAATGCCGTCTTTATCCGATTCATCCCGCAACTCGGTGATGCCTTCCAGTTTTTTGTCTTTGACCAGTTCCGCAATTTTTTCTACCAGCCGCGCTTTGTTGACTTGATAAGGCAATTCAATTGCCACAATCCTTTGTTTGCCATTTTCATCCTCTTCGATTTGCGTGCGGGCCCGAATGTAAATGCGTCCACGTCCTGTCCGATAACCTTCGACAATGCCATTGGCCCCATAAATAATCCCTGCGGTTGGAAAATCTGGGCCAGGCATATATTTCATCAAGTCCCCCAATAACAAATTGGGTGTCTCAATCAAAGCGACACAGGCATTAATCACTTCACGCAAGTTATGGGGTGGGATATTCGTCGCCATGCCAACGGCAATGCCACTGGAACCATTGATTAACAAATTGGGCAGACGAGTGGGAAAAATACTCGGTTCTTCTTCTGAACCGTCATAATTTGGAACAAAATCAACAGTTTCCTTATCCAGGTCCGTCAATAATTCCTGGGTGATTTTGGCCATCCGAATTTCGGTATAACGCATGGCAGCGGGGGCGTCATTGTCAATCGAACCGAAATTCCCCTGCCCATCGACTAGCATGTAACGTAAGGAAAAAGGTTGCGCCATGCGTACAATGGTGTCATAAACGGAAGTGTCACCATGCGGGTGTAAACGTCCCAAGGTCTCGCCCACAATTCTTGCAGATTTTTTATAAGGCTTATTCCATGTATTACCTAGTCCATTCATTGCATATAACACACGCCGATGAACAGGTTTTAGCCCATCTCGCACATCTGGCAACGCCCTTCCGACAATAACACTCATGGCGTAATCCAGATAGGATTGTTTCATTTCATCTTCAATATTGACAGGCAGGATTTCTTTGGCAAATGTATTCATGTAAATATTTTAACCTTAACTTGACACAAAATAACAATTTATTAGGATATTTATTTAATGATTGTATCATACCACATTGTGGCAAAATTTAAAATATTTGGGTTTGACATATTTAAATTTTTTAGATTTTTATGTTATAGTGACAAGCATGACAATTGAGATTTATGCAATCATTCCACCCCACCCCTTAATGTCATTAAATTAAAGAATAAAAGCCTCCCCGAAATTATAAATACAGGTGGACTAGAGGCTTTAGCTGGTTGGCAGGGGCACAAAGTGGCCAAAGAATTAAAATAACGGTGGACTAGAGGCTTTAGCCGGTTGGCAGGGGCACAAAGCCGCTAAAGAATTAAAATAACGGTGGACTAGAGGCTTTAGCCGGAAGGCGGGGCACCGCAATTTCAATTCTGTTCTGCGCCTACCGGCTAAAGCCTCTAGTCCACCTGTATTTTCATTTCGGGAGGTTTATTCCTTAATTGAACAGCATTGCCCGTATACGGGGATAAAATCAAAGACCAGTAACACTGTCAAAGAATGCGACACTTTTTAAACAAATTGCGATATGTATGAACGAAGCTAACCAAGTGATAGATAGGTTGTTTGAGGTTTTTCGTGCTAGAAATAATAATGAGTTGGCTAATTTTTTAGGTATTGCTTATAATACGATTAGTACATGGCGGAATCGCAATACCATTCCCTATCATATTTGTGTAGATGTCGCAAAAAGAAAGAAAATTTCACTAGACTGGTTGTTGCTTGGTCGGGGGCAAATGTATTGGAAAGAATATTCCCCTGCGGTTGATTCAGCTATGAATACGATTCAAGAACCACGCCCGGTGCCCTATTTGACAGAGGATAAAACCTTGACCGCCTCGTTATTAAAAAATATGGACCAGTTATTCCATGAATTGAGTGAACTTAAACAACGGATAGACAGATTAGAAAAAAGTTAATAGGTAACCTATTCAAAACCGCAAATAAATAAAATATCTATATATATCATTCTGTTACCTCAACAAGAAAAATTATCTGAAAAAAAATCTAAAAAAAATCTTGATAAATGAAAACACACGCCATATAATTAGAGTCAAAGAGTCGGAGCGTGGCGCAGCCTGGTAGCGCACCATTTTGGGGTGATGGGGGTCACGGGTTCAAATCCCGTCGCTCCGACCATGTTTTTGTTAGGAATTTTTGATTTAAAACCCCATAAAATTATCCTCTACTATTCTCCTCTATAATTACCATCCCAATACCAAAACCGGGTACTTTCGGAAAAGTGCCCGGTTTTTTTTGTGCCCATGCAAAACCAGGTAGTGATGCAATATGGGTGAAGTGGGGACAACCACAAGAATTGCCCCCCAAGGAAATCCTCCACATTGCATCATTACCCAAAATTGATAAACACTTCAACACGAAATATTGATTATATTTGAGCATAGGATTCTAGCTAGAGGCTTCCGCCGGTGCCCTGCTGGACTAGAGGCTTTAGCCGGTGCCCTGCTGGACTAGAGGCTTTAGCCGGTGCCCTCCGGCTAAAGCCTCTAGTCCACCTATGTTTTAATATTCTAACTTTCATTCTTCTTCTAACTTTCATTCTTCAAAAATAAAAAAGCGTAGCTTTGTTCGAGTAATGACAAAGTTGCGCTTTGGAGTCCTGAGTTTTTGCAATATAAATGTGGATAACTATCACTAGATTTTTTTAAATTTCTCATTTACAATATTTTTCACAATGAAAGTCAAGTTTTATAGTAATATTCATATAAATTTGTACATAAGGGAATATTACTTTTATCAGCCCAATCCCCTCGTTATTCTCAGTAACCTTAACCCATGATGCGACAAACTCTATTTCAATTCATTCTTATTTGGCTAACAACCATCACCCCTTCCCTTTACGCTACCGATTCTCCTGACGATTTACTCTCTCAAGGGGATACGCTGTTTCAACAAGGTGATTTTCCACAAGCAACTAAAGTGTGGGAAAGATACCTGGCAACCTTGGAAGACAACGATGCCCCACCCAGTCAACGGATTGACCTCCTAACACGATTGGCCGCCGCTTATCAAAATTTGGGGATGCACCGCAATAGCGTCAAAATGCTTGACCAAGCCCTAACGTTGGCCGAACAAAGCCAAGATGTGGCCCGACGGGCCGTGGTATATAGCCAGTTTAGCGATGCTTGGTTAACGATTGGCGGCAGTGAAAATGCGCAAAAATTGGCTGAAGCGGCGGTGGCCGATGCCCGTCACACTCAAGACCCGCATTTATTGGCAATGGCTTTGAACACCCAAGGCAATGTGTTGGCCATTCTAGGCAGTTTTCCAGAAGCCCTCAAGGCTTATCAAGATGCCCGTCAGTTTGCCCAGCGGGCCAAAGACCAAGAATTGGTAGTCAAAATTTCTCTCAATCAAGTCAAGGTGGATTTGCGTCACAGTCCTTTGCCAAAGGTACACGAGGCGTTAGTGGCTGCCTTGGAACAGATTCATCAATTGCCTGAGAGTCATCAGCAAGCGACTCATCTCATCTCCGTAGGACTCCTGGCGCAACAGGTGTTACAAGAGGACCAGTATCTTGGGGAAGAGAAACAGGCCGTTCAGCAAGAGTTGCATGAAGAGACGGAGGATTTGGAGGTGGAGGAAAAACAGGTGACGCAGGAATTCTTGAAAGAACCTGGGTTGTCTGCCATGGAGACTCAACAGACGTTACAATTTGCCGTGACAGCTTTTCAAAATGCCCAGCGCATTGCGAAACGGTTGCACGATTTCAGCACGATTTCCAGTGCGTATGGCTATTGGGGCCAGTTATATGAGTCGCAAAAGCGTTATGAAGAGGCCCTAACGTTGACTAGACAGGCGGTCTTTTTTGCCAAACAAGGTTACTATCCATATATTCTCTATCGTTGGTATTGGCAACTCGCCCGCCTTTTTAAGGCGCAAGGTCAACCGGACCAAGCCATTGCCCAATATCAACTGGCCGGTCAAACTCTCAGCCCCATTCAACTGATGACCGACGTGGGTTATCGTCTGCCCCCTGGGACGTTTGATGAAATGGTTCGCCCCGTCTATTATGAATGGGCGGATTTAGTTCTCCAAAAAGCCAGTGCCACGTCGGACCCGGCGGATAAGCAACGGTTGTTGTTGGAAGCTAGAAATACCATTGAAGCGGCCAAGGTGGCGGAGTTGCAAAACTATTTTCAGGATGATTGCGTAGTGGCCTTAGCCGCGAAGAAGACGCTGTTAGATAACGTAGTGCCTAAAACTGCTGTGATTTATCCCATCCCATTGACGGAACGCTTAGAGGTTCTGGTGAGTGTGGGTGGTCATCTGCAACAAATCGTGCTTCCAGTACCTGCCACGGTGGTGAATGACACGGCATGGAAGTTACGTTTGGGACTTCAAACTCGTCCCAACAATCGCTTTTTATATGAGTCGCGTCAAATTTATGACTGGATGATACGACCTGTGGAAGGGCAACTGGCGGCTAATCAGGTGGATACGTTGATTATTGTTCCAGACGGCAAATTACGTTTGATTCCGTTTTCCACTCTGAATGATGGCAAACAGTTCTTGGTAGAAAAATTTGCTATCGTCACCACCCCAGGTTTGTCTTTAACGGATCCACAACCGATTCGGTGGGAAGATAGCAAAATGCTATTAATCGGCCTGTCGGATGCCGTTCAAGGCTATCCGCCATTGGGTAACGTGCCAAAAGAAATTCATACCATTCAAGGCATTGTGGGCGAGAATCGAACTCATCGTTTGATGAACGGCGAATATTCGGTGGACACCTTGCGCGACCAGTTAAAAATGACTCCCTATTCGGTTATCCATTTAGCGACGCATGGCGAATTTGATGCGGATCCGGCGCATACTTATCTACTGGCTTACAAGGATAAGATGACGATGGATAAACTCCAAGACATCATTGGGTTAAGTCGGTTTCGCGATAAACCAGTGGAGTTGTTGACACTCAGTGCATGTAAAACGGGCGTCGGGAATGACAAGGCAGCATTGGGATTGGCTGGTGTTGCCCTGAAATCCGGGGCGCGGAGTGCCATTGCCAGTCTATGGTTTGTCGATGACGAAGCCACCTCCTTGGTGATTTCCGAATTTTATCGACAATTGCTAGGCACCCCTGGGATTACGAAGGCCAAGGCGTTGCAAAATGCGCAAAGGAAGTTAATTTCGCAGGACCGTTATTGGCATCCAGGGTATTGGGCGCCGTTTTTGTTGGTGGGGAATTGGTTGTAGGGTGGTTGGAGTCTAAAACCTGTCGGAGTTCAAAACCTGTTTTGGACTCCCAGTTTAAAATTTGGGTGGTGATGCAATGTGGGTTAACTGTCTGAACTCTGATTAGAATGATTTTCAGGTAATGATGCAATGTGGGTGAAATGTCTGAACTATGATTAGAATGATTTTCAGATGGACTATGATTAGTCAAGCCTCCTTTCATAGCCTTCATTTAATCATCTAAATCAAAGTTCAAGACGAAGAGAAACCGCACGATATTTCACCCCCAGATTGCATCACTACCAAAATTTGATAGTGAAGCAATGTGGGTTAACTGTCTGAACTCTGATTAGAATGATTTTCAGATGGTCTATGATTAGTCAAGCCTCCTTTCAGAGTCCTCATTTAATCATCTCAATCAGAGTTCCAGTCAGAGTTCCAGACCGACGCGAAACTGCGCGATATTTAACTCAGATTGCATCTCTACCTAAAATTTCAACAAAATCGTTGCCATATCGTGACTTGACAACATCGCCCGCATCTGATTTAATTCCTCTAAATTCGTAAAGGGACCCACTTGTACGCGATACCATTCCTCCCCTTCTGGAGTGGAGACCATTCCAATGTTGGCATTGACACCCAAGTTAGCCAAATGTGCCTGAAGACCTTCCGCTTGAGGCTTCTCGCGAAATAACCCAACCTGTAACAAATAGTTACCGGGGGCGGTGACTGGTAAATCATCTTTGGGCAATTGAGTACGATTCGTAGAAGGCACCTTGACTTCAGCCTTGGGGAGAAGGTCATAAAATTCAAAGCGTGGGGCCGCTTCAGGGTCTGGTGGAACAGGGGCTTTGCCGGGGGCAACAGTCGGTGGTGGTGGTGGCGTAATTTGGGGAGAAGAAACCGTTTCTACTGCTGTTGGCACCGAAGTGGTCGAGGGGGACGCCGTAGCAGGTGGGGGAGACTGAGGCAAACGGGGGGCAACTTCTCGTAGGTAGAAAAGAAATGAAGCAAAGATGCCTATCAGAATGCCCGCGAGTAGCCAGGTCCAGCGGGGTGGACAACCTACCATATCTTCTTCATAGCGTGGACGACGACGGCGATTTTCCATAATTGATAACCTCTAATTTGCGACAAAAAACTCAGTTTCTCCATGACTCTAAAACAGAAACTGAGTTTCTTTCAGAAACTCAATTTCTCGGTAGTGATGCAATGTGGGTGATATGTTTACCCTCACCTCCGGCCACTCTCCCAGAGGGAGAGGGGAGAAAACCACTGGTGCCGACGTTCCCCCCTCTCCCTCTGGGAGAGGGGCCGGGGGTGAGGGCAACTCTTATGAATATCACCCACATTGCATCACTACCAATTTCTCTATGCACCCTCACATCATTTCTGGGGCCGATACCCCAATGAGAGTTAATCCATTGCGTAACACTTGTTGTGTGGCGACTAATAAACTCAGTCGGGCATTTCGTAACGCTTCATCTTCTTCTATCAAAACTTTATGGACGTCATAACAGGTATGAAAATGTTGTGCCACGTCACGGAGGTAATAAGTCAATTGATGCGGTTCATAAGCAACGGCGGCACTTTCAATCACTTCTGGATAACGGGATAAGGAGACGATTAATGCTTGTTCCTGGGGAGTCTCCAGACGGTGGAGAGTGGCCGCTGAATGCGTCCAGATCCATTGGCTGTCAGCGAGTCTGCGCAATACGCTAGAGGTTCTGGCATGGGCATATTGGATGTAATAAACGGGATTGTCCAACGATTGAGATTTGGCCAGTTCTAAATCAAAATTCAGGTGTTGTTCACTCTTCCGTTGCACATAGAAGAAGCGGGCTGCATCGCGGCCAACGTCTTCTCTTAATTCGCGCAAGGTGACAAATTCGCCGCTACGAGTTGACATTTGCAGACGTTCTTGACCACGGTAGAGGGTGGCAAATTGTACCAGTAACACGGTTAAACAGTTCGGATCGGCACCCAATGCGCCAATCGCGGCCTTCACTCGTGGAATATAGCCATGATGGTCGGCGCCCCAAATGTTAATGAGGAGGTTAAAACCGCGTTCTAATTTATTCAAATGGTAAGCAATGTCGGAAGCAAAATAGGTGGCTTGGCCATTTTCACGAACCAATACGCGATCTTTTTCATCTCCAAAGGTCGTGGAACGAAACCAAAGGGCCCCCTCTTGTTCATAGAGATGCCCTTGCGCTTGCAACTGCTTGATGGATTTTTGTACAAAATTCTCAGGCACGGTTAAACTGGTTTCGGAAAACCAATGGTCATAGACGACGCCAAATTGTTCCAAATCACGGCGTATATCTGCTAAAATCACGCCCAACCCTTCGTGAAACACATGGCGATAGGCTACTTCACCTAGTAAGTGTTTACAACGTTCAATCAAGGCGTCAATATACTCTTCTTTATCTCCTCCTTGAGGGGCATCTAAAGGCAGGTTTTGAAAGACTTCGCTGACAGGATGTTGTAAGGCTTGGGCATGTTCACGATGTAAATTAGCGGCAATATCCCAAATGTAATCGCCTTGATAACCATTGGCTGGAAACGTGATAGTTTCGCCACATAATTCTAAATAACGTAGCCAAACACTGGTGGCCAAAATATCCATTTGCCGCCCAGCATCGTTGACATAATATTCGCGGTGGACGCGATAACCTGCCACCGTCAGTAGATTCGCCAACGCATCTCCATAGGCGGCCCCGCGCCCATGTCCGACATGTAAGGGTCCTGTGGGATTGGCAGACACAAATTCAACCATCACCGATTTTTCTGCCCCCATTTGACTGTGTCCATAATTTTCTTTGTCAGTCAAGATGTTATCTATTACTTGAAAATACGCATGAGGGGCTAAAAAGAGATTGATAAAGCCAGGCCCTGCGATTTCAATTTTGGTAATCCACTCATTTTGGGCGGGGATGTGATTAATTATTTGTTCGGCCAATTCCCGCGGACGTTTTCCCACGGTTTTGGCTAACAGCATGGCTATATTACAGGCAAAATCGCCATGACGACTGTCACGGGCCCGTTCTAGTTGAATGTCGCCTTGAAAAATTTCTTTGGAAATCACGCCTTGTTCTTGCAATTGGACCAGGGCATGGGTAAAAAGGCTGTGTAAATGGTGTTTTAAAGTCATTCGTTTGATTTAAATAGATGTTTATTTGATTTATCGATTCGGTAGCCCAAGATTGAATCCATTTATTTCCTCAATCTGTTGTACTTTATCATACTCGATATTGAGAGGTGAACAAAATATTTTATTTACAGGGATTTTTTTGGGATTGTAATTGGGCTATAATACAAATAAGTGAAGAGTGAATCATTATTAATCACCATTCACTATATTACAAATTTCCCATTGACATTGGACTTTCCAACTTTCGCTAGATGGAAAAATTACTACAAAAAAACCGTCGGTTAGATTTAACATGAAAGAGATATTTTTACAAAAGGCTAAAGAAAACTTTGCCGTAGCAGAATGGTCTTATGCCAATGGTCATTGTAACGCTTCTGCCAGTCGCGCCTATTATGCGACTTTTCAAGCAACAGTAGCGGCACTGGCACATTTTGGGCTACTTCAACCCTCTAATGAACGTGTGGAACATCAGGCTATCCAACGTACTTTTGTCAGTTTGTTGATTCACCAACGCAAAGTGTTTCCTGCTTATCTAAAATCTTATCTTCCTTCTTTGCAGGAAGTGAGAGATACCGCAGACTATAAATTAAACACGGTCTCGAAACGTTTAGCACTCAGGCAGTTACAACAGGCCAGAGAATTTCTTGACCGTATCCTACAGGAGATAGAAAAATGATTAACCTCAAACAAATGGAACTCGCCCATCAGATGGCTAACCAGATAACCATGCAGTTTCCCAAAGTGGAAGTGCTAGGCATTCGGGAAAGTGGTATTTATCCTAACCATCTTTGGGTAGAAGTGTTAATACCAAAGGAGGACGACGAGTTTGAGGTATTAAGCTTCGCAGGCGACATGGCTGCCGATTTCTTGGTTGACTATGGCCATCATATCACAGCGGTTGCTTGTGCCGAAGCAGACAGAAATTTTTACCCCAGCCAAACTTCAAGTCACCCACATTAATTTTTTAAAAACTTAGGAGAACCACTATGACAATGGATGACCGCGACGGTCTTATCTGGTTTGATGGCCAAATGGTGCCCTGGCGAGAGGCCAAAATCCATGTGTTGACTCACACTTTACATTACAGCATGGGCGTTTTTGAAGGCATTCGCGCATATCAGGCCGAACAAGGGACGGCGATTTTTCGCTTGCCCGAACATACTCGCCGCCTGTTTGACTCAGCGCATATTTTAGGAATGCCAATGCCTTATGACAAACAGACCCTCAATGACGCTACCTGTGCCGTGGTACGTGAAAATCGTCTGGATAGCGCGTATATTCGGCCAATGGCGTTTTATGGTTCCGAAAGTATGGGACTGCGGGCCAGTGGCTTACAAGTTCACGTCTTCATTGCGGCCTGGCATTGGGGTGCTTACTTGGGTGCGGAAGGAATCGAAAAGGGGATTCGGATTAAAACCTCTTCCTACACTCGTCACCATGTCAATGTCACCATGTGCAAAGCCAAAGCCAGTGGCAACTACATGAACTCGATGTTAGCTTTACAAGAAGCCTTATCCTGTGGTTACGACGAAGCCTTGTTACTCGACCCTGAAGGCTACGTGGCCGAAGGCAGTGGTGAAAATATTTTTGTGATTCGTGACGGCATCCTCTACACGCCCGATTTGACTTCGGCACTGGCTGGTATCACTCGCGCCACCATTCTCACATTGGCCCAGGAAATCGGCTTGCCGATTCGTGAAAAACGTCTGAGTCGAGATGAAGTCTATATTGCTGACGAAGCCTTTTTCACAGGCACCGCAGCAGAAGTGACGCCGATTCGAGAACTCGATAAACGTGCCATTGGCAATGGGCAACGCGGTCCTATCACACAACGACTGCAAAGTTTATATTTTGACGTAGTCCATGGTCGTCATGCCAGTCACCAAGACTGGTTAACTTATGTATAGGAGTGAACTATGATGCAAACCGCTAACAAAACCCCCAATGACCAAAAATCTTACCAGGTGAAAGACACTGATTTGCCATTACATTGCCCACTGCCGCAGATGAGTCTATGGAACTCTCATCCGCGAGTCTTCTTGCCCGTGGACAAGTCCTCTAGTGGCAAAGTGAAGTGTCCTTATTGCGGCACTGACTACATTTTAGTGAGGACCTCTAAACAGGTAGCCACGGCTTAACCACTCATGTTTGATACTCCTGCTATTCTCATAGTCGGTCCTGCGTGGGTCGGGGACATGGTCATGGCCCAAAGTTTGTTCAAAGTTTTAAAACGTGAACACCCTGGAGTAGCCATCGATGTCCTTGCCCCCCTCTGGAGTGACGGCTTATTACGACGAATGCCAGAGGTACGCAACCCCATTGCACATTCCATTCAACATGGTCAATGGGCCTGGCGTGAACGGTTACAAATGGGCAAGCAGTTACGTTCCCACTGCTATCAACAAGCCATCGTGTTGCCCAACTCATGGAAGTCCGCTTTGATTCCCTTTTGGGCTAATATACCCCGTCGCACAGGCTACCGTGGCGAATATCGCTATGGCTTGTTGAATGATATTCGGGACTTGACAAAATGGCTGTTACCTCAAACCGTCGAACAATTTGTAGCCCTTGGTCTCCCCCCCGGCGACCCTAGAATAGGCAAACAATATCCCAAACCGTTACTCTCCCCGGGGAATGTAGAACTCGCCTTGCAACGATTGCATTTGAAACGACCTACGCAACCTTTATTGGCGTTATGTCCAGGGGCTGAATATGGCCCCGCCAAATGCTGGCCGTTGGAATATTATGCTATCGTGGCCAAGCAAAAAATTGCTGACGGCTGGGAAGTTTGGATTTTCGGGTCCGATAAAGATGCCGCCATTGGCAAACGAATCGCCACCTTAGTCAACGGTGACCAAAATGAGGGTAGCACGGCAGAAACAAGTTGTGTCAACTTATGTGGACAAACGACGCTTCCAGAGGCCGTCGACCTTATGTCATTGGCCACCACGATAGTCACCAATGACTCTGGACTCATGCACGTTGCCGCCGCCTTAGATAAACCTTTGATAGCCCTCTACGGCTCCTCTGACCCACGTAAAACGCCACCTTTGAAGAGTGACGCCCAAATTTTACATTTGGGCTTGAATTGCAGTCCGTGTTTTCAAAGAACGTGTCCTTTGAAACATCTTAAATGCTTGCGCGAGATTAGGCCAGAGAGGGTGTTGGAAAAGATTTAGCTATGTTGGGGTCCAAAACGTGTTTTGGACTCCAGCAAATGGCGCCTCTGTTGGGAACGTGAAATGTTACCGCGTAAACATCCCGGTTGACGCAAACTATCACTCATAATCAGTGAAAACCAATATGGCACCAAGCACCATAGTTATCATCAGTATTTTATTGTTTATAGTATCGAACATAGGAGGATTAGTTTGGATACATTCTCTGTTGAGGATTGGTAAATGGTCACTTTCTTATTTGACCACACTTGCGGTTATTGCCTCACCAATACTCACTGGTGTGGTATTTAGAATGGGGCAATGGTTAAACGATGGGCATGGTATTTGGTGGGGTTGTTACTTTGAGGACGTTCTCATTATTCAATGGATTTTGATGGTCTTGATGTATTTCTGCGCGACCATAGTCTTGCTGGTCGGCTTGGTGAAACCTTCGCTAATTGGACTGAAAAATAGAAGCAATGTTCTAATCGCATATATACTCAGTCTAATATGTCCAGCACCAATAATGTCACTCACTGTTTTAATTACGCCAATTATTAGCGGTCCACTAAGGGGAACCTGCTTGTAACAAGAAAAATAGATTATTTGCTGACTTGGAATTGTAGGCACTTAGCTAACACCGAAATCCAAAAAAAATCTCAAAAATTTGTATTCAACAGGGCTATAATAACCTGCCCGTCATTTGCACACCTGAAGAACTCATGGGGAGGCAATAACCTCTGGAATGAAGACTTGATTGTAGAAGAACTCTACAAAATTCGTAAAGAACATGCAGCCCAATTTAATTATGACATCGGTGCAATCATTCAAGCACTTCAACAGGAAGAAGCGCAAGGTGGTTGTCCACTGGTATCGTTTATTTCGCAAGCTGATATAGGCAAATATAATTCGAAAATGACACAAAAAACTACCTTATAGTCAATGAGTGTCAGAAAACTGTTTTGGACTCCAAACTAAGCAGATTAAACCGTTTCTATGAACCACATCTACCATACCCCCAATGAGTGGTACAAAAATAACAAATCACAATTGAAACAATATCGTGGTCAATGGATAGCCTTCACTAAAGAAGGCGTCATTGCCCATCATCAAAGTTTCAAAACTATGATGGCAAGCCTTGATTCGAGTCAGCCTGAGTATGTCATCGACAGAATTTTTGAGAACGAATTTATTGATCCTCCGAAACTGTTGCCAGTGAGATTTAGAAGTCTAAAAAAGCACGAATGGCAACCCAAATACGAGGTTTCACTCACCTTCCAACAACAAACCGTGACGGTCAACATGTTGGTCGATTCGGGCGCCGACTTTAGTGTCATCTCCAAAGAACTTGGAATCGCTTTAGGCTACACTCAGGCGCCGGGCGAAGCCCTCAATCAAGCCGATGGAGTGGGCGGCAGTGTCGATTACTTTCTGCGAAATGTGGAGATGGCAATCGACTCCCAAAAATTCACAGCCCCCGTGGCCTGGGTGCAAACGGAAGCCTGTGAGGAAATTCTCTTGGGGCGCGAAAGGGTGTTTGACTGGTTTGACATTGAATTTAAACAGGCCGAAGAGACGATTATTTTTAAATATCGAACTGGGTAGGCCTACTCGGAGTCTAAAATGTGTTTTGGACTCCAAACTAAGCAGATTAAACCGTTTTTATGAACCACACCTTTATCCTATTCCAATGATTGGTACAAAAGTAATGTATTGATATTCCGATAAATTTATACATAATCCGCTGGAGCGCAATAAGAATTATTGCGCAATAATTCTTATTGCGCTCCAGCGAAAATCGTACAGGTTTGAAATGAATATCACTATACCTCTACATTAATTAAATCTGGAGTCCAACGCGCAACTTTGTGGCAAAGCTACGCTTTGAACTCCTAAATGTTTTCATTCTTCAAATTACTCGTTCATTCCCACCATCAATCGCCACCTGTACCCCCGTGGTTTTCGCAAACACAGGCCCTGCCATCACACAAGCCAACGTCGCTACGTCTTTGGAAGTGATTTCAACTTTTAACAAATTATTCGTCTTATAATCGGCCACTGTCATACCATAATGTGTGGCCCGCTTCTCTAAGACTTCTGGCGTCCAAATGGCGGTATCAAACACGGCGTTGGGATGAATCACATTGACGCGGATTCCAAATTTGGCTAGTTCCAAAGCCGCCACTCGTGCCAGTTGAGTGAGACCCGCTTTGGCAACTGAATAGGCCGAGACGCCAGGACCTGGGGCTGGAACGTTTTTGGAACCAATAATCACAATGGCTGGATCCATGCCCAATTTCAAATAGGGAATGCAACTCTGTAACAAACTCTGATGACTGGATAAATTGACCGCTAAACTGGTCTCCCAAGTGGTTGGATTCGTTTCCGCAATTGTTTCACTGGGGGGGAAGGTGCCAGCATTGCTGATGACTATATCCAGTCCTCCAAATTGGCGCACCGCGGAGTCCACCGCGTGCAGAAGTTGCTGACGATGGGTGACATCACAGACTTGGCCAAATACTGTAGGAGGCTTAAACAGGGTGGTAATACTGGGATGAATATCCAATGCCACCACGGCGGCCCCTTGTTTGTGTAAAGCCTCAACGCAAGCCCGTCCAATGCCACTGGCCGCGCCTGTCACGAGGGCAATTTTACCCTGAAACGTCGGAGGTGTGGGAGACGTGTGGAGTTTAGCTTGTTCCAGTTCCCAATACTCCATGTCAAAAATGTCCTTCTCTGGTAACGCTTGCCAACCACCCAATGCCTCGGCTTGTTGTATGGCACGAATGGTATGGTCATTAATATCAGAGACAATGTTAGCATCTTTGACCGTGGTGCCAAAACTTACCAACCCATGACCCGGCCAGACGGCCCAGCAAGGAGAAGGATTCAGCGGTGTCAAGTGGCCGTCTGTATGACGTGCAAAGTAGTTACAGTAGGTCTGAATATACTGGTGAACGGCAGTTTTTATCACCTCCTCCAAATTCCCTTCCCTCTCTCCCTCCACCGCGGTTATCACCAGGGGCACCCGTTTGGTACGCAACACATGGTCAGGTGTCAATGGCCCCCGCGTGGCAAGGTCGGCAACGCAGGGTAAATTGGCAAACTGCAAAGCGGTTGCGGAGGTATCTAGGTTGGCAATCATGGGCAAACCTTGAGTTTGGGAAATCGTGTGGCGCAAATGGGCAAGGGCAATAAGGTTGCCAGGACGTGGAGGAGGTGCTGACGGCAGTGGGACCACGGCGCCTTGTTGAAATAAATAATGTTCTGCTTCCGTTACTAACTGAATCATACGTTCATAACTATTTTTGGCCGTCTCACCAAAAGTGAAGACACCATGATTTAACAAGATGATGCCTTCTAACTGAGACCAGTCGATGGATTGCGTCATTTCATAGACCGTTTTTGCCAAGATAAAACCAGGCATCACATAAGGAACTATCAACACTCGTTGCCCATACAATTCTCTGATTCGCGTCTCCCCCGTCTGAGTATTAGTCACCGTGACAACAGCGTCAGCATGAGTATGGTCAACATACTTAAACGGAATAATGGCATGTAAAATCGCCTCCACCGAAGGATTTGGCGCACTCGGTTGAGTCATAGCGATTCGCTGTTGCCTAACCATTTCGCTATCATTCAACTGTGGCAACGTCACCAACCGTTGTAAAATACCCAATTTCACAGGTGCAAATCCACCCGTCTCAATAGTGGCCAAGTCCCATCCACTGCCCTTCACATAAAGAAGTTCTTCGGGTTCACCAAATATATTGAGGACCGTGGTTTTCACAGAAGTATTGCCGCCACCGTGTAACACAAGGTCTGGTTCTTGTCCTAACAAACGGGAAGAGTACACCCGTAATAACAAGTCATTATCAAATTGACTAGCGTCAAATTCATTCCATCTATTTTGCATGGGGTTGTCTCCTTTGACTAAAATATTGTATCATTAGATTTTAGGTAGTGATGCACAAGGTAGTGGTTTAAACCTGACAGTTCTTTAAGACCAGAAGGCTTTGGTGATCATCACCACTACCTTGTGCATCACTACCAGATTTTAGCATAAGGTCAAAATAATTCAGAAGTCCAAACAGGAGTCCAAAGCGAAACTTTGTCACCTGGCAAAGCTTCGCCGTGGACTGCTGAATCAAAATTGCTTGACAAATGATTAAAATATGCTATACTCTACCATTGTGGGTCCTAAAACAAGTTCAAATCAAGGAGACTATAATGAAAATCCTCACATTCACTTACTATTATTTACTGGTTATTGGTTTGGCTTTAGCCATGTTAGCACCGTTACCGGTGCGTAGCCAACAACCATTTGAAGCCACTGAGATAGCTTATAGACCCCCTGCTAACTCAATCCCTATTCGTCAGATAGGGGCCGCCGGCCGTGGGGGGTGTAAACAAATCAATGGCATAGATGATTCTTTCTCTTTGCAAGTCCTGGCGCCTGACTCTATAGGTCAAACGACCTTTGAACAACCTACCTTATACTGGTCCATTTCTCAAATGGTGTCAGGTAGATTCGTGTTTACCATCATGGAAGATTCTCGATATGCCGTGGAGCCCCTCTTGGAGGTGTCCGATGACTTCACCATGTCAGAAGGCATTCAAACCTTATCACTGGCTGAATATCATGTCAAATTGAAGCCGAGTGTGGTTTATAAATGGTCAGTATCACTCGAATGCGATGCCGAAAATCCATCGAAAAACCTTGTTAGCATGGGACTGATTAAACAAGTTGCCCCAGTTGCAGCATTGGAAAAAAGTATCCAAGAAGCAAAATTGGAAAAATTGCCCTACTTATATGCCATCAGTGGCTATTGGTACGACGCGCTGGATAGTCTATCGGAATTGATTCAGAAACATCCCACGGACAAAAGATGGCGCGAAGTGTTGACCAATTTACTGAGACAAGGAGGAGTCGGTAGAGTGGCTATTTTGGAGAAGTGATTAGAGACTTTAGCCGGTGGCGCCGGAGTGGAGGCTTTAGCCGGTGGTGTTGGAGTGGAGGCTTTAGCCGGTAGTGTTAGCCGGTAGTGTTGGAGTAGAGGCTTTATAGCCGGTGGCTTTTCTCGTGCATTTAACTTAGGTACCAACCCCCACCGGCTAAAGCCTCCACTCCACCGGCTAAAGCCTCCACTCCACCGGCTAAAGCCTTCACTCCACCGGCTAAAGCCTCCACTCCACCGGCTAAAGCCTCCACTCCACCGGGTTAGTTGGATTCTCCCAACTCAATAATATGATTGACTCATTTCTTATCTCTGAAAGTATGTTCCCCACCCCGAATTACCAAATAACCCAACCATTGTATGACAGTGACAACACCCTAGTCTATCGTGCCATCCGCCTGACGGACCAGCTACCTGTCATTCTCAAATGGCCCAAAACTGATACCCTGTCGGCCAATCAACTGGCCCGCTATGAACAAGAATATGAATTACTCCAGTCATTGCACTTGCCAAATGTGATTAAAGTCTATGGCCTAGAAAAATGGCAAGGCCGCTGGATATTGATTATGGAGGATATGGGGGGCGTGAGTCTTAAAGAATGGCTGACCCGCCGACCCTTCACACTCACCGAAGTTCTCACGCTGGCTATCCAAATCGCCGACGGGTTGGGGCAATTGCACGCCCTTCAAATCATTCATAAAGATATAAATCCCAATAATCTTATTTGGAATCCAACCACTGGGCAACTCAAGTTTATAGATTTTGGCATAGCCACCCGTCTGCCACGGGAACGGTTAGCTTTGCAGAATCCTAATCAACTGGAGGGGACGTTGCCTTATTTGTCACCTGAACAGACTGGCCGCATGAATCGGGCATTGGATTATCGAACTGATTTATATTCGCTGGGCGTTAGTTTGTATGAACTGATCACCGGGCGATTGCCATTTGATAGTGAGGACGCGATGGAATGTGTGCATTGTCATTTGGCGAAGGCACCGTTGCCATTGACTCCAGTGAGGCATGATGTACCACCTGTGATTTCTTGTTTGGTGTTACGGTTAATGGCCAAAGCCGCGGAGGAACGGTACCAAAGTGCGTGGGGATTGAAAGCCGATTTAGAAAAAATTTTAGACAACTTGATTAGATCAAACCTAACAGGTCTCACAGACCTGTCAGGTTTTGAACAGTTTGAACCCTTTGAACTCGGCCAACACGACTTTTCTGAACAATTCCACCTGCCGCAAAAATTGTATGGACGCGAGGCGGAACTGCAACAATTATTAGTGGCCTTTGAAAAGGCTACCTCCGGCCACAGTCAACTCCTCTTAGTCGCGGGTTACTCAGGTATTGGCAAAACTGCTGTGGTGCAAGAAATTTATAAACCGATTACTGAGAAACGGGGGTATTTTATTACGGGTAAATTTGACCAATTCCAACGTAATGTCCCGTATTCAGCGGTGGTGCAAGCCTTTGGTGATTTAATGCGCCAACTCTTGACCGAATCTCAAACACAGCTAGACGCATGGAAAACTCGGATCATAGCCGCTGTAGGTAACAATGGCCAAGTGATTGTGGAAATGATTCCCGAAGTAGAATGGATTATCGGTCCCCCTCCTCCCGTGCCCTCGTTGCCACCCACCGAATCCCAAAATCGGTTCAACTGGGTCTTTCAAAATTTTATCAAAGTGTTTTCACAACCCACTCATCCACTGGTGATTTTCCTAGATGATTTGCAATGGATTGACTCCGCCAGTTTGAAACTGATGACCTTGATGATGACCGAGATTCCTTATTTATTGCTAATAGGTGCGTATCGTGATAACGAAGTCAGTTCCGTCCATCCCTTGATGACCACGGTAGCGGAGATGCAGAAACAAGGTCGTCCGGTGCAAACGTTAATTTTGACGCCCTTGACGTTACCCTATCTCAATCAACTGGTGAGTGACACCTTGCATCTTCCTTCAACATCGACGTTACCTTTAGCAAAATTAGTGACGGAAAAAACAGGAGGAAATCCGTTCTTTGTGGGAGAGTTTCTCAAAACGCTATATTCAGAACGACTGTTAGATTTCAACCGCCACCAACGGCAGTGGCAATGGAATTTAGCCCTCATCCAAGCCCACAACATCACTGATAACGTCGTGGAGTTAATGACGGGCAAAATCCTCCGGCTAAAGCCTCTAGTTCAGCAGGTGTTAACCCTGGCGGCAGTGATGGGGAATCAGTTTGACTTGACTACCTTGTCAGTCGTTTCACAACAACCTAGTGAATGGGTAAAAACCAACTTGTGGGAAGCATTAATTGAAGGGTTAGTGGTGCCCATGGGGGAGAAATATAAGTTTGTCCATGACCGGGTGCAACAGGCTGCTTATTCACTCATTCCTGAGTCAGATCGACCCACGTTACATTGGCAAATTGGGCAGCTATTATGGGCAGAACCTTCGAGTGTCCAGGAACGGTTATTTGAAGTGGTTGATCATTTGAATTTGGGGAAGCCAGAGACTTTGGATTCTACCGCCAAAATGGAATTGGCCCGCCTGAATTTACAAGCGGGACAAAAAGCTAGACAGTCGGCGGCTTATGAGTCCACCCTGAAATATTTGGAGATAGCTGTCAGTTATGTAAGTAGTCAAGCAGAAATTTTATGGTGTAAAATCCCTCTCACCCTCGGCCCCTCTCCCTACGGGCGTGGGGAGTACGGCGAGACCAGTGGTTTTCTCCCCACGCCCGTAGGGAGAGGGGCCGGGGGTGAGGGAAAATTAGAAACCAATTCCTGGCAACAGAATTACGATTTCACAGCGAACTTATATAAATCCTACGCGGAAGCAGAATTTTTGAATAGCCATTTTGAACAGTCTGCTAAACTGATTGGGCTATTGGAAGAACATGTTATAACCAACCTTGAGAAAGCGGAAGTCTTGCTACTGTTGATAGTCCAAAAAACGGTTTTAGCAGAATACCATTCTGCGATTGACACAGGCAAGTTGGCTTTCCAGCAATTGGGTTTGGCATTTCCCAGTGATGAACACTTGCAAGCACATATTCAGCAAGCCTTTGCCGAAGTCACCACCCAGTTGGCCCACCGTGAAATTTCTTCACTTGTGAACACCCCAGACCATCAGAATCCAGTCTATCAGATGGCTATCAAAATCTTGGTTGCGTTAGAACCGGTGATTTATATTATCGGTCACCTAGATTTATATACCTATGTCTCAGTCAAAACGGTAGCGTATTCATTACAATATGGGAACATTGTAGAATCTGCCAAAGGCTATGCCAATTATGGCTTGATTGTGGGTTCTGGGCTAGGTGACTTTCAAACTGGCTACCAGTTTGGCAGACTCGCACTGGAAGTCAGTAAAAAATTTAATTCGCTGGCTTACGAATGTAAAAGCGATTTACTCTTAGGTAATTGGATCCATTCTTGGAGTCAACCTCTTCGGGAAGCGAAACAATATAACCTGGACGGCTATCATGCGGGGATGGCATCAGGAGAAATGCAATTCGCCAGTTACAACATTTTTGGCTATATCACCAATAGTTGGATAGACGGAACGCCCCTGGCAGAAGTGCAAAATCACATCCTCGAATATCTCCCCACCCTCAACAAAGCCAAAAATGATCTCACCACCGACACGGTGCTAGGAATACAATTGACCTTATTGCTGTTAACGGGGCAACCAGAAAGTGTGGCGCGTTATGGGAAACGGCTGACTGAAACAGAATATCGGGAATGTTGTATTGCCAGTCCTCTAGGTTATGCGACCTACTGCACCTTGCGGGCGCAATGCCTGTATATACTTGGACGACCTGAAGAGGCTTTATCACTTTTGGAATCGGTTAAACCAATACTCGGTAGCATTTTCGGTTTCACCTCCTCGTTTGAATATAACTTTTACCATTCTTTGGTGTTACTCGCCCTGATTGATAACGTGCCAGATTTACAACGAGAAACCTATTTGCAAACCCTCACGACCAATCAAGCGCAACTCAAAAAATGGGCTGATAATTGCCCGAACAATTTTCTCCATCGCTGGTTGCTAGTGGAAGCTGAATTGGCGAGAGTCACCGGGAACTATTTTGAAGCGGTGGAGTTCTATGACCATGCAACTGAACTAGCCGGCCAATCCGATTTGATTCAAAATCACGCCTTAGCCAATGAATTGGCAGGTCAATTCTGGATTGCCAAAGGTCATCTCAAATATGCCAAAATCCACTTGATTGATGCCTACTTTGGCTACCAACGTTGGGGCGCCTCTGCCAAACTCAAACATCTGGAACAACAATATCCCCAGTGGCTACCACTTCCTCAACCATTCGCTACGGGCATGGTTACTCACACCTATACCCACACTGCCACCGTCTTGCCAACTACCAAAATTGCCACTACCCGTATGGCTACCAGCACCGATTGGTTGGATTTAGTCAGCGTAATGAAAGCCTCCCAGGCCTTGTCAGGGGAAATCATTTTGAAAAAATTGTTAGACCGACTGATGCACATCGTCATTGAAAATGCCGGGGCACAACGCGGTTTTCTCCTCTTACCACGGGTGGATCAATGGGTGATTGAAGCCCATGGCGAAGTTGATCAAGAGGAAGTGACGGTCTTACAATCGCTTCCCCTGGCCACTTTTTTACCAGAAACGATTATTAACTATGTGATTCGCACTCTCGAACCCGTCGTTTTAGCCGAAGCCCGCCGCGACAGTCGATATGCCGCACATCCGTATATTCAAGCCCAGCAAATTCAGTCGGTGTTATGTTTTCCGATTCTCCATCAACAGCAATTGCGGGCTATTCTATATCTGGAAAACAATTTGACCTGCGGCGCCTTTACGCCAGACCGTTTGCATCTGTTAACTATGTTATCCGGCCAAATCGCCATTTCTTTAGAAAACGCCCAAGTGATGGCCCATTTGGACACCAAGGTGAAAGAACGCACCGCCCAATTAAATGCCAAAATTGAGGAACTCACTCAAACCCGTCAGGAACTGGTGCAAAGCGAAATTATGGCTTCCCTGGGACGTTTAGTCGCAGGCTTTGCCCACGAATTAAACACTCCCCTGGGCGTGGCCCTGGGCAGTGCCTCAGCCTTACAAACGGAAGCACAAAAAATTCGTCATTTACTGGCCCAAGAGGAAGTGGATGTAGATGAGTTACTGTCCGCCGTGACCAGTGTCGAGAATGGTTTCACGCTGACCTTATCGAATTTGGAACGCGCTGCCAATTTAGTCACCAGTTTTAAACGCACCGCGGTCGACCAAACATCAGGAGAGATGAGGGTCTTTCAGGTGTTAGAAGTGATTGAGGATACCATTAATACCTTACACACCCACTTTAAACCAACGTCGATAGAAATTCAGGTGACGTGTCCCCCAAAGTTACAAGTGAACAGCCTGCCAGGTGCGTTGGAACAAATTTTAACCAACTTGCTAATGAACAGCCTCATTCATGGCTTTGAAGAAGGACACCGGGCAGGACAGATTCAAATCGTGGTGCAACGGCAAGAGAATCGGTTACATTTGGAGTATTCCGATAATGGCAAAGGCATTGCACCGGCAAACTTGGCCAAAGTCTTTGAACCGTTTTTTACCACCCACCGCGCCCATGGAGGAAGTGGCTTGGGGATGTATATTTGCTATAATCTAGTGACGACCCAATTACAAGGCACGATTATGGTTGACAGTGTGCCAAGCCAGGGGGTCATCTTTCGAATTGACTACCCGATTCTTGTATAACGCGGAAAGTTTGTACATAAACAACCTATAGGTGGACTAGAGGCTTTAGCCGGAGAGGGTGGAACATAATTGAAATCGCGGGGCCTAGCCCCCGGCTAAAGCCTCTAGTCCACCTATACTTTAAACTTGGAGTACCCATCTTCAGATTGGTACCCCTTATGATAACTCAGTATCAGATAATGTTAACCTCCAAACAATCTCTCACCCGTACCACCCTCATTAACATGGGCCTACGCATTGCTATGGTCATCATTGCCGTGACGCTTCTTAGCTATTGGCATCTCATGTCGGTGTTACAATCGCAAACCCAAGAACAACTGGCAAAATACATTACGGAACGGGGATTACGGGAAAGTAGTATCTTTCTGCTGGCCCAAGACAACCTGGAATTGTTGAAGCAACAATTGTTATTACGGTTAAAGCAATTGGGTGAACAAGACCCCCAGGGGGAGTTTGACCGCTTGTTTGTCAGAAGACCAGATGGCTTTATCCAAAACCGTCCTGAAATCTTTGATGGTACAACACAAGCTAATGTATTTATTGATAAAAAGGTGATTCTCACGCCAGCTATTCGGCGGCGGATGCTAGTCTTTTACGAACTGGCGACGGCTTATGGGACCGCTTGGCATAATCGTTTTCAGGATACTTATATAATTGGTCCTGAGAATATGATAGCCAATTATTGGCCTGCCGCACTAAATTGGATTCAGAATGTTATCAACATTAATCTCTACATGCCCAATGACGAATATTTCTTTATCACCGATAAGAAACATAATCCAGCTAGAATCACAGCTTGGACGGGGATTTATTACGATGTGGGAGGTAAAGTTTGGATGTTAAGTTGTGTCAAGCCCGTTGATATTGGGGAGAGACATATTGCTACGGTTGGGCATGACATCGTACTGAATGAGTTATTTGACCGCACCATTGCTGACCATCTACAGGGGACTTACAACTTCATTTTCCGCGACGATGGCCGCTTAATCGTTCACCCTGACCATCTTAACCAAATTATAAAACAGCAAGGTAACTTCAACATTGCGCAAGCCAGTGACCCGCATCTCCAGCGTATCTTTCAACTGGTCACCCACAAGCCTGCCAATACGGTCGTGGTGGACAATGCGACGGACGGGGAATACCTGGCCGTGACTCGGTTGCAAGGCCCGAATTGGTATTTTGTGACCGTTTATCCCAAATCCTTATTAGCTACGCGGGCCTTCCAGACGGCACGGTTTATTTTCTTCTTAGGACTTTTGTCAGTGTTGATAGAAGTCCTTGTGTTATTTTGGGTCTTGAAGAAACAAGTCGCCCAACCATTACAATCGTTTCAAGAAGCCACTGAACAATTGGCCAATGGTGATTTTACGGTGCAATTAGACAAGGCACGGCAAGATGAATTGGGGCGTTTGGCAAACTCGTTTCAACAGATGGCCCAGGAATTACGCTTACGGGAGGAGAAATTGGCGGCCTCCAATCAACTGTTATCTCAGGAAATTGAGGAACGGAAGCAAATTGAGGTGGCTTTGATGGAAGCCAAAGACCAAGCCGAAGCCTCTAATCATGCCAAAAGCGTCTTTCTAGCCAATATGAGTCACGAGTTACGCACCCCCCTCAATGGAATTTTGGGTTATGCCCAAATCTTTAGCCATGATAACAGTTTAACACTTTCACAACAGCAAGGGGTTAGAGTGATTCAACAGAGTGGCGAATACTTGTTGACCCTGATTAATGATGTGCTAGACCTCTCTAAAATCGAGGCTGGCCGACTGGAACTGTGTCCTACGGACTTTGTTCTGCCGACCCTCCTCCAAAGCTTGCGGGACTTCTTCCAACAGCGGGTCCGACGGAAAGGTCTAACCTTTGTCTTTGAAACCTTGTCACCTTTGCCCACAGGGTTGTATGGGGACGATAAACGGTTGCGACAAATTCTGATTAACTTATTGGGTAACGCGGCCAAATTTACTCAGCAGGGCGGTGTTATCTTTCAAGTCAGTTATGCCGATGGCCACTTACGTTGTCAAGTGTCGGATACTGGAATAGGGATTGCGCAGGCGGAGTTGGCCCAGATCTTTCTGCCGTTCCACCAGGCGGGTGACCCGAAGTGTCGTCCCGACGGCACAGGCTTAGGGTTAGCTATCACGAAAAAGCTAGTCGACCTCATGGGTGGGGAGTTACAAGTGACCAGTCAATTGGGCCAAGGCAGTACCTTTACCGTGGTGTTGGCGTTGCCCGAAAGTACCCAAGTGCCCGCTAAAGAGACAGATAAACCCATGATTATCGGTTTCCAAATTCCCCCGCAGTCCCCCCTTCAGGTACGCGGTGAGGTCATTATCTTGGTGGTAGATGATAAATGGGAAAATCGTTCGGTGTTAGTTCGTATGTTGACACCATTAGGCTTTAAGGTTATCGAAGCCAGTCATGGTCGAGAAGGACTGGAACTGGCCCTGCGCTGGTCGCCAGCGTTAATCATCAGTGACTTGGTAATGCCCGTTATGGATGGTTTTGAATTGGCCCGACAATTGCGGCAACTGCCAGAGTTTCAAACGGTACCAATGCTTGCGGCCACGGCCAGCGTGTTTGATTTACATTCCCCAGAAAGTTGGATAGCGGGCTATAATGAAGTCATGGTGAAGCCATTGCACGTCGAACAGTTATGGGAACACTTACAGAAGTATTTAAAGCTGACTTGGATTTATGCCCAGCCAAAACGACTGACCCCTAATATAGTACAGGTGACCTCTGAACCAGAGGAATCTGCCAGCCTGCCGCCGGGTCCTGCGAAAGAGGTGTTAACGGTTTTGTTGGAAGCTGCAACGATGGGCGATATTAGTGGGATACTGGAGAAGTTGGAGAAGTTAGAACCGCAAGACCCTGAGTTAATACCGTTTGTGACTCAGCTTCGGCAATTGGTACTGAGTTTTGATGAAGTACGAATTATTGAGATGTTGCAACGGTATCTGTAACATTGCAGGAGTGCAAGAATTTTTCTGGCATCATCCTGCGGGGGGTGCAACAACAATTCTTGCATCATATACATCACAATTAACTTGGCATTTCACCCATATTGTATCATTATCCTATTTTTTAACTAGGGATGCTAACTTATGACAATATTAACCTCCAAACAATCTCTCACCCGTACCACCCTCATTAACATGGGCCTACGCATTGCTATGGTCATCATTGCGGTGACGCTTCTTAGCTATTGGCATCTCATGTCGGTGTTACAATCGCAAACCCAAGAACAATTGGCAAAATACATTACGGAACGGGGGTTACGGGAAAGTAGTATCTTTCTGCTGGCCCAAGATAATATGGAGTTGCTGAAGCAACAATTATTATTGCGACTACAGCAATTTGGCGAACAAGACCCTCAAGCGGAGTTTGACCGTTTATTTGTTCGTGACCAGGATGGCTTTATTCAAAATCGTCCTGAACTGTTTGATGGTACACAACAAGCCGGGGTATCTATCAATAAAAACGTGATTATCACGCCCGATGTTCGTCGGCGTATACTGACCTTTTACGAACTCGCAACAACTTATGGGATTGCCTGGCATAATCGTTTTCAGGACCTTTACCTGATTGGTCCCGAAAATATGGTGGCTACCTATTGGCCTGAAGTGCCCAACTATACTCAAAATGTCTCCAAGAGTAACCTCGATATGCCTAGTGAAGAGTATTTTCTTATCACTAACCGACAACATAATCCAGCAAGAGTTACAACTTGGACAGGAATTTTATACGACGCACCAGGTAAGGTCTGGTTAATAAGTTGTGTCAAGCCCGTTGATCTTGGAGACCGACATATCGCCACGATTGGGCATGACATTATCTTAAATGAGTTGTTTGACCGCACCATTGCTGACCATCTACAGGGGACTTACAACTTCATTTTCCGCGACGATGGCCGCCTAATCGTTCACCCAGACCATCTTAACCAAATTATAAAACAGCAAGGTAACTTCAACATTGCGCAAGCCAGTGACCCGCATCTCCAGCGTGTTTTTCAATTGGTCACCCACAAGCCTGCCAATACCATCGTCGTGGATAATGCTACCGATGGGGAATACCTCGCCGTGACTCGGTTGCAAGGCCCGAATTGGTATTTTGTGACCGTTTATCCCAAATCCTTATTAGCTACGCGGGCCTTCCAAACGGCACGGTTTATTTTCTTCTTAGGACTCTTGTCAGTGTTGATAGAAGTCCTCGTGCTATTTTGGGTCTTGAGGAAACAGGTCGCCCGACCCTTGCAAGCGTTTCAAGAAGCCACTGAACAGTTGGCCAATGGCGATTTTACGGTACAATTAGACACCTCTCGTCAAGATGAGTTGGGGCGTTTAGCAAACTCGTTTAAGCGCATGGCGGGGGAGTTAAAAGTGCGGGAGGAGAATCTGGCAACGTCTAATCAACAGTTATCTCAGGAAGTTGTGGAACGGAAGCAGATTGAAGTGGAATTACTGGAAGCTAGAGACTTGACGGAGGTGGCGAATCGTGAAAAAATGGCTTCTCTGGGGCGTCTCGTCGCCGGTTTCGCCCACGAACTCAATACCCCGATTGGCGTGGCCCTGGGCAGTGCTTCGGCCTTACAACGCGAAGCGCAAACGATTCGCCATTTATTGGCCCAAGAGGAAGTCGATGTAGATGAATTACTGGCAGCCGTGACCAGTGTCGAGAATGGTTTCACACTGACCTTATCGAATTTAGAACGCGCCTCGAATTTAGTCACCAGTTTCAAACGTACCGCGGTGGACCAGACCTCTGGGGAGATGAGAGTCTTTCGGGTGTTGGAAGTGATTGAGGATACGATTAATCTGTTGCACACTCACTTTAAACAAACGTCGATTCAGATTCAAGTGACGTGCCCTCACGAGTTAAAGGTGAACAGCCTGCCCGGCGCCTTAGAACAAATTTTGACCAATTTGTTAATGAACAGTCTCATTCATGGTTTTGAGGAGGGACAACGGGCGGGGCAAATTCAAATCGTGGTGCAACGACAAGAGAATCGGTTGCATTTGGAGTATTCGGATAATGGCAAAGGCATTGCATCCGAACATTTACCCAAAATCTTTGAACCGTTTTTTACCACCCACCGCGCCCATGGAGGGAGTGGCTTGGGGATGTATATTTGTTATAATTTGGTGACGACTCAATTGCAAGGGACTCTGAGTTGTGAGAGTGTGTTAGGTCAGGGGGTTAAATTTATTATCATTTTTCCAGTGACTGCTTCATAGAAACTAACTTGTCTTACAGAAACTTAGTTTTTTACCATGAACTTCGGTGGTGTGGAGGCTTACGCCTCCATGCCATTAAGTTAAGGAATTAAAGAGGCCCAAGAATTAAAATGGTGGTGGATTAGAGGCTTTAGCCGGGGGCGGGGCCCCGCAATTTCAATTATGTTCCGCGCCCTCCGGCTAAAGCCTCTAGTCCACCGCTACGCGGCGAACACCCCCGGCTAAAGCCTCTAGTCCACCGCTACGCGGCGAACACCCCCCGGCTAAAGCCTCTAGTCCACCTATAATTTTTGGGATACTTTCATCATTTGTGTAAGATAAGTGAATCAATACCATAGGAGATATTTCTCATGCTAGAAAACTTTTTTTCAACCAACTTCATGCCTCATGGCTACTGCTACCTCTGGAAACCAGAAATCGTCTGGTTACATTTTATCGCAGACCTCATCAACGCAGGTGCTTATTACCTAGTGGCCGGTGCCATTATTTACTTTACGCGTGGTAGAAGAGACTTGCCGGGCCAAACGGTCTCACTACTGATAGGCTTCTTCCTAGTCTTTACCGTCTGCGGCACGACTCATCTACTGGAAGGTGTGACAATTTGGTACCCAGCCTATGGGTTAGAAGGCGCGGTCAAGGCCATTAACGCTGGCATCTCGTTATACGTGTTCAGCTTCATGCTAGTCCCCTTGATTCCCATTGCCCTGAATGCCCCCAGTCCGGCCCAATTAGAAGCGGCCAATCTGGCCTTGACTCAGGAAATCTGGGAACGTAAGAAAGTTGAACAACAATTGGAAGAGTCACTGACCACGTTACAAACTAAAAATCAGGAATTACGCAACAATGAAAATCGGTTAACGCAATTTTTGGAAGCCATGCCCATCGGTGTCTTTGTGACAGACGCCCATGGTTACCCTTTCTATGCCAATCGCGTGGCACAACAGCTACTGGGTGACAAACCCGCATCTACTACCACTCTCTTCCCCCAGTCAGACGTGTCTCTAGCTACCCCTGGGCAAGCCTATCTGAGGGCCTGTCCTCCACTGATACGGGCGTTAAACGGTGAAAAGACCAGTGGCGATAACCTGGAAATTCAGCAAGTGGATAAGACGATTCCTATCGAATTTTGGGCGACTCCTGTCTTTGATGAACAAGGTGAGATTACCTATGCAATCATGGCTTACCAAGACATCACAGAACGTTTAGAACGCGAGAACCGTGAGAAACAAGCGCGTGACCTAGAGAAACTGAAACACGAGGAATTGATTCAAACCCGCCAAGAACTCTTGCAAAGTGAAAAAATGGCTTCCTTGGGACGCTTAGTAGCAGGTTTCGCCCATGAACTCAACACCCCTTTGGGGGTAGCCGTGGGCACGGCTTCGGCGTTGCAAAGAGAATCTCAAAAAATCCATCAATTGATGGCCCAAGAGGAGGTGGACGTAGATGAATTGCTGGCGGCCGTGTCCAGTGTTGAGAAAGGCTTCACGTTGACCTTATCTAATTTAGAACGCGCCGCCAATTTAGTGACCAGTTTTAAACGCACTGCCGTGGACCAAACGTCGGGTGACATCAGAACCTTTCGTGTATTGGAAGTGATTGAAGATACGATTAACACGTTGCACAATCGCTTCAAGAAAACGGATATTAAAATTCAAGTGGCGTGTCCTAAAGAATTAAAGGTGAAAAGTTTTCCAGGCGCGTTAGAACAGATTTTGATAAATTTGCTGATGAATAGTTTGATACACGGTTTTGAAGAGGGGCAATTGGCCGGGCAAATTCAAATCGTGGTGCAATGGCAAAGGAAACACTTGCATTTAGACTATTCGGACAGTGGCAAAGGCATTGCGTCCGAACATTTACCCAAAATTTTTGAACCGTTTTTTACCACCCACCGCGCCCATGGGGGAAGTGGTTTAGGGATGTATATCTGCTATAATTTAGTTACTACCCAGTTGCAAGGAACTCTTACATGTGAGAGTGTGCTAGGCAAGGGGGTCAAATTTACTATCATTTTTCCTGTGTCAGAATGATGAATGCAAAGCCGGAGTCCAAAACATGTTTTGGATTCCATCAGTAGTAAGTACCGAAGCAGAAATTTTACGGTATTTTCAATCGTCGCCCTCACCCCCGGCCCCTCTCCCAGAGGGAGAGGGGAGAGCAAAAATTTTACGGTATTTTCAATCGTCGC
>JAABRD010000048.1 GCA_011391085.1 Thiotrichaceae bacterium | reverse complement strand
TTTATAAATTTTATGAATTATTATGTTAAAAATTGGGCAATAGGATTTCTCGTTGCCCACCACCAAACTCGGTAGCTTGGTGGGCAAAGAAACACTTGCTTTCACCCTACACGGGCGTCGGCATCAACCCTCTATAATCATAGATTAATGACTTACCACCCACTTTGCAATACCTCAATAAACCAATTCCAAAAAAAATTCACGCCTCCCACGCCCCTAAATTTCCACACCCAAACTTAGCCAAATCCCTCCACCCACCAACCAATCCCCACCTAAAATCCCCACCATATCCCCCCTCAAAAACAGGCCATAAACCTTCTACTCATTCCTACATACACCATAAAGAATAGAACCTATCCCACTCTCATCCCTCTGGTGCGTCGGTCGAATCAAGCGTTGGCTAACCGATTGCCAAAACCTTACGAGTTGGACGCCAGAGTGGAATGAAATTCGTCGGGGGCAGGAGTTTAGAGTTGACAACTTTTGAAAAGTGGTCAACTCTGGTTCCACTCTGGTTTGGGGTTGCAGGTGGCCTGCCACACGGAACTAGCCACGTTTTTTCAGCTTGGTCTTGGCTTTCGCGGTGGATGTCCGTGACGATTGTTTTAGCTGGGTTAGATAATTTTCATAAATCTCAATGTCTTCAGGTTTCACATGCGCCAATAAGTCTTTGGGCTTTAACTGCGATAAGAAACCTTTGGACTTAAACTGCGCCAACACGTCTGCCGGCGGAAAATACGCCAACATATCTTCTATCGTCAGGGCCTGCAACACGATTTGTTTCCAGTGCGGCCCCACATCAGTCAAATCTTCATCTATCAATTTACTTTTCATGATTCCTCCAAAGAGAAATGGAAACCACATAGCCCGTAGCGCATCGAGGAAAAATATCAATCGTCTAGGGAGTTTCCAAGTGGTAACCAACGGTTGCAAGATGGTAAACGCTTTTCGTTTTTCTTTCAACTGACTGGCAAAACATTTTACCCAGACATTGTGTGTGGCGTCTGATAACTCGTTGAGAGATAACAATATCACGGGTGGCAACCAGGAAGGCCAATCACTGTGATAAACGCCTGGGAGTGAGGTTTTCACATATCCATATTTTTTCAGATGGCTTATCCGAGGTTGTTTGGCACACAACAACACGGTTTGAACGTCGGAATCGGTTAATTCCTGGGTTTGCTTATAAAATAAATCATACGCCAATGCTTGCCGTGAGGCTATAGCCGTCAAAGATTCGGTGTATTTAAATTCCAACAAGATATGACTGGCTTGACTATCACGCACGCCGTCGGGTAGCCGTTCCAGTTGCGCCGCCGTCCACTGGGCCTGTTGGCGACGGATGATTAAAATATCCGCTTTGGGCGGCAAGTTCATCACGGCCAGTTCTGTATAAACCGACAGGTCCACGGGAGTTAACAGTTTTTCCAACACTTCGCCTAGCAGACGGTGCCAGGGGGTGGGGGGAGTAGAGTTTTCTTGGGTCATAGACAATCTCATTGACGTGGGTTAAGTTGGCCAAAGCCAGGTTAGTCGGGTGGGCCACAGGTTTCTCGTTCCCCACACAGACTTACAGTCATCCAAGTTCCTCTATCAACCATAAAGGAAGTTCCTTAATTTTCTTCAAAGCCACATCATTAGTCACAAACCCTGCCACTGACATTGACCATGCGGTGGCCACATGAATGGCGTCGGGCGTGTGAAGCGCATATTTGGCACGCCAATAAGCGGCTTGTTCCCAAATCTCACGAGTTGTTGGTATCAACCACACCTCTTGAGTATTCAGAAACTCGCGAAACTGTTTCTCTTTGCCCCGATTTTCTTCTCGTATTGGTTTAACCAGGGTTTCCAAAATCACTAACTCACTGCTAATTACCGTTACACCTTGGTTTTGAGTAGCAAACCACCGTGGCTTAAGCCAACTGAAATAAGGTTCAAGTTGTTCGACTGTATAAATGAAGCCGTTCGTATCCAGATAAGCTAAACTCTACTCTCTGGTGGAAATCTCAATTTTCCCATGATTCGCGTTCTGCCTTTAAGTAGTCTTCGACAGCCCTAGCATGACTAAACAGTGGTGTGCCAGGCGATTGATTAAGAAAGTCCATGACAGAACGTTTTGCGGCGGTCCCCTTAATGGAGGTTCTCGGCAAGAAGATAACTAGATTGACGACTTCGCCCGTGGGAATCGCCAAGTTAGTCAATTCTATCCTGCCGTTAGGTAAAATTGTAGTAGTTGTCTGAATGGTGGTTAGCATGACATTTTCCTCCGTCGCTTTTCAGCAAATCAATCAATTAGGATTTATACAACAACTCTCAACTTGAGATTTTCTCAAACTCCATGAAAAATAAGTGTCAGGATTTATCACCCCTGTTGCAATACTTTAAACTAATTCTAAAAAAATTTCACGCCCCCCAATTCACCTACCTAAACTTAGCCAAATCCCCCTCTCCCCCCACCTAAAATCCCCACCATCCACCCATCAAAAACAGGCCATAAACCTTTCACTCATTCCTACATACACCATAAGGAATAAAACGTATCCCACTCTCACCCCCTCTGGTGCGTCGGTCGAATCAAGCGTTGGCCACCGATTGCCAAAATCACACAATTTGGACGCCAGAGTGGAATGAAACCCGTCGGGGGCGGGAATTTAGAGTTGACAACTTTCGAAAAATTGTCAAATCTGGTTCAAATCTGGTTTGGGGTCGCAAGTAGCCTGCCACACGGAACTATCCCTTTTTTTTCGTCTTGGTTTTAGCGGTCGCGGTTTTGGCCCGTGACGATTGTTTTAGTTGGGTTAGATAATTCTCAATGTCTTTGGGCTTCACATGCGCTAATAAGTCTTTGGGCTGAAACTGTGCCAACACATCTGCGGGCTGAAACTGCGCCAACACGTCCGCCAACGGCAACTTTGGCAACGACGATAAATAGAGTCGTTTCCAGTCTGGGTGCAGTTCGGCAAAGTTTATCGGTTCTAACACTTCGTCTTTCATATTTCCTCCTTCAGGAGAGGGAAACCAATCTCTCCATAATAGGTTAAGTAACCAAGTCAATTGTTTCGACCATTCCCCCTGGGAACTCAAGTTCCATAACACTTCAAAGGCTTGTCGTTTGGCCCGCAGTTTACTGGCAAAACACTTGACAAACGCATTGTGCGGGGCGTCGGACAGTTCAATACGGTTAACCACTGAACCGCAGATGGTTATTACCGTAGAAAGCCTATCAAAATATCACAGTCTAACATGATTCTCATTGACCACCACCGCCGCGTTGCTGACTTTGTTGGCGCAATTGACGTGCATATTCAGCACTGTCTTCAATATCGGTGCGGTCTTTCCACAAGCCGAGGAGACCTGAATCAAGGAGTGAACGGGCCGTAAGACGTTTCTTCGGTTTGGCCGATGGAGGAAAGAGAAGTAATACCTCAATGACTTGCCCTTTGACCACCGGTAACTGCGAGAAGAACAATTCACCATTCTGTTGCACCCTCTGTTGTAAACGAATCGCTTGCATAGAAATTTATAAATTTTATGAATTATTATGTTAAAAATTGGGCAATAGGATTTCTCGTTGCCCACCACCAAACTCGGTAGCTTGGTGGGCAAAGAAACACTTGCCCAGCCTACACTGGCTGTTTTATCCTGAGAAATGGCCAATTTTTTCCGAAGCCGCAGGAGGCCGGGTATCCTTACTATCCTTCACCATATTGACGTTGGATGGTAGCCGGTCATGACCCTCGTTTTTTTTCAGATTGAGTCGCCATCTTGAAATCAGATGATGGCTGGACATCATTATTAGAGTTGTCCGGTAAAAAATTTTCGTCCAATGAAAACAATGAGTTAATTCGGAAAAACCCTTATTACCGGACAACTCTATTATTTGTCTTTTCAGGATTAAATAACTTAGAGGGAGTGTGTACTTGATTCTCCAAAAGGCGAGATTCGTTTTAATCAGCCTGTATTTGTGACAAAGGATTGGCCTGCGAATCGGCATTTGCTTGAGATTTTACTTGAGATAAAGAATGGGAATCCTGTTGCGACGGATTTTGATTTTATTTGGAATTATTGTTAGAATCTAAATTTTGCCCAGTTTGGGTGTTTTGATTTCCTTTTTCCTGTGGAGAATTTTGTGATTGAGAAGACAAATTGGGTGTGGATAATTGTTGCTTGGCAAGTGCCAAATTCTATTTTGCATCCTCATAGTCAGGTTGTTCGGTCAACACGGACTCATAGGCACGGGTTGCTTCTTGAAATTTGCCTTGTTGAAAATAGGCATTACCCAAATTTATAGAGGGCATCTATTTTCACTTTCTCACGTTGTGGGGCGGCAGATGCCCGCATCGCCTGGGCGTATTTACCAGCACGGTAGAAAACCACACTTTTTTGATAAAGGTCTGTAAATAATTCCGTGGCCTGGCTATAATGGCCTGGGTTAAAAGCATTTTCTGCGTGTGGGGCATTATTTTGGAACCTGTTGAAAGCTAAAGCGAAATATTGGAAATATAAGTACGCTTATAGCAATCCACAGATGATAGAACATGAAAAAACCTCCTAATTTTTTTCGTGCAAACATGAGTTTGCAAACTTCGTGTTGTTGTAAATTTCCTCACGAGGGGGGGCAATGAGGAAACAAATAGATATAGACGTTATTGACACTACATTATTTCGCCAAACTGTGCAAGGAGTCAAGTTGATGCACTGTGATATTGTACCATTAGATTTACCACGCCCATTACCCATTCCCAGACAGCGTCATTTAGATGATGCCTTAGTCCGTCAAGACATGTTGTCAGACTATTTTGATCCCGCGGAATTGGAGACGGGGGAAGAATTATTGTTTATACGCGAGGGACTTCAACAGGCGGTCTTTGAAAAATTGCGGCGTGGACAATTGAGTGTTGGTGCCGAATTAGATTTACATGGCCTCGTCGTGCGGGAAGCGCGAGAGGTGGTAGCGGATTTTTTGCGAGATTGTCAAAACAGCAATATTCGTTGTGTCAGAATTGTGCATGGAAAAGGCTACAATTCTTGGCAAAAACAACCTGTGTTGAAAGGCAAACTGAATCATTGGCTACGACAACGTGATGAAGTCTTAGCCTTTTGTTCCGCACGCCCAGTCGATGGAGGAACTGGGGCGGTGTACGTGTTGATTAAGAGGAGATAGGAGAAGAGATGAAGGAATGAAGGAATGAACCAGGAGTCCAAAGCGTAGCTTTGTCACAAAGCTACGCTTTGGGCCCCTGGGTTTTAGGGTGTTAGCGACCCTAACGTTTTACAACAATGTATCGTTATTCGGCTTTGCCTTTGTCGGCTGGTGGTTCATCACGGTCACGGGAAGGACGACGACGGGGTTCGTCATAACCATAGTCATCCCCATAACGAGGACCACCATATCCGCCGCCATATCCGCCGCCATATCCGCCGCCATATCCGCCATATCCGCCGCCATACCCACCACCGTAACCAGGACCGTAGCCACTACCGTAGCCGGGGCCATACCCAGGACCGTAGCCATAGCCTGGATAGCCGCCATAATCATAATGGCTAGAATTACGACCTTGACCACGACCTTGACCACGACCACCGCTGGAGAAACTGAGAGTGGCATCACCCCAACCGGAACCATCCCAAGGGCCCCAATCCCAATCATCATAACCATAGTCACGGCCACCACCACCACCACCCCAAGGACTACCACCCCAACCGCCTCTATCCCAAGGGCCACCACCCCCCCAGCCACCTCTGTCCCAAGGACCCCAATCCCACCATGCTTGGGCTGGAACAGACACAGCGGACACACCAACCACTGCCGATAATAAGATTGCTTTCGTAAGAGTTCTCATAGTTTCTTCCTCCGAAGTTAGGAATAAATTTAAAAATAGAAGATGTTTAGTAGGACTTCCGCACTCCTGCCCTAAAAACTCAGTTTCCAAGAAAACCGAAGTTTCTCATTTGAGACAGATTGTGTCAATCCTAATGTCATTGCATTGCCCAGGCCAATTAATAATCATTATGACCTGTAAATAAAAGACAGTAAGTTAAAAACTGCCCCTTTGAGAATATTAAAGTGTAAACGCCGTCATGGCAACCCAGATTTTCATCTCTGGTCCCCCACGGTTTGGACTTCAGCCTAATTATTTTAACATAAAACAACTGACAGCCCATTCAAATAACTCACTGCCCACGCCACCTTGGCTGTCTCTTAATATATGGGCATGTATGAATATTAGCAATATCTAATTTAGATTATTTTTTCATCTTGCCCTTAACCAATTGTTTATTAATTAAAAAAATATTTATATTCGACATTCATTCACTCCATTTGCTAAAATAGCAATCAAAAATAAATTTAAAAATTTAGTTTCTATTGGGCATTTCAACCTGCACTTTTCAGGAGATCACCTACATGCACATAAAAAAAATATTCATTCTTATTTTCAGTGGTTTATTCCTCATCGCCAGTTATTTTTTACTCGCCCCCCAAACCACTGACACATCTCAACCAGCATTGCTAGAATTCACCGGTAAAATCGTATATATCCAATTAGAAGGTGGTTTTTACGCCATCCAGGCGGACAATGGCAAAAAATATGTGCCACTGAATTTAACGGACGCCTTGAAAGACACGGGACTCACTCTACAGGATAACCTATCTGTGCAAGTCAAGGCAGAGAAACAAGAACAGATGCTTGGTATACATATATGGGGCGAATATATCCATATTTTAAGTCTTACGCCAATTAAAAATTGACACCATGAGATACAATAATTCAGGAGTCCAAAGCAACGCTTTGTCCATTTCTCTGGAACGCAATAAGAATTATTGCGTCGGGCGCACGGCGCACAATAATTCTTATTGTGCTCCAGAGAGAATCTTACAGGTTTGGGGGAGATGATTATATAAACTAGCCATCATGGCACCACCACCGCCACCGGCTGCCCCGGATGCAACTTTATTGCCTCCTCCTTCTTCACCGGCACCGCCTCCACCATATACACCAACTTCGCCCGATTCTCACGGCTATAAATCACCGGTGGCGTATACTCCGCTTGGGGAGAAACATAACTCACGCTGACCACTATATTTTTAGCACACCCATCACATCTCAACCCCAGCCGCTGTCCCACCTCAATTCCTCCCAACAACGTCTCCGGTACAAAAAAACGCACCTTTATCTGTGTCGGTGGCAATAAAGACAGCACTGGATTTCCTACTGGCACCCACTCCCCCGGATAATAAAAAATATCCACAACCTGTCCCGCCTGCGAAGTTTTCACCTGCTTTTGCGCCAACCACCACTGCGCCTTCTCCACCACCGTTTGGGCCACTGCCACTTCCGCTTCTGCTGCCACAATCAAATCTTCCCGTGCTGCCAACTTAGCCGTCTGCAACTGCGCCATGACCTCTTGTAACGTCGATTCATGCCGTTGCGTCGTGGCCCGGGCCGTATCTAACGCCTCCTCCTGCACCACTTTTTGACGATACAATTTTTCATAACGCGCCTGTTCCAATTTCGCCAACTCCAAATCCGTCTTTGCCCTGGTCAAACGCGCCTCAATGACACTTATTTCCAATGGACGCTGTCCCTTTTGCAAATCATTGCGACGGGCCAACGCCACCTGTAAACGTTCTTGTGCCTCCCGTACCGCAGTTGCTTCTGGTTCAGTATCCAAATCAAACAGAACTTCCCCCTTTTTCACCCAATCACCACGTTGCACCGCTAATTTTCTCAAATTGCCAGCGACAGAAGTGGCCAGATGTACAAATTCACCTTCGACGTAACCTTGAAAAATCACCTCCTCTGGCACCGCAGGCACTTCCGTTTGAGTGACAGTTTGCTGAACTAACGACCACCCATCAGTCACTTTTTCCAACAATCGTTCTTTAAGGTCCGGACGACGTTCTAGCACTTGCCAGACAATGACTAATAAGATAAACAGGATAACGATTTTTTTGAAACGAGAATGAAAGGAAGTCATAATGAAATTTGGTTAAAATTTGAAAGATAGAAAAGGTCAACTCTTTGCTATATAATAAGTGAGTTCGGTCAATTTATCAAGAGGGAATGTGAAAATGTAGATGATTGTTCATAAGGTGAACCGCCGGACTAAAAGTTTTTAACCAGTGGACTAGAGGCTAACACCTGTGGACGGTGGAGTAGAGGCTTTAGCCTGCCGGCGGTAGGCATACTCCACACTTTACAAGGTGCCGATTACAAGGTGCCGACCATCCAGGTCTAATCGCCCAATTGACAGAAGTTCTGACAGCCTTTCAAGCCAACATTGGATCAGGGCCGTCTCGGTCCATGAATGCGCCACTGAAAGAGTTTCTTCCATGTCCCTTTGAGAAGCAGTCAAGTAACAGTCTTGAAGAACCGTTGGATGTAACTCATGTTGCATGGGTACTTCGGCATGACAGAGGAGACTTCTACGCAAAGTGCGATGATAGAAGAAATCCAAATATTGTTCACGTTTGAAAATATCGTCTTGAAACAATTCTTCTAACGCTTCTACTACTTCAGGTGAAAAGGAGAGAAAAAGGTAATGACGAAACTCAACATCCGTGACATAAGCCAACTGATGTTGCGTTGCATGTTGAACAAATTCGTGAAAATAGACCGGGTGATTGTCCTTTTCCAAAAAATCATGGTATAAATAATTATCTGACACGTCTTTCATTTGTTCCCATTTTTCCTGCAAAAGGACATCAAACATCGTGGTCCCTTGCGCCCGCAAATGGGTAACAAATTGGAGAATCCCCTTGGCTTGTTTTAAACTAATTTGAGGTGGCAACTGAGGCCATTGCTGAAATCAATGCCTATACAGTGGGCCTGCGGGAGAGTTTGGGCAATCGCAATCAGATTAGTGCCATCGCCACACCCCAGTTCCAAAATGCGACAAGTGGTCACAAGAGGAGGTATGAGACCAAATAGTTTAGCGAGAGTCGCCAAACGACTGGGATGAGTATCGGCATAAGTGAGAGAAGGATAGGGAAGATCGTCGTAAGTAAAAGTCATCTGGTTATCTTAATTGATCTTGATGAAGTACATTATAGCAATAATTCCGGTAGTATGGTAGAAATGATGGTACCGGATCGTCTCAACTCCATGAGTGCAAAGCCTACGCTTTGGATTCCTGAACACTAGCAATATAGTAATATTCCTATAAATTTGTACCTTATCCTCAAGGTAAGAGGTTCCACAATACTCAAATTGATTTCATTTAAACCCTTTTGATAGCCAAATTTCACCAGATACCAAAAATATGGGGTGCTATTCATGTCATATTTGTCAGAAGAGGGGAGAAATTTGGTATTATCTACAGAGTAGAAATGACTTTGGGCCTCCACGTTGACTCGAAGTTTGCCCCATTTGTCCCAAAAAGTGGGTGCAGTAAGTGTGGGTATTAGTGTTGTTCCAGGGGCGACTTGTATTTGTTGGGCCGAAGGCTGGTATGTCGGTTCCACCCCAGAAGCTGGTGTTCTTTGTTCTTCCGCATAAACGTTCACGTTAGAAGTGATTAGGGTGCCTAGCCCTAGCAAAATAACTAAGATTGGTGCTGTGTTGTACATTAAGTGGTTATGTTTAACTTATTGATTAACAAAAGTTTTTATTATAATGTATCAAATCACACTTGAAAAAATTATAACAGTGACTGAATTTCTAAAACTTTCTTCTTTGGTGATGATGCCTCATCTGGTGGTATAGTGATATTCCTCCGCTTTTGTACCCTCTATCCCTCAATTGTAGGGTGGATTAAGCGAAGCGTATCCACCAAAATCTATAAAAGGTGGTGGATACGCTTCGCTTAATCCACCCTACAATTGAGGTACAGGTGAGTAAGAATATTACTATAATACGCTGGCTGGTATTACAAAACGCGGAGTACGAGTGCTATACCATGGAAAATTGCCAGCAAAATAAAATTCAACGAAGTCTTTTAAAAGAAGATACAAGGAGTATAATGGCAACCCCAGTGATATTAAAAAGGGCACGGCTAACAGTAAACTCGCTGAAATGGAGCTTGTACTTGTATTAGTTACCAGGATAACCATCATATTCTGAACCACATCCTTAAACAACAGCGGAAAGAGAATCAGCAATCCCGCGCCGTTTAAAAATATTCCGGCCACCCGGTGCATGGTAGATAACCGAACTTCCGCACGTTGCAAATAAACCCTCATGCCGTTGCGTTCGTCAGGTGGTATCGGTTCTTCGGACGGTTTTGGTTTTGCCGACGGTTTTGATTCTTCGGACAGTTTTGATTCTTCTGGCACTTGTTGCGTTTTTGGAGTTTTAGACATACAATAATGTTTCCTAATGTCTATAAAAATTAACCTTGAAACCTTGACTATGACTCTTTGGCCAAGAAAAAATTTGCAAAGATCGTTATATCAAAAAATTACTTCAGCGCGCGGAGGAGGAACGGTTGGAAAATTGGCGCAGTGTTTGTCAATGGTTAATGGAAGCGGGGTATCGGATTCAGCAACAAATCAATCAATTGGAGTCTCAATTAAATCATTCTGAACCGGCCCAAATTCAAATCAATGTGTCTTCTATTAACATATCAAATCTGACTATCCAAAATCTTAACGAACAATTGAAACGTGGTGGGAACATCGTTCTTATTTTCCAATTGCCTCCAACTACCGCTTCTTCAGAAGAATAATGAAGGAGATAAGAAATAGGGTAGTGATACAATGTGGATGATATGTTTACCCTCACCCTCGGCCCCTCTCCTTAGAGGGTGTTTTAAAAGCATATTATATGATTAATTTTAGAAATCTTCTAATTGAGGACTTGAAAATGAATAAATAATTCATATACTATATTTAGTTTCAATCAACTAATCAATTCATTTGAGGATATAAATTTGAGGATATAAAAATGTCGACAACATCTTATCCTAGTGATCTCTCTGAAGCGCAGTGGAAATTTCTTGAACCACTCCTGCCACCGCCGAAACCGGGCGGTCGTTCACGTTTTCAGTCTCTTCGGGACGTGCTCAATGCGATTCTATATCTCACTGCCACGGGTTGTTCATGGCGTTCGTTACCCCATGATTTTCCTAATTATAATACCGTGTTTGGTTACTTCAACCGTTGGAAACAAGAAGGTATTTGGGAACTCATTTACCAACAATTACGCGAAAAATTTTTCGATAAAATTCACGATAACTTTCATGAGCTCAAAGTAATTAGTGCCGACCAAGCTTACTCTGGTGTCGAGTACACTTCAAACGTCCAACGAACTTACCATCGACAACTGGAAATAGTTAAGCGTGAGAAAGGTTCGAAGGGCTTTCAAGGGTTACCCGTCGGTGTTTCGCTGCCTTTCGGTTGGCTCAAACATTTCAAACGTTTAAGTAAGGATTATGGGTAGTAAGGATTATGGGTAGTGATGCAATCTGGGTGATATTCAGGTTGCCCTCACCCCCAGCCCCTCTCCCAAAGGGCGTGGGGGGAACGGCGGAATCCGTGGTTTTCTCCCCTCTCCCTCTGGGAGAGGGGCCGGGGGAGAGGGTAAACATATCACCCACATTGCATCACTACCGGATTATGAAAGACAACCTCAAACCAGCGAAAATTTCATGTATGTCGCCATGATTAGCATTAGGTTGCGGCGTTTAGCCTGAAAAGGAGCTTTTAGAACACCCTCTCATTCAAGTCCTCAATTAGAAGATTTCTAAAATTAATCATATAATATGCTTTTAACACACCCTCTAAAACTCAAACAATGACCCCCCCCCCTCTTTCCAAACCACCCACCGCCCTCGTCACCGGTGCCACCAATCAAATTGGACACTTCCTCTTGCCACGCCTACAGGCCGCGGGGTTTATGGTCACGGCTTACAGTCGCACGCCGCATCCTTCTACGCCAGATGTGAATTGGCAATGTGCAGACTTACTCACCTCCTCCTTTTCCAACGATTCATTGAGTGGTACACCAACGACATTATTTCATTTAGCCCCGTTGCCCTTGTTACCTCCTCTGTTAGAACGTTTACCTGATAACACTTCTCTTAAACGAGTCATTGCATTCAGTTCTACCAGTCGCTTTACCAAAGAGAATTCTCCAGAACCCAAAGAGAGGGAAGTTGCAAAACAATTGATCATAGCGGAAAATAGGTTGATAACTGTTTGTCAACATCGTGGTATCCCTTGGACAGTGTTTCGCCCCACCTTGATTTATGGCTGTGGTTTAGATAAAAATGTAACGACGCTTGCCAACTTCATTCGCCGATTTGGATTTTTTCCCATCGTGGGGCAAGGTAGAGGTTTGCGGCAACCGGTTCATGCCGAAGATTTAGCCATCGCCTGTGTACAAACCTGCGCATTCCCTCAGACTTTGAATCGGGCTTATAATCTAAGTGGCGGGCAAACGTTGACGTATCGGGAAATGGTAGAAACGATTTTTCGACAATTAGGCAAGCCACTGCGTATCATTTCGATACCTTTGCCAATGTTTCAAGGACTCGTTCGATGCCTCACTTGGTGGCCTGCGTTTGCCCATGTTTCGACAGCCATGATAGCACGAATGAATCAAGATTTATGTTTTGACCATACAGATGCCTGGCAGGATTTTGGTTATCAACCGAAAAGATTTAAAATATAGCGGATAGCGGATAGTGGATAGTGGATAGTGAAGTATAATACACGGGACTAGAGGCTTCAGCCGGTGACGTGCCTCGACTTCCGGCTGAAGCCTCTAGTCCCGCATGTTGTAACTATCCACTATCCACTATCCACTATCCACTAAAACCGCTATCCACTATAAAAATTATGATTCTAACCCTAATCACTTTTACCTTCCTAGTGTCGGTCCTGTTAACACGATATTTCACGCGACCTGACACCTTTTTGTATATTGTCGATGAACCTAATCATCGTTCCTTACACACTCGCCCTATTCCTGTCAGTGGTGGTGTCGCTATTCTTATCGCATTTACCTTGTCTATGACGGTGGCTTGTTGGTATGATACCCCGCCATCTGTTTGGGGGTGGATAAATGCAAGTGGATTACTGATTGCAATGATTTCATTTTGGGATGATTGTCGTCATGTACCAGTGTTATATCGCTTAACTATTCACTTTTTTGCCGCTTGCTTGCTGTTATGGCAAACTGATTTTTGGTTAACTCAATTAGACTTGCCAGGGATTCTTTGGACGTTGCCAATTTATATAAAAATGACCTGTTCCGTGTTATTTGTAGTATGGATGGTCAATTTATATAACTTTATGGACGGTATGGACGGCTTTGCAGGCGGGATGGCAGTGTTTGGTTTTAGCACTTTAGCCATTTTGGGTGGATTGGCCGAACAATCGTTTTTTATGCTAATCAACTTGATTATTGCCAGTGCTGCTGCTGGATTTTTGATATTTAACTTCCCACCAGCCAAAATTTTCATGGGCGATGTGGGCGCCTCTAGCTTAGGATTTCTCGTGGCTATCATGAGTTTATGGGGACACCATGATGGCATTTTCCCCCTTTGGGTGGCGATGCTGATTTTTTCACCGTTCATTGTGGATGCCACCATTACCCTTTGCCGTCGCCTCCGCCGCGGTGAAAAAGTTTGGTTAGCCCACCGGTCTCATTATTATCAACGGCTAGTTCAATTGGGATGGGGACATCGACGCACGGTGTTATGGGAATATGTGTTGATGATAGGCTGTAGTCTCTGTGCTATCCTGGCGCCGTTTTTGTCAGTGAAAAGTCAATGGGGGATATTGATTTTCTGGGGAGTGGTTTACGTCATGTTGATGTATTTGGTACACCGGTTAGAACGGGGGGTAGTGGATAGCTGATGACGTACCATCTGGAGCGCAATAATTCTTATTGCGCTCCAGATGAAATGATTTACCAGGAGAATTTTACTATGTCTGTTATCCCATTAATCCTTCAAACGGTTCCACCACCACGTCACTGCCAGCTTTGACATCTCCTCCCTCTAAAGGTAAGATGATAAAGCAATTCGCTTGACTCATGGAACTGAGAATGGCAGAACCTTGTTTGCCAGTGGAACGCACGACGAGACGACCGTGGGCATCGTGTTCTAAAATGCCGCGTTGAAATTCAATCCGTCCCGGTCGTTTCTTTAAAGAGGAGAGACAGGGGACCGTCATTCGTATCGGCGTAGTGGGTTGTTGTCCCATCAGACGCCGTAACGCGACTTGAACGAACTGATAGAAAGTACTCATCACCGCCACCGGGTTGCCAGGGAGTCCAAAGAAGACCGCATTTTGAATTTTACCAAAGGTTAGGGGGCGTCCCGGTTTCATAGCAATTTTCCAAAAATTAACTTGACCAATTCGCCGTAAGGTGTCTGTCACATAATCCGCTTCTCCTACAGACACACCGCCAGAGGTAATAATAGCGTCATTGCGGGTGGCCGCGAGTCGGAAGGCATTTTCAATATCCTCTGGGTTATCCCGAATGATGCCCATATCAATAGGTTCAACACCTAATTGAGTCAACATGCTGTGCAACGTGTAACGATTGCTGTCATAAATTTGCCCAGGTTGCGGTGTTTCACCAATGGAACAAAGTTCATCACCTGTGGAAAAGAAGGCGACTCGTAATCGACGTTTGACTTTGACTTCAGGAATCCCCAAGGAGGCCAGGAGACCAATGTCCGCCGGTTGCAAACGTTTGCCGGCAGTTAATACGAGTGTACCAATCGCCAAGTCGTCACCTGCGGCACAGATGTTTTGACCGACTTGATGACCTGTGCCAATGGTCACCAGGTTATTTTGTACTTCAACATGTTCTTGCATGATGACGGTATCGGCACCCGCTGGTATGACGCCACCGGTGAAAATTCTGGTACATTGCCCAGCTTGAATAGTGACTGGACAGGGTTTGCCCGCTAAAGAAGCACCTACTAGATTCAGTTGGACGGTACCTTGAGTAGGCAGGTCGGCCCCGTGCATAGCATAGCCGTCCATGGTAGAATTATTATGAGGTGGAACGTTGATACGGGATAGTACGTCTTCAGCCAGCACCCGGTGGAGTGCGCTACGAATGGGTAGCTGTTCTTCGCCGCGAATGGGTTGCAAATCGCGGTCAATCCGATGGAGGGCGTCGTCCACGGAAAGGGAATTAGGGTCGTAATCGTCGCAAGTAGGGGTGTTTATCATCATAGTGGATAGTGGATAGTGGATAGTGGATAGTGATTTTCTTCTTCCCACGCGCCAGCGTGGAAATGCAGTACCGCCGCGCCGCCGTGTTCCCATGCCTTGGCGTAGGAACAGAGGTTCTCTTACCAAATTCCTAAATGCCTGTCAATCTTGATTCAAATTTGCTACTTACTCTGTAACACAGCAGTACCAGTAATCAAAAGCCCGCAAAATCAAAATCGGACAAACTTGACCCGTTGGCATACGACAATTATTGGCAGTGCTGTCATCTCCAATGAAATTGATATGAACATGGGCTTGTGGATGTTCAGGATTGTCTCCAAGTTCCTCATCCCACCCGCTTCCATGTCCTTGACCAGTAGAGTAATCATAACGAAGTGATCCAATCTTATTCGGATTTTCAGGTAAGTCAAGAAAGGCCAGACGATAGCGAACTATTTCAGCTTCACTGGATTTATCGGGTTGACGTAAACACAGATAAAATTCAATCTGTCCACCCTCACGCAAAGTTATGGCTTGACTAGCTTTTGGGACGTTTTTAAAAAGAGTAGTCTCTTTGTCCGGTTTACCCGTTGCACCACGTTGGATGATCCGTTTGGTCTTGGTTTTATAGTGATATTCATCTACTTTTGTACCTTCTCGGTTTCCCTGTAGGGTGGATTAAGCGAAGCGTATCCACCAAATTCTATAACCCGTGGTGGATACGCTTCGCTTAATCCACCCTACATTTTAAATCAAAATGGTACAAAGGTGAATGAATATTACTATATTTGGGCCGCTATGGAGGTCATGGACTCAATCCCCATCACTAGCAGACAAGTTCTGCTGGTTTCTTGATTCTCCAGCGCAGCTAACAGTTTTTGTGAGAAGGACTGGCTATTCAGTTGTCCGGCCGCAAACCCATAAGGGACAACTTCCGATTGACACTCCTGAAGTGCCGCAGGTAATCGTTTTACAAATGAGGCTAAAGCCAATTGTTCCTTCCAATCCAGTAAGACTATGGCGGGGGAACAAGTTAACAACGCAGTTGCGAAATCTTCAATAGTTAAAAGCATAGATGTCAACCTCCTGTATTTAAAGTACCCTTTTTCGTCTGACGCTGACGATACATTTCCACCAGTGGCGTGACCCAACTGGCTAACTGGAATTGTTGAGAATCGTCTGGTGCATCACCGTTCCTGATCAATAAACCATCTCTCAGCAATTTCAATGCGTTAGGAACATTTGCACCACCTGAATCCAATACCGTTATCAATGCTTGATAATCGTCATTGTTCAATCGCCCCCGCCAGCGTGCTTGAAGGTCTTGTCTAACGAAACTGATGTGATGATCAAGTACATGGGATGCACCAGTGTCAATTGCATATCGCACTGCTGTCGCACACGCGAAAACGAAAGAACGCGGTAAACCATTGGCAAGATAAGCCAGTCTCCGACATTGCAATGCAGTCATTACTTCATGTGCATTTACCTGACGAAGCAATTGTAAGTAAAATTGCAACTCTGGGTCGGTCCACGACTCACCCTCCTGGGAGGGCACCACTAGCGGTTCAAGTATATGTATCTCTCCCCAAATCTCGTCTAATTCGCGGCCTTGAGAAGAGAATAAAACTTCCAATGGAAGCGTTGCTACTACCCCGCATGGCAAACGTAACCAAGCCATCGCCCGTTCTAAAAAAATGTCCCGCTGGGCTGAGTCGTCACGCACTTTATCCAAATCATCAAGAATTAATAGCACCGGCTTTCCTGCCCGATTTTCCAGTTCTTTGAGGACCATTTCACAACTCCAGGCCATGGCGCTGGGGTCCAAAGTGGCTGACGACACATAACGCCAAGCCAATCGTTGCAATGCTTTGGAATAGAGATTGAGTAACTGTGAACCAGTGTTAATTTCAAGTGCGGTGGTAGCCAACTCTGGATTGAATAGAGAGGCAAAACCGTCTCCTGTTCCACCCGCAGGTATTAGTTTTCGGAGAGGGTTAACTAATTCCTCTACCAACCCCACTGGCAGTTCTTTAAAGTGTTCTAACCACGCCCGCAAAGAAGCTTCCAGGATAATTAGCAACAACGAAAAAGTATCTAGGTTATGTGTGCCAAGCGTCTTGGTCACTGAACATTGAATGACCAGACGTTCCTTTGTCATCTCCTGCGCGAGATGTAATAATTCAGTGGATTTACCCACGCCAATATGTCCAGTTAACAACACTTTTGCCAGCGGGTCGGCATTCAAATGCGTATACATTTGTCTGATAGCGCGGGAATCGCGAGGAATCCTTGGTAGCACCGCCTCATTAAGCCCTGCGGGGACATTGGGATTGAGTCGGCGAATGACTTGTTGTAAATCAGTTGTCATGTTAGTTACTCCGGGTAGTTTATAATAACTCTAGGGGTGTGGCTAGGTCCATGGGTAAGTTGGCAAATTTGGATCATGATAAAATCTAGCTGGAATGATGACACCCTTTGCGGCAGAATGCAAGAAGAATTATGGCATTCCAGCTAATCATTTCACTTCCCTAGAATTTCATTTATAGATCATATAGTAATATTCCTCCAAATCTGTACGATTTCCTCTGGAGTGCAATAAGAATTATTGCCCCCTGCGTTGCATAGCAACGGCGCAATTAAGAATTCTGGCGCCGCCGCTACGCGGGCGCAACGGCGCAATAATTCTTATTGCGCTCCAGAGGAAATCGTATAGTTTTACAGGAATTTTATTATATCATCCACATTTCATAAAATAAATTATGTAACATGCAATAATATGTGCATTTTTAGGTAATTTCAAGAGGTCTTGCTTAATGGTCAAAAGGTAATTACAATGGAATTGTTCCTAAAATAATTCAATAAAAAGCAAGATTTATTACTTCGCAAACCCGTTGTCCTTGCTTATTGAGGGACAAATCTAATCCTTGTTTTCAACAACAATCACACAGGAGTATTGTCATGCACCATTGGTTTATGGTAACATTGGTCGGTCAAGACCAAATAGGCATTGTGTCTAAAATCACCACCGCCCTGTATCAGGGTGGCTGTAATTTGGGCGAAGCGTCCATGTTACGGCTGGGGGGGAATTTTACTATTATGATGATGGTTGATATTCCCACAGGTGGTAAAGATGCCCTCAATCATTTACTCCAACCAGTGGCCAAGGAGTTGCAGTTACATCTGCACTTAGATGCAATAGAGGGACTGTTGCATCATCATCAAGTGCCCAATGTGCGGGTCAGTGTGCATGGTGCCGACCGGGCTGGGATGGTGGCGCAAGTGACCAGTGTCTTGGCTAACGCAGGCTTGAATATTTTGGCGTTAGAATCGGATGTGGGTGGCAACGCCAATCATCCTTTTTACTTGATGCACATTGAGGGGATCGCTACCGCAGGAATACTGGCGTTAGAGGAAGCGTTACGAAGTTTGTTCGCTTCACAACCCGATTTGAAAGTGACTCTTGAACCCATTGAAACGGTGGTAATGTAACACAGTATGGCTATGCTGAATATTTTAACTTATCCAGACCCACGTTTGAAGAATGTGTCTGTATCTGTGACTGAGTTTGATGAAAAGTTACAGGCATTTCTCATGGACTTAGAAGAAACCATGCGTGCAGGTCCAGGCGGGGTGGGGATTGCGGCGCCACAGGTGGGTCGTTTGGAACGGATTGCGATAGTAGATGTCTCTTCCAAGCCCAAAATTTCACATCATGGCCGCTTGGTCATGATTAATCCAGAAATTACCGATTGGGACGGTTTTGAAATGGGTCGAGAGGGTTGTATGTCGGTGCCAGATTATACTGGGAATGTGATTCGGGCAACCAAGATTCGTTTGGTGGCCCAAGATAAACAGGGAGTTTCACATGAATATAGCATGGAAGGCTATGAAGCCCGTGCCGTACAACATGAGATTGACCATTTAGATGGTTTGCTGTTCATTGACCGCTTGGTCAGTCGACGGCATGATTTGTTTCAACGGAAGGTGTATGAGTCTAAAAAGGGGACTTGACAGTGATGTTTAGAGAAACTGAGTTTCTTTAAAGAAACTCAGTTTCTTATTCGCTATCCATTACTCACGAATAAACATGATATGTACGAAACATTCACGGTGGTGATAATCCTCCTCATCCTTCTTGGTGTCTTGATAACACGCGCTTTGCAGGCTTGTGCAGAAGCCCACCAGGTGGAATGGGGACAAACTTGGTTAAATTATATAGACGGTTTAAATCGTCTCTTTTGTAAACATTATCATCGGTTAGAATACACCCCAATTGATTTGCCGAAGGAAGGGCCAGCCGTGATAGTAGCCAATCATCTATCAGGGCTAGACCCTTTTTTACTATTTACAGCAACTCGTCGTCCCATCTCTTTTTTGATTGCACGAGAACAATATGAACGGTTCGGGTTGACGTGGCTATTTCAGGCCACCGGTTGCATTCCCGTGGACCGCACAGGTCGTCCAGAATTAGCACTGCGGGCCGCTTTAAGGGCATTGGAAGCGGGGAAAGTGATTGCGTTATTTCCCCAAGGAAAAATTGTGGCCCCAGGAGAACCTCACAAGCCATTGAAACGGGGAGGCTTATGGTTGGCACAACATACGCATTGCCCAATTTACCCGGTACATATTTCTGGGATTCGTGGAGTAGGACATATTTTTCGAGGAATCCTGTGGCGCAGTGAAGCAAGGTTGGAAAGTTTTCCGCCGCTATTATGGACTGAGGAGAGTAATTTAGAAGAGTTGCAGAAATTGATCGAGGGAAACTAAACAGGAGTTCAAAACATGTTTTGGACTCCGAGATAATTGAAATTTTTATGAGTAGAGATATTGTTGTACTGACCGATGTCATGTTAATCACTTGCATCGTCCAACGTGGCATGGCTGATACCGTAGTGAAAGCGGCCCAAGAAGCGGGGGCGCAAGGGGCCACGATTCACTTTGCACGAGGGGTAGGAGTGCAAGAACGATTAGGCATTTTAGGCATCACCATCGATGCAGAAAAAGAAGTCGTCAAAATCGTGGTTTCCACAGAACAAGCAGACCGGATTTTGGAAAAGATTTATTTAGCGGCCCAATTGGACACGCCAGGCAGAGGAATTGTCTATATGACCCGTTTAGAAAAGGCCGCGACGTATGTGCCACCTGAGGTGGTGTCAAAATTAACGACGCCTACGGCGAATGAGTTGGAAACAACCATGTTATGAATATTCAACCGCAAAGCAGTCGCTTAATTACTTGTATTTTACCCGTTGGCACGGCACGCGCAGTGTTAGAACTCTTGAAAAATCAAAAGCGAGTCACCACTGCGTATATATATCATGCACGAGGGATTGGCGCCAGTCATCAGCTACGGAGTAGTTTGGCTGAACAGTTGGAAAAAGATATATTAGTGGTACTGGTGCCAAAAAAACGGGCGGAGGAGGTGTTTAACTATCTTTATGAGGTGACAGGGATTTATCAACCACATCACGGGTTGATGTATATGGAAAAGGTGGCTAAAACGATGACAACTGAATTGGAAAATTGGAATGAATAGAAATACCTGTAGGACCTACACAAGACAGCTTTCCTAAACATGGGAGGTTTAGGAAAGTTAAACCAGCTAAACCAGAAACATCTAAATAGGAGACTTTATTTTATGTCAAACTCAAAATCTTTTTCGCAGGGTTTTACCCTCATTGAATTACTCATTGTCATGGCCATTCTTGGCATGTTAGCAGCCTTGGTGGGCCCTACCATTTTCGAACAATTTGGGGGGGCGAAGCGAGATGGTGCGATCACTCAAATTCGCATGATTGAACAAGCCCTCGACCATCATCGGTTGGATACGTTTAAGTATCCTGATGCGTTGGAAGGACTGGTGAAAAACACCGTGAATAGCCCAAAATGGAGTGGCCCTTACATAAAAAATGGGGTGCCCAAGGATTCCTGGGGCAATGAATATCAGTACAAGAAACCGGGTCGGGATGGCCGGGATTACGACTTGTATTCCTTCGCAGCCGATGGTCAAGAAGGAGGGGAGGGGGAGAATGCGGATATTACCAGTTGGCAGACTTCTAAGTGAGGATTGTCGGTGTCAGTGGTAGTAAGAAACTAAGTTTCTGGACCGTTTAAAGGTGCCGGTGGACTAGAGGCTTCAGCCGGCCGGCGGTAGGCGTTCCCCTTTCTTAAAAATTGGAGTGTGCCTACCGCCGGCCGGCTAAAGCCTCCAGTCCAACGGAGTGTTCCTTAACTTAATGGCATTGCGGCTGAAGCCTCTAGTCCGCCGGTGCTTGTTTGGGATACGTTCATGAAATTACAATCACCACAAAAGGGTCCAAATACAAGTTTGGTGGAACTTCAGGAAACCGCACATCTGTTAGCCTCCCCGGTCAATGCGGCACGGCTTCGGCAGGCCAAAATGGAATTTGAAGAAAAACAATGGTTAGAATTTGATAGCGTGACGGACCTAGATAAATTTATAAGAAGCCAATGACTGTCAGAAACCTAAGACTCATGCCTATAGCCGTGGAGGACCTAGCGTATTGGGCACGAACATGGGCTTGTAGAATTGACAACTCTCGTGGCGAATGGAATAGGCTAGTTTATAGCTTTGATGAAGACAATCTCTATATTTGGCAGGCACGTTACCATTATACGGATTTGCCAAACCAAACGGAAAGAGAAAGACTTATAAGGGGAGGTGAATAATGCAGATATTACCAGTTGGCAGACTAATAAATAGGAGGAGGACTTTTTCTCAAGGCACCACTCTCATTGAAATGCTGGTGATAATGACTGTTTTTGGAATATTGCTTAAGTTTGTTGGTTACCTGGTTTTTAAGTACACCGAAACTGAAGAAGATGCCCAGGTTGTTAAGAAAAACACTGCTGTTGCCCAACTACGGCAATTTGAAATGGCGTTGGACCATCATCGTTTGGATACTTCGAGATATCCAGAGACTTTGGAAGGTCTGAGGAAAAATACGGGGAATAGCCCAAAATGGAGTGGCCCTTACATAAAAAATGGAGTTCCCAAGGATTCCTGGGGCAATGAATATCAGTACAAGAAACCGGGGCGGGATGGCCGGGATTATGACTTATATTCCTTCGGCGCCGATGGTCAAGAAGGTGGGGAAGGGGAGAATGCGGATATTACCAGTTGGCAGACTTCTAAGTGAGGATTGTCTGTGTTGGTGGTAATCGGAAGAAACTAAGTTTCTTTAAGAAACTTAGTTTCTTTTACAAACGACTACCTGAAACACAAAAATAACCTGACAGGTTTTTCCAATTTGTCAGATTTGGTCGCCGATAGCCACAGTTATCAGCACCTTGTGCATCTGTTCTAAAATACTATACTCAGGATAATTCACCATGACTGATACCGAAACCACTGAAATTGAAGGATTTGAAAAAACTCCCACGGTTAACTTAGGCGCCTATCCAATTGACAGTGTTTTAATTCGTTCCGAAACCAGAACGATTTTTGAAATTGTCCGAAGAATCAAACAAACCAAATTATTTAAACTTGATCCAGACTTTCAAAGAGATTTCATTTGGGATGACAAGAAGCAAAGTAAACTGATTGAATCTTGTTTAATGCGGATTCCATTGCCCGTGTTTTATTTGGCAGAGGGAGAAGATGGTAGCACCATTGTCGTAGATGGTCAACAGCGTTTAACCACGTTTTTCCGTTATTTGGAAAATCAATTTGCCCTCCAAGAATTGGCTGAAGAAAGCGGATTAAATGATAAGAAGTTTAGTGATTTACCCCCCAAACTGCAAAACCGTTTGGAAGATACACAACTCATTTTATATTTGATTGATTCCAAAGTGCCTGAAGAAGCGCGGTTGGATATTTTTGAACGAGTCAACAGTGGCGTTCCCTTAACTCGTCAACAGATGCGTAATGCCTTATATAGTGGGCCAGCTACCCAATGGCTTAAAGAACAGGCACAGTTCCAAATTTTTAAGGAGATGACCAATTTTAGTGATAAAGACCGGAAGGAAATGCGAGACCGCGAATTTGTTAATCGGTTTTGTGCTTTTTACTTACTGGGTGAGGAACGTTATCCTGGCGACAATCAAATGGATGAATTTTTAGCTAACTCTCTCAAACAGATGAATAAAATGCCAGCGTCAGCATTGACAGATTTAGCTAACCGTTTCCAAACCAGTATGAAAAACAATCAATTGGTGTTTGGTAAACATGCTTTTCGGAAGCATTCCGAAGACACTAACAGACAAAATCCTCTGAATGTCGCCATTTTCGATGTTTTTTCGGTTTATCTAGCGCGTTATTCCGAACAAGAGGCCAAAGAGAAATATTCTCAAATTGGTCAGGTGTTTAAACGTTTGATGGCAGATGATGACTTTTATAAAGCCATCTCCGGTGGCACCGCGGCCAAACGGAGTATTGTGAATAAGTTTAACGCGGCCAAACAAGCCTTTGAGGAGGTGGTAAAGTGATACTAACTAAATTATATTTGGAACATTTCAAATGTTTTAAAAAGTTATCGTTGCACTTGGCCCCATTGACCCTGCTGACGGGTTTCAATTCTGCGGGTAAGTCAACGGTGATGCAGGCTTTGGCATTATTGCATCAAACCGCTAAAGACGATGAATGGGGCAACCACTTATTGTTGAATGGGTCGGCAGCGGCTTTGGGAACCGCCAGTGATGTGATTGACGAGATTTATGGGCGTAACGAAATAACCATCGGTGTGGAAACGGAAGATTATCAATGTCAGTGGCAAATGTTAAGTGAAGGCCGCGCTGCCTACACGATTCCCGTTCAAAAAATTATCTTGAGTGATTATCTTGCGACCCCTCAAGAAAAAAGTTACTTGATTGATTCTCAAGTGGTTTTGCACCGCTTATTGCCCAAAGTCTCTTATGACGAATTTCCTCAACTGGCTACCCAGTGGTCAAATTTTATCAGTCAGTTGACTTATCTGACTGCTGAACGTATTGGACCAAGAGAAGTCTATTCAGTTGGTAATCCGACTCAGTATCAAACGGTAGGAATACAAGGAGAATATACGCCTTGGTATTTGTTTAATTATGCTGATAAAGAAGTTTCCAAACAGCTACGAATGCCAAGTTCTCCACCTAAATTGCAAAGACAAGTGGAAGCGTATTTAGACTATTTTTTCGCCGGTGGTGGCTTTTTGGTAGAATCGATTAGAAATGCTAACTTAGTCACTTTGGGAATTCGTACCAGTAAGAAGGGAAACTATCATCGTCCACAACATGTGGGTTATGGTTTAACCCATATTCTGCCGATTCTTACGGCTTGCCTTGGGGCCGATAAGGGACAAGTTATTCTTATCGAAAATCCAGAAGCACATCTCCATCCTGCCGCGCAGGCACAAATGGGGTTGTTTTTGGCTAAAGTAGCGGCGTCTGGAGTTCAAGTCATTTTAGAAACGCACAGTGACCATATTCTCAATGGTGTGCGGCGGGCAACCAAGGAAAAATTGTTGACACCCGAACAAGTAGCTATTTATTTTTTTAGAACCAGACCAGAGGAGGAGTTGAAAACCAAAATTGCCCAGGTACTGGCAGTGTTGATAGATGACAAAGGCAATTTAGATAGTTGGCCAGAAGGATTCTTTGATCAATTCGACAAAGACGCTGCTTATTTTGTGGGGTGGGGATTTTAACAATGAACTTCATGCTGAATGAACTATCACTACATGGTCAATTCTATTGCGAAGATGATTTTATTCAATCACTCAAGGATATTGCGGAATGCAACAGGGTTGTTAGGGAAACTGGCCATAGCTTTTACTGTAGTAACCGATTGATTTTAAAAAGAGTTACCCATAAAGTTGGGTTTAGAGAGGCCGTAGAAAACACCGGCGATAAAATTCTTATATCTTCCATTCTTAACTGGCTTCATAAACGTGGCCCTTTCTGGGAAGAACAGCAACAACACACAGAAGACGACTACTTTGAATATCAAAATGAAGTGGTCACTGATACCGCCTTGGCAGAAGCCGCCTGGCGTGTGGCTAATCAACAAAATTGCTATACCGTAAGTTTTAAGCCTTCCAATTTCTGTCATTCTCCTTTATTGGTGATATGGTACCAATCAGAGGGTAATCGGTCTATTGATGTTCAAAATTTTTGGGAAGTTGTTACCTTAACTACTTTTCTAAAAAGCAACCTCAAACCACCTACAAGTTGGGAAGAATTAATCCAGCAATGTATTAGTGAATATCCTCATTTAACCTTTGCGGATGACTTATTAGACCCCTTGGATTCAGAACCATTTTCGGAAACCATTGCTAAAAGAGTAAGAGAGTTATTGTCAATTTTAGATGAGTTGAATACTTGTTTTGGAGAGGATGGAAAACTCAACCGTCGTGGGCAAGAAATCAAGAGAAATTACTTTGAGAGAGAAAAAGCCCAATTTACTGATAGTTCTGTTCCAGAGAAACGCGATTTTCGTGACGAGATGATTTTTAAAAAGCCAAATTCTTCTACAGGAGAGACCTTTTCTTGTCCGTTTCATGGTAAAATAAAAATGGGCCGACAATACCGCATTCACTTCAGTTGGCCCAAAGAACAACCTACTGACCCACTTTACATCGTTTATATTGGACCTAAACTTACTAAACTCTAGCTGATTAAAAACCAAATTTGTTCAACTCTAATAACTTATCATGGCTAAAAATTCTCATGTTATGTCCCCCAAAACCTCTTCCCAAGGCTTCACCCTCATAGAACTCATGGTCGTCATGGCCATTCTAGCTATGATGGCGGCCATTGTGATTCCACGCATTAGCAGTGGCAGTGCTACCCTTTTACAAGCCCAAATGCGTCAGGCCATGGCGGTTCTCAATTACGCCCGCCGTTCTGCTATCGTCGAAGGTCAAACCAAAACCGTGGTCTTCTCAGAAGGCGGTGAAGAGAAGAAGGAAAATCAATTTACGGCTACCGCTAATTTTATTCAATGGGTCAGTCGTGGTGCAACCGTGCAATCGGCAGGAAAAGGGGGAGACTCTAACCATTCCAAAGGAACTGAAAAAAAAGAGGAGAAGGAAAATCCGAATGGAGGAGAGAATGGGACGACTCATAAAATCACTTTCTATCCCGAAGGGGGTAGTAGTGGCGGAGACTTGATTTTTAGCTATCAAGGTTTAAAAGCTAAAATCACGGTCAATCCTTTAACCGGCAAAGTCGAGTCAACTTTTCTTGAAGAAGATGAAAATGAACAGCCTATCCAACTTCCAGATTTCTAAAGTCCCACAAGGTTTCACTCTCCTAGAAGTCATCATTGCCTTGGCCATCGTCGCCATGGTACTGGGCACTACGTTTAGCCTGTTGGCGGGCAGCAAGCGTTTGGCCTTTAAAGCGGCAGACGATATTGGAGAAGTGATATTCTTACGTTCTGCTATCAACGTGGCCCAAATTGTAGAAGAACCGGAGTACCCAGAATTGCCCAGACGTTATGCGGAAGGGGCGGAATTGAAAACCGAAGATTTGTTAGAAAAACCGGAAGAACAAACTCGTCCCATTTCTCTGGGGTTAGAACCGTATGTTTGGAAAAATAAGCAACGCGGTCTCGACATTGTTACCATACGTTGGAAAAAATTAGACACCACAAGGTAAATCCATTTTGTTCATGTCAATCTCTAAAATTCGCAACCAACCATCCAAAATCCCATTGGGTTTTACCTTGATAGAAGTGATTATCGCCATCAGTTTATCAGCCCTGGTCATGTTGATACTCTCCATGGGCATGAATATGGCGATGAAAGATTGGGAACGTTCCAGCAGTCGCCTTGACGATGGCCTCGAAATGGGACTGGTGTTATTACAAATTGAACGGGCGTTAGATGGGGCGTTTCCACATGTTTATTTTGACCAGGAGGAAAATAAAAGATATTTGTTTTTTGAGGGCGAAGAAAAGGAATTGACATTTGTTTCCACGGTCTCCCCAGGCCGACAACCAGCCCTCACGGCTTGGCAACTGAAACCTGGTGAGAAAAAAAAAGGCGTGGACATTCGTATTGTCCCTGCCTTTGCTATTGATCCGACAGAAAATTTGGAGAAAGCAGAACCCATCACAGCCCTAGAAGGCTATAAAGCCTCCTTTGAATATTTGTATGTCGATGAACAACTCAAAGAGGACACCAAATGGGTAAAGGAATGGTCTGCTAAAAAGCTGCAAGCCCTACCTCGCGCTGTACGTTTACGTTTGGAAAAAGACGAGGGTGATGCAGAACAATCTTTGGAAATTATTGCAGTTATTAAAGCCAATGAATATCGTGATCAAACCTTTCGTCCTCAAAAACCATAAGCACTTATCGGGTGGCAAGGTGTGGAAAGTCCGCAGCAAAGCGACTTATCCATTCCATGGCGGCTTCATCAATACTCAACCGTCTCCCTTGTTGTTCAAGGGCTTTTTTGTATTTTCGAATTTCACGCACCTGCGCTGTCATACGGGTTTTAAAAGTATTCTGCATTCTCATAAAATTTTTCCCTCCAAAGGTTTTAACGGTTAATTTACGTTAAAGGTTAATCACAAACAAGGCAAATTATATACCAAACTAATCCAGAGGCCAATGGCCTCTGGCATTTCAAATGGGGGTGCATGAACTAATTTGTCTCATTTAACATGTTTGCCTCAGAATCAGAAACGTCTTCGGCAATTCTTACTAACATGTCTTTATACATTTCAATTTGGCATACTTCTTCTACCATGTCACTTTTAACATTCTGATTTTTATCAGTAAATTCAATGCCTACCTCAAAAGTATCTGATTTATTTTTACACCAAACAACTCGGCCAAATAACTCAAACGGTGGATTGATCAAAATGCGTACTCTGATAATAGAACCTTGTTGCCAATTGGTTTCGGACTCAAATGCCAACCCTCCTAAACTCACATTATGCAAATGTTGGAAATGAAGGTCCGACTCACTTGCATCCCATACTTCTACAGGAATTTCCGTAGGATGTCTATAAAAACGTCGATGTTCAAGCATAAATAGTCTCCTTTAAGTGGTAGCCTATATTAATATTAAGACTAGACCTTGTAAAGAGAAGATGCAAGATTATTATTTCTCAGTGATTAATGACCGATTTGAAAAATGCGTTAGGATAATATATACTTACTTTAGAATCAAGATGTTAAAACAAGATTAGGTGAATTCCTAAAAAGTGTTGAGTTTCAACACCCACCTGTTGAAAATCAACAGTTCATACGATTTTTGTAAAGTAAATCACTTTACGCAGTTATCAGACAATCAAAAATCCTCAAAAAGTCTATTTTTTAGATTGTACAAATTTTACCTGGGTCTAACTCCAAATGACAGAAACTGAACTCACTTCATCTCCTCACCCTCTGCAAACTCTTGACCCCTCTGATAAATTAACCACAGAATGGATTAAAATCTCCCTGGAACCGATTTTAACCCTTTCCCAGTTAAACGACTTGAAAGCACAATTACTTCCGCTTCTGGGACGACGAGTACAACTCTCAGGGGCACGAGTAGAACGCATAGACACGGCCAGTTTACAACTTCTGTTAACCTTTATCAATAGCCCAGAAGTGACCGCAGGTTGGGTGGAACCGTCCCCTGAACTTTGCATTGCTACCCGTTTACTAGGTCTCTCTTCCCACTTGAGTTTACCTATGACAGAGGTGACAAAACCATTTTGATGATTTCTCTGTATGCGATATTCAAAGAAACTAAGTTTCTTTAAGAAACTTAGTTTCTGTTCCTTGCACCTCCTTTTTTCAATCACTCCCATTTTGCGAAAAATTATGAAAATCAAATCATTAACTACTCTTTGCATCAGCTTCTACCTGATGTTATCACCTTTTGCAACCCACGCTACAGAAGTCCGGGTTGCGGTGACAGATAACTTCGCCCCTCCCCTCCTAGAATTACAACAAAAATTTGAAAAAACCTCCAACCACAAATTGACCTTGACGATTGACACACTAGACCAACTTTATACTCAAATCAAAGCCGGAAAACCCTTTGACCTCCTTCTCTTGGACGACCCTCAAACGTTACAACAACTTGAACAAGAAGATTATATTGTACCAGATTCACGTATCGTCTATGCGATTAACAAACTGGTATTATGGAGTCAGCAACCCTATCTGGTGGATTCTCAGGGAAGAATTTTAATAACTAGCAAATTCAAAAAATTAGCGATCCCCACCACCTTCCCCTATAGTTTAGCAACCCAACAAACCTTGCAAAAACTTGGTATATGGGACAAATTAAAACCCAAAATGGTGAAAACCGCCTCTCTTTCGGAAACATATCAACGCATTGCCACTCAAAAAGCCGAATTAGGCTTTATTGTCCTATCACAACTGGCCAAAATAGATGAAGAACAATCACCCTGGTCACTGTGGGTCGTACCCACTCATCTATATGACCCACTCAAACAAAATGCAACATTGCTGAAACGCAGCCAAAATAAAGAAGCGGCCCAAGAATTTATGGCTTTTCTACAACGTTCAATTGCACGTTCCGTTATTGAAGATTTTGGTTATGAAGTGCCTTGAAGTGGGTGATATTTGACAACTTTTCAGAGGTGAGTAAGACTTGACAACTTTTCAAAAGTTGTCAAATATGTTAATCTCTACTCTGAAATTTCTAACTCTGACAACAAACGGTAGTGATGCAATCTGGGTTAAATATCGTGCGGTTTCTCTTAGGTCTGGAACTGTGATTGAGATGATTAAATGAAGGCTATGAAAGGAGGCTTGACTTAATCATAGTCCATCTGAAAATCATTCTAATCATAGTTCAGACAGTGAACCCACATTGCCTCACTACCCAACAAACTAAACCATGAATACTGAAAACTTAGACCTGGGCACCATTCTGATTGTTGACGACACTCCCGCAAATGTCAGCATCCTCTTTGATTTTTTAGCCGAAAATGGTTACAAAGTCCTCGTCGCCCAAGAAGGTAAACGCGCCATTCAAAAAGCCGAATACGCCTTTCCTGACCTCATTTTACTAGACGTAATGATGCCTGGAATAGATGGTTTTGAGACTTGTCAAATCCTCAAATCCAAAGATCGCACGAAAGACATTCCGATTATCTTTATGACCGCTTTGGCAGACACAGTGGATAAAGTAAGAGGTTTTCAACTAGGTGCCGCAGATTATCTGACCAAGCCGATTCAACATGAAGAAGTTCTGGCCCGCATCACCACGCACCTTAACTTTCGCAGACTCCAAAAACAACTCCAATCTCATAGTGCCGAGTTAGAAAAACGTAACCAGGAACTAGATGCTTTTTCCCGTACCGTTGCCCATGATTTGAAAAATCCTCTCAATGCTGTGATGGGCTATACCCAAATGCTGATTGACGAATGTTCTCCCCATTCGCCTCCTGACGAGGACATGATAGAAACGTTACACCTCATAGACAAAGCCAGTCGCAAAATGGTCAATATCATTGACGCATTACTCTTATTGGCAGGCGTGACCAAACAACTCAAAGTGACCACCGAAGCACTGGATATGACTCATATCATTTCTCAGGTTGAACAACGTTTGGCGTATATGATAAAAGATTCTCAAGCCAGCCTGATTTACTCTCCCACCTGGCCCAGTGCCTTGGGTTATGCCCCTTGGGTAGAAGAAATCTGGGCGAATTATCTTAGCAATGGCATCAAATACGGTGGCAAACCACCTCGTTTAGAACTCGGTGCAGACCACCTTTCATCTTCCTCAAAAGGAGAACCAGGTGAAGACCAAAAATGGATTCGTTTCTGGGTACGTGACAACGGCCCCGGCTTGAGTCCCGAAGCACAAACGCAATTATTTACACCCTTCACTCGCCTACATAAAGACTCTTCGACAGAAGGTCATGGATTAGGATTATCCATTGTTCAACAAGTAGTCGAAAAACTTGGAGGCAAAGTCGGTGTAGAAACGACGTTAGGTCAAGGGTGTTTATTTTATTTCACCTTACCTGCGGTTGCACCTATAACTTCCTAATTGGTCAGTGGGGACCGCTATTAAACTTCCGCTGGACTAGAGGCTTACGCTTCCATGCCATTAAGTTAAGTGCAATGGGTAGGGTGCGTGCCTCAGCACCACCTAGACACGATGGGATTTCTATACCTTTTTTTGGGTAGTGATGCACAAGATAGCGGTTTAAACCTGATAGGTCTTAGGTGGTGATGCAATGTGGGTGATATTTTGGAACTGTGATGTATATGATGTGTATGAGGAAAAACAGAGACGCCCAGTGGCTGGATACACGCCGTCCCCTTCATTTTTCCATTCACATACATCACAGTTCTAAAATGTCACCCACATTGCATCACCACCACCTAATTTCTTTTACGCAAAACTTTGAGGTTTAGGAAAGCTAAAAAAATTTCCCGTTCCCACGCGCCTGCATGGGAACTAAATAAACTAACGCTGTTGACTCCTGAAAATGAATAATGAAAGTCACCTTTTTTCAAACTCAAAACGGTACAGAACCTGTTCGAGAAAGGTTGAAAAGCCTATCTGCTTCTGACAGAAAAACTATTGGTAGAGACATTCAAGCCGTTCAAATCAGTTGGCCTGTAGGAATGCCGCTAGTTAAGTCATTGGGCAATGGACTATGGGAAGTGAGAAGCCATTTACATCATGGAATAGCCCGTGTTATCTTCTTGATCTGGCAAAATCAGATGGTTTTACTGCATGGCTTTTTCAAAAAAACGCAGAAAATTCCCCATAGCGAGTTAGAATTGGCCAAACAACGTAAGCATCAATTTTTGAAAACATTAAACTGACAGAGAACAACCACCATGAAAAAAAATAAACATGTAGGTTCCAATTTTGACGACTTTCTGGCCGAAGAGGGCATCTTGGAAGAATGCAAAGGTGCCGCGGTCAAACAGGTGATTGCTTACCAACTGCAACGATGGATGCAGAAACAGCGTCTATCTAAAACGGCGATGGCTACGAAAATGCGAGTCAGTCAAAGTACACTAGATAGATTATTTAACCCTGCGACTTCGGTGACGTTGACGACCTTGATTAAGGCGGCCCAGGCTATGGGTAAAAACATAGAAATATCCATCAGCCCACGTAGTCGTTAACTCCACTTGGTGAAAGGGTGGGCAACGGTGAAACCCCTAATCTACACGCACTTCATCTTCTCTCGCACCTCTTAAGAAACATCCAGATGGCAAATAAAAAGAGTTGACCACTTTCCAACCGTTGTCAACTCTTTTCACATTTCACAACCTTTCACCAGCTAATTGCCTGTGAAACTCTCCGCCAGGTTGTCCACATACCCGCTTATGGTAGTCTCATTGGGTCCTGCCACCACCAGAAAGACCAACTCTTGGTCGGGCAAACATTTAATGACAGCCTTATAATTTCCTGAATTTCTGCCACCCCATGCAGACCCTGAACCATCCGTAAGAGGATGTTGACTATGACCTGGGTTCCCTTCAAACCGCCCCGTTTCCAGAACGGCTTTAGCCTCTTTAATACATTGGCTAAAACTTAGTGACATGGACATCCAACGGGTTTTCACATAGGTTTCTGCTTGCGCTGACCCCATAACCATCATACTCACTGGAACGCCTAGAACGATAGATTTCCACCATTGCATGATAATTCTCCTCTGATTAAGATAAAATAAATTGAATAGTGACGTGACAAACTTTCGTTAGTCATAGAAGTCTTGCCTGCAAGTTGTTTGCCACCTCGCACGAACGAAATTTGGTAGTGATGCAATGTGGGTGATAATTGAAGTGTGGCAAATCATCGAGATCGCCCAAACCTCCGAGGTCTTAAAGACCTCGGAGGTTTTCGGAGGTTTCTGGTTATCACCCACATTGCATCACTACCCGAAATTTGACAAAGAGAATTGATAATTTTCCAAAAGTTGTCAACTCGGTTCTCAACTCGGTTCGCACAACCGAGAGTTGACAATTTTCCAAAAGTTGTCAACTCTGTTATACTCCAGTTTAATTATCACCGCAGACGAAAGACACTTTCAAATGGAAAAAACTTACAATCCTCACTCCATCGAACAGCTTTGGTACCAAACTTGGGAAGACCAAGGCTACTTTGCGCCTCAAGGGTCTTCCCAACCTTATTGCATTATGATCCCACCACCCAATGTAACAGGCACGTTGCACATGGGTCACAGTTTTCAAGATACCTTGATGGACCTGTTAATCCGTTATCACCGAATGCAAGGTGAAAACACATTATGGCAAGCCGGGACCGACCACGCTGGGATTGCGACTCAGATGGTGGTGGAAAGACAATTGGCAGCCCAACAAATCACTCGGCACGATTTGGGAAGGGAAGCGTTTATGCAAAAGGTTTGGGAATGGAAAGCCAAATCAGGTGGTCATATCACTCAACAATTACGCCGCATGGGGTCGTCCTTAGATTGGGCAACAGAACGGTTTACCATGGATGAAGGACTGTCGCGGGCCGTTCGCGAAGTCTTTATCCGTCTGTATGAAGAAGGTTTGATTTACCGCGGGAAGCGTTTAGTCAATTGGGACCCGGTGTTACACACTGCCGTGTCCGATTTAGAAGTGGTGTCTCAGGAAGAGAATGGTTCCTTATGGCATTTACGCTATCCCTTTGCCGATGGCAGTGGTTCTTTAGACGTGGCTACCACTCGTCCCGAAACGATGTTAGGAGATACCGCGGTAGCGGTCCATCCTGACGATACCCGTTATCAACCGTGGATTGGCAAACTGATTGCGTTACCTTTGACGGAACGTCTTATTCCTATCATTGCTGATGACCATGTGGATCCAGCCTTTGGTTCTGGTTGTGTCAAAGTGACGCCCGCCCATGATTTCAATGACTACGCAATTGGGCAACGGCATCAGTTACCCATGATAAATATCTTCACTATCGATGCGAAACTGAATGACAATGTGCCCGTCGCTTATCGTGGTCTGGACCGCCTCGTGGCCCGTCGCAAAGTGGTCGAAGACCTCAAAATTGCTGGCCTGTTAGTGGACATCAAACCGCATAAATCCATGATTCCCAGAGGAGACCGAAGTCACGCCATTATTGAACCCTTCTTGACTGATCAATGGTATGTGAAAGTTGCACCATTAGCGGGTCCTGCCATTCAAGCCGTGGAGGAGGGACGCATTCGGTTTATTCCAGACAATTGGAGTAAAACCTATTTTGAATGGATGCGCAATATTGAAGACTGGTGTATCAGCCGTCAAATCTGGTGGGGACATCAGATTCCAGCGTGGTATGATGAGACTGGCAAAGAATATGTCGGCTATGACGAAACGCATGTTCGCCACAAATATGAACTGCCCGAGTCGGTTCTTCTCACCCGCGACCCAGATGTGTTAGACACTTGGTTCTCCTCCGCCCTCTGGCCATTTTCTACCCTGGGCTGGCCGGACCAGACGAAACGGTTGCAAACCTTTTATCCCACTAACGTTCTCGTGACCGGCTTTGACATCATCTTCTTCTGGGTGGCCCGCATGATTATGATGGGGCTGAAATTCATGGGCGACGTGCCCTTCCGAGAAGTCTATATTCATGGCCTCATTCGTGACCATGAAGGGCAAAAAATGTCCAAATCCAAAGGCAACGTGTTAGACCCCTTGGACATCATTGATGGAATTGATTTAGAGACCTTGGTCAAGAAACGGACCACGGGGTTGATGCAACCTGAGATGGCACCGAACATTGAAAAAGCCACACGCAGTCAATATCCGCAAGGGATTTCCAATTTTGGCACCGATGCGTTACGGTTCACTTTCACGGCATTGGCTTCCACAGGTCGAGACATTCGGTTTGATTTAGGCCGCACCGAAGGGTATCGGAACTTTTGTAACAAACTGTGGAATGCGACCCGTTACGTGCTGATGACCACGGAAGCGAAGGATACCGGGTTGACCAGTGCAGAAGTGGAACTGTCCTTAGCGGACCGCTGGATTATTGGGAAACTGCAAGAAGTGGAACAACAAGCGGTTCAACATATTCAAAACTACCGTTTTGACCTACTGGCGCAAGCCTTGTATGAATTTACTTGGAATGAATATTGTGACTGGTATTTGGAATTTTCCAAACCGTTGTTGCAAGAAGCCACGGAGGTTCAACAACGTGGAACGCGACGGACGTTGGTGCGCGTGTTAGAAGTCTTGCTACGCCTCCTCCATCCCATCATGCCATTCATCACCGAAGAGTTATGGCAAAAGGTGGCACCTTTGGCTGGAAAATCGGGGCCGACGATTATGTTGCAACCTTATCCACAAGCGCAATTAGACAAGATTGACGCCACCGTCCTGACCGAAGTGGAATGGCTAAAACAGTTCATTCTAGGCGTGCGTCGGATTCGGGCGGAGATGGACATTAGCCCTGGCAAACCGTTACCGATTCTCTTGCAAAATGGCACTTCAGAGGACCAACGGAAAGTGCAAGACCATGAGAATATTCTCTGTCGACTGGCCCGGTTAGAATCTCTCCAATGGCTAGAAGCCGATGTGAATGCGCCTCAATCGGCGATAGCTTTAGTGGGAGACCTGCGCATTTTGATTCCCTTGGCAGGACTAATTGACAAGGACGCGGAGTTGAAACGGCTGGATAAAGAAATGGAGAAGTTGCGCAAAATGTTACAGGGATTGACCACGAAGTTAGAGAATCCTAATTTTACGTCTCGTGCGCCCAAAGAGATTATTGAACGGGAACAGCAACGGGTGACGGAAATGAAGGCGTCGTTACAGCAATTGGAAGCGCAGGCGGAGAAGATTCGGGCGATGTAAGTCGAATCTCCAGGAGTCCAAAGCGACGCTTTGGACTCCTGGTTAAAGATTGAATGCTATTAACCTCTATTTGCCCCACGCGACCCAAAAATTGACGACGTGGATGTCATTATGATACCATTGAGTTATCTTTACTGACTACTTATCAAGAATTTAGCCCCATGAATACTCTCTCGTCTAGTTTAACAGAACAAACCCAACGTATCAACAATTACTTAAATGACGAAACCAAACTGTACCAAGATTGGTATCAACAAATCTTCCCTCCCAGTGATAACGCTGACTCAGAAGCCATCGCCAAGATGCCTTCTGTGGCGGAACTCAAAACGATGGCGAAACAATGGTGGCAACGGTTGTACGGCAAAAACAAGACCGTGGTGCGCAAATTGTTTTGCAAGACTCCCTTACGCAATGGCGAGACCGCATGTGTGTGGTGGAAACGGATTCGAGACGTTTCCCATGAATCACGCGACTTGATTATCGCCATCATGGTGGATTTAGCCCTGGCACCGATTATTCATCCCTCACACGTTGAAGTCTCCGTGACGGTGATGGTGACCAATCATTTTTTGGATATGGTGTGTGAAGGGGAGGAATGTGCAGGACCGCCAGAGTAGAGGCATTGGCCGGTAAACTGGCCTTAAATTTAAACCACGCCGGACTAGAGGCTTCAGCCGGAGGGATTGCTACTGTTTTCAATGACGTACCACTTCCCACCGGCTGAAGCCTCTAGTCCAGCAGTTCTGTTCTTTCGCGTGATTCCGCGCAGAGAACCCAAGGACTAGCAGTCCTTCGAGGACTGCCAATCCTAAATCCACGACCAAATCTGGCTTGGTTAGGACTTCGTTGCGGAAAGCGTCACCGCTGGGCAATTGAGATGATATTCCGCTTTCAATTTCGCGGTGACTTCTTTGAGTTTCTTTAGGTATTGTTCGTCAGTCAACTGCACCCGTTCCAAACGACATTGTTCTTTCCACTGACGGACTTCCAGTAATGAGGGTTCTTCTTGATAGTTAGTCATGGTTTACGACCTCCAAAGGGGTGATGAGTTCTAATCTCTTGGTGTAACCACAGGCTAAATTCACGGCATTGATTTTAGCCATCTTGTGGAGGTTAGCCAAGTGCTTCAAATTCCAACTAATGAGGGCATCCAATTCATAGACCGTAGCCACCGCTGCATGTGTCGCATCGGCCTCAGCCGTTATCGGCAACGCGCCTTGTGTCAAGTATTGGTGAGTCAAATATAGCACCGCCTCATTAACTTCCAATTCTTCGTGCCGATACTTGGCAGTGAGATGAAGGAGTGATTCCCTCTTTGTAGCCGAGGTATTGGCAAATTATTGAAACACCAGGTCCGACACAAAGATGTGATATGTCCCTTGTTCCACTTGTTTAAAAAATTGCAAAGTGGCAGCCTTTTTCTCAGGGGCATCGTCGGCGTAGTAAAAATTCTAAACCGACGTTTCTAAGTAGAGTTTTAATTTTCTCATTGAGTGATTAGAATAGTGACTGTCAAGGTTAATAATAGCACCTTCTTTTGGCAAATACCAGTAGGGTGCATTCCACACACTTTTCCCAATTTTGCTTACCGTGTTGTACCACGAAGGTATCAGGAGTCCAAAACATGTTTTGGACACCACCCTAATCAAAAACATGACCCCCAATTCCAACCTCAAAACCCTCCTAGAACGCGCCGTAGTCAAAATTCTACATGGCGACACCTTCAAAGGCACTGGTTTTTTCATTGCCCCCGATTACCTCTTGACGGCCCATCACTGCCTCAGAGACTGTCTTGACAAGAATCAACTCTTTGTGAAAAGTAGTGTGTACGGAAAATTGCCCGTGTTCTTTGATGAAGAAAAATCTTTTCCAGACCCTCAAATAGACATTGCTGTTTTGAAATTACAGAATGGAAAAGAAGTCAGCGATTATTTACCGTTGGGTCTTCTCACTGACCATCACGTCATGGATGACATTTTAGCCGTCGGTTATCCAGCGGAAATTTTGAGTTTCATTCCTGGCCAACTTCATGGTTTTCCAGAACATTCTCCGCATCAATTTTTTAACAACGCCATGAAAGCCGCCGGGCAAAGTGGGGGACCCGTTTATCATTTTGCCACACGGCGAGTTGTTGGTTTGGCGTTGAGTATTTATTCCACGCCAGAAAATTTTGTGCGAGATGGCGGTTTGGCTGGGCGATTTGAGATTTTATTTAAGCACTGGCCGGAGTTGCAGGCGTTGAATCAGCAGGCAGTGGAACGGTGGGAAGGGCGTTTACAGAACATTGAACCTGTAAAACCGTTACTCGCATTACCCACCCGTTGGTGGTATTATGGACTGGCGAGCTTGCTTTTGTTAGCTATGCTGATACTCATGGTGCTGGGGCCAAATTCCTTGTTATCAGACCCAAATGTGAAGTTAGTAGATTACAGCGTCACGTATTCTTCGGAATCGAGAACTCTCATACCAGAAATTGATCTGAAAATGAGAAACACTGGAGACCAAGTGGCTTTCATCAAGAGATTAGAAATTGAGGTGATTAGCGAGGCCACCTATGAAGATTGTCGCAACCCCGCTTACAGTCTAGTAGAAGTCTCGGCCGAATACGACATCGATTTGATACGTTCTCCTCAAATAAACATATCGCACGCAATAAAGCCGGCAGAAGTGGATAGAATAAAAGTAAGTGTAGGTAGAAGTGAAGGTGGTCCTACATTAACCGTCTATAAGACGATCCTGAAATTGATATATGATGAAGATAATAAGGTATCAAAATCAGAACCTATCTTCTTAAAAATGATGGGGCCTACAGTTTGGGCAGGCATGTTTATACATGGAGTAAATAAGGAAGAATGGGAACAATGTGTCAAAAGAAATAAGGAAATTTTCGGAAAAATTGGCTATGATATTTATGGGGATAACCCCATAATAAAAAAGACCACTCAAATCGATCCCATAGTGCGGTAATTCTGATTCGTAGTGAGTTGTGAAAAGCCTACGCCGAATTATTAACACTATCGTTGAATATATTCACCCAACAGTGGGAGGAAAAGATTCGGTGTCCCTTACTGACAAAAGTCAAGTAGGGTGGGCCACAGGTTTATCGTTGCCCACCACTCTACCGAACAGATGGACAAATCAACACCTGCCCACCCTCCTTGCATTTGTCAAATCGCGGTGATATTATTAACCTTTACCCAGAAACTAAAATATGAACAAGCCCTCCGTCTATCTGGATACCACCATTCCAAGTTATCTGTTTGAAGAACGAGAAGAACTCCAAACTTTTGTGCAAATCACCCGACAATGGTGGACTGAAGAACGTCAACATTTTGATGTGTATATGTCAGAGGAAACGGTTATCGAACTGAATCAAGGGAATTGCTAAAGTGTTAGAATCGGTCTCTGGGTTAACCACACTGCGTTTAACCCCACCGATTGATGACATTGCCAAGGTCTATATAGATCATTATTTGATGCCTCGTAAGCACCGCGGTGATGCGAGACATTTAGCTTATGCTTCATTTTATAAGATGACTTTTTTACTGACTTGGAACTGTAACCATCTGGCAAATGGCAACAAAAAATCTCATCTGCAAAATATCAATGCCCGTTTCGGGTTACATTTGCCTGAGATACTCACTCCCTTACAACTTTTCAAGGAGCCCCCTGATGATAACTAACCCTGTGTTAGAAGAGAAAGACCGCGTTCAACGAGAACTGTCAGAAATGGCAGGAGAGGACATGAAAAAGTATTCTGAACTGGTTCATCAACTCTTCCTGCAAGTGCAAGAACAATACGGTCTGAAGTTCAAATATGCCGACCTCACCGGCGGATTTATCCGACCTGTCATGCCCCTGGATGAGGTTAAATTACCGCTGGCTTAGTCAGTTAAGTAGTTAAGTAGGGTGGGCCACAGGTTTATCGTTGCCCATCACTCTGCTGAATAGGTGGGCAAATAAACTCTTGTCCACCCTACATGGTCCGCATAATTTGATGCAGAAATAGGGAGTCTGAATCAGAATTTACAGAATTTTAATGGTGATAGAGTAATACATCCTCTCTAGTGTGAGATTAGGTATTCCCCCCACCCCAAACTGTGCGGGACACTTTCGCGTCACACAGCTTTCA
>JAABRD010000047.1 GCA_011391085.1 Thiotrichaceae bacterium | reverse complement strand
ACTACGGATAAATTTGCGGTTTACCCGCGCGTCCTCGCTGAGGTGTTTTGCGAGATTCCCTATCGTTACTTACAAATCGTGAAAAGACGGGTTAAAATGAAACTGGCTACCGTTCACAAAGAGTTTGTTTTGGGTACCTCTCGGTCTTTTCCGAAAAACACTCCAAAAACTCAAAATACTTCGTATATAGAGCGTTTTAACTTGACTTTAAGACAACATGTATGTTATTTACAGCGGAAAACCCTGGGATATTGTAAAAAACGAACTAATTTCAATCGTATCTTATGGATTAATCTGTATAATTATAACTATATACAGTTTCATAACGGGTTGCGTCAAAAAATTAATAATAACTCGGATAAATTCAAAAAACACTATCAACAGTTAACTCCTGCTATGAAAATGGCATTGACCACCGGCCCTTTGTCTTGGCGATTTTTGTTCACGGTCCCGATTCTCGTAACACGTTGATTTTAAATACCTCCATTACTTTGTAGGGACTACCCATTTTCAAATAAAGACTGGCCAATTCCAAATCTTGTGGATGAGTCACTTTGATATTATCTGCATGTCCCTCCACCAAGACCGGGCGATGCCCAATTTTTTCCACTGCTTGCGCTTCGTCAGTCACCAAATGACCACTTCTTAACACTTCTTCTAACGCAGTGGTCAACAAGTGAAACCGAAACATTTGCGGGGTCAGGGCGTGCCATAAACCGTCACGGTTGACGGTCTCCATTACTTCCAAAGTGCCGTCGCTACTCACTCGTTTCATGGTGTCACGGACTGGAATCGCTAACAATCCACCGACGGGATGGTCTGCCAGTTGCGTTATCAGTTTCTCAATATCACGGCTTCGGACACAAGGTCGTGCCGCATCATGTACCAACACCCAATCATCGGGTTGGGCATACGGTTGCAAAGTCGTCAGCCCATTGAAAACCGAATGACACCGTTCTTTACCACCACTGGCGCGAATGATAGGACGCGGTAACGTCAACGTATCCCAATAAGGGTCATCGTCCGACAGACAGACGACCATTCCCGCCATAGCGGGTAAATTCAAGCGTTCCAACGTATGTTGCAGGATCGGTTTACCATGCAACGGTAAATATTGTTTAGGAAGTGAGTTACCCATACGAATACCACTTCCAGCAGCTGGGATCAGTACCCAGTAATTATTCTTCGACAATTTGATAAAATACCTCCCCTGGTTTAATCATACCAAGTTCTGCCCGTGCCCGTTCCTCAATGGCTTCAGTACCTTGTTTCAGATTATTGACTTCGGCGGCCAAAATATCATTGCGTTGCTGTAGCACGGCATTTTCTTGTTGTTGCTGGACAATCAGTTGTTGTAATTTCTGCTGTTCCTCCTCACTCCCTGGTCCAAACCAGAGACGGTATTGAAGGTAAATCAGTAAGAGGGTTAGCAGGAGAAGAAGGGTTCTCATTTTTAGCGGATAGTGGATAGTGGATAGTGGATAGTGGATAGTTGACCTTCCTGCTTCTCAACACCTGTTTACATGTTTGTCTCACCTTCTGAGAAGCCCATTTTGCCAGTGACACTTGTTCTAACAGAGGTACAAGTTCTATCGCCTGTTGTAGCCCTTCGCAGGACTCCAGCCACTTCAGAACTCGTCTGGCCCAATAATCAGAGTGTTGTTCTAAGCCACAGATAAGCATTTCTAACCAGGGAAAAGCCGAAATTAGAGAAACAGGTAAGGTCAAGCGTTTCAAATTGATTTTCAATTGGGTCAGAAAGGTCTCATATTCCAGTTCCAAAAGCGGCAACAATGGAACAAACAAACGCTTCTTTTGCAGTCTGATACATTCATTGTGTACCTTTATAATCCACTCTCCTTGTTCAGTCAAACCTAGATAATAACCTTTATTATACACTTGTAGGATAGGCAACCAACGTACTGTTTGAGGTTCTTTTGAGACAGTTAAGAGTTGCCAAGGTAATGAGGGGTGAGAGTTTAGCAAAGTGATAATATCTAATTGGTTCATAAATTTTCCTTGTTGCACATTGTGTTAAGTACTGAAGCAGACATTTTCTCGTATTTTGTTTCGCCCCTCTCCCTCTGGGAGAGGGGTCGGGGGTGAGGGAAAATACCGCAAAATTACTGCTTCAGTACTTACAATGGTGAATGTTTTAAAGTGACCCCAAACTTTGCCAAGTCCTTGACCAATTGTTCGCGCACCGCAGGAGTCCAATTTTGCCAAAAGTGACCACTCATTTCATTAGTTGTTACATGACCTTCACAATCTTTCTGTAACATGCCGCCTACCACCACTGACTCGTTTGCGTTGATACTGCGGGCCAATTGTTGATGTGGTGAACCTGAAGTTGGATACTTTACTTTTCCAACAATCAAGCTATGACTTTCGGGATCAAATATAAATTCTATGGAACCATACCGAGGATAATAGTTTAAAAAAGCCTTTATCGATTGGACACGAGGACTCACTTCTATAACACCTGCAACGGGTCCAGAACCGTGGAGTTTATTGACTCTCATAACAAAATAAACAAGGCAACTATTTTCGCAAGAGTTGCCAGAAGTGGCAAGCTATACTGGTTTCTAATAACATTCTATGATAATGTAACGATAAGAACAAATGGGTAATAACTTACTTTTCAAGACTTTTGAGAATGGTTAGTGTACTACTTTTTTAGTTTGAGTGTCAATCCTACTGACATTCTTAAACCAAAATCATTTAATAAACATTAGAAAAAAATTATGCCTGAACTAAAAACTGCTGCCCCACCGAAACCTACAACCCATTCAGTCACTCAGGAAGTTTTACCAGCCGTTGCCCGACCGCAGGCACCTCAGAAACTCATTTATTTGGTAGAACGTGATAAATCATTGACCGACGAGTTATCTTTGCAACTCCAGCAACGTGGCTATCAAGTGCGGGTTTTTCATCAATTGAAAACGTTGCCGAAAATGGTTCTGCAATCGCCTCCTCTGGCGATTATCATCGAAGTGATGTTGAACGATGGCGGAGATTGGACGGCGCCTAAAGTGGTGTTGAGTCTCCAAAAAAATCGTCCCAAACCGCTACCAGTTTTTTTCATCTCCTCTCGTGTGGACATGACCGCCCGCCTCGTCGCAGCGCGGGCGAATGGTCACGCTTACTTTGATAAGCCGCTTAATATCAATGCTTTGATAGAAAAACTGGATCAATTGACGGCGTTAGCAGAACGTGAGGCGTATCGTATCCTCATCGTGGATGACACAGGCAAATATGCTGACAAGTATGCGAAAATTTTGCAACAGGTCAATATGCGCGTTCTGATCCTCCGTGACCCTATGAAAATTCTCGATGCTTTGCCCAAAGCCCAACCCTCATTGGTTTTGATTAACGCCCAATTATTAGGTTTAAATGCGTTGGAATTGGCCACCGTCATTCGTCAACAAGAGAAATCGAGTCATCTTCCTGTCGTCTTCGTGGCCCAACAATTAGAGAATTTGCGTCAAGTGGCCCAACGCGGGGTGGTCGACGATTTTCTAAGTGGGTTTGAAGAATCAGAACAGGTGGTCACTACCGTGACCAACTGTATCAACACCGCGGAACGTTATCTCGCCCAATTTCGCGAACTTCTCAACCGAGATTTGTTGACGGGATTATATAACCGCCGTTATCTCCTGGCCCGATTGGAATTGGCCAAGCAAATGGATACCTCTCATCCTCTTACCGTGTTATACATTCATTTGGATTGTCTGCACAGTTCTGGTAAACTGATTGCGTTATCCGAAAATGATGCGGTGATTATTGATACTGCCAGATTATTGCGGGATCAAGTCAATCCCCAAGACTTGTTGGCCCGTCTCAATGATCGGGTATTTGTGATTTTAAGTGTGAATCGCACGTTGGAAGAGGTGAAAGAATTTGCCGAAGCCATTCAACTTTTACTAGAACAACGGGTAGTGAAAGTAAATAATGTGAACTTATTGACCACTTGTAGCATTGGGATAGGTTTATATCAACAACAAACGAATGCCCAACAAGCCCTGTTAGATGCAGATTTAGCATGTACTCAAGCACGTATTCAGAGTCAAACGGGGACGCATGTACAATTACATCAAACGGTGTTGGAAGAAACTCACAAGGATGATAAGAAGCAATTAATACATTCCGCCCTACGCAACAATCAGTTGTATCTTGCTTATCAACCCGTTGTCAGTGTGCATGGCGAATCGCAAGAATATTATGACGTTCTCCTGCGGATGCACAGTCATCTAAATGGGGAAGGAATTTTACCGACAGAATTGATTTTTTTGGCGGAACAATCGGACTTGATCTTGCAGATTGACCGCTGGGTGATTAGTCAGACCATTGCTGGGGCACTGGAAAGGTATCAGCAAAATCAAGAAGTACATTTCTTTGTACGATTGTCGGGGGCTTCTTTATCCGATCCGAAATTGTTACCGTGGTTACAAAAATCTCTCACAGGACAAGCGGTGCCGCCTGAGGCAATCATTTTCGATGTTCCCGAAACCATCGTCAATCAACGTCTCAAGGACACTCAGCATTTTATGTCTTACATCAAAGCGATTGGGTGTCGATTTGCCCTCCGCGATTTTGATGATAAACCAGAAACGTTCCAACTGTTAAATACGTTGGCCGTGGACTTTGTCAAAATTAAGGGGAGCCTCGTCCGTAATTTGAAGGAAGTGGAAAATCTCAAAGCAGTGCAGACGATTATTAAGACGGTACACCGGCAAGATAAACTGGTGATTGCCCCGTTTGTAGAAGATGCAGAATGTTTAAGTCTATTGTGGCAAAATGATGTGGATTACATCGCTGGTTATTTTGTACAAGCGCCGGGGAATCAAATGAATTATGATTTTGCGGCGGGAATTTAGGTGGAATGGGTACCGGCTGAAGCCTCTAGTCCGGTGAAGCGCACCGGACTAGAGGCTTTAGCCAGTGGTTTTTCAGCCAGTGGTTTTTCAAATTAATAACTCAAACAGGAACTTCAACATGTGGCAAAACCAAGTTCAACAAGTGGCTTTAGGCATTCGCCGACGAGTGTTTGAACACACGATTAAACATCAAGGTGGCTATCTCAGTCAAGCCTGTTCAGCGGCGGATTTTCTAGCGACTTTATATGTCAAGAGTCTCAAATTAGGTCCCAGTATCGCCCCCCCCATTCCGTTGCCTTTCGCAGGTCCACCGAGTGTCAACAATCCGAATAGTTTCACAGGCGCCGGTTATCATGGGGAAAAACGACCAGACTTAGATCGTTTCTTTATCAGTCCCGCCCATTATGCCTTGGTCATCTATGCAACGTTAGTGGAAACAGGACGCCTGGCCCCAGTGGGGTTAGAGATGTTCAATCAAGATGGCAGCAGTGTCGAGATGATTGGCGCCGAACATTCCCCTGGCATGGAAGTCACCACCGGTTCACTGGCCCAATGTTTAAGTATGGCCGCCGGCGTAGCCTTGGCTAAAAAATTGAGAAAGGAGAGTGGACGAGTTTGGGTCTTCCTATCCGATGGGGAATTACAAGAAGGACAAACCTGGGAAGCCTTTCAAGTCATTCGTCACTATCGGTTGAACAATCTAGCAATTATCATTGATATGAATGACCAACAATGTGACGGGGCGATGGAGACAGTTCTCAGTTTAGGAAATGTGGTAGCCAAGTTGACTGCGTTTGGTGCAGAAGTGGTCGAGGTAGATGGACATGATATACCAGCGATTCACGCGGCCAGCGAGAAGCAACCAGAACAGGGGGCGTTAGTGATGTTGGCTTATACCAATCCTTGTCAAGGGATGGATTATCTGAATAAGAGGCGCCCCAAGTTGCATTACGTGCGCTTTTCTTCAGAGGAGGAGAAGCAGGAACTGGAAGAGGCGGTACGGAAGCAGTTGTATGGAGTTTCTCAATAAAGTGTTTCGAGAGTTCTAAGGGCTTGTTCAAAATTTCCAGATGTATAGTGATATTCACTTGTTCTTGTACCCCCCCCAGCCCCCCGTACACGGGGGCTGGGGGGGAGTACAAAAATGAATGAATAAGTACCGAAGCAGAAATTTTACGGTATTTTCAATCGTCGCCCTCACCCCCGGCCCCTCTCCCATGGGGAGAGGGGCCGGGGGTGAGGGTAAGGGCGTCATTATACCAGAAAATTTCTGCTTCACTACTTATCACTATAAAAGAGAAGTTGACAAAATTGGCGGTGTTAGTCTTAATCAAGGTCAAACAGACATGATTAAGAATCTGGTAGTGATGCAATGTGGGCGATGACCCTAGACCTCGGAAGTCTGGTCAACTGTTACGTTCCGCCTATGGTATAGTAATTTATCATACCAAAACCGCCCGCAACTCCTTCAATGCGTTAGCCACTTCCAGCCCATGCTTCTCAATCGCTTCCAAAATTTCTTCGGGAGGGCGTTCATCTCCTGTCGTTTTACGATGCGGATTGACGGCTTTGAGGTCGTAGCCACGCGCTTCAATGTCGGCCCGAGAGACGGTCCAACTGCGGTCGCTGTCTTCTCGGTTGGGCAATAATTGCAAGAAGGGTGCAAAATGTTCTGCCGTCAGCGGACTCTTTTTGCCGACTTTAATATCAGAAAGGTCAAAGTACCAAATCCGTTGCGTCGGTTGACCACGGGTGAAAAATAGTAAGTTGGTCTTGACCCCCGCACCGGCATTGACAAAGGCGCCCGAAGGTAAACTGACGAGGGCCCAGAGGTCGCATTCATCTAGGAGTTTGCGTTTGGTTTGCACAAAAGCGGTTTCATTGGTGCGAAAGAGTAAACCTTCATCTAAGACAATGCCGCATCGGCCACCGGGTTTGAGGGAATCAATGACGTGTTGTAGGAAGAGAACTTGCGTGGCGCCCGTTTTGTAAGCAAAGCGGGTTTGCGCTTCGGGGCCTTCTTTGCCACCAAAGGGCGGGTTGGTTAAGATAATGTTATAGAGGGTCCCAGCGTTTTGGAAGAGGCCGCCATACACTTCGTTGCTGGTGAGGGTGTTGCCATGCCATAGATGCGGTTCGTCCACGCCGTGGAGGACCAGATTGGCGAGGGCGATGGGATAGACGAGGTTTTCTTTTTCGCGTCCGTATAAGGTGCGATGGCTGAGGGTTTCTAATTGGTCGGCAGTGGCTTGGTCACCCAAGGTGTCGCGCAGATGTTTGAAGGCTTCGATTAAAAAACCACCGGTGCCGCAACAGGGGTCGTAAATGGTTTCGCCATAGCGAGGGTTGATGGTTTGGACTAGGATGCGAATGACTTCGCGGGGGGTGAAAAATTGGCCGCCGTCGTTGTTCTTTTCACCCATTTTGAGGAGGAGTCCTTCATAGACTTGGGAGAGTGGAAACACATGGGTGGGGTCAATGGCTTGGTCGGTGAGGTCATGGACTTTGTCGATAACGTCGAGGAGATTGCGTTCTGTGTCAATACGCACCCGTTCGACGCTGGAGAGGATTTCGCTGATGACTTTTTGGCGGGCGGTGGCCTGGGGGTGTTCATGTAAACCTCTCAAATGGGGTAAGAGTTGGTCATTGACGAAGTGGAGAAACGCGCCCAGGGTGCTATTTTGTAGTTGTCTTCGTTTCGCACCAGTGGGGGCCGCCCAATCTTGCCAGCGGTAGGGGGAGGTCAGGGAGGGCGTAAATTCAGTGCCAACAGCTTTGGCTTCGTCAATTTCGCGCATTTCTCGTTCGTCGAGGATGCGGAGGAAGAGTAGCCAAGTCAGTTCGGGAACGTATTGGAGGGCACTGGCGCAATTGGACCGGCGCATGATGTCGCAGATGGATTTGATGGCGGAATTGACGGAACTTTGGGTAGTCAATTTTTTGCTGTGGTTCTTTTTGGCTGTCATATTATCATTCTCCATTTTTCTCGTTCCCACGCGCCAGCGTGGGAACGCGATAGTTTCAGCACTATTTGTAGAAACTGGACGCTGGCGCGTCCACACGGCATTCCCACGCAGGCGCGTGGGAACGAGAACCCCAGTGGTTTTCTCCCCTCTCCCTCTGGGAGAGGGGCCGGGGGTGAGGGCGACGATTGAAAATACCGTAAAATTTCAGCTTCGGTACTTATCCCTCAAACTCAGGTTTAACATACTGCAAATTCAGTCAACTGTCGTTGCCGAGGTGAGAGGAGGCCAAGGACTATATCGCTTTGGGGAACGCCCATGGCCACCAATTCATTGGCCAGACTCGCTTCAGTGCCATTGTGCTGAATCCAAATTTTACCCTGTTTAAGATCAACGTGCATGGAACAGCCATGAATCCGTTGGTCATCCTCCCAGCCAACATAAACCACTTGATAATGGTCATGTTCGGTATCAAAAATGGTTTCCACTTCCATCTCCTCACCACGAGGGGGGTGAGAAGTATGGTAAGAAGCGTATTTTTTGAGTAACTGTTGGACGTATTGACGATATTGAATTAGTTTATCCATTGTACAACCTCCTCTTTAGTGGTGTGATAAACCAGCAATTTCAATTGATACTGTTGGATGATTAGTTTTGGCAACTGTCGTTGAAAAAATGAAAAATAACTTTCCGACGGCACCGCTAAATATAAGGTGTAATCGGCTTTGTTGTGCAATAGTGCCAGGCGATAATTGATAAATTGTCCCAAAGCGGCATGAAATTCAGTCAAGGGCGAGTCGGTGAGGAAGCATTTAACTTCCACTGCAATTTTACTTCCCTCTTTGGTAGCCGTAATCAATTTTTCTGCGGCCAGATCAATGTACAAATCAATATCACCAAATTTTAGATGGCAAGGGTCCTCTGTAATTTGCCAGCCATCTTTGATTAAAGCCCGTTTGACAACCTCATGATAAATGTCTTTGGCAGGCATAATTATTCTCCTTGTAAAGGTTTCCCAACATTTGCAAATTTTAGGAAACATCAATTTTAAGTGCCAGTGGTTGGTGTTTATGTTATTCATCACCTACACGGGGTATTGTACCGTAAACGTTCAAATTTTGGTAGTGATGCAATCTGGGTGATATTCATGTTGCCCTCACCCCCGGCCCCTCTCCCAGAGGGAGAGGGGAGACAGGCGGCACCAGTGGTTTTCTCCCCTCTCCCTCTGGGAGAGGGGCCGGGGGTGAGGGGAAACATATCACCCACATTGCATCACTACCAAATTTTGGTAGTGATACAATGTAGGTGACCCAGTTGAACTGTGATGACTATGATGTATGTGATAGACCTGATGAAAGGGCCTGCGTCTCTCTTCACGATTCATCATACACATCATACACATCATAGACATCACAGTTCCAGACGGTAGGGGCGAACCAATTTTTTGCCGTTGGTTTTGGTTTTAGTGGTCATTTAGAGTTCTCCATTGAAGGCTTTTCGCAATAAGGCTGCGGGTAGGGCGTTGATTTCGTTGAGTTGGGCTTGTGCGGCCAGGCGTGCCCGTCCCACCGCGGTTAGTTGGTCATTGAGACGGGCCGCGAGGCGTTGTTGGGTGGGGAGAGGTGGGAGGGGAACCTGTAGTTGTGAAAGCAACGTGGCATTAACGTTTGGTTGCGCACCACCCCGCATATTTGCTTTTATCTGTCGCCAATAATCATCACTTTGGAAAAATAGATAAAGATAGTTAGAGTCTGCTTGCTGTTTTGATGGTGTAAGACGAATCAAGTACGACGCAAATACTCCACGAGGAGGTTTTTGAATCAGAAAACTTTTGCCAGTCGTTCCTCCTGTTCTAGCAAAAACAATATCGCCATCGGTCAAACGATTAGTTATCTCTTCTGCCAGCGTAATCTGACAACCTGGCACCAAGTCCCAATCGACCTGTCCATTTTGAATATCTGTGATACGCAGAAACTTTGGTTCTTTAACAGAATAGTCGGCACTAGCAGTATGACCGTAGTTAATGCTATGGCACACCTCCCCCAACTTCACCCACCGCCACCCTTCCGGCAACACCTCCCCCACTTTTGGAAATACCTGACGGAGATAAGCCGCTGGCAGATTTTTAGCCTCTTCCAATTGGGCTTGTGCGGCCAGGCGTGCCCGTCCCACCGCGACCAGTTGGTCATTGAGACGGGCCGCGAGGCGTTGTTGGGTGGGGAGAGGGGGGAGGGGAATTTCAATTTTCATCAATTCCTCCATATCTGCACGCGGCATTCGTGAACCCGTTTTATTACGCATTGCGGTTTCTACAACCTCACCCCGGCGTAGCAACCAGCAAAGAAACTCTCGGTCAATATTTTCTTTGGGCAGAAGTGGGATAATTTCTGTTGTGCATCGTCCCACAAAATTAGGTAATGCAACTTTATTCAAATAGGGACGCAATTTACCATAAAGTACATGTCGATCATCAAAAGCAAACGTTGTGCTTTTACCTTCTTCTTCAGTAAATTCGGTTGTGTTTTTGATAATCTTCCCAGTATTGCTTTCAACATTCTCTAGGCCGAGATACGGCAATTTTACAGCTATTTCAGAATTTGGATTGATGATTTGGCGGTCCTGCTGACACACTTCCCCCAACTTCACCCACCGCCACCCTTCCGGCAATTTTTTTTTCACATTCTCACTCATATTGCAAATATCCTCTATTGTAAATATCCTCTATTGTTAGGGTTAGGATAAACCTAAATCAAGCAATCAACTCCCATCTGACGAAGGTCAAGGCGGATGTTCACCAGCGGCATAAAGTACCCGACGTAAGTTCACCAGACCAGCGCGGTTTAATTGTAATGCCTTGACAGTGGCGCGTCCTGTTGGAGTCATTCCGAGAATCTGAGTAAAATCTTCGTTCCAGCTAAAATGTTCACTCCAAAGTTGTCTGCGCGGATGATAAAGAGGAACGACATCCCCTGTTAATGCGTCACGTTCCTGAATTTTTTGATACTTATGATTGTTACAACCTTGACAAGATAACGCCAAGTTGTCCAAAGTGGTCGGTCCACCTTGACTACGTGGGCAAATATGTTCTACCGAGAACGGCTGGGTCGCAAATCGTGCCTGGCTTCGGCAATACTCACAGCAACCTTGCGCCCGCGCTACCACTATGGTTTTAAGTTGAGTAGAAACAGTTTGGTTAGACATAAGCGGGCGCCGGCAAATTCAGTTCCTGTAACAGTTGGGCCAATGAGATTCTACGCCAACGCGCTAACTCAGTCAAGTATTCTACCCGTTGTGCTTCCCATTGTTCAACTTGTTCCGTACACTGCAACAGTTCTGCATATTCAGTGGGCGTGAGTGTTTCAGCTTGACGTTTAGTTAGCAGTTCTTGGTAACGAGACTGAAGACCACTAGGAAGGTCTTGATGAATTTTCAACAATAGTTCCACTTCGCGATAGATACCGCCGGACACTTGACGTTGTGCTTGTAACACCAACACTTGCAATAGAAACTGTTGTAATTCCAAAGAATTAAGTTGTTCAACCGTGTTTAATAAACGGTGGTAAGAGGGTTGAGTAGTCGGTTGCAGGGTAAGCATTTTGGAGTTCCTGTCAATTATTATGAAACTAAATTTGTACAGTGTCCTCTGGAACGCAATAATTCTTATTGCGCTCCAGCGGGAATCGTATGGGGCTTGGGGAAATGTTACTATAAGTCAAAATCAAGTAGTGTCAGTTGGAGTTCGCTGCACTCATTCCAACCTACATTTACTTCGCCCAAGTGGACGGCAATTTGGACATTTGCGGCGACCCACGCACCTATTCGCCCACCAATGCCAAGACCTCATTTAATACCCGGTTAGACAAATACATTCCTGAACGTCTCAAAGAGTCTAAGAGAGGTCTGGCTTTCGGAATTTGACCTTGTTGTTTGGCCAACAAGACGATTCCTAGCGTACCACGTCTAGGAATCCCTAACGCCTCCGCACAACGGCGGGCAGCTAAGTCATCTAAGATGGCGGTAGTCCCCTGGTGTTTCAGGGCATAAGCCAGCACAGCAGACTCACCTGGGCCCAAATTCCAAAGGAGTAGATTGGGTGGAATAGGCGGTGATTCCACCTGATGTAGCCAGGCAGTTTTGGTTAGTTGTCGAACCGTAGGGTCTGAGGGGCCACGACGTGCGATTTCCTCTACGACGTGTTTTGGTACGACCAATTGACAGGAGAGTACCTGCAATAGTTCTAACTGTCCTGCCCGACTTAGAAAAATTAACGGTGAGGCATTGATAACCGCGGCAGTGGTCGTTGGTTCAGCAGTCCAGTTCACGTTGCAAGTCCTCTAAGTCAACGACAAATACATCAATTTGTTCTTGGGCTAAAGTGAGGAGAAAATCAGTCCGGTCTAAACCCGCCATTTCAGCGGCCCGTTCTTGAGACAGTAATCCTTTTTGATACCAGTGAATAGCTGCCGCTAACCGTAGTTTGTGGATAAATTCTCGTGGTGAACATCGTAGTGCGGGAAACGCACTGTCAGGGATTTCTAGTTGTAAAGTGGTCATAACTCCTCTCATGGTACTGTTATAGTAATATTCGTTCAAATTTGTACGATAAAAAATCTGGTGGACTGGAGGCTTTAGCCGGCCGGCGGTAGGCACACTCCAATCTTTGAGAAAGGGGAACGCCTACGGCCGGCCGGCTAAAGCCTCCACTCCATCGGAACTTAATGGCAATGTGGGTGATATAGTGATATTCACTTATTCTTGTACCCCCCCAGCCCCCCGTACACGGGGGGAGTTACCCCCCGTACCCGGGCGAGTGACTCCCCCCCGCGTGCGGGGGGGCAGGGGGGGGTACAAGTGCGGAGGAATATTACTATAACAGTGTTAAGACTGGCAGTCCGTAGAGAGGCTGCCAGTCCTTACCCATCCCAATCAGAAAATATCCTCCGTTTCGTCTCTATCAAAATTTCCGAGGGTTGCCCCCAAGCCTTTAACGCTGCCAAACCACCCGCTTTAACCACTTCGGGGGTCTTAAACAGCGCGGAATTTTCTAACCCTTCTGTTCCCGCTTTCGCAAACTGATTCACCATCGCCCGCACTGTATTCGCCGCTGTGACCGGCATTCCACTTAACCAGATGGCCTGTTTCTCCCCAAACACCGCCGCCCGTTTTATTCTCGTCTGCGGGGCTTGACCATACCCAATTTCAGCTAACACATCATATAAATCAAACTCTCGCATCTTCTCCATCTCCCGCACCAATAAAGCTGAACGACCCGCGTCAGGTAAGTCTATCAACAACTCATGGCGTTGCGGCGGAATAATCCAAGTTTCCCGAAATATCTCCAAAGTAGCCACCTCTGCCACTAACCGCGCCGCCAATCGTTTCTTATACTCCTCCAACGTCACGGGCATCGCTTTACCATTCACTTCCGTGACAATGTAACGTCCTACGGGAGTAATATGCACTTCAAAACCTGCCACCTGAATAATCTCCGCTGGCGCCGCAGACATGACCACCTTGGTTTGATGACTAGGTGGCGAACGATGTTTGGTAACAAACGCTTCTCCAAATAACCGCGTGGCATTGGTGTAGTCATACACTCGAAACATCAACTTATTATCGGGCACATACAGGCGCGTCCCGCGTCCCACCATCTGATAAAACGCAATGGGGGACCGCACATATTTGAAGAAGACGATATTTCGCACACAAGGGACATCTACCCCAGTGGTCAATAAATCCACCGTCGTGGCAATAAAAAACCGCCGGGCGGCCCCCCGTAAATCCGCCAAATACTCGCCACCGCCATTCGCCGCTGTACATTTAAAAGCATAAGGTTCTAACCGTTCTCGTTGCTGCGTCACACACCACTGGGCATACAGATTATTCATCGCCACCGCGACCTCATCAGCATGACGGTCCCGCACACAAAAAATAATCGTCTTCTGTTCAGGTCCGCCCGTGTCTAGCAACTGTTCAAATAAATCTTGACATAAGGCCGCCACCCTATCAGGCAACAAAATAGAATCTTCATACTCCGTCCGCTGATAACTCTCTCGTGTTTCTTTAATCGTGACGGGCTGTCCCGTCACGGCATCCACGGGTTGCCGGGCCATAATCTCCTCCACCGTGATGCCCGTGTCATCCAAATTCACGCGCCCCTTGACAATTTCACACGCCGCCAAATAACCATCTTCAATCCCTTGCGCCATATCATATTCATACACTGGTTCCCCAAACCAACGAATATTATCCGCGGTAATCTTGGCATCCAAACGCACTTCAGAGGTATCTTCCCCTATCCCCACCAATCGCCGCGGCGTGGCGGTCAACCCCACTTGCACCGCGTCGGGATTACGAGTCAACACCTGCGACCACTTTCCCCAGGCGGACCGATGACACTCATCAATAATGAGATGACTAAAATAATTCAAGGGATAGTGCGTGGTCAAGAAATTCGCATCCGCCTCCTCCGAGTCTATATTTAAAGTCTGATAAGTGGCCACCAAAATACGGGCATTCTTTTGCGGCTGACCATTGGCAACCGCCGCCGCATCGGCACCAAACATATTTTGCAACGCGGCCAATGCTTGCAACCGTAACTCCTCTCGGTCACACACAAACAAGGCCCGTCGTAACTGCCCGGCATCGGCAATCCGTTTCAGTAAATTCACAGCAATGAGGGTCTTCCCCGCGCCCGTAGCCAACGATAACAACGCTCGATTCTCCCCCTGCGCCACCTTTTCCAACACGGCCCGAATGGCGGCATCTTGATAATAACGCCGCGACGCTTCGCTACCCGCATAACGTACCAACAACGGGCGGGCCTTGTCACTCTCCAAACTAAAGCCCAGACCTTGTTCATAACGGTGCCGTAACTCCACAGGCGTGGGAAACTTAGACAATGGTTGCGGGGCCGAAGTCTGACCTGTGAAGCGGTCAAACTCTATAAACAAATGCCCATTGCTGGCAAAGACAAAGGGCACATTTAAACGCTTGCTGGACGCATAACACTTAGCCTGTTCAAGCCCGTGAGTCGGTGGCAAGTGTTCGGCCTTCGCTTCAATCAGCCCGACGGCCACGGGCTGACTATCCACCTGCACTAAAATTCGCAAGACATAATCCACCCGTCCCTTAGCACGTCGCCGCGGCCCTGTTTCACTCATTTCAATAGCCCCCGCGGACTCTTCTCGTTGAATAAGGTTCTCAGTCCAGCCCCGTTGATGAAGGGCAGGGTCAATTAATTTGGCGCGGGTATCGGATTCGTTGAATGACATATTATATTACCTTTGACGTTAAGTCAAATAGGGTAAAAATCTGGATAGTGAGGCAATGTGGGTGATATGTTTACCCTCACCCCCCGGCCCCTCTCCCAGAGGGAGAGGGGCCGGGGGTGAGGGCAACTCGATGAATATCACCCAGATTGCATCACTACCAAAATCTGGATAGTGAGGCAATGTGGGTGATGAGAAGTATTGACCAACCCTTACCTTCGGCGAGACCTCGGAGGTCTTTGTCTATCACTCACATTGCATCACTACCGGTAAGCCGTTATAATGACACCTATAATAAATTTATACCTATCTGCCAGAACGCAACAAGAATCATAGCGCCCCGTGCATATCTACTGGAACGCAACAAGAATCATAGCCCCTTGTGCATATCTGCTGGAACGCAATAAGAATTATTGCGCTCCAGCGGTTGCAATTCGGTGGGGGTGATATAAATCTGAGAGAATGCTACCATAGTTGCAAGAAATAGGTAAATTTAGAACTATTTTTCTAACTCTTGACGGTTTAAGACAGTTGAATTTATGGGTAAATTGAGTAGTTAGAATAGATAGCTATAAACCTGTTTTGCGACCTGCTTGCAATAAAAAAGCGGATTTTCTAAAGAAAACCCGCTTTTTTTTATCTAGTGATATGGAGAACATTTGCTTTTCCTAAATGAGAATGATAGATTTTATTGTAATTGACTCATCCATTGCGTTAGCATTTTCTCATCATAACATTGCCAATATTGTTCGGCACTGAGACCTAATTGTGTACAATGTTTGACTAAATATTCTTGAAGAACATTTAGCTTTTTATGGGCTTGTTTTTTGTTAGAAAAGGTGTTACCTATCACACTTAGTACACCATCTATCCATTTTTCACATATTACCCACCCATCAGGCATTTGTTCTGCTACAAATTCACGACCAAGAATGTTCATAATCTGGCCTCCTAAAAGTTAGTTTTGACAGAATAGACATAAAGATTGTCTGACTTGACAACTTATGTCCATTTCTCTAATTATAGCTTATCTTGCACCATTTATACCACCTAATTGATAACATAAAATATGGACTACTCTTCTGAAGACATTGAACGCCTGCCTCTTCATCAATTCACTGAAAAAGCCTATCTTGACTATGCCATGTATGTCATTTTAGACCGGGCATTGCCGCACTTGGGCGATGGTTTAAAACCCGTGCAACGACGAATTATTTATGCCATGTCAGAACTAGGACTCAAGGCCGGCAGTAAATATAAAAAATCTGCCAGAACTGTGGGCGACGCCTTAGGCAAGTATCACCCTCACGGCGACCTCGCCTGTTATGAAGCCATGGTTCTCATGGCCCAATACTTTTCCTACCGCTATCCTCTCATCGATGGGCAAGGCAACTGGGGGTCCATGGACGACCCTAAATCGTTTGCGGCCATGCGTTATACCGAAGCCCGACTGGCCCCGTATGCAGACCTCCTCCTGAGTGAATTAGGACAAAGCACCGTCGATTGGCAACCGAATTTTGATGGTACCCTAGAAGAACCCATACTCTTTCCCGCCCGCTTACCCAACGTGTTACTCAACGGCACCTCTGGTATCGCCGTAGGCATGGCAACGGATATTCCTCCTCATAATCTCACCGAAGTCGCAGAAGCCTGTCTGCATCTCTTAAAACATCCCAATGCTACCGTGGCAGAATTATGTCACTACTTACGAGGTCCCGACTATCCCACTTTTGCAGAAATCATCACTCCTACCGCAGAATTACTCAAAATCTATGAAACTGGCACCGGTTCCGTGCGAATGCGGGCCGTCTATACCTCTGAAGATAGCCAAATCGTCATCACCGCCCTGCCTTATCAAACTTCCGGCGCCAAAATTATTACCCAAATTGCCGAACAAATGACGGCCAAAAAATTGCCGATGGTGGACGATATCCGCGATGAATCGGACCACGAGAACCCCGTGCGCATTGTCATTGAACCGCGTTCCAATCGCGTCAATGTGGACGAATTGATGACCCATTTGTTTGCCACCACCGACCTGGAACGCAGTTATCGGGTCAATATGAACATGATTGGCTTAGATGGGCGTCCCCAAGTCAAACATTTGAAAAAACTGTTGCAAGAATGGCTAACGTTTCGCACGCAAACCGTGCAACGCCGCCTACAACATCGTCTGAATCGCATTCGCAAACGCTTACACATTCTGGATGGCTTGCTGATTGCTTATTTAAATGTGGACGAAATTATCAAAATTTTGCGCAAGGAAGACCAACCTAAGCCGGTTTTGATGAAAAAATTTAAACTGAGTGAAGAACAAGCGGAAGCGATTTTAGAACTCAAGTTACGGCAATTGGCCAAATTGGAAGAGATGAAAATTCGGGGAGAACAGACCGATTTATCTAAAGAACGGGATACACTAGAAAAGATACTCGCTTCCGACAAGGAACTGAATAAACTCATTGCCAAGGAACTGCAAACGGACGCCAAACAATATGGGGAACCACGCCGGTCGCCACTGGTGGAACGTGAACAAGCCCAGGCTTTTGATGAAACCATCCTCATTCCCGCCGACCCCATTACCGTCATTTTATCTGCCAAAGGGTGGATTCGGGCCGCGAAAGGACATGACATTGACCCCAGCAGTTTTAACTATCGGGCCGGTGACGAATTTGCGTATGCCAGTCGTGGCCGTAGCAACCAAACCGTCGTCTTTCTGGACGCCAGTGGGCGTAGCTACTCGGCCCCAGCCCATACCCTACCTTCCGCCCGTGGTCAAGGCGAACCGTTATCAGGACGTTTCACACCGCCCAATGGGATTAGCTTCCTGTATACTTTACTGGATGAACCCGAAACCAAATATATCCTCGCTTCCGACGCCGGCTATGGTTTCATTGCTTCCCTCAATGATTTGTATAGTAAAAATAAAGCTGGGAAAGCGATGTTGACGCTTCCAGAAGGCGCCAAAATCTTGTCACCCGTCTTGATTCGGCCAGACACTGACCACTATTTGGTTATCACGAATGCCGGCTATTTAGCCATTGTTCCAATTGCCCAACTACCCGAATTGGCCAAAGGTAAAGGCGTGAAACTACTCAATATACCCTCCTCCAAGAGTCAAGAAAAAGTGGTGCAGTTACAGGCGGTCAAATTGACTGACCGAGTGACGTTAGTGGCTGGCAAACGACAAATTACCTTGAAGGAACGGGATATGGAATTTTATGTGGGGGAACGAGAACGACGTGGCCATAAACTACCGCAAGGGTTTCAAAATATCACTCAAGTTGAAATCAGTGCGCCGCCGGCTACGGAGAATGTGACGGGAGATTTGTTGACTAAGTAGTTTAAGTGCTTGTGCATAACAGGGCAATGCCATTCAGTTAAGGAATATCTAACCATGTAGGGTGGATTAAGCGTCAGCGTATCCACCATCCCTAACCATGTAGGGTGGATTAAGCGTCAGCGTATCCACCCTACCTTAACTTAATGGCATTGCGGCTAAAGCCTCCACTCCAGCGGCACCAGCTTGGGATTATGTTCCAAATTTGAATAGGTTCCTTTTCCATTTTCTATTCTCCATTCTTATGAACAACTTATTTGAAGAAAACAAACCGCAAATTCTCGTCGTTGACGACACCGCTGCCAATTTACGACTTTTGACAAAACTGTTAACCAACTCTGGTTACGAAGTACGGCCGGCCCCCAATGGCAACCTAGCATTGAAAACATTAGAAGAATCTACCATCTTACCGGACCTGATTCTCTTAGATATTATGATGCCAGGCATAGATGGCTATGAAGTTTGTCGGCGTCTCAAAGAATCGGAACGCACTCGTCATATTCCAGTGATTTTTATCAGCGCCCTCAGCGACACCACTGACAAAATCAAAGCCTTTCAACTAGGTGGCGTCGATTATCTCAGCAAGCCTTTTGAACCAGAAGAAGTGTTGGTACGAGTGAAAACGCATTTGACAATCAGTCGGATGCAAAGATATGTGGAATCACAAAACCTCCATTTACAAGAAAAAATGGCTGAACGTCAGCATGTTGCCGAAGAACTCAAAACTACCAATGACGAATTAGAACTCCATGTGCAACGGCGTACTCAAGAATTGGAAGAGGCTAATAATAAACTACATCAATTGGTGACCGCGTTAGAACAAGCACGTCACACGGCAGAACTGGCCCATCAAACTAAAACGGCTTTTTTTGCCAACGTCAGCCATGAATTGCGAACGCCTCTCAATATCATTTTGGGTTCTCTCCACATGTTGTCAGGCAACCGGGAGTTGACCGCAAAACAGCAAACAACTCTGGACACGGTTCAACATAGTGGAGAATATTTATTAACCCTCATTAACGATATTTTAGACATCACTCATATAGAAACGAATCAGATCGAACTTCACCCAGTGGAAATTCACTTAAATAAGTTTCTCCAGGATTTGGTGACGAATTTTGCGCAACGGGCCGCCCAAAAACGGTTAGCTTTCACGTATGAACCCTTGTCTCCTCTACCTGCCGGAATCAATGCGGATGAGAAGAGGTTACGCCAAATTCTGATTAATTTGTTGAGTAACGCGGTGAATTTCACCGAACGGGGAGGTATCACATTTAGAGTCAAAAGTGAACGCCTCTACGACCGAAAAACGGCCTCCTCCATGCCAACCCAGTTGCACTTTGAAGTCATTGACACCGGTATCGGCATTGCCGACTCTCATCTGAACCGGATTTTTTTACCCTTTGAACAAGTGCGTGACTGGAAACAGAAAACGGCCGGCCTAGGCTTAGGCTTGTCGATCACGAAAAGACTGGTAGAACTCATGGGAGGTCAGTTATCAGTACACAGCACCTTGGGCAAAGGTAGCCAGTTTAGGTGCAGTTTCATTTTCCCAGAAGCGTTTATATGGATGTCCTCCCCTTCCACGGCACTGGCTACCATCATTGGCTATGAAGGTCCCCGTCGCAAAATTTTGGTTATAGATGACCATCCAGAGAATTGTTATGTCTTAGAGAGTTTTTTGACACCGTTAGAGTTTGAGGTAATCACGGCTAACGATGGTGCGGAAGGTTTGGAAAAAGTGCATCAGTATTTACCCGATTTGGTGATTACTGATTTAGTGATGCCGGTGATGGACGGTTTTGAATTTATGCGTCATCTGCGCCGCCAGCCGGCGTTTCAACACTTACCCATTTTGGCTGAATCCGCAAGTATCATGGAATGTTCTCAATTTGATGATTATATGTTATGCAATGCTTTTCTGTCCAAACCTGTTAACCACAAAAAATTGTTAGAACTGTTACAAGAACATCTTCAATTAACTTGGCGTTATCAATCTCTTCCTACCGAGGTGACCGTGCCTGGACAGAAAAGTATGGTAACCGAGGAAGACGAGTTCTGGGCTTCTGTCAAAGTGCCTTCACCAGCCCAGGCAGCACAGTTATTTGAGTTAGCGTTGCTGGGAGATTTTTTTGGAATTTTAGATTTGGTAGACCATTTAGAACAAGAAGAAATCGAACTGCGTCCATTTTTAGTGAAAGTACGGTTATTGGCAAAACAGTTTGATGAGATTCGGATTCATGAATTGTTGCGTCCTTATCTTCCGGAAGGCTATCTGGAGTCTCTGCCTGATTTGTAGCTATGTCTCTCTCTCATATTTCCCCTTTCCTCCAGGAGACCAAAGCGCAGCTTTGTCACTGGCAAAGCTAACGCTTTGGACTCCTGAAATATAGTAATATTCCTTCTCATTTGTACCCCCCTGCCCCCCGTACACGGGGGGAGTGACCCCCGCGTACACGGGGGGAGTGACTCCCCCCCGCGTGCGGGGGGCAGGGGGGGGTACAAGTGATGAGGAATATTACTATATCATATTGTATAATCACAAAACTACATTAATCCTTTGATGAAATATTTTCATGTCAACCCTTACCATCGACATTTCTCCACAACTTCACAACCGTCTTCAACAATTTGTCTATAGTGGTTGGTTTAAAAATCTGGACGGACTGGTTGAAGAAGCATTACGCCGCTATTTAGAATCCCATTCTTTGGAGTTGATGGCGCAATTTGTCCAAGAAGATATTGAATGGGGCTTATATGGCGATGAGTGACTCGATTCCAACTGGCACCGTCGTTTGTGATGCAGGGCCGTTGATTCATTTATGTGCTGATAAAACAGCACTTTAATAATTTCATAAAAAATACTCCTTGTTATTTGCCTAAGAGACCGCCACATCTATAAGACAAGATTTTTTTGCCTATTCATGACATGACATCCCTATATATGGGTAGTGTTATAGAGGTAATGGTTCAGGAGTCCAAAGCGTAGCTTTGTGCGTGACCCGGACAAAGCTACGCTTTGGACTCCTGGAGTTGAGACGGTTTGATACCATTACCACTACCACACTACCTATATATGTGGACAAGATGAGTTGCAAACAATTAACCGGGAGTGTAAAATAGGTTAACTTTGAGGTTGTCAGTTTTGAGGTGTGAGGGTTGTGAGGGACATGATGATACTGAAATATACCGAGGTAAAACCCCGAGATGAATACTTTTACCGGTAAAACAATTCACTTTGATGACAAATACCTGCATGTAGAACTTGGGGACGGACGAATTATTTCTACCCCCATGGTTTGGTATCAAGAACTGCGACAAGCGACGTTTGACCAACTGTTAAATTATCAGTTTATCTGCCGTGGAACAGGGATTGAGTGGCCTCAATTAGACTATCAACTTAGCATTGAAAGTATGATGGTGGCTTCTTTGCAAACAAAAGCGGCCTAGCCACATTCAATATTTTAGATAAACCACTCCACTTGACTTTTGGCACTGTGAAGAACCGAGAGGTGATAGCCATGCAGTATGATATTGACACGATTTCTGTCGCCATCGAGGCACCCCTTCGACGCAGAGACCGTCTTCGAAAGACTTGGCCTCTCCGCCGGTGAAGCAGTTAACTTGTTCTATGAACAAGTCTGGTTGCGACAAACTTTGCCGTTTGGGTAGTGATGCAATGTGGGTGATATGGTTACCCTCACCCCCGGCCCCTCTCCCAGAGGGAGAGGGGTGAAAACCGCTGGAGCCGCCACACTCCCCTCTCCCTCTGGGAGAGGGGCCGGGGGGTGAGGGTAACATGAATATCACCCAGATTGCATCACTACCGCCGTTTGAATGGAGACCCTTTAATCAGGCCACTCAAGAGGCCATAGAAGACGCTAGATTGGGAAGGAACCTGATAACGGCTGACAGTGTGGAAGACATTTTTAGAAACCTAGATAACGATTATGAACTACTTAACACATTCCTTAGATTTAGCGAATCAACTGTTGAACTTGGATACACGGCGCGATAAAACAGAGACTCAACTTAAAGCCAATCCAATGCCCAGTGCCAATGCAGTTCGTCAATGAGGAGGAAAAGCGCAAGAGAATTTGGCTTACCATCAGAAAACAGGTGAGTTGCCAAAAGATATGTTTGTGTTTGACTGATGAAGACTCCTGATTTGAGAAGTTGAGGCAGGCTGTACAGAAACTCAGTTTCTTCAAGAAACTGAGTTTCTCCACGCCAGAACAAGAGGCAACCACTGAATTTGAGAGATACTCACCATGAACCAAGCAACAACCTTGTATAACCAAGACCTCTATGGCTGGGTTCAGCACCAGATTGCCTTATTGCGACAGGGACGCTGGGCAGAGATTGATACGAATATTCTGATTGAGGAACTGGACAGTATGGCTAGACGTGACCGACATGAATTGGTGAGTCATCTAATTATTTTGATAGCGCATCTGTTGAAGTGGCAATATCAACCAGAACATCGTTCCAGAAGTTGGCGTAATTCTATCATTGAACAACGGTTTCAAATCGACCGCCAGTTAGAACTGAGTCCCAGCCTGAAACCTTTTTTAGAGGAGGCGGTCCAGCAGGCTTATCCTGATGCCATTAAGTTGGCAGTGAAGGAAACCCGGTTGCCTAAGTCCACCTTTCCTAACAAGTGTCCGTATTTGTTGAACCAATTGTTGGAGGAGGAGTTTGATTCTGAACTTTAGCCGCCATAAAACTAAATGAACAACTTATTTTCAGAAACCTATTCAGACTTAAAAACCTATTATCAGCCCCAGGAGTCCAAATCATAGCTTTGACGGTTGCCTGGCAAAACTACGCGCTTTGGACGCCTGACTGGTTTGCTTACACACTCCCAAAAATCCCCCATGACACCTCCCCCCACCTCTCCCTTCCCCACTCCTCGCCCAGACCCTTTTCCCGAAGCTGATCAAACCTGGGAATTGGAACGATTGTATAAAGACCTCGCCACTGTCAAAGGCAAACGCTTAAAACCCGTTGAAAAGTGTTAGTTGAAAAGTGTTATTTGCGCGGCCTGTTATGTGGCCATAGTCCAGAAGAAATCGCCGGCAAACTGTACCGGCAACCAGGGGGAGTGACCGCTTATTTATCTCGCACCGTCTATCAATATGTCAAAGAGTTGACTGGCCATGATAAAATGCGAAGTTATGAAGACATTTCTAAATGGTTAGGGGAGAACTATAGAAGGTCTAAACCGGGGGCAAGTTCGTCACAACAACAGGAATCGATATTTGAAGGGGAACTATCTATGACCATAATGAAATCAGTCGCTGTAGTGGGCGTATTTAACAATTGTAGAATCTTCATTGACCGTCAAAAAAACACCGTTAAAATAGAATCGAACCACTTTCAACTCGAAGCCTCCCCCTTGCCGGAGAAGAACAAGACGGGAACGGATTAGTTTCGAAAAAGGGGTAGTGATGCAATCTGGGTGAAATATCGTGCAATTTCTCTTAAGTCTTGAACTTTGATTGAGATGATTAAATGAGGGCTATGAAAGGAGGCTTGGCTAATCAGAGTCCATCTGAAAATCATTCTAATCAGAGTTCAGACAGTACACTCACATTGCATCACTACCGAAAAAGGATATAGTGATATTCTTTCTTCATTGTACGATTATTATTTAAAATGTAGGGTGGATTAAGCGAAGCGTATCCACCCTACAAGGGAAGCCATTCTGCTCAGATTTTTATCAAACACCGGCTATATTGCTATCTCATGGAACTTTGTGTTATCTTAGTCTGACTAAAAACTAAGGGACGTGATGAAAAGTGGACGATAGGATACTCAGGGCCAGGGCAATCCTTTAATGACTGCCAGTCTTTACCTATTCCCCCCTCTTTCATCATCACCTAATCATCCACCGTTCAGCATCCATTATTCCTGTTATGACAATACCTTTCCAAGTCAATTACCGTTTTGACCCGCAGACTTGTCGTCATTACTTAAACGACTTTTGTACCGTGTTACATTGTCACCATTTCGTATCTCTCTACACCCAATTGGCAGACGATGCCGTACATTTTGAGGGCGAACGATTACTGAAAGAAACGGCAGAAGACACTTTCTATGACGTGTTGACAGATTATTTTACCAAACATCACCACACCACCATTGCCGACCAAATCGATATTGCCGAACAATATTGGCAAACCGTGGGAATGGGGAAACTCCACTTTCTGGAGGTTGGAAAATACACCGTCCGGGCCGACATGCCCTCATCCCATGTTGACCAAGGTTGGCTAGTCAAATGGGGTGTGAAACAACAACCAATCAACTTCATTACCGCAGGTTTTGTCACCGCCGTGGCCGCTTTAGTCAATCACCGACCACCTAGAAGTTATGCGGTCAGGGAACTGAAATCGTTGGTCAGCGGTGACGAAAAATCCGTGTTCAAAGCCACTTTGAAATAATTTGAGAGGAAACCTTATCATGGCCATAGACAGACAACAAATCATTGCCCAAATGTCTCAAATTCATGTGAAGGGCAACACCGATGGCATTATTCCTGCCTTTAACGTCTTCATTCAACAACTGCCTACCGATTTTTGGAACGGATTCGCCCGTCGCCTGGTCAACAACGTTGCAGAGGACCTACGAGAAGCTGCCGAAGCCTTATTAGTCAATGCCGCCCATGAATGTGGCTATCACACAGGATATGGTATCATTCATTGTCCTGAATGGGAAACCATTGTAGGCCCCATCAACGAGAAGGAACCAGAGGACATTTTACATGGTGCCTTTGCCGTCGTTACCGCGTGGGGCTGGGCAAAATCAGAGATTGTGGAACTGATTCCCAAGGAGAAAATGGTGATACGGGCGTATGACTATTATGAAAGTGATGTGATTCACTATGGAAAAGCGGAACAACCTTGTGCCTACATGATCCGCGGCGTCAGTGCTGCCTTTATGGATTTGGTTTATGGGGATCAACCTTACCCAGACGGACTCAAAACCTTTCAATGTCAACAGACGAAAGGCATTGAGATTGGGGATGAGTATGGGGAATTTGTAGTGACACGGCGCAGTGAAATGGATTAAGGGAGAACGCCATTGGAGTCCAAAACCTGTTTTGGACTCCAGCTTATTTCTCATACCAACCTGTCGGAGTCCAAAACAGGTTTTGGACTCCAACTTATTATCTGTATGTTTATAGAACAAAAGATTAGAAAATTAGCCCCAAAATATTCATCGCTGTGGCAAATATTATCTTCCGCTGGAGCGCAATAAGAATTATTACGCTATTGCGCTTCGCGCCGTAGCATAGCGGGCGCAGGGGGTGCAATAATTCTTATTGCACTCCAGAGAGAAGCGTACCAATTTGGAGGTATACGACTATCAATCCGCTTATCCCCCAAATCCGCGGTACTTCCCTGATCCGGACATGATTGCCCGTCGTCAGTGGACTCGTCAGTGGTGGGAAGAATGCCGCCCACATTACGACATTTTCACCAGTGATGCTGTGCTTGACGAACTCCGTTGCGGCCATTATCCTATCCAAGCAGAGACGTTAGCCCTAGCCAGTCAAATTCCTCTACTACCATTGGAATAACCTATTTTCGACATTGTCGAAGTTTATCTTCAACATAAACTCATGCCTCAAAATCCGTTAGGAGATGCCTTACATTTGGCCATTGCCTCCTATCATAAGTGCGATTTCTTACTCACCTGGAACTGCCAAAATCTGGCTAATGCCAATAAATTCGCACATATTAAACGGATTAATAACTTATTGGGCTTATATCTGCCAACGTTAATTACCCCCTTGAACTACTTGGAGAAATGTCATGAAGAAAGACCCCGTTTTAGAGAGAATCAGAATTGCCCGGTGCGAAATTTCGGCGCAATGTGAACATAATCCTCAACAGCTAATGAGGTACTATAACGGCAACGAGAACTTTATCCTCAATTCGCAGAGGTCGTCGCACCATTAGCTAATCCACCTCAGGATAGCAGTGACCAACTGTCAAGATAGGGTGAAACAAGCCCGTGTAGGGTGGGCCAAGTGTTGATTTGCCCACCCATTCACTCGAAAATGGTGGGCAACGATAAAGCGGTTGCCCACCCTACTCTAGCTACTCTAGCTACCTCTATCAATGGAATAAACCACGCGATAATCGCCCACTCGGAGGCGCTACAGAACTTTCCAACCGCGCAACTTTGGGCAACCAGGCGGGCGTGGCTGATGGACCAATGCCTCAATTTTGGGAAACACTCGATTCACCACTTCGGCATCCAATTTTTCTAAATCCTGTCGGGCGGAACGGGCGAAGGTAAGCAAATATTCAATCATTGGCAGTTAACTTACCTTTCCCTCAAAATTCTTTTAACCTGTCGCAGGTAATATGAATTTCTGCAATGCCTTGCCTTCATTCCTCAATTGAATGGCATTCCAACTAACGCCTCTACTCCGACATTATTTTGATAAATCCTTTTGATCTGTATCAAGGTAGCTAAGTGAAATAGTAATCATACTCTTGAAATTCAGACGAGTTGCCCAAAATAAGTGGGATTGCCATGGGTGAGAAACATTCTCCAGATTGGGATGTGAACCTGATTGGCGATAACTTCTCGTTTGATTCAATTGTTTTCCCAAATTAACACTCACTGCTTCCGCTGTGCAATATCAACATCAACTGTTAGCTTCTGATACTTATCAAAATACCGTAGGAGACCATCTTTTGAAATTGTTACATAAACCTATTAACCATGCTTATCTATATCTCGATAAATGGTTCAACCTCGCGTTTGGAACGCACTGGAATCCACTTTACCATCTCGGTTCCCTAGCCATTTTCCTCTTTTGGGTCGTGCTGGTGTCGGGATTGTACCTATTTGTTTTCTTCAACACCAGTATTCTCGGTGCCTATCACTCGGTGGAATTTTTAACTCATGAACAATGGTATTTGGGTGGCGTCATGCGTAGTCTGCACCGATATGCGTCAGATGCCGCTATTGCCACCGTACTCCTGCATATCCTCCGCGAATTTTCGCTAGACCGCTACCGTGCCACCCGTTGGTTTTCTTGGATAACTGGAGTGCCGACATTGTGGATTGTCATCTTATTGGGCATCTCAGGTTATTGGCTGGTATGGGACCAATTGGCACAATACATCGCAATTTCCTCTTCTCAATTGATGGATGCGCTGACCATCTTTTCCAGTGCCATGACTCGCAACTTTTTGCCAGAGAATCTCAGTGACCGATTCTTCACCTTATTGGCGTTCTTGCACTTGTTAGGATTGCCCGTCATGCTGATTTTTGCTCTGTGGATTCATGTCAAACGCTTAACCAAGGTCGAAATTGTCGTCCCTCGCGGTCTGGCCATTGGTTGCTTCTTAGCACTCTTGGTTCTCTCCCTGGTGTATCCTGCCGTCAGTCATCCACAAGCAGATTTGACCAAGGCACCGATGGTATTGAATCTCGACTGGTTTTACCTCGCAGGGTTTCCTTTGCTAGACTACTGGGCGCCGCTTACGACGTGGTTTCTGATGATCGGTTTGACGTTACTATTGATGATAGTACCGTGGTTGCCACCGAAACGCATACCAGCTTCGGCCATTGTTCAATTGTCTCATTGCAATGGTTGTGGACAATGTTTTGATGATTGTCCTTTTGACGCAATTTCTATGCAAGCCCGTACCGACGGTTCCCCACGTTGGAAGCGGGAAGCCGTCGTCGTACCACATTTATGTATTGGATGCGGAATTTGTGTCGGTTCCTGCCCTTATTCCAATCCCTTTCGGCGCAGTGAAGTGCATTTGACGACAGGAGTGGATATGCCAGAATACCCCGTGCATGAAGTGCGAACCGCCACTGATAAAGCGTTAGCTTCTATCACGGGACCCGTTAAAATGTTGGTTTTTAGTTGCAGTCATGGCGTAGATGTATCAGACCTCAACGACCCCGGCGTCGGTTCCATTCGGCTAGTTTGCACTGGCATGTTGCCTCCTGCGTTCGTTGAATATGCGCTGAAAAAGGGGGCCGACGGGGTATTCGTCTCAGGGTGCCGGTCGGGAGATTGCTTCTATCGGTTTGGCAACCGTTGGATGGCGCAACGTCTGCATGGCGAACGGGTGCCCCATCTTCATGCCAGGGTGGAACGTGATCGAGTACACGTTTTTGGGGCCGCCGAAACGGATAAGGAGGCATTTTTACGCGAGATTGCGGCCTTTCGTGAACGTTTGCAAAAAATTCGTCAACCGTCTTCGGAACATCTCAGCAAGCAGGAGGAAGTGAATCATGGTTAACAACGGATGGCGTTATGGATTACAAGTCTTGAATTATTTGATCTGGATTGCACTAATTGGCTACCTGTCTTCAGGCGTGTCATATCGTCTGTTGGAACCCAATCAGGCGATGATCACTTTGGCATTAACCCATTCTGGACAACTGAAAGGCGAGTGTCGGAAACGCACTGTGGAGGAGTTAGCAAAACTTCCTCCCAATATGCGGGCCCCTATGGAATGCCCGCGGGGACGTTCCCCGATTGAAGTGCGAATTGTGGCAGACAACCAGGTTCTCTTTGAGAAAACGTTGTTACCGGCGGGCTTGTCAGGAGATGGCCGAGTGGATGTCTATAAACAATTCAAGGTACCCAGCGGTCCTCATCAGCTATTGATGCAGTTGAAGGATAGCGTCAAAGCCGACAGTTTCAATTATGTGCGGGAGGAGAAGGTAACTTTAGTGCCGGGACAAATTCAGTTCATTGAATTTAATGCGAATGTGGGGGGGTTTGTGCTTAAATAGAAGCAGAAGTGCGGGAGAAGTGCGGGACTAGAGACCTTAGCCGCAATGCCATTTAAGTTAAGGAGTTGAGGTGGCGACAAAATTAAAGTCGTGGTGGACTAGAGGCTTTAGCCGGAAGGGGGCACTGTGATTTCAATTCTGTTCCACGCCCACCGGCTGAAGCCTCAATGCCATTAAGTTAAGGTATGGTGGAGTGGAGGCTTTAGCCGGCCGGCGGTAGGCGACCCGCAATTTTAGAGGGGGGTGATGCCTACGGCCGGCCGGCTAAAGCCTCCACTCCAGCGGTATTTTCCTTAACTTAATGGCATTGCGGCTAAAGCCTCTAGTCCACCTGTCGGTTAATTTCGGGGGAGTTATCCCTTACATTGCGGCTGAAGCCTCTAGTCCCGCGTCCACCACACCGGCTAACGCCTTTGTACCAACATCTTCTTAATTTCCGCAATGGCCTTCCCTGGATTCAACCCTTTGGGACAAGTGTTAGTGCAGTTCATAATGGTATGACACCGAAACACTCGGAACGGGTCTTCCAAGTTATCTAACCGTTCTCCAGTGGCCTCGTCGCGGCTGTCTATGATCCAACGATAGGCTTGCAGAAGAATGGCAGGGCCTAAGTAGCGGTCACCATTCCACCAGTAACTTGGGCAGCTGGTGGAACAACTGGCGCATAAGATACATTCATACAGACCATCCAGTTTGGCGCGGTCCTCCTTGGACTGCAACATTTCATGGTCAGGTGGAATCGCGGTATGCAGTTCTATCCAAGGTTTGATAGAAGCATATTGGGCATAAAAATAGGTGAGGTCCGGAATGAGGTCCTTGACCACTTCGGTATGCGGAAGTGGGAAAACTTTGACATCACCTTTGATGTTTTCAATTGGTTTGGTACACGCTAATGTATTCGTGCCGTCGATATTCATGGCACATGAACCGCAAATACCTTCGCGACAGGAACGACGAAAGGTGAGAGTGGGGTCTATCTCATTTTTGATTTTGAGAAGGGCGTCGAGTACCATAGGACCGCACTTGTCTAAATCGACTTCATAAGTATCTAGTCGCGGATTCCCCCCCTCTTGAGGATCCCAGCGGTAAATGAGGAACTTCTTAACATGTTTGGCATTCTCTACCCGGTTGACAAGTTTGCCCTTTTTCACGGCAGAGTGTGCTGGAAGACGGAATTCGGCCATTTTTTTACCTCGTTGCAGGTGGCAAGCGATGCTAAGAAACTAAGCTTCGGAAAGCAAACTTAGTTTCTGTCATGCAGTTGCGTAAAATGAGTTTAATAAACGCGGGGCTGTAGTGGAACAGGTTCCACGTCGTTAGTCAGTGTGTATATGTGAACCGGGCGATAATCGATAGTGACTTGTCCCGTTTCAGAAAGCCAGGTGAGGGTGTGTTTCAACCAATTCTCATCATCCCGTTTCGGATAGTCCTCGCGGGCATGGGCGCCACGACTTTCGGTACGATTGAAGGCACCTGTGACGGTGACCAGGGCTTGAGTTAAGAGATTTTCTAATTCTAAAGTTTCCAGCAAATCCGAATTCCATAAGAGGGAACGGTCGGTGACATTCACGTTGCCAAAGGATTTCCAAACGTCATTAATTTTTTGAACGCCTTCTTGAAGCGAATCACCGGTACGAAATACAGCGGCGTGATTTTGCATGGCACGTTGCATGTTTAGACGAATTTCGGACGTTTTTAAATTGCCCCCTGCATAACGCCGTTTATCTAGTCGTGCAATCGCCTCCTCACCGGCATTTTTGGGAAGTGGACGGTGGGGCGCATTGCGCGTCAGAATTTGCGAACAGCGAATGGCGGCGGCCCGGCCAAACACGACAATATCGAGAAGCGAGTTGGAACCTAAACGGTTGGCGCCATGCACCGAGACGCAGGCACATTCACCAATAGCCATTAGGCCAGGGACGACACGATTGGGATTGCCGTCTTTGAGGGTGACAACTTCGGCAAAGTGATTGGTGGGAATTCCACCCATGTTGTAGTGAACGGTGGGTAGAACGGGAATCGGTTCTTTGGTCACATCCACACCAGCAAAAATTTTCGCAGATTCTGCGATACCTGGAAGACGTTCAAGAATAATGTCTGCCCCTAAATGTTCCAGATGCAGGAAAATATGGTCTTGATGTTCACCCACGCCACGTCCTTCCCGAATTTCTACCGTCATGGCACGACTGACTACATCCCGAGAAGCGAGGTCCTTGGCATTAGGGGCATACCGTTCCATAAACCGTTCGCCGCGACTGTTGGTTAAGAAACCACCTTCGCCGCGGACTCCTTCGGTGATGAGACAACCGGAACCATAAATGCCGGTGGGATGGAATTGCACAAATTCCATATCTTGCAAAGGCAGTCCCGCCCGCAGGACCATGGCATTACCGTCACCTGTACAAGTATGGGCGGAAGTACAGGAAAAATAGCTGCGTCCGTAACCGCCCGTGGCTAACACCACCATTTGGGCACTGAAGCGGTGCAAGGTGCCTTTGGCAATGTTGAGTGCCATGACACCACGACAGACGCCTTCGTTATCCATAATGAGATCCAAGGCGAAGTATTCAATGAAAAAATCCGCCTTGTGTTTCAGACATTGTTGATACAGCGTATGGAGAATCGCATGACCGGTACGGTCTGCCACGGCACAAGTACGTTGGGCAATTCCTTTTCCAAATTCGGTGGTCATTCCACCGAAAGGACGTTGATAAATTTTACCTGCCTCGGTACGTGAGAAGGGAACGCCGTAATGTTCCAACTCAATGACGGCAGGCACCGCTTCTCGGCACATATACTCAATCGCGTCCTGATCCCCCAGCCAATCGGAACCTTTGATGGTATCGTACATGTGCCAACGCCAGTTATCAGGTCCCATATTCCCCAGCGAAGCACTCATGCCTCCTTGCGCAGCAACCGTGTGACTGCGCGTGGGAAACACTTTTGTAATACAAGCGGTGGCAAAGCCTTTTTCAGCCATGCCCACAGTAGCACGTAATCCTGCACCGCCTGCGCCAATGATGATGACATCGTATTTATGAACAATAACTTCGTAAGCAGTGGTAGTCAAGTTAACCTCCCAAGGCAATGCGTAACACCGCTAAAACGGAACTAACGGTGATGGTGATGACGAAAAATTTCATGGCCACCATAGCGATGGTCTTGATAATTTCATGGTGAACGTAATCTTGGAGAACCTCTCGCAATCCCGAATGGGCATGAAGGAAGAGGACCAGAATTAACAAGATCAAGGCAACTGTTACCCAAGGGGTTTTAATCCATTCAATCACCGTGGCATAATCGGCCCTGGCTAAATGGATGATAGAACCCACAAACCATAACAGAAGTGGAATGAGGGCAATGGCAGTGAGACGTTGCGTGATAAACTCATCTGTACCGGCCCTGGCGGCGCCCAGGCCACGTACTCTTGCTAATGGGGAACGTAATTGCATTAGACACCTCCATGCACGGTGAAAGCGAGTGCCCAAGCCAATGCCGTGAATAGCAGAGTGGTTGCCAAGACGAGATAACCTGTAAAATACACAGTTTTTATCTCAAATCCGCAACCCGCATCCCAAAACAGGTGGCGGATGCCGTTGCAAAGATGGTAGAATAGCGAGAACGACCATGCAAACAGTAATAACAAGCCTATTCCCGAACTCAGTAGAGTTTGGGCCTGTTGATAGGCGACAGGGCCTGTGGCTGCGGCCATTAGCCAATAGACCAGGACCAGGGTGCCGAGTGATAAAAAAACCCCCGTGGCACGGTGAGTAATTGACATAAAAGAAGTCAATTGGGGGCGATAGATTTGTAGGTGCGGCGATAGAGGCCGCTTATGTTGTTGCGTTGCCATACGTGGTCAACTCCTAGTAAAATCAATGAATAATGAATAACGAATAATGAACAATGAATTTAATGAATTATGATAAGAATGTTGCAGTGCAATAAGGTACAGACTTATAAGTTCGAATGCAATAGATTTTTATTGCTATGCAACAAAAAAAATTTTAGTTGTTTTATAATTACCTGGTCAGCAACATCTATTTTCGTGCGTGAAACCGCCAAAGCTATATTCCATATTTAAGAAATGTTGGAGTAGAGGCTTTCGCCGGTGGGTTTGAAACGTTGGAATAGAGGCTTTAGCCAGTGGGTTTGAAACGTTGGAGTAGAGGCTTTAGCCGGTGGGTTTGTCCCGACGTTTAATTGGGTGCCGCCCCCACCGGCTAAAGCCTCTACTCCACCGGCTAAAGCCTCTACTCCAACAGTCGAAATTTACGGGAATCTTAGGAGGCCTATAACACTACCAAAATGGATGTTGCATACAAGGTATATTCATAATAATGTTACATACTCAGGCAAGCCTGTGTTGTATTCACTTTATACAAGATGCGCTAAGAAAATCGGTTTGAATGCCAACCCCATCTGATATTTAGAATGTTTGGAACTCCAACTCCACTTTTATCACACTGCACATCATGTGAAGGAAGTGGAACATTTTTGGAAATTTTGTCGATACTGTTCATGTCATAGAAACCGAATTTTTGGAAAAACTCGGTTTCTCCTCACCTCTGTTTTTCCTTATCTCTATGAACCATATTTCTAAACTCAAATGGCAATGTCGACGCGGCATGAAAGAACTCGATTTGTTGCTAACCCGTTATTTAGAACAACAATATCCGCACGCATCAACTGCCACCCAACACACTTTTCAGGTTTTGTTAGAACTGCCAGATATTGATTTGTACAGTTATATGATCGGGCAAGAGACTCCCGCTGAGGAGACTCTGCGGAACTTGATAGAAGAACTCAAACAATTGAGAGTCAAATAGGAAAATAGGAAAAAACGTAGGGTGCGTCCCACGCATCTTTTTCACTACCACTCCAACCCATTCTGATTCAAACCATGAGTACCCGTATCATCACCAATCCCACCGCCGGCGCGGGTCAAGCCCAGGCGCAAATGGCCAACATACGTTCCCTCTTGACTTCCGCTTTTCCAACTGCTGAATGGGTGGAAAGCCGCACTCCAGAACATCTTACCGAACTTGCAGCACAGGCGGCACACTTAAATTTTGAACAAGTCATTGTTGCAGGTGGCGATGGCACCATCCATTTTGCCGCCAATGGTTTAGCAGGAACGCAAACCGCATTAGGTATCATCCCTGTTGGCACTGGCAACGACATTGCCACCTGTATTGGCTTACCCAAAGACCTTGAAGCCGTGGTTAACAGGCTGGCCGCGAAACGTATTCGTCACCTGGATGTAGGTCAAGTCGGCAATCGCATTTACTGCTGTGTGTTAGGTGTTGGTTTAGACACTCCTGCTTTACAGTACATCAACTCCTCTAAATGGCGTCGCAGTAACCTTCTATATAGCTGGTCAGTGGTACGAACGTTGATGAGTTATCAACCGCGTCACCTGACCCTCAACAGTGGTGATTTACATTTCAACGATGACATCTTGTTTGCCGCCATCACTAATACGCGAACCTACGCCGGCGGTATTCCGATCACGCCTTCAGCCCTAGTGGATGACGGTTTGTTAGATATTTGTATCATCCCCGCCATGCGCTTCCCGCAAGCGGTTTTCACGTTTACCCAAGTGAAAACGGGGCGTCATGTTAAGATGTCCAAGATTCTCACTGCCCAAGGGACGACGGTGCAATTGGACAGTCCCCAGCCCTTGCCAATTACATTGGATGGGGAGTTGACAACTTTGACGACGCCTGTCACAGTTAAGATATTGCCGGGGGCACTTCGAGTGTTGTGTTGAGTTCTTCAGAAAATTCGGTATTGATTCACAAGGTCATGGTTTAAACCTGACAGGTCTCACAGACCTGTCAGGTTTGGTAAGATCATGGTTTAAACCTGACAGGTCTCACAGACCTGTCAGGTGTGGTAAGGTCATGGTTTAAACCTGACAGGTCTCACAGACCTGTCAGGTTTGGTGACTGATTGGGGGTTAATTTTGCCAGCTTCCTGACGCGACGAGGCGGTTAATTAACAACGATTTTGGAAGCCATACGAGTATGTCATCAAATTGATTTTCGACATACACATCCTGGACATAATAATCTTTAGGGGCATTGGCTAGATTTTGGCAGACCGCATCGGTGTTGAGAGTGCCGTCAGCATCGTTATCTTCATCGGGTCGTCCATTTTTGCCACAAGAAAAGACAATGGCGACAATGTTAGACAGATAGGTGGCATCATCTGAAATATTCAATTCTTTACCCAACCGATCTGTCACTTGCAATCCCCTTTCGGTGGCGAAGGTGACAATCTTGTTATCACTAAACGCCCCATCGACCCGGTACCGAAAAGGTCGTCCCCAGGCGTCTGCTTGTTCCACCCCTAAAGTCACCCAGGGCAAATAACTGTCAACGTTGTCATAAGTGTCACAAACATTTGAGACGGTTCTGGTGGCTTCCGTACCATTGAGGTTCTCGGCAGGACAAGGTAGCCGGCCATACGTGACGGCATATCCTAGCAATGCCTCTTTGATTTTGTCTAAGCGTCGCTGGGTTAATTCTATTCTTTGCTGATCGGTTCGTTTTGAAAACGACGTTAACAATCCGCCGACTAGGATGCCCATGATAACCAATACGACGGCCATTTCAATAAGGGTGAAGCCTTGAGATTTGTTTGTCATTTGGTGATTACCTGTTTGGTGTCTTGGGAAACGGGATTTTGCAATAGGGTATGAGAAACTCAGTTTTGGTGAGAAACTGAGTTTCTTAGCACCTCATGGCCATTTGCCAACGGCGACGAGACGGGTGGTTAATATATTGACCGATAGCCAAGTGAGAACATCATCAAAACCATTTTCTCTATACTTGAGGTCTTGAATGTAAGTTTTGTTCAAGTCGTCATTTCCACTGTCGGGAACGCCATTGTTACCGTAGGAAAAAATGATGGCTACCACGCGTGAATCTGCGTTACTACCGGCTTTTTTGGCAACGTAATGACAGTTATTCGCCGCATCACATGGGTTTTTGGCATGATCGATGACTTCCAAACCAGAATTTTGATTTGCCTTAATGTCCGCTACGAATTCGTCTTCAGGACGATAGCGAAAAGGACGCCCCCAGCCGTCATATCTCCCCACACCTAAGACGGCCCAAGGTAAGTAACCTTCTTTTTCACAAAGCGTAGAATTTTCCCTACCCAATTGAACATCACTAGCAGGACAAGGCAAGCGTTTGTAAAGAATCGCAAATCCCAACAACGCTTCTTTGATTTCCTCTAAACGTTGTTGTGTGAGATTGATTCGTTGTTGACTAATTTGAGTAGTCAATGGAATTAATAAGCCACCTAGCACGAAGCTAAGAATAGCTATGGTTATAGCCATTTCGATAAGAGTGAAACCTGGATAAGTTTTCATTCATTTTCTCCTAAAGTGAAATTGGAGAGGTTGCCTGGGCAATGGTGAACGGGGTTCTAAAGTTTGTAACGGTTTGATAACAATGGAAAAGATTATCTTTTATGGGTAGTGATGCAATGTGGGTTCTCTGTCTGAACTCTGATTAGAATGATTTTCAGATGGACTCTGATTAGTCAAGCCTCCTTTCATAGCCTTCATTTAATCATCTAAATCACAGTTCCAGACCTAAGAGAAACCGCACGATATTTCACCCAGATTGCATCACTACCCTTTTATGTAGGGTGCGTCTTACACATTACACATCATATAAGTGCTTGTCAGTGCTTGTGCAAAACCAATCTGGTAGTTGGAATCCCAAAACGGGTTTTGGGACTCCGTTTCCAAATGCCAGGTTTGTTATGCACAGGTATTTAAAATTATCTGAGTTGAAAGACGCACATTACGATAGTTATTGGGCGGGTCCTGTGGTATTGCCGACGTCTCGCATGAAAGGTTCTTCTCCAGAACCGTTACCATTACCTCCTTGTAGTTCTGGGCAGTTGTCTTGACACCAATCGATTTGTTGGTCTCTAACGCAACCTCCCCAATTTGGGAAATCCGTGCAATTAAATGTGCCTGTGGTGTTGGTTTGAAGTGACACGATTCCGTTGTTCACTGGCAAAGTCGTTTCCTCTTGGGAGACCGCAATCTGCATTTTACCTGCGGTCACCAGATGGTCAACCAAGGTGGAACGAGTCAACCAGGTGAAGTTGTCATCAAAACTATTGGGTATATAGTTGCCTTTGGCATAGCACTGTTTGGTGCCGCCGACGCAAGGGTAGGAATCCGGGCTGGCCGCAACCGCAGTGCGCCACAGGATGTTGCTAAGGGCTTGTAGGTCGTCATGGTGTCCATTTTTGCCATAAGAGAAAACGACCACTGCGACATCTGAAAGAATCGTAGCATTTTCTATTTCTATGGCCAAATCAGTCGATGTCGGGGGTAAGCAGATTCCCGCAAGTGTGTTATTAGGGAGACATAAGCCATTGGCTTGGGCATAGGTCTCATAGACGCGGTATTGGAAGGGATGCCCCCAGGCGTCGGATTTGCTTACGCCTAACGTAGCCCAAGGGAGGTTGCCTTGTTGACTACACAGAGTGGTATCTTCCAAACCTGTATCGGTTGCGTTGGCAGGGCAAGGAAGACGTTTGTTGGTGGAGGCGTAACGCAGCAGGGCTTCTTTGACTTGGGCCAAAATGTCATTGGTGTTTTGGATTTTGGCGTTGTCAATCTGGGTAGCCAGCGGGATCATTAGGCTACCGACAAGGAGGCCGATGATGGTAATGACTACGGCAATTTCAATGAGAGTAAAGCCAGTTTGGTGTTTCATATTAATTTCCCTCGTTTAGTTTGGTGGTTGATAAGTAAGTGTGTGATGGTGATTTCCGATTTAAGAAACCAAGTTTGTTTTATGAAATCTAAGCCTCTGTAAAATCAGAAACCGTTAATCAGTGGCTATTCGCCTTTAATACAATAAACAATATCGTTAAATTGGTCAGAGATACTCAATTGTTGGTATCGACCATTGCCATGAGTTGCATTGTCTCCTTCCAGGTAATTGCGGAAATCTGATTTCGTGTCTGGGTCACCGATAGGTGGCGGTGCATTACGCCCATTTTGGTTAGCCAATCGTTTTCCTGCAAAGATGACCACTGCCGCACATTTTTCGGCGGTGACTGCGCCAGTGGTTGGATTGGTTTTAGTGAATTGCAAACAATTGGTGTTGTCACAAGACGGTATGGGCAAGGTTGCATCGGGTTTATAGGCATTTGCAACGGCGTAAAATAGGTGGTCTTTCCAGTTGTTCCATAAGGGTCTAAAAGTCTTGATAGCACGGTTGCTATTTTTAATTTGTCTGATGGTAGTACATTGTGTTTCTTCTGCTGAAGTTAGGGGAGGAATTGGTGGGTCTTGTGAACATCTATTCTTGACGGCTGTGGAATAAAAATACGCATAGTTAAAAGTTGCGTCAGAACGTTCTGCCGTTGTTACCTGTCCTTCATCACACCAAATTTTGTCATTGGGATTTATGGAGTTTGGGTTACAGGAAGTGATACGTTTAAAAAAGGTTTGGCAATCGGTCAATTCACTATTTTGAATCGCGCTAAAATTACATTCAGTTGGAGGTGTGGGGTCTCCTGAGTCAGGGTCAACGATTAAGTAATTTGGGACCGTCGGTACCGTCTTACCTATTTGGGTATTGGAATCGCTGACGATATTTGGTAGAAGGCCCGCTAGAAAGGTGTTGTCGTCATCATATTCAGTGTCATCTCGATAATCATCCAAATCCATGGGCGCGGCCCAAGGCAAGCGTTTGTCGCCTGTGGCAAAGTTGGTATTGGTATTGGCATAGACGGCTACACAATTCGCGGTGATTTGGGTGAGACATCTCATGGTTTTGTAAAAATCCGAACGTTTCCGAATCGCTTCCCAGATTTCTTCACGGGAGATATAGGCGATTTTGTCATTGATTCGATGAGATTTATTAAAGTCTTGGGCAAGGGTATCTTGGGCAGTCAGAAATTCTTTGATCTCATCAGGGACGTTACTAAAACCTGCAACATCGGTTTCCAAATAATTCGCAACATTGTAGTTGCCGCCGCAAATTTCCACACCGCCACTCGATTCTGGTGTTCGGTTTTGATTAGGAAACATTTTACCTGGGGCAATAATGACCGCAACCGCACGAGTTTCTGGGGTGTCTCCTGTGAGTTGTACGGTTTTAAGAGTCGTGCCATCAGAAGCAAACACTTGAAACAAACCGTTACTGTCTTCATTTAGCATTTCAGCTTTGGCAGAGGAGGCGCCTTTGTAACTACCTGAAATAGCATACCAAAGACATTCGCCGGCGCCATCGCGTAAGGGGGGAAGTCCTAGCGTTCGCCATGGAAATCGGCCAAGTGAACTATGGTATCTTTTTCGAGTTAGGGTATTGATCCCACAGCTATTGCCATAGTCGACTCCTTCGGGGAAATTGGCTTGTCCATCGTCTTCGTCAGGACCGATGTCCGGACAAGGCAAAAAGCCATAATTACCCAGTGAATCATCAGCAAAACTCACCGCATACCCAATCAACACCTCCTTAGCCTGTGCTAACACTTTTGTCGTTTGGGCATCTTCTTCAAGACTCCATTGATCTTGTTGATTCAGTGCAGACAACAAAAGGGCGCTGATTCCTAACACGAAAACGGTTAAGAAGATGAGTAACGCGGCGCCTGTATGATATTTAGTGTGGTGCATATTAGTGTTCCGAATCAGTCGATTTGGGAATTGAAGATTGATTTTCAACAATTTTACCGTCTAGGGTGCTGACTGTTTGTCCTGGTTTCAACCAAATTTCTTGTCTCGCTTTAATTAACGTAATAGGTACAGAGATGTCCTCGCGTTTGTCGATGTCAATGTTAAAACCTGACTGGTGCAATTCTTCACTGCCATTGATCCAAACTGTTGTCGAACCATCACTGCGAGTCACCAGGCCATTAAAAGTGATCTGTCGCGGCGCCGTAGGTTCCTCCGTGCCAGGTGGCGGCGGTGGATTGGTTCTGAGGTCATTTAACTGTTGACGTTCTTGGGCGGTGGTAAAGAGTCTTTCTAATCCCCCCGCCCATGTCGTTTGACTCAGGGTTAATAGACTCAAGGTTAATATAACTACAATTCGAATATACATACTGATTTATTTAGAATAGGACTTACGCAGTCACCCCACCCCACCCCTCCCCCCACGCGGGGAGGGAGTCATTCCCCCCCGTGTACAGGGGGATAAGGGGGAGTCATTCCCCCCGTGTACGGAGGGGGGAGTCATTCCCCCCCCGTGTACGGGGGGATAGGGGGGTCTAAAATCAAAGAATGACAAACTCAGTTGCGTAAGTCCTGTAGAATTTCTTCATTTCAACCATCGGCCCTAGACCCAGAAGTCCAAAGCGTAGCTTTGCAAAGCCACACTTTGAACTCCTGGATTTCTTCCAGGGTTTAGTTTATTCTGGTTCTTCCATTTGTATAGTGGAAGTATACCAGGCTAACACGCAAGAGGCCTCCATATAAGCCTTGGAAACATTTTTAACATCTATGGTTTCTTGTCTGCGTTTCAACTCACACTTTTGTAAGTTGAACAGGCCAGGGAGTTGTTGAAACTCTATTGCTGTTATTAATTTTAGCATATCTTCCTCGTGCAAGAGGCCCATTTTTAAAATTAATTTAGTTTCATACGTTTTGAGTTGAGGTTCAACGGGAATATCTGGTACAGTATAGATGGTTTTTTCAGCCAGTTCATAAGAGGTGGGAGTAGGAAATTTGGGCAGTTTAGAAATAATTGATTTAATTTCTGCCACCATTTGTAACCTTTGTTCCTCCATAGTTAGGGCCGGTTTTTCTTGAAAAAAAGATTGTTCTGTCAACTTGTTGAAGGTCTCATAGTAACCTTTGCCGACAAGTTCTAGGGCTTCTTGGACTTTGCCATATTCCGCTTGAATTTCGCGCAAAGCATTGCGTTGGTCGCGTTCCAAAGTGTCTTGGTATTTTTGGTATTGCAGGTTTGCGACTATCAACCCTGCACCGAAGAGGACGCTGAGAAGTAGTATAATTAGCGCGCCGCGAAAGGCGTGCCAATCAATTTTGGGGGAGGGGGTTTTCATTTGTTAGCGGATAGTGGTTTTAGTGAATAGTGGATAGTGGATAGTGGATAGTTACAACATGCGGGACTAGAGGCTTCAGCCGGAAGTCGTGGCCCGTCACCGGCTGATGCCTCTGGAGTACGGAATTTATTCCGTTGGAGTACGGAATTTATTCCGTTGGAGTACGGAATTTATTCCGTTGGAGTACGGAA
>JAABRD010000046.1 GCA_011391085.1 Thiotrichaceae bacterium | reverse complement strand
TTCTTTGAAAGCTGTGTGACGCGAAAGTGTCCCGCACAGTTTGGGGTGGGGGGAATACCTAATCTCACACTAGAGAGGATGTATTACTCTATCACCATTCAAATGTCTTTCAATTCTGATTCAGACCCTCAACCCCGTCAATTCAAATTCTTGACTCCGTTTACACTCTTTGCTAAACTACCCACCTTATTCTCAATTCACAGGAACTTTACCATGAATATTTCAACAATGACTGCCAATGGTCAAATTACCCTTCCCAAAGAGATACGAGAGTATCTTTGCATGACCGCGGGTGACAAATTGGAGTTTGTCATCGGCGCCGACGGGCGAGTGGTGCTAGGGCGTGCTAAAACCATAGATGTTCGGGACCTGAGAGGCATCTTGAAGCGTGACGGTTATCCACCCGTTTCTATCGAAGAAATGCAGGAAGCCATTCTTCGTGGTGCCTGCCGCGAGGTTGAAACGGTATGATGGGTGTTGACACGAATATCTTGGTACGTTATTTTGCCCAAGACGACCTTCATCAATCAGCAACCGCCACCCGCTTGATTGAACAAGTCTGTCAAGCAGAACCCTGTTTATTTATTAACCACGTCGTGCTATGCGAATTGGTTTGGGTGTTGACCAAACATTATCGTTATCCGAAAACCAAGGTTTGTGAAGTGGTCGAACAAATTTTGTTGGCCCGTCAATTCCAGGTCGAGGATGAAAATACGGTTTGCGAAGCTTTAACCGATTTTAAAACCAGTTCTGCCGATTTCGCCGATTGCCTGATTGGTGTCAAAAATCGTTATGCAGGCTGTCACAGTACCCTTACTTTTGACCGTGCCGCGGCGGGCTTGTCCTCTTTTAGTTCTATCGACTCATATCTTGTTGAAACATAGTCATGGACAAAGCTACGCTTTGGCCCCCTGGGTCTGGTAGTATTGTCAGAATCAGAATTTGAGAATTGGAAGACATGGCTTGTATTCATTCTGTTCATTCTCAAATGTCTTTCAATTCTGATTCTGACCATAAAATACACCTATAGAAAGACAATTTTAAACCACCCCTTGTAAATAATCCATATAACCACCATTATTGAAATACACTATGGTGTCGTTATCAATCTGCTAGGTTTTTAGGCTACCTCTAAACATAAGGGTAGTCTCGCAAATAATCCATATACCCAACGTTATAAAATACGTTATAATCTCATTAGATTAATTTACCTACTTTATAAAAATTAATATGTCCCCCGATGAACAATTCCTGCAAGCGGCCCTGCAATGGGATTTGCCGCGTCTCTATCAAGACCTAGCTAAGGTGAAACGTAAACGGTTAACGCCGATTGAACAAGTTCACTTACGTGGGTTATTATGTGGTTATAGCCCCTCCGAAATCGCAGAGAAACTGCATCGCAATCCGGCGGGATTAAAGGTGGACTTGTGTAATCGTCTGTATACTTATATTAAACGTCTCTTGGGAAAGGATGGGGAGAAGATGGTGAATTGGAGAAATATTTGTGAGTGGCTGGGGGAGGCGGGGTATAAACAGCAATTTAGTTCTTTGGGGGAGGAGATGGGAACTATTCCTGGGGAAGCGATTCTGAGGATTAGGAATCTTTCTCGTGATTTATTTTCAATTGAAGTGAAGGCACAGTTTATCGGTTCTTTGTCAATGACAACGACTATAAACTCTTTGACGGTTTGTCCTAGTTCTAATCAAGAGAAAAAGGTGTCCGAAATATCTACGGTGTCTGACCAGGAATCCAAAGCATAGCTTTGTCATCGTGGTAAACGGTCAATGCTATTAAGTTAAGGAAAACAGCCCCTGAAATGAATCGCCAGGTGGACTAGAGGCTTCAGCCGGAGGGGGATGGAACCGAATTGAAATCACGGGCTTGCCCCCCGGCTGAAGCCTCTAGTCCACCGCCATTTTAATGGTTTCGCCACCTCAATTCCTTAACTGAATGACACTTCGGGTCTGGGAGGCCGTTGCGTCAGGTGAGTGACTCAGGAGTTCAAGACCTGTCTGGGACTCCCAATTTGGGAGTTGAACCAGCTACGAACGTCTTCAAAAGGTTCTCATGGGGCATTCCTCGATAACGTTGTCCAACACCGAATGGGAACGTTTTCTGACCTTTCTTAACACCCCTGATGAACCTAATGCCGTGCTTCGTGCGGCCGCACAAGAGTACCTGAAGGAATTTCCTCAATGTTTGCCAATGGTTTCCCCAGTAATGACATTAATTCATTAATTACCAGGAGTCCAAAGCGTAGCTTTGTCCGTGACCAGGCAAAGTACCACGAAAGGACTTCTGGGTCTGGTAGTATGGTCAGAATCAGAATTGAAAGACATAGCTTGTATTCATTCTGTTCATTCTCAAATGTCTTTCCATTCTGATTCAGACCATCAACCCCGTCAATTCAAATTCTTGACTCCGTTTACACTCTTTGCTAAACTACCCACTTTATTGTTATCCACTTTCAATTTAACCAAAGTAGCACTATATTAAATGACGTTGCCTGACCATTCCTGGCAAGGGTTAAAAACCATGTATGCTGAAAAATTAATGTTAGAAACCGACAGCCACGGCCACCTGAAACAACTGCCCCGCTTGCCTCCCAATGTGCAATTGGAAGCGATTTTCTTAATACTGACAGATTATCCGCAAACCTCCTCTATACCACGGCGTAAACCTTCTCCAAAAATTGCAGGTCAGGGGCAAATTTTAGGGGACCTTGTCGAACCTGTTGTTGCCCCAGAAGAGTGGGAGGTGTTGAGATGATTTTATTGGATACTCATATCTGGTTACGCTGGTTGCTACCAACCGACCCTCTTTCAGTCAAACTGGTAGATAAAATTGAACATGCCGAGGTCGTCTTCGTTTCCGCCATTTCCTGTTGGGAAACAGTTATGCTGGTGCAAAAACGACGAATAGTGCTTAACCAACCAGTTGAACAATGGTTAACCGAGGCATCTACCCATTCGGGGGTGGAGGTATTACCCATCACTTGCCAAATTTCTCGTGTGGCCGCAACATTGCCAGAACATCACAAAGACCCAGCGGACCGACTCATTATCGCTACCGCACTATGCCATGATTTAAAACTGATAAGTTTGGATCGCATGTTTTCCGGTTATCAAGAGTTGACAGAACGGTTAATTGCAGAATAGTACGGTGAAATTCAATTCAAATATTGATATAAACCTGACAGGTCTCAAAGACCTGTCAGGTTTGAGGAATGACCACTACCGTCGGTTACTTGAGTAACCGATACCGATTTTGACAAAATCCTTGCGATGCCTCTTGTCGCACTTCTTTTTTCAAAAAGCGGCGCAAGGTTAACTCTTCAGTGGATACGCGTAGCGAAATCCACCTTACTTGTCTGAATCAGAATTTACAGAATTTTAGAATTAACAGAATGGGAAATGAATGGTCACCTTTCTGCAAATGAAGTGAAGGCACAGTTTATCGGTTCTTTGTCAATGACAACGACTATAAACTCTTTGACGGTTTGTCCTAGTTCTAATCAAGAGAAAAAGGTGTCCGAAATATCTACGGTGTCTGACCAGGAATCCAAAGCGTAGCTTTGTCATCGTGGTAAACGGTCAATGCTATTAAGTTAAGGAAAACAGCCCCTGAAATGAATCGCCAGGTGGACTAGAGGCTTCAGCCGGTGGGGGATGGAACAGAATTGAAATCACGGGCTTGCCCCCGGCTGAAGCCTCTAGTCCACCGCTATTTTAATGGTTTCGCCACCTCAATTCCTTAACTGAGAAGCCTCTAGTCCACCGCCATTTTAATGGTTTCGCCACCTCAATTCCTTAACTGAATGGCATTGGTGGTAAACGGTGGGCAAACAAAAGGACGTTTGCCCACCCTACCTGGCTACCGAAGCTGGAGTGATTTTTTTCTCCATTCAGTCATTGACTTCTTCTAAGTCGCCATCTCTAAATCCAACGCGGTACTATGAATTTTCAATTTTTCCGTCGGCCACCGTTTTTGCAGTTGTTGTACACTTTTTTGGGCAATCTCCATGCTTGGATAACGCAATCCCTGGCCACATCTTGCCCAATTTTTGCCGGACCATTCTAAAGGTAGGCGAGGATTTAACGTTAACCGAATCACATAATTCTGCGATGCCGCAGAAGACATATTAGACTTGGCAAAGGGTCTCACCGTAGCGGTCTTCTCACCATTGGTTTTAGACAATCTTACCGGTTGCAGGTTGACCTGTTTCACCGGTTCTCCGCTACAGGTGACTGGTGTTTCGGGATTGGTCAGATTTTTATTGACCAACTCCCTTTCCAGTTTATTCATTTCCTCCTGTAATAACCAATCTTGATGGCTTTGTTCTTGTTCCAACTCCTTCAATCGTTGTTCCAGTTCATAAGTAAACATGAGTAATTCCCCCGTTTAATTGGTCGCAGGCGTCATTTTCAACATCCACCTAGAACAGAAAAGACGCCTATTAAACTTGATGAATAGCAGATTGGCAGACGGGGTGTGATAAAGAAACTCCGTTTGCTTTCCGAAACTGAGTTTCTATCGTGCATTTGAAATCTTTAGTCATAGACCCCAAAAACCACTATACTATCTACTATCCACTATCCACTATCCGCTAAAATGCCCCCCGCCATCCACAGTTTATATAACCAAGGTATCGTTTCAGACCTAGATGTCTATTTCGCCCGATTTGTTGCCACTTTTTCTGAGTGTGCAGATGACAATGTATGGTTAGGTGCGTTGCTAGTCAGTTACTTCACTCACCAAGGGCATACCTGTATCGATTTAAGCACGCAAGCGGAGACAAATTTTCCTCCCCTTGCCGCGTCTGGTATCTCCACTTTGCGTTATCCTACCCTAACGACGTGGATAAGTTCCCTACAAAACTGTAACGCAGTGGGACGTCCTTCGGATTATACACCACTTGTTCTGGATAAGTATCGTTTATATTTATATCGCTATTGGAATTATGAACAACAACTCGTCGCTAATTTGCGGACTCGCTTGCATCAGCCACCGCCTAAAGTCGATTGGGGATGGTTACAAGACGGCCTCGCCCGTCTGTTCCCAGACCCTGCCAATGGCGTCCTTAAAAATGCGGCACAGACGGCCCTACGCCATCATTTCTGTGTTATTTCGGGCGGCCCTGGCACGGGCAAAGCGATGACGCTTATTAAAATGATAGCACTCTTGCTAGAACAAAATCCACAGTTAAACATCGCCCTCGTCGCCCCCTCGGCTAAAATGGCTAGACAATTACAAAACATTTTAACCGAGATGACGCCTCTGTTAAATTGTGTACCCGCTATCAAAGCCGCCCTGCCCCAGGAGGTTTATACCCTCCAGGGTCTCTTGGGCAACTCAGACGCCTCCGCGGTTTTCTCCTCTTTCCGTCATCCGTTACCCTACGATGTCGTGGTGGTGGTTGAAGCCTCCAGGCTAGATTTAGCTTGGATGACTAGACTGGCCCTCGCGATACCATTGGAAGCCCGTTGGATTTTATTAGGAGATATAGATCAAGTGGGGGATAAAGAGGCGGGGACGGTATTAAGGGACATTGGTCGAATGATGATGACACAAGAGGAGACTAACCGAACCTCTCTTCCCAGATCCGAAAGCTTCGTGTTTTTACCTGATAACGATGGATTTGGAATCCATAATGGTCTTCGTCAATTGGCAACCGCCGTGAAATATGGACGCAGTGAACAAGCCTTGCAAATTCTTAAATCAGACCAGTATCCAGAGGTCAGTTGGCATCATTTACGCATTTTTGAAGCCTTACCATCTTCCTTGACCGACCTTCTCGTGACCAAATTTGTTGCCTATTTTGCCGCAGAGAAACCTGAAAATATTTTGTCACAACTGTCTAAATTTGGCCTGTTATGCGTACTTCGCCACGGACCTTATGGAGTCGAATCGATTAACCGTCAAATCGAACAAAAACTCAGTTCCCGAAATCTCCTCCCTACCAGTTATCATCATCACTATTCTGGCCGTCCTCTTCTGATGACTCGCCAGGATGAGACTTTGAAATTGGACCGGGGAGAGAGGGGAATGATTTTGCGTCATCCCGCCCATTCACAGGAGTTACAAGCCTTTTTTCTCTCTCCCGACGGTGCCGTGCGTATCTTATGGCCTCCTCGTCTGCCAGAACATGAGACGGCTTATGCCATGACTATTTATAACAGTCAAGGACAACAATTTGATGAGGTGTTCCTCTTGTTACCCGACCCCATTTCTCCTCTTCTCACTCGTGAATTGATTTACACGGCCATCACCCGCGCCCACCATCGTTTGAGTATTTGGGGAACCGAAGCTGTGTTTAAAGCTGCCATCTCCCAACAAATAACAAGAATGTCAGGTTTATAGTAATATTTCCCCAAATTTGTACAAATTTCTCTGGAGCGCAATAAGAATTATTGCGCAATAATTCTTATTGCGCTCCAGTGAGAATCGTATCATTTAGTGGGAATACTACTATAAAAAAACATCAAACCAGGGGTTCAAAACGTAGCCTTGCCCGTAAATGACGTATAAAAAAATTTTTTAAATTTTTTTGGGAAAAATAACCAACGGCCACGTTTACTATAATCGAAGCCTCTCACAAATTTTTTTGGGAAAAAATAAATTGGCTACGTTACTTATAAACAAAGAAGTGATAAAATCCCCACTTCTTTTAAACAACAAAGGGGAATCAGATGCAAATGACCTTCCTTGGTATCCCTCTGGGAAACTTATTCTCAATGTGGGCTGTGCCAAATCATAGTGTTGGCAACCACCAGTCGAATAATGAGTGTCAAAATAAAATTTGGTCAGCCTGGTACGAAAAAATTGACCAGATGGCCAAGAGACGCTTTTATTGGGATGAAGCACTGGCTATGGAAGCCGCGACTTACATTCTTACGGAGAGATTACCGAAAGAGTGTGAAACATTGTTAAATCAAAATAGCACTTTTATCCTACTCAAAATTTCGTATTGGTTGGAAGACTTCGCTAGAAAGACATTTGGCGTTTCCACACCACTACACCGGTGCATTGGCAAACGACCTTTATATAGCCCAGCCCTTCAACTGATTCTGAAAAGTCATCTACGCAAAGCAGAGTTTTATACGGCGCGGGTGATAGAAACGTTGGCGACTGATCATCCTGAGGTGAAACGAGAGGAGATTGCCAAAACGGTATTCGCTATTAAGGCATATTACTTGTTAGCGGTTTATCACTACTCTCGACGGGAAACCGTAGAGATACTGAAAGGAGAAACCACGATGTCTTCCGCAAGTGTAGAAGAGGTGGTCAGTGAAATTTTACAAAAATGTCGCATCAAAATACCTCCTGTCATGGTTTCGCGAGATGCCTTGCCAGAAGATGAACTGGAAGGATTAGACTTGCCCGCCCCTGACTTACCCTTCGAGGAACGAGTTGCAGAACAATGGCGGCAACAACTGGAATTGGCCGTATTAGCCTATGTTTTGGGGAACTCACCAGAATCGGTTGACGACCCTGAATTTCAGAAGCTGTTAAATCGCCTGCGAGACGATCCAGAATTTCAGAACTTGTTAAATCGCCTGCAAATGGCAAAATTGAAGGAGTTGGAAAAACAAGTGTTACGGATGCGCTATTACCACGATATGACGGCTAAAGAGATCGCCGACAGTACACTTGGACGCCAGCAGGGTTGGACCGAGAGGAAAGTTTTTACCATCAGTGATTCCGCTTTGAAAAAGTTAAGCAAAGTATTACCAAAGTAGGTCGTGAGGATGGAGTTCAAAACACGTTTTGGACCATTTCATCACCACCCAAAACCATTTTAGGAGATTTTTATGTTAACACAATCGCCCATGAATGAAGGACAACAACGTTTCTCACAACTTGACGACAAGGCGATGGCCTTGATGTTCTTATTCGCTGATTCTCGGTCCCGCCAGCAGGTCCAAAGTCCCTGCCCTTCGCTAGAAACGCTGGCCAATTTTATTGACCGCAAATTGTCCAAAGGGGATCGGCAACGGGTTTATGCCCATTTGGAAATATGTCCAGAGTGTCATTTTCACTATCAAGAAGTCTATTCGATGCTACCTTGGTATCAGAAGACGTTTAATTACCTCAATGAACAGGTTCGCAACTTTATTGAACCACTAGGCAAGTTAGTTGAGTGGTTACTTGCTGTCTTTAAAGACTCTTGGGTACCTGTTGCTGCCTTTAGCCTCATGCTACTGGTCGGCGGTGTAGTCACTTACCGCACGTTATTCTTACTCTCTCCTCTGGAGGAGAGTTACCAAATGGCATTTCAGCAACCTCAGCTAGTTGTGCAAAGAACTGGTACCTCCCCATTGGCCTTCAGCCAACTGGAGAAATCTCTGGCAGCACAAGCCTTTAAAGCGGGACTGCAAGTGGGACAGCAGAGATTGTTAGAAAAACGTTTGGAAGTGGAGAAAGTTCCTTATGACCACGCATTTACTACGCAATATGAACTAGGTCAATGGGTAGCGTTACTCCAAGTGACTGCGCTGGTTGTGATGACGATGCCTACGGAATTTTGGCCACAACAATATGTGATTGGAGAAGGGTTCAAGGAACGTCTGCAAATGGATCCGCAAAGCAATGACCTCGCCTTAACCGGTTTGAAACCGATTTTGGAGGTGCTAGACAAATTGCGTACCCAGCCGTCACAACAACTGGGTTATCAACTGGGTCAACCCGTGAAGACCCTGGTCATTCAACTTTCTAATGAATAAGGAGAACCTTGTGTGCAACACCTATTTTAGTGCGTGAATCAACCAAAGTCTTGTATTGGTGGAGTGGAGGCTTTAGCCGGCCGGCCGTAGTCACCTCCCCTCTCTTGAAGTGTGGACGATGCCTACGGCTGGCCGGCTAAAGCCTCCACTCCACCGTACAAGGCTTTGGTGGAGTCGAACTTACGCACTAACATAGGTGTTGCACACAAGGTAAGGAGAATGTCTTATGAATAACTTTATTTGCTTACCCCCAACCGCTTCCAGGTTCTTGCAAAGATTGGGAGGAATCTTGCTACTCATGCTAATCAGCCAATTTGCGATGGCCGTCTTTAACAGTTGCGGCAACGGCACCTTGGGGGACTATGTTGCGGCTTTTAATAAAATTGACCGCCACGAAACTGCGCAGGTTGCCAAATCCTTTGAAGTGTTTGAACGAGTCAGTCAGGTGGCGGATAATCCCGGCCCTGGCTTGTTTAAACTCACCGTCGTAGATAGTAAGAACGCCCTGGCTTTTGCATTGTCAGACAACAATGTGTTATTATCTAAACAGGCGGTGGAAGTGATTCATGGGGAAGCATCTTCACCCCAAGAAATAGAAGCGCGTCTGGCTTTTGTGTTAGGGCATGAGTTGGCCCACCTGGCCCACGAGAGTCGGTCACGCCACCTGTTTTCTAACAAATGTGACGATCAGGAGGCAACCGATGAAACACAAGAATTGGAGGCCGATAGCAAAGGATTCATGTACGCTGGCATCGCTGGCTACCGGGTGGATTTATTGCTACAATCGACTTCTGATGACTTCCTCACTTACTGGGTCAAGATAGTTTCGCCTTCGAAACTTAACAGTCCCGAACTCAAGATGCGAGTGAAGAATTTAAAAGCCAAATTGCAACAAGTGCTAGACCGCCTTCCGTTCTTCTATTTTGGCACTCGTTTGGCCCATTTTGAACGGTGTGCCGATGGTAAAGAATTTCTCAAGCAATTTCAGCAAGCATTTCCAGCGCGGGAAGTTTTGAATAACCTGGGCTTTTGTTATCTACAAGAAGCCCGACGTTCCATGAATGACCCCCTGTACTCGGAATTTTACTGGATGCCGTTGCTGTTAGATGTTGAAAGCCAGGCCGGTAGTTTCACACGTGGCGATGAAACCTACAAACGGCTTGGAAATATGCCAAAAAGTCTTGACATCGAACGCTATTTGAGGGAAGCAGAATATTATCTCAAAAAAGCAGTGGAATCAGATAATCAGTACTGGCCTGCGAAAGTGAATTTGGCGGTGGTTGACCTGTACTTAAACACTCCCAATGCGGCACGAGAACTGTTAAAGCAGGCGGAACCTCTGGTACCCGCCTCTTTCCAGAATGAACTTCAGGCACTACAGGCGGCTGCGGTATATGAACAAAGTGACGCGGTTGCGGATTTATGGCCCAATGCGGTGAAACTTTTGGAGGAACTCACTGGTCAATCGAAAAAACCGGCGCCGTTATCTGCCTTATATAACTTGGCACGACTATACGAAATACGTCAACGTCCTGCGGAAGCAAAGACAAATTGGAATCTTTTGGCAGGACGACTGCGGGAGTTGCCTGAACCGATTGCCAAGATAGTGTGTGAACGACAGAAAATCAGTTCTGCGGAAGAGTGTCCCACAACTTCTGCTGACGCCACTGCTTCTGCTAACATCAAAGATTATCCAACGTTTATCCAGTGGCCGATTCCGTTTGGATGGAAACCCTTATCTGGGCAGACTGCGGTTCAAGCCATCCTGAAAGATTTAAAATGGATACCAGTCAATTTATCTGGTGACTCGATTGATTCTCCAGTTGCGTTACAGGGGAAGATTTATTATACCTCTAACCAGGACGAAGTGTTGGAATTGGGTGACTATTTGCAAATGCAAGTGATCAAAGGCGAGTGGACGTTAAACGCATTTCGCAAGGAATGTTCGCGTCCTTTACGGCCCCGCCAATTACTGACTGGCACCCTATGGTCCTGCGATAAATGGGCCGCTTTGGAAAGAGATGGAATCGTGCGAGAAGTATGGGGGGTGTTGCGGTTAGATTAACAGGAAAACATGGCGGGACAGGAGGCCAAAGCCGGTGAAGGCATGGGACTAGAGGCGGAAGCCGGTGGGTGGCGCCCTGCAATTTCAATTCTGGGTGGTGATGCAATGTGGGTTCTCTGTCTGAACTTTGATTAGAATGATTTTCAGATGGACTATGATTAGGCAAGCCTCCTTTCAGAGTCCTCATTTAATCATCATCAATCACAGTTCCAGACGAAGAGAAACCGCACGATATTCCACCCAGTCTGATTAGGCAAGCCTCCTTTCATAGCCCTCATTTAATCATCTAAATCACAGTTCCAGACGAAGAGAAACCGCACGATATTTTACCCAGATTGCATCACTACCCAATTTTGTTCTGCCCCTACCGTCTAAAGCCTCTAGTCCACCGTGGTTGGGAAGACCATCATACATATATTCAGACAAATCACAGTTCACTTATGACTCCAATGACTCTCGAACAAGCCTTTGAACTTGCTGTTCAACATTACCATGCGAATGAATTACCACCAGCCGAAACGTTGTGTCAGCAAATCTTGCAGATAAAACCTTCACACAGCGACGCCTGGCATTTATTGGGAATTATTGCGGCACAACTAAAAAAATATGACACTGCCGTGGAACTGCTTCAGAAAGCTATTCGGATTAACTATTCTGAACCCTCTTATTATGATAACCTGGGTCTTATCCTCACACAACAAGGCAAGTTTGGCGAAGCCATTGCTTGTTATCAACGTGCCATCGCGTTAAATCCAAATGATGTCAAAGTTCATCATCATTTGGGGACTGTGTTGATGGAACAACGAAACTTTGCGGAAGCGGAAAAAAGTTATCGAAACGCCCTGAAATTAGCCCCTGAATCTAGCGAAATTGAGTTAGATTTGGGCAATGTCTTACGCTATCAAGGCAAACTGGAAGGGGCCATCGAGTGTTATCAGCATGTTTTAACAACTTATCCTAATCATGCCGCCGCCCATAATAACTTGGCCTGTCTCCTCAATGATAAGGGAGACTTCAAACAGGCTAGACAACACTGGCAAACAACCTTGACTTTGCGCCCTGACTATGCTGAAGCACGTAGCAACTTCCTGTTGGGTCTCAACTATCAAGAAGAAGACCCAGCGACTTTGTATTTTGAACATCAACAGTTTCAGCAACATCATGTAGCCAGTTTGGGCACTTCGCAGGTTTATGCGAATGATCGCAATCCCCACCGCAAGTTGAAAATTGGGTACCTCTCACAAGATTTCCGAAGACACTCGGTGGCTTATTTCTTGGAACCGATTTTGGCCCACCATGACCATGACCAATTTGAAATTTATTGTTACTACAACAATGTTGGCCATGATGAAGTCACACGTCGCTTTATGAAATATGCCGACCATTGGCGACATTGTGTCAGTTTGCCAGATCACCTGTTAACTCAAGGAATCCAGCAAGACCAAATTGACATTTTGGTGGATTTGATGGGACATACTGGGAAGAATCGAATGATGGTGTTTGCCCACAAACCGGTCCCGCTTCAAATCACTTATCTGGGTTATCCAACCACCACGGGGTTGTCTGCGATTGATTATCGACTCACCGATTCGTATGTGGATCCAGAAGGAGTCAGTGAGAAGTTTAATGCGGAAAAGTTACTTAGGTTGCCTCACAGTTATTTTTGTTACTTTCCGGCAGACGAGACGGCCCATGCCCAAGTCAATGAGTTGCCCGCTTTGTGCAACGGTTACATCACCTTTGGTTCATTTAATAATTATACCAAAGTCAGTTCCAAAGTGCGTAACCTTTGGGTCAAAATTCTACAAGCGGTGCCCCAGTCCAAACTGTTTTTAAAATCCAGTGGGTTGCATTTTGATGATCCGCAGTTACGACAACGGGTGGAAAGACAGTTTGCCGAGTTGGGCATCCCCCCAGAACGGTTGATTTTGACGCCTCATACGTCTTCTATTGACACTCACATTAACACGTATCACGAAATTGATATTGCCCTAGACACTTATCCCTATAACGGGGCCACAACCACTTGTGATGCCTTATGGATGGGGGTGCCAGTCGTCACCTTGGTAGGAAAAACTTCTACCGCCAGAATGGGTCTCAGTATTCTGTCCACCGTGGGATTGTCAGAACTGATTACGCAGACCCCTGAAGAGTATGTCAATCTTTGTGTGAAATTGGCGAATGATACAAATTATTTGCAACAGTTGCGGAAGCGGTTGCGGCCACAAATGCAGGCTTCACCTCTTATGGAGGCACCGACGTTTACTCGTCAGCTAGAAGCGATTTATCGAAACGTGTGGGAAACATATACCGCGTCTTCTGGTGAAGTGGCCAATGTGAATTTTGCAAATTGGTTGGATTCGTTGCCTCCTCTGACGGCACCGGCTGAAGCCTCCACTCCGGAAATCATGACGTTGGATCAAATTCCTCCCCTAACCGCTGGAGTCCAAAACACGTTTTGGACACCTACTGAAATCTTACAACAGGCTTTACAACATCATCAAGCGGGTGACTTGACTTTGGCAGAAACTCTTTACCGTCAAGTGTTAGCCACTGAACCTAACAATGCCACTGCACTGCATTTATTGGGCGTTGCGGCGGCCCAACAATTGCGTTATGAGGAAGCAATCCGATTGATGAATCAAGCGATTCAGAACAATGACCAAGTGCCAGATTTTTATCACAGTCTGGGGAGTGCGTATGGCAACCAAAATCTCTTTGCCGAAGCGACCGACTGTTACCGAAAAGCCTTGGCCCTGTCTCCTCAAGATGCGGAAACATATAGCAATTTGGCTTATGTGTTGCGCACCCAAGGCAAGTTGGAGGAGGCTATCACTTATTATCAGAAGGCCCGTGAACTTGATCCTGAGAACGTGGTCATCCATAGTGATTATCTCTTCACGTTGGTGTATGCGGCCCATTATCGTGCGGCTGACATTTATGCAGAACACGTTAAGTTTCATCAACAACATGCGGCGAAGTTAGCCAATGTTGTGCATTTTCCGAGAAGCCCGCGGGATCCTCAGAAGCGGTTGAAAATTGGTTATGTCTCCTCCGATTTTCGCAAACATGCAGTAGGCTATTTCATGGCCCCGTTGTTGACTCATCACTCTCATCGAGAGTTTGAGATTTTTTGTTACTATAATCACTTCCAACAGGATGAATTTACACAACATTTTCAACAAGAAGCGGACCATTGGCGCGACTGTTTCAACTGGTCTGATGAAGAGTTGGCCAGTCACATTCGCGCAGATGGCATTGACATTTTAGTCGACCTGTCTTGTCACAAACGCGATAATCGACTGTTAGTGTTTGCCCGGAAACCGGCGCCTATTCAAGTCACTTATTTGGGGCACCCCACTTCCACGGGTTTGAAGGCTATCGATTATCGATTGACCGATGGTTACACTGACCCCGTTGGATTTGAGTCCCTCAGTTCGGAAAAATTAGCGAGACTGCCGGACAGTTTTTATTGCTATCGTCCTCCCCAAGACAGTCCTCCCGTAGGCGAATTGCCAGCGTTGCGTCAAAAACATATCACGTTTGGTTCGTTCAATGCGCTGATTAAAATCAATTCGCAAGTCATTCAGTTATGGGCCCAAATTCTCCAGGCGGTGCCGCATTCGCGTTTGTTACTCAAGACCCACGGGTTAACCAGTGCCGCCACGCAACAGGAGATAGTTGACCAATTTGCCCAATTGGGTGTTCACCCAACTCGTCTCACTTTGTTAGGTTGGCAGGAGACCACGGAAGCGCATTTGTCTATGTACAATCAGATCGACATTAGCCTAGACAGTTTTCCCTACAATGGGGGAACGACCACTTGTGAATCATTATGGATGGGCGTACCCGTGGTTACTTTGATAGGTGATAGATCGGTGTCGCGCATGGGGGCTAGTTTGCTGTCGGTGGTTGGATGTTCGCCATGGATTGCCCAAACGCCGCAAGACTACGTGACGATAGCTATTCAATTGGCGCAAAATTTATCCTCCCTGACTTCCATTCGGGCGGGGTTACGAGAACGTTTGAAGCAATCGGCGTTGTTGGATGAAGTACGGTTTACGAGAAATGTGGAGAAGTGGTATCGGCAAATGTGGAATAATCAGTAATCTGTAGGGTGGGCAAGTGTTTCTTGGCCCACCCTCATTAACTTAAATGGTCGAAATGGTGGGCAACGATAAACCTGTTGCCCACCCTACAAATACTGTTGCCCACCCTACAAATACTACAAATACTGTCGTTCTAATGGTGACTCCTCCGCACTTGCCATTCTATCCATAATCCAGTCATCAATACCGTCACAATGGGTCCCACCGAAGCCAATGCTAAAATTCCAAACCCGTCAATTGCATTTACCGCATTCCCAAATCCTAAACCCATCGCTAAAACTAGCGGCACGGTGACGGGTCCCGTGGTGACGCCAGCACTGTCCCAGGCAATGTTGACGTATTCTTCTTTAGAAAAAATCGTCAACAACATGGCGAGGAGATAACCTGGGAAGAGGAGATAAGGCAGGGGGATATGAAAAATCAATTCTATCACCCCCAACGCCGTGCCACAAGCGACTCCAAAGGAAACGGCATAAATCAGCAGAGACTTCTTAAAGGCGCCTTGTGTGAGGGTTTCTACCGTCAGTCCCACGGCATGTAACGCGGGTTCTGCAAGGGTTGCACCAAATCCTAACAGCCAAGCGAATAAGAACGCAATCACAATTCCAATTGACCATTGAAACAGAGGAGAGTGAGTCACGCCCTCCATTTTTTGAAACGCTGCTGGGACCAGACCGCCTGCTTGATTGCCCAATTTAGACAATCCATACGTCAACCCCAAATTGAAGATAATCATGCCTAAAATAGCTAGAATAATTCCATACGTGATGACTCCCCGTTGCGATAATTTTTCCCGCAAAATCAATAACATAACCACCAGTAAAAAGATGACCAAAGGCACGATAGCACGCAGTCCCATGAGAATTTCTACCATCGGTGTTTGCTGATACCAGGCCACTTGGTTAGAAGTGGTGAGAAGGAGAGTCCCGGTCAACATGTCAGGGGAGACAGTGGAAGCTATATACAATCCCAGTAATAAAACGCCCAAGACTGGAATGATGGAAGCCAACGTGACTATCCCAAACCCTGACAAGGCTTCGTCTCCTTTCCCCGTGGCTTCGGCAATTCCAATACCGAGTGCTAACACCAAAGGTACCGTGACTGGCCCCGTCGTGATGGCGCCGCAATCCCACGCCACGCCTAATAAGTGACTCAATTGCGGGTCTGTCATCATGTAACCTGTAATTCCCAAAGTCGGTAAGAGGGAGAGATAAATCAACGGTTTCAAACTCCACCCCCAAATGAGGCGCAACGTGGCAATCACTGCCGCAATGCCTACTCCAATACCCACCGTCCACACCAGTGCTTGACTCCATTGATTGAGGAGGAAATATAGCAATGGGGCTTGGTCCGGTTTCACAATAGCCCCCGCCGTTTTCAAGGCGCCAATCGCAGGTTCAGCAAAGGTTACACCGATTCCCAATAGGAAGACGATGAGTAATACGCTAGTCAAATGTAACTTGCGTGGTAACAAGTCCCCAATGTCTTCCCCAAATGGCATCAGTCCGCGTTTCAGTCCCTCCATAAAGAACATCAAACCGATGAGAACGGCGATGAGTCCTAAACTGATGACACTTCCCTCGTGGATTGGAGTGTGCAAAATAACTGACTGAAATATCACCAAATAAATGATCAAGGGTAACAACGTCTTGAGTTGTTCCAGAAAGCGAGTTTGAATATATGGTTGCAAGAGATGATACACATCTCGTCCCCGCAATTTGAGTTTTGGGGGACGATAAGGAATTTCTTGCCCCTGTTCATCATATCGCGGTTTGGGAGTGAGTTGAGTAAAACTAATTTGTTGTTGCTGCACCGCCATGGTGCTGGCAAAATCTCCGTAACGAATTTCTTTAGTCATATTTTAGTGGGTGGTCGTCAATAGAAGTTTCAAACCAGCTTTCCTAAACCTGTGAGGTTTAAGAAAGCTAATCGGGGTCAAACCTGCTTTCCTAAACCTCACAGGTTTAGGAAAGCTAAAAGAGAATTTAGAGTAATTCAATCCAATGTTTCACCGGCAAGTCCGTCTGACTTTGCAAGTGCATTTGACAACCGATATTGGCCGTTGCGATTAACTGGGGACGACCTGAATGTAAGGCCGTCAACTTGTTTTTCAACAAGCGTTGTGAAATGTTTTTCTGCAATAGTGAATAGACACCCGCCGAACCACAGCATAAGTGAGAATCAGGCACCGCGGTCAGTTCAAAGCCAACCTGTTTTAAAATATTCTCTATCACCCCAGACAGTTTTTGACCATGTTGCAACGTACAGGGGACATGCAATGCAATTTTAACAGGCGGTTGCGATGGCGGTGAGGCAGACAATAATGGTGACAAATCTTCCTTTCCTAAAATTTCACAAATATCCCGCGCCAGTGCCGAAACCCGCGCCGCTTTTTCCGCATACACTGGGTCATCACGCAATAAGTGACCATATTCTTTTACAAACACACCACACCCGCTGGCCGTGATAACAATCGCTTCGGCCCCGTTTTCAAGCGCCGGCCACCACTTATCAATTTGTTGACGCACCTGAGTCAATCCTTCGGTGTGGGCCGCCAAGTGATAATTCAAGGCGCCACAACAACCAGCGGGACTGGGTAACAACTGAATCCCTAGTTTATCTAAAATGTGGGCAGTTGCCAAATTCGTCTGGGGTGTTAAGACTGATTGCACACACCCGGTTAACACCAACATTTTACGCGAATGCGAAGTCTGTGGCCAAGTCCGTTGCGACTTTTGGAGGAGAAGTTGAGAACGTAATTTGGGGGGCAACAGAGGATGCGCTTGACGTCCCCACGTCACCAATGTTTGGAAACGAGTCGGATGTGGTAACACTTTGCGCAACGTCCATCGTTTCAGTCGTTGGAAGAGAGGGCGTTGACATTGAGATTCTATCATACCACGTCCAATTTCGGCTAACCGTCCATATTGAACCCCTGACGGACAGGTCGTTTCACAAGCACGACAGGTTAAACATAAATCCAAATGACGCTGCGTTTCGGCAGTCACGGGTTGACCTTCCAGAAACGCCTTAATAAGATAAATCCGCCCGCGTGGACTATCGAGTTCATTACCCAAGAGTTGATACGTGGGACACACGGCAGTACAAAAACCGCAATGGACACAAGCGCGTAAAATTTGGTTAGCTTCCGTGCCCCAAGGGGCTTGTTGGGCGAAGGAGGAAAGAGAGGTTTTCATAAATGAGTAGGTATAAGATTCAGGAGTCGGTAGTGATGCAATCTGGCTGAAATATCGTGCGGTTTCTCTTCGTCTTGAACTCTGATTTAGATGATTAAATGAGGGCTATGAAAGGAGGCTATGACTAATCATAGTCCATCTGAAAATCATTCTAATCAGAGTTCAGACAGAGAACCCACATTGCCTCACTACCCAGAAGTCCAAAGTGTAGCTTTGTCCGTGACCAGGCAAAGTTACACTATTGAATCACCGATTTGATCGGAGAGAGGTTAACCAAAACAATATAATACGCTACCTAACAACTCCGCGTCCAATTTCTGGGGCGTATTTTTCAGCTTCCAGCGCGGGCGCAACCAATATAACACTTGACTTTCTTCTGGGGGACGCCGATTTTTCCAGAACGAGTGGGTTGTCGAGAGACTCGTATTTTTGTCCGTCTCTTTCCCCACGTTGCCCAAGTATTCCACCGCGGTTAACACTCCTGCGGTATGCAGTTCTTGAATCTGCAAAGCTTGCATCCACTCTTTCACGTCGTCTTCAACCGCCCGTCGCAAACGGTAAAATGGATGTTGAGGTATTTCATTGGCATTCAGATCATCGGGCGATAAAAATTGAAAGAAGCATGAATAGACACGATGCAGATTTCTACTGATATAATACTCATCCTGTTTGTTCAAGACCGCCACAAAAGATTTATGATGGTCAAGTAAAGTTTGGCAAATCGCTTCTCGTTGTTCACTGAGTTTTTCTAACTTGTTGTGAACAAACACTTCCGCGTCAGGGGCCAGGAGTGTCCACCATAATAAATCGTGCCATCTGTACCACAGTGGTAAAGTGTTCGCATGGCCAAGACACCATTGCGGTTTTTCCAGATGAGGGACGTGAGACGATTCGCTATCTAATTCGGCAAACGATAACCAAATCTGTCCGTCTGGCTTGAGATAAGGCAATTGGCTAACCACTTTTGCCAGCCGTGCAATGTCTTGGACTGCCCCAATCCACACGGGTGGAAATTCTGTGTGGGAAGTGAAGGCGGTGCCATGTAAGACAATGTCTCCTGGTTGCGGGGAGGGATATGGTTTGGCGTCCCAATTGCCTATCTCTCTCTGGATGATTCTTTCTACTGCATTTACGTTACCGGACCGATTCACCAATTCCCATCCAAACTGACGATAGTCATCTTCGGTTTTAGCACGAGGAGATGATGATTTTCTCCCCCTTCTTTTTGTACTAGGCGGTTCCTCCTGTTTTTGATCGGGAGGCGGTGTTTCAACTAAGTTAACCTGCGCGGGCACTACATTGTCTTCAATGGGGCTGGCAATTTCTGTGGAAGAGGCTTTGGGGTCCGAAGAATGGTTAGTTCCTTCCAAAATATCCTTGATTTGTTGTAAGAGGAAGTGAGGATCTTCGGAACTTGCGCGTGATCCCCACGAAGTCACAATTTGCCCTATTTTTTGCAAACGTTCTTTCGAATCCAGATAAGTGATTACTTCATAAATGTCGGCATTCAGGGTTTTGACACTGCCTTTTACGCGGTGAACCAATGGTGAATCACCAGGCAATTTGGCCAACAGGATGTTTATTTGTTCATTTAAAGTGTTGGCGTCAAAATCAACAGACGAAGTGGGCATGGTAGTGTTCCTTTTGGGTAGTGATGCAATGTGGGTGATATTCAGGTTGCCCTCACCCCTGGCCCCTCTCCCTCTGGGAGAGGGGCCAGGGGTGAGGGGAAACGTATCACCCACATTGCATCACTACCTCCTTTTGGGTAGTGTTGCCCTCACTCCTCTCACAGTGGGAGAGGGGGTGAGGGGTGCCGAAATTTGGTAGTGTTGCAAAGGTAATAGTTATGGGTTTTGGAGTACGGAATTAATTCCGTACTCCAGCGGAATTAATTCCGTACTCCAACGGAATCAATTCCGTACTCCAGCGGAATTAATTCTGTACTCCAACGGAATCAATTCCGTACTCCAAAACTGCTATACCATTACTTGTACAACACTACCCGAAATTTGATTACTCATCTCCCCCAAACGGGTTAAACGGCAATGATTTTCGTCTATCATCAAAACTCATACGAACCTCGTGTAAGTCTTTCTGGTTATCACCACGGTCTTCTAAGTCCGGGTCATACACGGTGTATTTCAAGTCCACATTGTCATTTTGCAATTCCAGATGCAGACGCAATTCAGCCAGGGCTGGCGTTTTCACTGGGTAATCACGCAAATTCACCGACCATAACGGGATTCCAGTGTCCGTTTCAAAACGAATAATTCCACCTTGATCGTCTTGAACTTGACGCATGGCAACCCTTCCTTCCAAAACCGGATCCGTGGGTGACACTGGGTTAAATTCAACGAGTTCTTTCCCACTTACTCCAACCGGACATTTGAGAATTGGGTTGGTTTTCCAAACCCACTTCCCTTCAGGCTGATTCCTTTCGCAGAGAGTAGCCAATGCCGTGGTAGGCATTTTCGTCTTGTCTAAACACTCCGCAGGTTGATTGACATACCTGGGGTCTGCATTGCCAGTGAGATTGGAATACATCCAACATGTCAGGTTGCGTTCGCTGTCAAATTCTATAAAAAATAGATATTGATTACTCCATTTTTCTATCTCTTTTTTATCCGTGTCCTTGTTCAACTTGGCCTGGTCAGCAATGGCCTGGTAAAGGTCAAATTGTCCATACAACCCCTCTTCGCTATTGGAGTCAAGTTGAGTGATATTTTCGATTTGGTAGCAGCGTACAACTTCTGAGGCTGCCACGATTTTGCGTGCCACCTTGCTACCATCTCGCCGAGTCACATTCATGGGGTCTCCTGCAAAAAACAGCACGTCTCTAGTAGTTCCAACAGAGTAAGTCAAACTGAAAGGAATATAATGACGCAGGTTATCTATATCAAAGTCGATAAAGGAAATCCCATCTCTTAACAAGTCGGGCAATCTGGGATTTTGAGGCGCCACACGAGTGGTTTTGAAATAACGGGGTAAACATGCCCCCCGCGCTACCGCCAATTTGGATTCTTTGGGATCAAAAATCAGATTGTGATTATCCAACTTAAACGGTGCCGGCATTTCCCGTTCCTGCCGATCGCGTCCCACATACTTAAAGGGACTGCCCAAAATTTCCCGTGGCATCTCTTCCCGAACTAGCCGCAAATGAGAACTACTACCCGCCAAAATCACCCGGTCAATGAAATGCCTCAGTTCAGGTTTTTGACTCTTTTCGTCCTCACCAATACACAGATTCCTGGCCCTTTCAAAGGTGTTGCGAATGTCTTGGCGAATGACCCGTTCCATCTCCTCTGCCGAGATCTGAATGTCACTCAATTCATGTTCCTGAAGGCCCAAATTCAAATGCTTGATAGCCGCTACCAGTTTGTCGCCAGTGGCAGCTACTGATTTAGGCAAGCCTGTTTGTTCATAGCCTGCTGGTACAGTGCTGAGTGCTTGTTTGATTCGTTCGGCCTCTTTCCACAGATCAAAGAAAACGGGTTGTAACGCCGGATTATAACGAAACTCCGTCGGTATCAAGGTATTGATAACCGGTTTGACGGTCTTCTCGTATTCGCGACTACCACTACCCATGACAGGGGTATTGGTATCCGATTTGCCGGTTTTCTTGTCTTCCTGACTAGGGGTGAACCACTGGGTGAACAGGGAGTTTTGCTGATCAGGTTGATTTTCATTGAACTTTGCAAACTTGTCTAACGTGTCTTGGACCGCCTTTGAACGGTCAGTTTTCTTGAAGTTACCTGACGGGTTGGTCAACAGGTTAGCCACTTTGGTTGCCAATTTCGACTTGAGAATTCGAAACACCGCCAAAGTGACATTATCGCCCGCAAAATTATCGCGGCCCGTCAGTCCCAAAATTTTGGGGCGAACGACAAAGTAACGTCCCATATTAGGGGTCTCAGCCTCTCGCACCAACCCCGTTAACTCTTCCAAACCGATTTCCAACAACGCAATATCCGTGGTACCGCCTCCCATATCATAGAACAGGATATTTTGGAAATAGAGAGTGATCTCTTCGGGTTGCCCGGTGCGGGGAGAGAGTCTGGATTCTTTCCGTACATGACTACGGGCGAGGAAACCATCAATCCCGGCAAACGCATCGGTCAATAATTCACGCCACACATGATACAAGGCGCCGGCGGTGGCTTCATCAAAACTCAGATCAATGTCTCTCACGCCCAAACTTTGCACCATTTCTTTAAGGCGCAACCGGCGATGTTGTGACAAATTGGTAGGATAAGTCACTACCAAATCATTCAAACATTTGCTACCGTCAGTGGTGATAAAATTTTCCACCAAAGTACGCAAATGTTTTATGGCCGCCGTGGCTAACGGGTCATAAGTGTCTTTGAACATCTGTTCCTTTAAGTCCACGAAATAGGCTTCTTCCCGTTGCCCGATACCCCGTTTGGTACCAGTGATAAAGGCGTTATGAACTTCTGCTGAGACCGGCAAATTCTCCCTTACCGCATTCTTTAGGATGGCGTCTTTTATGTTCAAGTCAACTGCCATTCCCATCTTGATTTTAGATTGAAATGGGTTGATACGCGGCGCAGAATCTCCGCCCGGTTCGCCGGTCTGAGTCGAACTGGGTTTCAGTTCCTCCATGAGAATGGCAGAAGAGAGGGTACCATCCTGACGCCCCTTTTCTAATTCCGGCAAGAAAATTTTAGCGTCTTCTTGGGTATCAATGTCAATGACACGATTCAGACACTCGTAATATTTACGCGCTAGAAAATCGGCCACGTCAGACGGTTTTTTAGACTGTGCTTCAAACTGGTTATAACCATGCAGTCCCCAAGAAACCAACAGTTTGGACCGCCAGTTGCCTAATTCATTTTCACTGACTCCCTGCTGTTGCAACCATCTCAACCGGTGCCGAATATCTTCACACGATTTTACCTGATTTCCCTGGCTTCTAGCCCACATCTGTTGGGCAAAGCTAATCAGACGAGTTTCCAATACCTTGTAACGGACATCCTTGAGAGTTCGGTCTTCTAACTCCCACATTAAGGAGTTCAACACCCCTTCTAGGGCCCGTAACTGAAGGGGCGACAGTTCCCGGTCCGGAAAGATGGGGGCCCCTTTATTGGGGTCGTAATATGCACAAGATGAGTTGGTGGTGCCAAAATCAAGGGCGGCATGCCCTAAAAACGCCGGCCGTTGCAACACCGTGGAAATTTCGCAGACGATTGGCGTTGCCGGAGTCTCTCCCTGACGGCTGAGAGACACCTTTAATTTCACATCGATGTCGCGTTTCAACACCACTTGATCATTATTTCGATGGGTTTTCAGGGTGATAAAACTGTCTTTCTCTCGTTTCACCACCTCAATTTGAGTCGGATCAGTAATGAAAGTGTTTTTAATCTTGTCCAGTGAGGTCTGAGGCAGATCAGGCGCAGCCGGAAATGGTTCTGGGAAGGTGATTTCAATATTCACCATTGTCCCTCTATTCAGGCGCAATTCTGTGGTTGACAGATCGATCCACTGGTTCTGATCGTCGCCAGACAAACATAATTTAAGACTGTTGGTAGTAGTGGGGTTAAGATAAAATGGCTTGATGCCTTGGTATTCTAACATAGTACTTTCTCCTAGAGAAATAGGTGGTGAAGGGACCTGAGGGGGCAAAGGAACCTCTTTGGGAAACGGCGCCCACTTATAGGTAAAAGTTCGCTTCGCTTCCTTAACCAACAAAGTGATATTAAACTGATGCGATTGCTTAAAGAAGGGGTGGCTGGCCAATTCCTTAAAAGAGACTTTGATGGCAAAAACTCGTTTCGGTGAAAGGGTGACACGCCGCCCTGTAAAAAAATGCCGTTTCTCGTTGATGGCATTCCAAAAATGTCCATCTAAAACATTCTTGACGAATCCACAATGTACATCACGAGTTGCGGTAGAATCGGGATGTGGCCTGACTTCCACTCGAAAATCCCCTTGCCCCAGTGACATTGGGTGCTGATCGTCATTATTGACGATCTCAATCTCAATGTCAAAAGGTTCTTTAGCAGTGGAAGTCTGGATTTTTCTAAGATTGATGGTAATCATTGTAGTTAGTTTTTAAGGTAGTGAAGCAATGTGGGTTCTCTGTCTGAACTATGATTAGAATGATTTTCAGATGGACTATGATTAGTCAAGCCGCCTTTCATAGCCCTCATTGAATCATATCAATCACAGTTCCAGACCTAAGAGAAACGGCACGATCTTTCTCCCAGATTGCATCACTACCGTTTTTAAATGGGGGCCGAACATAATTAATAATGCCCACCGGCTAAAGCCTCTAGTCCGGCTGGTGGACTAGAGGCTTTAGCCGCACTGCTATTAAGTTAAGGTACGGTGGAGTGGAGGCTTTAGCTGGCCTTCGGTAGGCGCCCCGCAATTTGAGTGGGGGGTGATGCCTACGGCCGGCCGGCTAAAGCCTCCACTCCACCGGCTAAAGCCTCCACTCCACCGACGTGTTCCTGGCACACAAAGCGTTAGAACAGCTTCTGCAATTCTTCCCAAGCATTCCGAATTTTAGCCACCCCCTCCCTTGCTTTTTGCCGCCGTTCACGCCGGGTTAGGCTGTCTTTTTGCACCAATTCGCCTGTTGATTGACGAATCCTTGCCAGTTTGTCGAATAACCCCCCCGGCTGTTCAAATTGCTGGCGTTGCGAGGTGTTTTTTTGACGTGTGCGTTGATCTAAAAGTCTTCCAAATTCTTGAAAGAAGACCGACATATAAAACGCAAAATCACTGGCTATACGACGTTGCAATGTGAGAATAACTTGCCGTTGAATTTTCATCAACTCTACCGGTGCCCAATTGAATTGTAAATCTTCATTGAAGGGCACCTTGGTGTTGGCTTCCTGCGATGGGGCCGAAGAGTCTTTAAGGTCTTCCATGGCACTTCGCAATTCCTGTTGCAAAGAGGTTAGGCTAAACAACTCCTTCAAGATGTTTTCTTCCGCGGCGACCACCTCGTTAGCCTTACTCACATAATCATTGAACAAAGCCTCCCGCAATTCGGTAAATGACACGGTTTGTTCACTGGTGCCAAGGTCCAATGTCAGCGGGTGTTGATCCAATTTGGCAAGCGTTTGTTGAATCATCACAACGATAGCCGTGCGCCCCCACGCAATCAACTCTGCTTCCCACTTCTGGTACTGCGTTTTTAGTTCAGACAGTTTAGTGGGTTGGGTACCGACAGGTGGCACTAACCAACGGTTGGCCCATTCTTGCCAAAACCCATCACTCAATACCTTTTTCAGCACTTCGGTTTCACAGAGTGTCAAGGGCGAGATATATTTGATTTCTCTGCTTCCCTTGGTCAGTGGGTCTTGGTGTTGCAACACAACCCATTCCGCGTTAGGCAACCACTTTGCTGTCAGTTTCTCCATTTGTTCCCATAAGGTCACCACCGCCTCTCTGGTTTTCTTATCCCCAACAAATTCTTCGGCATCCTGTTCGTCTATATCCACTTCCGCCAGTTTGTCGATGATGTCAACCTCTACCTGTTCTAGCACAGTTTGCAAGGCGGGTGCGGCGTCTTCGACAATCAAGCGGAACCCATCCTTTTTCAGCAGGTTGATGAGGTCTTCCCGTAGTCTCTTGATCCCTCCATCTTGTTGATACGATTCCAACGCATCCAACAAGCGATTATACTTTTTCAAGGCTTCATTTGAAGTAGGAGTGCGGTCCTTTTTCAAAATTTTTTCGGCAACCTTAAGGTCTCGTAACAGTTGCCCGTAACGATCTTTCTGTTTGTTATAAGCCTCGATATATCCCTTCTCCTTCTCCGTCAAACTTTGTGGATTCAGAGAGGCGATGGGAGATAACAGATAGTAATCCCATGCTTTACCATCTGGAAATAAACCTCCCAAGATGCTTTTGTCAAATACATCAAACCCCTCTTCCACTCCGCTAACCCTTTCGGTCGAAAAGAAATTTTGCACCCGTTGCAACGCCTGCTGTTCTTTAGCCACAGTGTCCGCACGGCCATCTTCCTCACTGACCGCTTCGGGGAGTCGGTCGTAACCATCAAAAAAGTTGACGACGGGAATGATCCGGTCTGATAATCGAGTGAGATGTTGCTTGGCTTCAGCAATCACTTCTAATAGTTGTTGCGCTTCTTTGGCCGCTGGACGATTGGCTAAGAAAAACAACATGTTGACATGGGCCAGCGGCAATTCTTTGAGACATAAGTAAGTATCACGTCGGTTATCGCTACCCACGCCTGGAAAATCTAGGAAGGAAATACGTCGGATGTCTCCCCAACCTGCATCATTGAGTGTCATCTCTTGCGTCAACAGAATCCGTTTGTATAGGGGCAGTAGGGCCCGCAAGGCTTCGGTACGGATGGTGCCCTGTTCACAATGTTTCTTTAAATCCGCGGGCGAGGTGGGCAAGTGTTGCCAAAATTTATTGACCTTGTCCGCCAACAGATCAGGTTCGAAGTCATCTATTCCCCATTGCATATCTAACATGGTGACTGCAACCAGCCTATCTTGGGCCGATTTGTCAGTTGGGCTATAAGGAATGGAGAGAACCAAGGATTCGGGATTGGTGAGGTTAGGATAGCTATCAAAATAGCGTCTGATGGTCACCAAAATAAAGTATAAATGCGCCAAATTGGTCAGCACTTCAAAAGAAACGTGGCCCATACCCGCCGTTCTTTTCTTGTATTCACGACGCTTCTCAGTCAATTGTTCTTTCACATCCTGACACAGACGGTTGACTTGTTCGCGCAAAAAACCCTTGGTATCAGGCAAAGCCTTGAGGTCCAGCCGTTTGCTACGTAAGAAGAGGTAGTAGTCTCGCAACATGTCTTCGAGTTCTAACGGTGAAAACAAAGTGCAGTTTATGACATTGAGTTTATCAGAGGTTCCAGGCGGAACGATTTGTACTTCGACCACGTTTCCACTGGTTGGCTGGGCGGCCCGCGGCAACAAATTGGGTTGCCCCAACAAGGCACATAAGGTGACCGTTTTGCCCGAAGAGAATGGCCCAATCAGTGACACTCGCACGGGGGAACGACTTTTTTCAATGGTTTCATCCAATTGTTTCTTGGTCCCAGCGATAAAGTTTTGGAGATCGGTTTCATTCAAATCTGCCACTTCTCCTAACCATTGGCTTTCTTCTTCTAAAGTTCGAAGGAGGTTAGATTTCGCTTTTTCAGCGATTTCAGTCAGTCGTTCTGGAGTTTTTATTTTCTTGAATCTTTGGGAAAAGTTAATAGTTGCTGGCATAAGGTTCTCTTGGTAATCAGTTACATTAAGTTCGACACATTGGCAATGTGGGAGGAAGATGTCAGTGACATCAGGTGGCAATGGTAATTGTACCAGATATTTGCAGGCATGGCCCTGAGTTATCTTTTCCATTTCGATATTTTCGAGTTTGAAAATTAGGTAGTGAGGCAATCTGGGTGAAATATCGTGCGGTTTCGCATCGGTCTGGAACTCTGATTGAAATGATTAAATGAGGGCTATGAACGGAGGCTTGACTAATCAGAGTCCATCTGAAAATCATTCTAATCAGAGTTCCGACAGAGAACCCACATTGCATCACTACCGAAAATTATTTTACTACAAATTTTTTTTAGTATAAACTATTTCATAAAAAAATTAAACAGCACCCCCATTGTAATTGATAACTGTTTGATAAAACAAGTAAATTTTGGCTAATTTATTTGAATAGTCATAAATTTTCACAGTTTATTATTCCCAACCATGTTTATTTTTTATGCTTACTTTAAATGAGATTATTGTCTATCTCCAGAAGATTCTTGTTTATGCAACGGATCACTTACCTTGTCCGCAAGTTGATATATTTTGCGGCATCATTATGGCCATCGTGGTACTCTTTGCGGGTGCTGTTCTGGGATTGCTTGCCAATTTGAGAAATTTTCGGATGGAACGCCGTCAATTGAAAAAACTGGAACAATTGTTAGATGATATGAAAAACGGTTTCCTCAATGATACCAACCTATTTTATAAAACTGCGCTGTTACATCTAAACCGCAATACGTTGGTTTATGAACGAGTGGCTGTGGTATCCGATCTGATGGGGAACCAAAATATGGCACTTAACCTCTCAGAACTGTCCGATTTGACCATCGCCAGGGAACAGGCACAATTCAAAAACCAGTTGGTAAATTTTGTGATAGCGGTACTTTTGATTATCGGGTTGGCAGGCACTTTCTGGGCATTTCGTGATATTTTGACCAACAGTGGAATTAGTCAAGCTATCTCGAATAATTCTCTCAATGATGAACTTTATAAGGAAGCTATCAACAAAATTTACGGCGGTTTCCAACACGCTTTTTTAGCCAGTTTGGCCGGAATTATGGGAACAGTCTGTTTGCTGTTTATTAAATATTTGTGGGTCAATCCGTTGCGCGAGAATTTTTTTTACCAACTGGATTGGGTCACGCAAACCCGCCTCATGCCGTTATTCACCAAACCTAACCCGGTGGGACAGTTATTGTTGGATACGGCTACCAAATTTGAAACCGCCGTCATTCACATTCAGTCTCTTTCTCAAGATATGAAGGACAACGTGGCACACGCCAAGGGTCTTGCCTGGGAACTGAATCAGTTGTCTGAAAAAGTGAGAGACATCGCTGTGTTATTCAAGGATACGACAGAGGAGAAATCTCCTTTTTATAAAGCAGCCAGTATGTTGTATGATGCGGTCAATCAGTCACAGCAACATTATGAAGAACTTGGTAGAGGATTGGAAGATTTAATCGAACAAAATCGGAACTGGATGGATCAACATCATCAACAGAGTGAACAATTGGGGTCGGCGCAAGCTGAATTTGCGAGGATTCATCAGCAAGTCCATCAATACCTTGTGAAAATCGACGCCATTTTCAATAAATTGATTCAACAACATTTGGCCAGGACGCACGTAGTTTCCAAAGAGTTGCAAAGCCTTATCGCGGGTTTGAAAAATCAGCAAATTGATTATACCACCGAATTTGAACAATTGGTCCGTAGAATCAACGATTCTGCATTGGTGGCAGCGGAGGCGACACAACAACTCAATGTGTTTTTAGACAAGGTGAATGAACACACTCAGGAAACGATTCCGCAACTCAGTCAAATCGGGTTCAGCGGCTTTCTGCGCAAAGTAGATGAGTATGGACAGACGCTGGAAGAGAGGTTGAAGGAACAAACGCAAGAGATACTGATTCAGTTAAATCAAGTTGATTCGCTGAAGAGAATTGAACAAATGCTGGTGGACCTGCCTAAAAACGACTATTCCAAGGAAATGCAGGAATTAGTCAAGGTGCTAACAGAAATTCAGGAATCTTTAAAAAAGAGAACGTGGCTGGAGTGGTTGGGGAGAAAATAAATGCCTAGTTTCCATTATTCATTTTTCGGTAGTGATGCAATTTGGGTGAAATATCGTGCGGTTTCTCTTCGGTCTGGAACTGTGATTTATATGATTAAATGAGGGCTATGAAAGGAGGCTTAACTAATCAGAGTCCATCTGAAAATCATTCTAATCAGAGTTCAGACAGAGAACCCACATTGCCTCACTACCCATGTTTCGATTTAGGTAGGGTGGCCAAGGCTTCTGGTCTGTCATATTCGTAACTTGAGGATAATATATGAAATCAAGACGTGGAACTTCAGAATTTAATTTTTGGCCTAGCGTGGCGGACATGATATTGGCGGTGTTGATGACTTTCTTGCTGTTATGGTTTGCGGAAAAATTTTTATTTTTGATAGAGTTGTCTGACGCCAGGACGGGGATGGCTAAGTTGGTGGAAAGTCTCAACCAGTGTCAGGTGGACAAAAAAACGGTTGAGGAAGTCAAAAAAACGGTTGAAGATGCCAACATCCAAATTGGTATAGAATCAAAGAAAGCCCTCAGTGGGATGATTGCCTGTATAGCCGCTTTGGGAAAAAGCGAACGAGAAAAGGAAGAGAGTCAGGTACGTCTGGCAAGATGTCAAGAGAGTTTGGCAGATTGTCAACAGAACCAGTATAACGGTGAGGAGGCATTGGAAAAATGCAGAGTGGATTTGGAAAATTTTCGTTGTGATAAACCTCCTATTATTACTTTAGAGGAGGCAAAGGGTTACAAATTCCTAACGGGAAAGGCTAACCTTTCGGAGGATTTCAAAGAATTGTTACAACGTAAAGTCAAAGACATCAAAAGTGATCTTGACAAGTATAAAGCCAACGTCATTGAAGTCATCGGGCATACAGATGGACAGGTGGCTGGGGGACAAAGTAATTTGGACCACAAGTTAGGAGAAGTCATCGCAGGAAGACATTCCATACCAGGAAGAGATCCTATTGATACTCTGCATTACGGTTCCAATGCTGATTTAGGTCTGATGCGGGCTTTGGTGGTGGTACTGTTTTTGAGACAACAGCAAGAACTTAAGGGAGTTAAATTTAGAGTTTATTCGGCAGCCCAGATTTTGCCGAATGGTGAGTTGACCGAAGAACTTAGCCGTGCAGAGAATCCACAATATCGACGAATTGAATTGCGGTTTACGCGATTGGAGTAAGTCAAAAATAGTGCGTAAAATCCAGGGGATAGTGAGTATTTGAATCATCATGTTTCTCTATAAATTCCGCGGTAGTAAGACAATGTGGGTGATGGTAAGGACTGGCAATCTCTTTACGGACTGCCAGTCCTGACACTTCCATCACCCAGATTGTATCACTACCCATTTCTACAGGTTGCGTGGCGTAGAAATTATTCTACGCTGCCCCAAGTAATGACAATTGTCCACAATCGTTATTTTTCCTTGATTTTTCCGCACCATAGTGAAGTCGATTCGACTCCGGCATCTCTTCATAACCTCTGGTTTTTATACGTTCTACCCGATTCAAAATGGTACGGTGATAATCCGGGTTAATTTCAAACGCCACATAGTGACGCTGATTCAATAAACAAGCTGCCACCGTGGTACCAGAACCTGCAAACGGTTCTAACACCACTCCTGATTTTGGACAACTAGCCTTCACCATTCGTTCCACAATCGTCAACGGTTTTTGCGTGGGATGATTTTCTCTTTCGGCATGTTGACGGTGCAACCGCGAGACGGTCCACACATCTTTAGGATTGTATCCTACCTCCAGCCATTTTTGGCCCACGAAAATGGACCGCGTTCGCGCCTTTTTCGTGGCTTCGTCATAAGGAATGCGTATCGCATCTAGGTCAAAATAATACTCTTTGGTTTTGGCAAAAAAACCGATGGTATCATGAACGGAACTATATTTACGGGTACTCCCACCCATGCTGGGAACTCGTCGATCCCAGATAATTTCATTGATCATCAACATCTGGGATTTGAGAAACACAAAAATTTCGGGACTGTATCGCCAGGTCGTAAAGAGATATAAACTTCCTGTGATTTTGAGTTTAGGTAACACTAAAGATAGCCAGGTTTGGGTCCACTTGAGAAACTCGGCAGGACTTTGTTTGTCGGAATCATTGCCATAATCTTTGCCTAAACCATAAGGCGGATCTGCCACCACGAGGTCAATACTTTGGTCGGGAATCAAACTCATGCCGGCCAAAGCATCCATTTGGAAAACTTGGTCAAGCCAGGGTAATTGGTTCATTCTAGTACGATACTCTTGGAATTGTCACGTAATAATTGAAGAAACTCCAGTCTAGTTCTCAAAATGGGTTCGTTAGTCACTATTCCGAATAATCATTGATTTGGTGCATGAGTAGGTATCAAGTAGAAAATAGTATAATACAAAAAATTTGGTAGTGATGCACAAGGTAGTGGTTTAAACCTGACAGGTCTTTAAGACCAGAAGGCTTTGGCGATCATCACCACTACCTTGTGCATCACTACCCACTTTTTGAATCATAAAAGTATCGGCCAACTTTAAAACCTCAGAAGTGAAAAATAGTATAGCACGAAAAACTTAAAATCGTCAATTAGGTGTTGCACACAAGGTATCATTGCCTCTTATTGTATCAGAGGAGGAGGAACAGAAATTTTATTTTCTCCTCAAATAATTCTGCGCCACCGTATCCAACGGATTTTGTTTTAAACATTCTTCAAACCATTGTTTGGAGGAAGCAAATTCTTCCTGTTCATACAGGGCCAACGCCTTGGCAAATATCTCTTTGGTGGCTAATTTTCCTGCTTTATTCTCCGCTGCGTCCGCTTCAAACACCTCATACATTGTGACCAGTTCCGATTTACCCTTGACTTTCACTTTGTCTATCATACGAATCGCATATTGTTCGCGATTTTGTAAACGGGAAAAGGTGTGGTGACTGATTAACAAGGGGACTCCATAATCTTTGGTCAACCCTTCCAAACGCGAAGCTAAATTGACGGCATCACTAATGACGGTGCTATCCATTCGGTGAGGACCGCCCACAGTTCCTAACATCAACGTCCCGGTGTTAATCCCAATGCCAATTTGCACGGCGACATACCCTTTGCGAAGACGATGTTGGTTATATTCCGCTAGTTGTTGCAACATGGCAATACCAGCCTTCACCGCTTGATCAGCACTGCCATTAAACAGGGCCATAATGGCGTCACCGATATATTTGTCAATAAAGCCGTCATGTTCAATAATCACCGGTTCCATGCAACTGAGATAGGAATTGATAAATTTAAAATTATCTTCCGGCGTCATGTTTTCCGATAACGTGGTAAAAGCCCGAATATCTGAAAAGAGTATCGACATCTCTTGTTGCACCTGGTCCCCCAGTTGGACTTCGACAATACTATCCTTCTTCAAAAATTGGAGGAATTGCCGTGGCACAAAGCGACTATAGGCAATGTTGAGATTAGCTAAATCTAGGTGCATTCTGATTCTGGCTAACAACTCAGGTTTAGAAATCGGTTTAGTCAAATAATCATTGGCCCCCGAATTTAATCCTTCCACTAGGTCTGCCACTTGATTTTTAGCGGTCAACATCAAAATGGGTAACTCATTGGGTGGAAACTGGTCACGCAAGGCGCGACAGACTTCATAACCGGTCATTTTGGGCATCATCACATCTAGCAAGATCAGATGCGGTTGATACCCTTCGGCAATCATGGCCAAGGCGTCAATGCCATTGGTGGCAGTGGCAATCGTATAATTGGCCAACGAGAGATTATTGATGAGAACTTGCAAATTGACAATTTCATCATCGACGACGAAAATGTTAAAGCGTCCCGGTTTGGGTGGTGCCAGGGTGGCCGGGGCCACGTCGCTGACTTCGGCAGGAAGTCCATTGAGAAGCAAGGAATCGCGGCTAAGAGGAGGTTTTTTAGCGAAGAAATCATTGTCTTTTTGGGTAGAAATGGGTAACGTGAACGTGAATGCGGAACCTTGGTCCACGGTCGAGACGACAGAAATTTGACCGCCATGCAGTTCTACCAGTTTTTTCGTGACGGCCAACCCTAAGCCGGTGCCTCCATATACTCGTGCGGTAGAACCGTCAGCCTGTTCAAAATGTTCAAAAATTCTATCCAGTTTGTCCTCTGGAATCCCAATGCCGGTGTCAGAGACCGTAATCGCCAAGCAATGGCCGATCTCTTGAGACTCTGTTTCGTCAAGAAACTTCTCCACCACAGAGGCTGAAATCTCAATCTTGCCGTGGTCGGTAAATTTGATGGCATTGCTAACCAAATTATGTAAAATTTGTTGCAAACGATTTTCATCAGCCAAGGCCGGCGGGAGGTCTGGGGAGATGTTATTAATAAACTGTACGTCTTTTTTACCCGCCAAAGGACGACTCAGGGTGAACACTACTTCGACTATTTCTCTGATTCCAACCGATTTGGTTTGCAATTCAATATTTTTGTGTCTCAGTTTGGCAAAGTCCAAAATGTTGTTGACGAGGTTCGCTAACCGTCGACCACTGAGAATAATCATTTTCAAGTTAGCACTGGTTTCTTGGGGAAGGGGTCCGGTGACGCCATCAATGAGGGATTCTGCAATGCCAATAATGCCATTGAGAGGAGTCCGCAACTCATGGGAAGTATTCGCCAAAAATTCATTTTTCAGTTGGTCTAACCGGCGCAAGTCCGCATTTTTGGCTTCCAACGCATCAAAGGATTCTTTCAATTGGCGGGCCATACTGTTAAAGGATTTGGCCAATTCTCCCAGTTCATCGGAACGACTCGTCGGTAAAAACTGATTCCAGTCTCCGCCAGCTAATTTTTTCGCCGCTTCATTCAGGCGTAAAATGGGCTGAACTATCCAGCGCGAGGTGAAAACACCGAACAGGGTGGCCAATACTAATGCAACCAAACTTAACAAGATGGTGATGCGAGTATTGGCATCAATTTCGGCCATGAAATCGCTTTCTGGGACGACCACCACAATTAACCAATCCAAGTTAAACGAAGTGGCAAAAGGGGTCATATACACCAGTTGGCGTTTCCCATTGAAGTAAAAACTGGTTTCTTTACCACTGTGAATTTGAAAAAAGTTTCCAAAAAAATTACTCAAATATTGCACGGTGGCTTGAATCAAAGCATCACTTACATAAAATGCAGTCAACCGATTATGGTGTTCATCAAACGAAGGGTACGGAAAGGAACCGCCCACCAACAATCCAGAACGTTCCATAATAAAAGTTTTGCCCGACTGGCCGACTTTAACACTGCGTAAAAATTCACTGATTCGCGACAACGTGAAGTCGGCACCTAACACGCCACCCAGTTTGCTGTCGGTGGCATTTTTTACATAAAAGGGATAAACAAAACTCATCCCCAGTTGTTCGGTCCCAGTCAAACCAATGAATTGATAAATATCGGTCCACACCGGTTTGCCGGCTGTCACTGCAATTTGATACCACGGGCGCAGACGCGGGTCATATTTTTGCGGTTTATTGAGATTGGTTCGAAGGCCCTGATGGTCTAAAATATATTCATCCATCAAGTCATTCGTCTGCTGATCCTTAACATTATATGCCAAAGAATTATCTTCTAACCGTTGCAATGCAATATAATCCCCTGTTTCACTTCCACAATAAATATAACTTAGCGAATCAAATAACTGACTCTGCTTAAACAAATGTGGCAACCAACCATGCAAATCATTCAAATTCAATTGACCATTGCGAACCGCATCCGCATTAATTCTCACGACCAGAGAAGGTATTTCCAAATAATTGTTGATGTATTGCTGAATCCGGTCCGTAATTTCACGGTGCAACTGGGTGGCTAATTCATTGACGGCCTCTTGTCCATTACGATAAGATAGGTAGCCTGTTAATCCCACCGCTAGAATAATCTGGAAAGTAAAGGGGATAATCAGGATGCTACGAATGTGGAATTTTCCAGAAACGTTGGCAATTGACTGTTTAAAGTAATTGAAGAACATTGTTTTGCTAATTATCAAAATTATAAAGGCGCGAATAATTGGGTTATGATAAAACAAAATGTTTGTTAAGGAAACCCCCTAATAAACAATTTTTGTAGTTATTTTATTGGAAAATGGAATAATTGTAATGACTACAAGGATTTTCACTTAGAAAGCTCACCTTACGCAAAGGTGAGTTATAGTGATATTCCTCCGCTTTTGTACCCTCTATCTCTCCATTGTAGGGTGGATTAAGCGAAGCGTATCCACCCTACAATGGAGGCACAAGTGAGTAGGAATATTACTATATCATATACCCCCCACATTTCATCACTACTCGAGGAACCACTATCCACTATCCACTATCCACTATCCACTATCTACTATAAAAACATGAACAACCTCCGCATCGCCACCAAATTATTATTACTCTCCTCAATCTCTATTATCATTTTGATAACACTGGGACTCTATGGAGTCTATAACACCAAAACCACTTTTCAATGGGTCGGCGAGGTCTATGAGACCACCGGTGCCATTGAAAGACTGTTTCGAGAAGTGGGAGAACCAATGAACCACACCCGCCGACTCTCTCTGATAACGGTGATGTCACCGGATAAAAAATTCCAATTCGAACTGAATCAAAACCGAGAGGCACGGATTGAAGACGTCGACAAGGCTTTAGAAAACTGGCAAAAATATCATCTCACCTCCTCCGCAGAAGAGAAGATTGTACAAAATTTTCAGACCGCCTGGCAACAGTATAAACTCCTCAGTAATCTATCGGCGGAAAAGGCTATGCAAGGCTATCATGAGACCGCTTTTATCAACTCCACCGGCGCGGAGAGAAACCAGTTTACGGAAGCGTTGTATGAACAGTTTTCCATCTGGCTAACCTATCGAGTCAACAATGCCAAACAAGTGTATGCCGCGGCTAACGACCATTATTTGGGGGTACGTTGGATAGCCACCATCAGCATCACTTTAGCCGTCTTTATTGTCCTTCTCTTCAGCATGATAATCGCCCGCAAAATTGTTCGGCCACTGAATCGAATCAACGAACATCTAAAAATTCTCGCCCAAGGTCAACTGGCAATCAACAATCTTGATTATCAGGGTAGCGATGAAATTGCAGAGATTGTGAACTCGGTTCAACAATTAAAAAATAGCACGATGAGTACCATCAGTCAAGCCCATGCCATTGCGTCTGGAAATTTCAGTCAGGAAGTGAAATTCCTATCAGAAGAAGACCAACTGGGATTGGCATTGGCTAAAATGACTCATAACTTGCGAAATGTGGTGGCCCAGATAAATACCATTGCGAGAGGAAATTATAGTTTGGAAGTGTCCCTCTTATCCGAACAAGATCAACTTGGACAAGCCCTGGCTAACATGACGCAAGCTTTACGGGAAGCCATGTTGCAGAAGACCACTCAGGATTGGCTAAAAATGGGGATCGCGAAACTCAATGAAAAACTCCGTGGGGAACTTACCATCGTCATGCTGGCTAAGAATGCTATCGATTTTTTGACCACCTATGTCAATGCCCAAATCGGATTGTTTTATTTGTTAAAAGAAGACCATGACTTGCAACATCCGCCTTATCTCCACAGAGTGGCCAGTTATGCGTATACTCCAACCATTCAGCTACCGGACCGTTTCCAAATAGGAGAAGGATTGGTAGGCCAAGCCGCTTTGGAGAAACGGGCAATGGTATGCACACATCAAATTGAAGAGTGTATTCATATTATCCGTTCTGGTCTCTCCCAATCTATCCCGCGTCATGTCGTGATGATGCCGTTTTTACATGAAGAGAAAGTGTTAGGGGTAATTGAACTGGGTGCCTTTGAGGAACTCAGTGACCTGTGCAAAGAATTTCTGGTTCAGGCCATGCCGACTGTTGGGATAGCCATTAACAGTGCCCAAGCCCGCGGAAAAATGCTAGTCTTATTGGAACAAAGTCAAAGACAAGCCAGCGAATTGCAAGTGCAACAAGCGGAGTTGCAAGCCACCAATGAAGAATTACAATCACAATCGGAAGAGTTGCAAACGCAACAAGAAGAGTTGCGGCAGGCCAATGATGAATTAGAAGAACGTGCCCGTGAGTTAGAACGTCAGAAGGACGCCATCAAAACTCAAAATGTGCGATTAGAAAAATCGCGTCAAGAAGTGGAAAACAAAGCCCACGAATTGGAGATAGCCAGCAAATATAAGTCCGAATTTTTGGCCAATATGTCCCATGAACTGCGCACCCCTCTCAACAGTTTGTTGATTCTCGCCCAATTGTTGGAGGAAAACAAAGACGGTAATTTAACCCAAAAACAAATCGATTATGCGAACACCATCCATAGTGCTGGTTCAGATTTGCTGACCCTCATCAATGAAGTGTTAGACCTATCCAAGATAGAAGCCGGGAAAGTGGAAATTCATCAAGAAGAGGTGGAACTGGGCGAATTAGTCACCGTGACCTTGCAAAAATTTCAGCATCTGGCGGAGAAAAAGGGGATTGGTTTTACCGTCCGGATGACTGACAAGGTACCCAAAACGTTGTACACCGATGGTCAACGGTTGAAACAAATCATCAATAATTTATTGGCGAATGCGGTTAAATTCACCAGCCAAGGTGAAGTAAAATTAGAGATTCAATGTGCCGACCCACACGAGTTTCGTCCCGCCGTTGCAGGTGCTTCAGAATTTCTCAAGTTCAGTGTCAATGACACCGGCATTGGGATTCCCAAAGACAAGCAAGAGGTTATTTTTGAAGCCTTCCAACAAGCCGATGGCACCACTAGCAGACGTTACGGTGGCACAGGACTGGGTCTCACTATTTCACGCCAATTGGTGCGATTGCTGGGAGGTGAAATCACGTTACACAGTGAAGTCGGTCAAGGTAGTACGTTCACCATTTATCTTCCCATCACAGTGATGGATAGACAGCCCAGAACTGTGATGAGTGGGATGGATGTGATAGATATGACGGTGGTTACTGCATCCACACCGGTCACTTCCAAAGAGGATTTCAATCCTCTCCCGTCTGCCCCTATCCGTTCACATCCAAAGACTGAACCCTTGCCTGATGACAGAGACAATCTGCAACCGCAAGACCGTACCCTCTTAATCGTTGAAGATGACCGCAAGTTTTCGCGCACTCTGCTGGAACTGGCACATGACAGAGATTTTAAATGTCTGATTGCCGAAGATGGCAAGACTGGGTTACAAATGGCCTTGAGTTACAAACCTGACGCGATTATTTTGGACATTGGTCTGCCAGAAATTGATGGGTGGACAGTGATGGAAAGGTTGAAGGATAATCCAGCCACTCGTCATATCCCAGTGCATTTTATTTCAGCGTTTGACCAAAATAAAGATGCCCGAAAAATGGGGGCGGTTGGATGCTTACTCAAACCCGTGGGGATGGAAGAACTGAGTGGCGCCTTCAAAAAGATAGAACATTTTGTGGGTACCTCTCTCAGGCACTTATTGGTCTTCGTGGACCAGGACTTTCGGCGTCAAACTATTTTGGAATTGGTCGAAAATCAAGGCATTCAAACCACAGTTGCCAAAACGCAAACAGAGGCTTATCATCATCTCCAACATCAAGAATTTGACTGCTTTATTGTCGACGTCGAAAGCGAACACGGGACCAGTCTCCAGTTATTGGCACCACTGTGCAAGCAAGAACGTTGGTCAAATATCCCCGTGATTGTCTATGCCGAACGCGAATTAACGACTTCAGAGGAGGCGATTATTCACCATTGCGAAAACAATCTCACGATTAAATCGGTACGGTCCCCAGAACGCTTACTGGATGAGGCAACGCTGTTTTTACATCAACTCGAAGCCAATTTACCCAAAGAGAAACAAAAAATGCTGGCCCGAGTGCATGACAAACAGGCCGTATTGACGGGGAAGAAAGTATTGTTAGCCGACGATGATGTGCGCAATACGTTTGCCTTAATGACCTTTCTGGACAGTCAAGGAATGGAAGTGATAGTCGCTAACAACGGCAAAGAAGCATTGAAATTGTTAGAGGAACAACCCCACGTTGACATCGTCTTGATGGACATTATGATGCCAGAAATGGATGGTTACGAAACCATGCACCACATTCGGTTGCAACCGCGCTTCCGTCATTTGCCTATCATTGCCTTGACCGCCAAAGCCATGAAAGGAGACAAAGCGAAGTGCATAGAAGCGGGGGCGAATGACTACATTACGAAGCCGGTGGATACGGAGAAGTTGGTGTACTTGATGAGGGTGTGGTTGTATCGGTGATAACACTGGGGGAGTAAAAGTACCGGTGGAGTAAAGATACTGGTGGAGTGGAGGCTTTAGCCGGTGAGGGTTGGCACTTCACCAAAACTTGGGCAACCCCCACCGGCTAAAGCCTCTACTCCACCGGCTAAAGCCTCTACTCCACCCGGCTAAAGCCTCTACTCCACCGGCTAAAGCCTCTACTCCACCGGCTAAAGCCTCTACTCCACCGGCTAAAGCCTCCAGTCCGGCCTTGGTTTTTTCACTATCCACTATCCACTATCCACTATCCACTAAGTCCACTATCCACTATCCACTATGTCAAATTACCTACCCCACGGTCATTGCTACCTTTGGCAAACCGATTTGATGTTACTCCATGTCATTTCAGACTGGTTCATCGGAATCTCCTACTACGGAATTCCATTGGTCATCATTTACTTTCTTCACAAAAGACGAGATGTGTCCTACAAATGGTTCTTGTGGATGTTACTGACCTTTGCTTCCTGTGGCACCATCCATCTTCTGAGTATAGCGGCCCTTTGGTACCCGCACTACTGGTTATTTGGGATGTTCAAAGCGATAACCGCACTCATCTCAATAGCCACCGTGGTGGCCCTCTTCTTGTGGTTGCCCAAAGCCATTGCGCTGTCCAACCCAGTGTTATTAAAACAGGAAATTTGGGAACGTCAACAGGTAGAAGCACAACTACGGCACCTCAAGAATTTTTATGAAACCATTTTAGAAACGGTCAACGACGGCATTCTCGTGACCGATAAACAAGATGTAATTTACTATGCCAACCCTGGCATAGCCAACATTACGGGACTGTCTAAAGAACAAATGGTTGGGGCAAAAATGTTAATCGATGTTCCAGAAATCACCCTCCGCAATTTACGTCCTCACTATGAACACGCGCAGGCAACTTTGCAACCTCTCCATTTCGACTCACTGTTTCTGGTCACGCCCACTCAACGGTCCTCCTATCAATCGGGTTGGTTAATCCCATTGGTCAACCAAGGAGAGTTTGACGGAATGATTTGTTCGACCTTTGATGTCACCGAATCCAAATTGGCACAGGCAGCGCTTCAAGAGACCAACCGGTTGTTACAAAGTATTTTAGAAAGCACGACCCATGCGATTGCCGCGTTTGATAGCCAACGCCGGCTGTTGACGTTTAATTCGAGTTTCCAACAAACCATGCAAATCATGTTTCGAGTGACGGTCCAGGTAGGCATGATTTTGGAGAACATGTTTGCCGATTTTGCCAATCCAGAAAAAGAATTAGCGTTATGGGAACTGGTGTTTAAGGGAGAACAATTTTCCATCCAAGAGGAGTACGGAGAAGGCAGTTTGCGACGATATTTTAACCTGTCTTTCAATCCTATTTTGGATGAACAAAACCAGGTTCACGGTGCTTCCATTTTTATCAGTGACATCACCGCCCGTCGTCATGCCGAACAAGCTTTGTTAGAAAGTGAAGAACGGTTTATCGCGGTCATTGACCGCTTGCCCGTCTTTGTCTATTTACAAGCCCCTGATTATTCGATTAAATTCTCCAACCGTTATTTTCGCGAACGCTTTGGTGCCCCTCAACAATGTCGTTGTTATGAAATCATTGCTGGCAAAAAAGTGCCTTGTGAAGTCTGTCACACCTTTGAAATTTTCATGGACCCCACCACCCCTCGGAAGTGGGAAATGACCGGCAAAGATGGTCGTATTTATGAGGTGTATGACCATGCGTTCTTCGATAGCGATGGTACCTTACTGGCTTTGGGAATGGGCATTGACGTGACCGACCGGAAACGCATGGAATCGTTGCTGAAAGAATATAACCAGAAGTTAGAAAGTCAAGTCGCAGAACGGACGTTTGAATTAACGGATAAAAATCAACGGTTGCAACAAGAAATTCAAGAACGCCAACAAGCCGAAGCGAGGTTACAACAGACGTTGATAGTGGCAGAACAAGCCCAACTGGCAGCCGAAAGTGCAAATCAGGCGAAGAGTGTCTTCTTAGCCCACATGAGTCATGAATTGCGTACCCCGTTGAACGGTATCTTAGGGTATACTCAACTGTTTCTTCAGGACCAAAAATTAACCTCTATTCAACAAGAAGGCGTCAGCATCATTCATAAAAGTGGGGAACACTTGCTGATGTTGATCAATGATTTATTGGACATGGCCAGAATTGAAGCGGGTAAACTGGAACTGGAACCTGTGGATTTTGAATTTGATAAATTTCTACAAGAGATTGTGGAAGTGTTTATCGTAAGTGCCAAACAGAAGCACCTCCAGTTTCGTTATGAATGTCGATCCTCTTTACCCAAGGGGGTCCAAGGAGACAAGAGGAGGTTGCGGCAGGTTCTCTTCCATCTACTCTCGAATGCGTTTAAATTTACGCAAAAGGGAGGCGTTCACTTCAATGTGGGTCATGATGATAAGGATCACATATACTTTGAAGTCACCGACACCGGTCTAGGTATTCCAAAGGCGGAACTAGAAAATATTTTTTTGCCATTTCGAAAAGTCAGCAACCGTGAGTATTATTCGGATGGCACCGGTTTAGGTTTATCCATTACTAGAACTCTAGTGGAGTTAATGGGAGGAGAGTTGCAGGTTAACAGTGAATTAGGGAAAGGCAGTCAATTTCGGTTTGCTTTGCCTTTGACAGATGTGTCAGGACTGTTTCAGTCAATATCACTACCTGTGTCATGGACAATGGTTCAAATGGAGAATCCAGAGGAAGACAATGTGACACAACCGCAGGACCGCAAAGGAGAGGAAAAATTGCCAGGGCCTCTTGCAGAGGACGCCCAGATTTTATGGGATTTTATTACTATAGGTGATTTCGGTGGAACCATTGAATATGCCTCCAAACTGGGATGTAAGAATGAACAATTGCAACCGTTTGCAGACCGAGTCTGTCATTTAGCAAAACAATTTGAGGAGACTCAATTGATGGAATTGGTGAAACCATATCTGTAAAACTCGCTGTTCAAGTTGATGCCGGTGGAGTGGAGGCTTCAGCCGGCCGGCGGTAGGCGTTCCCCACTCTTTCGACCTGGAGTATGCCTACCGCCTACCGCCGGCTAAAGCCTCAATGCCATTAAGTTAAGGTACGGTGGAGTGGAGGCTTTAGCCGGCCGGCGGTAGGCGCCCCGCAATCTTACTGGG
>JAABRD010000045.1 GCA_011391085.1 Thiotrichaceae bacterium | reverse complement strand
GTTAAGGTACGGTGGAGTGGAGGCTTTAGCCGGCCGGCGGTAGGCGCCCCGCAATCTTACTGGGGGGGTGATGCCTACCGCCGGCCGGCTAAAGCCTCCACTCCACCGGGGTTTTCCTTAACTTAATGGCATTGCGGCTAAAGCCTCCACTCCAGATGACTCCAGATGACACGGATACGGCAATTCCCCCTCTTTGTCAGATTTCCTACGAAATGTCTGACAAGTCAGGTTTACGACAAACCCATTCTCCCCCGCCCCTTTCCCAAATGTCAAGAAAAACCGTCCAAAATTCACTTTTCCAATCTTGGCACCTGATTTGCCTGACTGCTAACCAATTCTTCTTGATGACTCCCCCTAAGAACATTATGACTCCACCACCAACCTCATTTTGGAACATTGGCCACCGTGGCACCTTATTCAGTGCCTTTCTTTACACTGAAGTTAGCTTCCTAGTCTGGATTCTCCTTGGCCCTTTGTCAATATATATTGCCCAAGAACACGCCCTGAATGCGGCCCAAGTAGGATTCCTCGTCGCCATTCCCATCCTTGCCGGCACTCTCCTCCGCCTGCCCGTGGGACTCCTCGTGGACCACTTCGGACCCAAAAGAATTGGGACGTTGGTACAATTCCTCATGCTACTCGCCTTAGCAGGACTTGCCAACCTTTCCCTTAACTCAACGGTGGCACTGTATGGTTGGAGTCTATTACTCGGCTTTGCCGGCGCCTCCTTCTCCGTCGCCATGCCCCTGGTCAGTGGTTGGTATCCTCCCGAACACCAAGGTAAAGCCTTGGGAATCACGGCGTTAGGAGGCAGTGGCAGTTTCTTAACCGCCTTGCTGGCACCTCCCTTTGCCGAAACGTATGGATGGCAAGCGACTTTTAGCGTAGCGGCTATCCCTGTGGCCCTAGTCTTATTAGTCTATCAATTGTTAGTCAAAGAAAGCCACCAGCGTTCGACACCCCAGCCGTGGTCTCACTACTTTTATGTCCTCCGGTACAGCGATACCTTATGGTTTTGCTTTTTTTACGCCGTCACTTTTGGCGGATTTATTAGCCTCTCCTCCTCCTTGGTCATTTACTTTTATGAACGCTTTCAACTGACCCCCAGTATGGCAGGCACCCTGACCGCGTTTTGTATCTTAGGTGGCGCAATATTTCGTCCCTTGGGAGGCTGGTTAGCAGACCGCTTGGGAGGCATTTTTACCTTAAAAATGACCTTCATGGGCGTAGCCTTGAGTCTATTTCTGCTAGGATTAGTGATTGCCATGCCGCTGGAAATTGCTTCTGGCACCTTGTTACTCACCATGATTTTACTCGGCATTGGCAATGGTGCCGTCTTTCAATTACTGCCCTTACGCTTCTTTCGTCAAATGGGCGTCATCACAGGGCTAGTCGGTACCGCCGGCGGTTTAAGTGGCTTCTTTCTCGCGGCCAGTTTTGGCTGGTTACGTCAAGAAACTGGCCAATATCACAGCGGCTTTCTACTCTATGCGTGTCTCTCCCTGTTAGCCTTTATTGGACTTTGGACGGTGAAACAACGCTGGCGAACCACCTGGGGGGCGCCGCAAATGGTTTCGGCTAAAGTATAGTAATATTCCTCCGTTTTTGTACTTTCTGTTCCTCTCTCGTAGGGTGGATTAAGCGAAGCGTATCCACCACCCTACGAGGGAAGGACAAGTAAGTTGGAATATGACTATATAACCCAAACAATTCACCAGGAGTCCAAAGCATAGCTTTAGACTTCTGGAATCCCGAAAACAACTTCATTTTACTCTTTAGGAAAACTCTATGATACCCAAAAACCATCTCTCACTTCCATCCCATCCTCTCCGATTTAAGAAGTGGATAAACATCACCGTGTGCCTAACCTTCTTAGGCACCATTCAACCTCTTTTACCCTCTGCTTTTGCCGCTGAGGAGCCCATGAAGAATGAGGCACCAGCTACTACGGAAGTCACCAAAGGTACAGAAGTCGCCAAAAGTGATGAAGACCGAGTGAATATCTTAGGTGGGTTTGACCACCTGAGTCGTGAAAGTGCCACCTGTGTCTCCTGTCACCGCGAAAAATCGCAAGGAATTTACCAACAATGGGGCTACTCCAAACATTTCCGGGCCAATGTCGGTTGTTACGAATGTCACAAAGCCAAAGCAGGCGAACCGGATGCTATCAAACATAAGGACTCCATTATCTCTGTCATCGTCTCCCCCAAAGACTGTGCCGAATGTCACAAACGCGAGGTAGCTGAATTTGACCGTAGCCATCATGCCACGGGTGGACAAATTTTAGACTCGTTAGATAACGTCCTCGCCGACGTGGTCGAAGGTGCCCCCATGCTACATGGCAAATCGCCCGTCGTCGTCAGTGGCTGTGAAGCCTGTCATGGTTCCAAAGTAGAAGTCAATTCCGATGGGACTCTTAGTGTTGCCAGTTGGCCGAATAGCGGCATTGGGCGTCTCAATCCTGACGGTTCAAAAGGCAGTTGTTCCGCTTGCCACACCCGTCACAGTTTCTCCGCGGCCCAAGCGCGTCACCCGAATACCTGTGGTCGTTGTCACTTAGGGCCTGACCATCCGCAAAAGGAGATTTATGAGGAGTCTCAACACGGCATCAATTTCGTTGCGAACTTGGATAAGATGAATCTGGCTTCAGATAAGTGGATTGTGGGAGAAGATTACAGTGCTGCCCCCACTTGTGCGACCTGTCACATGTCGGCTACGAAGGATTTACCAGTTTCGCATGACATTGGCGATAGGATTGCGTGGAACTTACGTGCCCCGATTTCTTTCCATATCGATGAAAAGGACCTGGCTAAGGGGAAACAAGTCAAACCGTGGTTAGAAAGACGCAAGGACATGAAAATGGTTTGCGTCTCTTGTCATAGTCGCAATACGACTGACAACTTCTTTGAACAATTCGACACTTTTGTCGAGTTGTACAACGAGAAATTTGCCAAGCCCGGCGACAAATTGATGAAGGTTATCATCGGTGAAGGTCTCCTCACGCCCACCCAATTTGATGAGGAACTGGAATGGACGTGGTTCTATCTCTGGCATCATGAAGGTCGGCGGGCGCGGCACGGGGCTGCCATGGTGGGACCTGACTTTGCCCATTGGGAAGGGATGTACGAAGTGGCGCATCGTTTCTATATCGAAATGGTGCCGCAGGTGAAGGAAATATTAGAACGGGCTAAAGCGAATGGTAAGGAAGCCAAGGTGGCCAAGGTGCAAACGGTGTTGGACGAGGTTCTGAACTCGGATTTTCATCGGTGGTACTTGGGGAAGGCGCCGGCTAAGAAATGATGGGTTAAGAAACTCAGTTTCTTGAAGAAACTGAGTTTCTGTGATACCATCCTCCCTCATCGCACTATCTATCACCCCAACTACCCATGATAAACTACCTCTTCCTATTCTTACTCCCCCTATTCTCCTCCCCTCCCACCCTAGCCGAAACACCTCCCCAAGAACGCTTCATCACCATGGATAAAGTGATAGAACGTACCGCTATCACAAATTCAGATTGCATGGACTGTCATGGCGTGAAAGGGTATGCGATTCCTACTGGCGAACATGGCGAAACACCTAAAAAATCTTTGCATGTGGATGGCGATGCCTTACATGACAGTGTGCATGGGAAACTCACCTGTTTAGGTTGCCATGAGGACATTCAACGTCTCCCCCATCGCAAGGGGAAATTACAACAAGTGGACTGTGTCACTTGTCACCAACAATTGCAAAAAGAATCTGAAACGTTGGTCACGGAAATCAATCAAGGTCGTGCAATGGTAGGTTTGATTCCCTCGTTCACGCCGACGCCCACGAAAACTCATCGGCTGACTATAGATTATGCGAAATCGATTCATGCCCAACCAAGGAAACAGGCGCCGCAACGGCCCAATGCCGAATGTAAAGAATGTCATGGCACCCATGAAGTCTTCTCCGTCACCGACTCGCGGGCGTTAAGTCATCGTCTCTCCTCCCCAGAAGTGTGTGGGCAATGTCACGAGAAGGCTTTGGCAGAATATCGTATTTCGGTACATGGGGCGACTTTGCAAACTCCCTGGAAAGGAGACAGTGCAACGTGTAGCGACTGTCACTCAGCCCATCAAATTTCAGAGGCGCAGGGGCTTACCGCCAGACGATTAATCACCGAGAACTGTGGTCAATGCCATGCCGAAGCATTGGCTAGTTATATGGACAGCTATCATGGTCAACTGGCTTGGTTAGGGGGAAAGAAAGTGGCTAAATGTCACGATTGTCACAGTGACCACAACACGCGCAAAGTCAGTGACCCAGCTTCGGAAGTGAGTCCGGCGAATTTGTTAACCACTTGTCGAGACTGTCATAAGACTGCAACGGCCAGTTTCACCCTGTTTCATCCACATGGTAACACTCGTGATTTTGACAAATATCCTGATTTGTGGCTAGTGGCCAAAGGTATGGTGGTTCTCGTCATCGGGGTACTCCTATTCTTCTACGGTCACTCCATGCTGTGGTTCTATCGTTCCTGGAAAGAACGTCAACATCTGGGTCACCTTCCTGCTTCACACGTCCAGGACCCCCGGCATTTTCAACGCTTTTCTTGGCCTTGGCGATTGAACCATTGGCTCCTCGCCTTATCCGTGATGACGTTGGTATTTACCGGAATGACCGCGATGTATGCTGACAGTGTGTGGGCGGTCAAAGTGGTTAACCTCTTTGGAGGACCTGAAAATGCTGCTGTGATTCATCGAGTGGCTGCCGTTGCTTTCTTAACGGCGGTGATAGGTCATGTGGTAGCCTTATTTTACAAACTTATTATTAGGCGGAAAGGAGGTCAATTCAGATGGTTTGGTCCCGATTCATTATTACCGCGTTTCAAAGATGCAACCGACATGCGCGACCAATTCCGCTGGTTCTTTGGCAAAGGTCCGCAACCCCGTTTTGACCGCTGGACGTATTGGGAAAAATTTGACTATTGGGCCGTCTATTGGGGTGCATTGGTTATTGGTGTCTCCGGACTTCTCCTCTGGTTTTCGGAATTTTTTGGCCACTACTTCCCTGGTTGGGTCTTCAATATTGCCACGGTAGCCCACGGTGTGGAAGCATTTTTAGCAGTCACGACGTTGTTTGTGGTCCACTTCTTTAATAATCACTTCCGACCAGGCAAGTTTCCTTTAGACACGGTCATGTTTGTAGGCAGTTGGAATGTCGCAGAGTTGCAAGAGGAACGTCCTGCCAATTATGACCGATTGGTGCAAGCGGGGACGTTAGAACAATATTTGGTGCCTCCTCCATCCAGACGGGCTAACGTGATTTCTCACATTTTGGGATTCACTTTGATTGGGTTTGGATTGCTATTGTTGTTGCTGGTGGTAGTGGGATTTGTTCAAAAGGGGTTGGTGTAGCTTGCTATCGTCGCCCTCACCCCCGGCCCCTCTCCCTCTGGGAGAGGGGCCGGGGGTGAGGGCAAACATATCACCCAGATTGCATCACTAACATTTTATCAACAACAACAGCATCGTCATCATCAAGAAGAACCAAAATCCCCATTGATAAAAACGCAATGGATTGCGTTCTAGCAAGGGGATAAATTGACGACTTCGTAACAATGTAGGGTCTTGTAACCAAGCTAACAATTCACCAGCATCTTGGGGACGTTCGCGGCGTTCCATGGATAGGCAACGCATGATAATTTTTGCCAATTGCGGTGATACGTCAGGACGTAAGGAGGTTAACGGTTCCGGTTCTTGATGAAAGGACGGAAGTAAATGAGATTCAGGTTGTCCATACGGGCACCGACCAGTTAGCAACAAATAGGCGGTCACACCTAAGGCAAACAGGTCAGTTGACACATCTCCGCGTTCCCCTTGATACAGTTCCGGGGCCATGAAACCTGGGGTACCACCGACCACTCGTTGTCCTGAAAACTGAGTTGACAGTGGTGATAAACCGTCAATTTTCACGGTGCCTAAATCTAGCCAAACGACGCGGTTAGCACGGGTGAGAAAGAGGTTATCGGGTTTAATATCTCGATGAATGATTCCCTTGCGATGTAAAGCTAACAACCCCTTGGTAGCTTGTTTGATCCAGTCAACAACTTTGTCCACGGGCAAACCCGGTGGGACGGCCTGGTCTAAGAGTTCTTTTAAATTATTTCCGGCCAAGTATTCCATGACATAATAAGCGGCCCGGCGACGGCCTGGGGGTTGCGGAAGCACTTGGATAACATGCGGATGTGGCACTCGTAATCCCGCCCATTCTTCACGGGCGAAGCGTTCCATACAAACTGGGTCGGAGGAGGCCAATAGGTCTGGGAATTTTAATACGACTTCTTGTGACGTTTCCTCATCTCTTGCAAGTAGTGCCACTCCTTGGTGACTGCTGTGAATTGGGCGGATAATCCGAAAACCGTCAAATACAGTACCTGGTTTAGGAGGAGGCACAACGGGCATATTTTCCCATTCGCGAAGCACATCTAGCACTTCTGCGGGAGGCAACTCCGTCACGTCGACTACCACCGCGGTGGCATTATCCGAACCACCGTCGGCCACCGCAGTTTGCACCAACGTTTCAGCTAATGTTTGGGGAGGCAGAGACTGCATGGCGACGTTGGTCAACTGTTTCAGTTCTTTCCAAACGCCATCGGTAAGCAATAGATAACGGTCTCCCACTTGCAATGGTTCCTCCAAGACATCTGGGGCAAAGCGGTCATCCATTCCGACGGCTTTGGTGAGTGACGATAATTCTTGGTTACCAAATATATGGTCACGAGTTAATAATTCTAACTGTCCTTGGCGAATGCGATACAACCGACTGTCGCCGGCCCATAACACAAATAGGGTTCTAGCGCGAAATAGGGTAGCTACGAGGGTGGTGCCCAATCCCCGTTCTTTGCGTTGCCCTTGACTGAACAGCCAACTATTGATGCTACTGGTGACTTGATAGAGGGCGTGAGTGCCACTCCAACTCATGGGCGTGGCATAATAGTCATTCAGCAAAGTACGCACGGTCATTTCAGCGGCCAAGCGTCCATCGCTACAACCGCCAATGCCGTCAGCAATGCAAATTAAGGTGCCAAACCGACGCATCTGGCCTTCTGGGAAGATGGCGCCGTGAAAATCTTCATTGGTCGAACGTGGGCCAGTGACACTGGCTTGACCCACTTGGAGGTTTGGAGAAGGGTTCATTGGGTTAACGAGGAATGAAATATTTAAGAGGAATGAAATGTTTAAGATGATGTAATTTCAGGAGTCCAAAACGTAGCTTTGTCAGGGCACGGACAAAGTCTGTAGGGTGGATTAAGCGAAGCGTATCCACCAACATTAACTTACGCAGTTACCCCACCCCAACCCTCCCCCCACGCGGGGAGGGAGTGATTCCCCCCCCTGTGTACGGGGGGGATAGGGGGGTTGTCAACTCAACGACTTACAAAAGTGGTTGCGTAAGTCCTGACCAGGTTTGTTATGCACAGGTACTTAAAAAGTCTTCTGATACTCTTCCCCCCGTCCTTGCTTCGCCCATTCCTTGATTAACCGTTTTGCCTCCGCAACTTGGCGAGGCGGTAACCGGTTCACCATCTGTTCACAAGCCTCTTTAGCATCGTCATCGCCTTGGCGGGCGGATAATAAGAACCATTGATAAGCCTGTAGCAAATCCACTGGCACCCCTTCTCCGTCTTCATACATGGTTCCCAAATTATATTGGGCATCCGCATTGCCTTGTTCAGCTGCTTGTCGAAACCAATGGGAGGCTTTTGCAAAATCTTTGTGAACGCCTTCGCCTTCATAATACATGATTCCCAAATTATTTTGGGCTTCTGGGTGTCCTTGGTCTGCGGCTTTTTGAAACCATTCTCTGGCTTTCTCAAAATCTTGAGGTACCCCTTCTCCTTCCGTGTACATGGCACCTAAGTTATATTGCACTTCGGCATCTCCTTGTTCGGCGGCTTTGTGAATCCAATAGGCCGCTTGGGCCGCATTTTGGGGTACCCCTTTGCCTTCTAAATACATGATACCTAAATTGTTTTGCGCATCGGTATGACCTCGTGCCGCCGCTTGACGAAACCAAAAAGCGGCCTTTTCAAAGTCTCGCAGGACTCCTTCGCCTTCATGGTAAATGACCCCCAGCGTGTATTGTGCTTCCAGACTTCCAAATTCGGCAGCTTTTTGCACACGCAAGACAATAAAGTATTTAAATAGGCCCTTCACCAGAAAGTACCCTAATAAAAGGAATAACATGCCAAACAATATTTCTTCCATCTTGATATTAATACCTACAGGTTTGAGAAATTCCGGTTTGATGTGGTAAAACCATTGCTAAGAAACTAAGTTTCTGTAAGGTTCACGATAGTGATGAAATCTGAGTGAAATGTCTGAACTCTGATTAGAATGATTTTAAAGTGAAATGTCTGAACTATGATTAGAATGATTTTCAGATGAACTATGATTAGTAAAACCTCCTCGATTAGTAAAACCTCCTTATCAGAGTCCTCATTTAATCATCTTAATCAGAGTTCAAGACCAAAGAGAAACTTTTCGATATTTCACCCAAATTTCATCACCACCTGGTTCACTACACCGCCCGCGTCACCCGCACAATTTCTTCAGGTGTCGTGATTCCATGATACAGTTTTTCTAACGCATCTTGCCGTAACGTCCGCATTCCATCTTGCACAGCTTGATTGCGAATTTGATTTGCGTCCCCGCCACTGCCGATGATGTGGCGAACATTGTCAGAGACGACCAGAAGTTCATACAACCCTAAACGTCCTCGATAACCTGTGTTGCCACAACGTTCACATCCTTTTCCACGTCTCACCTGGGGAAACTGGGCGCGACTCAGATTCAGTAATTCCGATTCCTCCACCGTCAACGGTTGCTGGTCTGCACAGTGATCACAAATTTTGCGAACCAGGCGTTGGGCCATCGCACCCAGGAGACTGGAACTGATTAAATAACCTTCGGTTCCCATATCTTGCAAACGGGTCACGGCACCTGCCGCGTCGTTAGTATGTAAAGTAGAGAAGACCAAATGACCCGTCAAGGCCGACTCAATAGCAATTTCAGCGGTTTCGTGGTCACGAATTTCTCCCACCATGATAATATCAGGATCTTGACGAACAATGGAACGCAGACCCATGGCAAAGGAGAGACCAATTTTGGAGTTGACATGAATTTGGGTAGTGCCTTCCAATTGATATTCTACAGGGTCTTCAATCGTGATGATTTTTTGCAGACCGGTGTTAATTTTTTCCAAAGTAGCATACAACGTTGTCGTCTTCCCGCTACCAGTGGGACCGGTGACGAGAATAATTCCATGCGGTTGTTGAATCAGTTGCGAATAGGGTTTCAGAACGTCAGGAGGCATTCCCAATTTTTCCAATTGCACTTGCACGTCGCCCCGGTCTAAGATACGCAAGACAATGGATTCGCCATGTACGCCGGGCAGGGTGGAAACGCGCATATCAAGGGTACGAGTGCCCATCTGATATTGAATGCGTCCATCTTGGGGGAGACGTTTTTCACCAATGTCGAGTTTCGCCATCAGTTTCACTCTGGAGGAGACGGCGGGTTGCACGGTGGCGGGTAATTTTTCAATGCCCACCATGACGCCGTCCACCCGACAACGTACCATGAGATACTTTTCTTCAGGTTCAAAGTGAATATCGCTGGCGTTTAAATCCAAAGCGCGTTCCATCAAATGGTTGACCATGCGAATAATCGGCGCGTCGGAAGCTAAATCTTTTAAATATTCATTGTCTATGTCTTTGCCACTGCTGTCGTTCGTTCCTTCCAATTCTGGTGACAGTTTTGCCCGCCAATGTTTGATCAGACGAGACACATATTCTTCTTGTGCCCGTTCAAAACGAACTTGACGACCTAACATGAAACGAATTTTGGTACGGTCTTCAATTTCAGGCGGAGTGGTGAACATTAAACGCGGGTCGTCGGGAAACCGTTCCACGGGCGCAATGCCTTTTTTGGAAAGGAGTTGGGTAAATAAGGGTAAAGTTAAGGTTTGTGTTAGGGTCATAGTGATACCTTTTTTTAGAATATTAGCATTAAAAAGTTAGTTTTTTTTGAAAAACTAAGTTTTTCTGGCACTGTATCGATAATTTAAGAGAAATATTATCTTGCCCCCCCTTGACTTTAAAGCATGGAGTTAATATATTACTAGGTATCTCACCTGCCATGTGTAGGAGGAGTTCTGTCTCCGTTTTGGCTTGCCCAAGGCGGAAATAGCATTATTTTACTTGTTGTTGGTATTTTCTCTGCATGTCTTTTCTAGTGTTTTCATGTTCAATACAATGTGCAGATAGCAAAAACATAATTTCACCAAAATTCGTTGTTCGCTTTTCCAAAATTACACGGTAATCCCCCCCTACCAGCCATAAATAAGTTTTCACACGCCCCGTTGATTCTTCATAGTCAAAGGTCTTAATGGCAATATCATTGGCATGGGTAATGACGGGTACACACCAGGACAATCGTTCTGCACGACAAAAATCAGGAACTCTTCCCTTCACTTCCTTTTCAATTTTTTGGACAAGATGCCAAAAACCTTCTTCGTAAAAGTCTCCTGGTAAAATTTTCTTGTTCCACCATACTGGCTTCCCTTCAAAGATAGGTTTGCCCTGTATAAAATCTCTTTCAAACACTTCATAAAGTTGCGCAAACGTGCTGTCTGTATAAGGCCGTACTATATCGGTCAGCAATGGTGGAAGCCAATTTGGTGGAAGCCAATTTGGTGGAGGCATTTTTTAAAGTTCCCTGGCTTGCCAATAAAAGAGATTGACTTTACGTTCTTGGTAAAGCGTGGGTTTCAGTAAAGTATAACCCGAACGTTTACGCATACGTTCCACCATGGTTTGTTTAGCAGTGCTGGTGGTAAGGTGACGGTTAGCGTAAGAAATCGTTCCTGTTAGTAAGTCGGTTAATTGTAATATTTCAACCTCATGGGAACGCACCGTCTGAACACGTTCAATCACTTGTCTTCCAAAATCATAAATATCATTGGAGAGAACGTTATGGAGGTTAGCCACTTTCTTTCTACTCCAGGTATCTTTAATATCCAGATAGATTCTATAATGGGCTTGCGGGGACAAAATGGTTTTAAGCATTTCAAAATACATTTTGTAGAACCAATCATCATGGGTTTGTTGATAATCTGCATGTCTGAGTTTGGATTTATCGGGCACTATGAGGGCGCGAAAATGCAAATTATCGTTGTCGAAAAAGTAATCCAAGAGGTCGAGATAAAACTGTTGTTTGGCGGGTGAGAGTTTGACCCACTTAATTTCAAAATCGGATTTTAAACCATGTCGGGTTTTAATTTCCCGCAGACGAACAGCGATGTCACGAGTGTCTTCGACAGGACACCAGATAGCACCCAACACCATGACTGGATGAGTGTCCTTTTCAAGATGACAGCTTTCGTCACAATAAACATTATAGGTTTCTTTCATACGACGTTTTTCCATGTTCTTGATATTCTGGTAGTGTTATAGAGGTAATGTATTATCCATCACTTCTGCAACACTACCGATATTCGGTGTAATCTTGGTCAAGTAACAGCTTGATTTATAAAACCTCTATTGTCCAACCAACCACTACTGCGAATGATTTTCCACAATTTGACTAAACCCCGTAATTTGCATTGTACCATTCAATCGGTCTCGATTGCTACGCACATCTAGGTTAGCCACAATCAATTTTTTAGGCGCCTTGTCTAACTTTTTTAAAAACGCCATCAAGGTTTTGGAATCTGCATCAAATTGCATACTTTGGACAACCAACATCCAACGATTTGATCGGTCTGTTTCCGTTTTCGGCGGTTCCATGGTATTGATAGTGAGACCCGTTTGTCTGGCCAATTCTCGAAGTAATTTTTGTAAATTAGCGCCCACTAACTGGCTGCTACTGCCTTCGATGGCACCGGCATTGACTTGTGAGAATTTTTCATGGGCTTTTTGATTTTCCTCGACCCAATGTTGCGTTTCCAGTTGCAGTTTTTTGGACTTGTCAATTTCTGCTTTCAGGTCTTGAAGATGTTGCCAATAATCGTGCCCAAATTGATTGGCCATGGGCAACAATTGAACGGCAGCAAAAATGACGAAAATGATGGAAGCAAATTTTAAAAGCCGTTTTTCTTTTGAAGTCATAAAGTTAAAAATTTAGGAAGTTAAGTATAGATTAACAGAAAGAATGGTTTATTGTCAATACTCGAATTTTCTCAAAAAACATCAATAGAATAATTATTTCTATCAGTGAGGTTCTGATGGAGTTGGCACTTCAACCGCAATGTCATTAGGTTAAGGAACTTTTAAGGACTGGCAGTGATGATCCCCGTGCTTCTAACCAATTCCTTAACTTAATGGCATCGTAGCTAAAGCCTCTCGGCCAGCATTTCCAACAGGGATTTACAACTGACTAAATTCTGGATGATACTTCATGGTCCCCCGCACCTGTTGCAAAACGCCTGGTTTCAATTCTTTGACCATAAAAACCTCGGTAGTGATGCAATCTGGGTGATATTCAGGTTGCCCTCTCCCCCGGCCCCTCTCCCAGAGAGAGAGGGGAGACAGGCGGCACCAGTGGTTTTCTCCCCACGCCTACGGGCGTGGGGCCGGGGGTGAGGGGAAACATATCACCCACATTGCATCACTACCGAAATTTACGAATCGGCGGAATGAACTGTCAACAGCAGTAATTTATCCATGACCTCCAGCATCTCCATACTGGTTTCTTCAATCAGTTGAGAAATGGCCAGAGGTTCCATGTTTGGCAGTTTAGCTAAATATTTATCGGCCAGGAAATTGGAGAGTCGCTTGACCGTGTTGGTTTGATTCAACAGAGATTCTTTAAGGTCATAAGCAATGATATGGGCAACTCTTTCGAGTTTTTGGTTTTGTCTTTGCAATTCACCGTTTTTCTGTTCCAGAAGGTGTTGCAAGCGTCTTAAATTCAGATGAGTGGTGACGCGGGCCAATACTTCTTCATGGTGAATCGGTTTCGTAATGTAATCCACTCCGCCGACTTCAAATCCTTTGACTTTGTTGACGTTATCATCCAGGGCCGTCATAAAGATAACCGGGATAGCACGAGTTTTTTCCAAAAATTTCAATTGGCGACAAGTTTCAAAGCCATCCATTTTGGGCATGAGGACATCTAATAAAATGAGGTCAGGTTGATTTTCAGCCGCTTGTTTAATAGCTTCTTCGCCATTGTGGGCGAGTTGTACTTTAAACTGAAGGTTTTGTAAATAGAGAATGAGGGCCTTTAAGTGGCCTGGAATATCATCGACAATAAGAAGTGTGCCTTGGTTTTGGTTATTATAAGGGTGGTTGGTAGTAAGGTTCATAATGGATTAGTAGAAAATGGAGAAAGAGAACTCAGGGTCTCCTCCAGGAGTCCAAAGCGTCAACTTTGTTAAAGCTAAACGCTTTGAACTCCTGAGTCGAACTTATTCTCCTTTCTCCATTTTCTTCAGCTATTTAGTGGTAAACGTATACACCCCATCCCAGTCGTTCCCAGGAGGGTGGTTGAGAAAATATTCTACTCGGTCCGCATAGATTTTGTATAACAGACGGTTGGGATGTTGAGAATGTAATTGGGCAAATTGTGCTTGGGCTAGGTCCCAATGTTGCGTACGGTAGTAATCCAGGGCTTTTTCATAGAAGATGATTTCTTCCAATTCGTCTTGACTGACTTTGTCATGCAGGCCAATAGGTTCATAAATGGCGACAGGATGTTCTTTGCCTTTGACTCGCACGCGGTCCAATTCTCGATAGATATATTCTGGGGCCGCGGCTTTTGTCGTTTCGCTAACAATCAGTTGAACGCCATATTGTTTCGTGATACCTTCTAATCGTGACCCTAAATTGACAGCATCTCCTAGCACGGTGTAGGCCATTCGAAATTGGGAACCCATGTTGCCGACATTCATAATGCCCGTGTTTAAGCCGACGCCAATTTTGATTTCAGGCCAGCCGTGGGCTTTAAATTGAGGTTGCATCTCTTTAAGTTGTTTAAGCATTTGCATGGCCGCCTCAATGGCATGACGGGCGTGGAGAGGATCCGATAGCGGTGCCCCCCAAAAAGCCATGATAGCATCGCCCATATATTTGTCAATGGTGCCGCGGTGGTCATGAATAATGCGGGTCATCGGAGTGAGGTAGGCATTCATCAGTTCCGACAGTTCTTTCGGTTCAAGTCCTTCAGAAATAGTGGTAAAGCCGCGCACGTCGGAGAAGAGAACCGTCATGTCGCGACTTTCGCTTTCCAAGGTGAATTTTTGACCTAGATGTTTATTCATCTTGTCCACCAATTCAGGCGGAATATATTGGCCAAAGAGATGGGTTAAATAACGTTTGTTGGTGGTTTCTACAAAAAATCCATAAGACATGTTAAAGATGAACAGGAACAGTATCAGCAACAAGGTCGGGGCGAGAGGGAAGACGATATGATTATTCCAAAGAAACATGTTTATGCCAATGATGATTCCTGACAACATCAAAGTGCCCAGGGTGGCTATGAGTGGACTGAACAGGGGAAGTAGGAGGATCATAATGAGACCGACGCCAATCAAGAGAGACACTTCCACAGAGTTTTGATAGGGCAGTGAGTACCTAAGTTGATTATCTAGGATCCCAGAAATGAGGTTAGCATGGACTTCTACGCCTGGATAAACCCTTTGCATAGGGGTGGAACGTAAATCCATTAAACCTTGGGCCGTCGTGCCCAGGAGGGCAATCGTATTGGTCAAACGGTCTTTCTCAGGAATACGTTCATGCAAAATATCCGTGGCCGAAACATAAGGGAAGCTACCCCATTGACCTCGATAGGGAATGTAGGTTTGCAAGTTGTTGTCGACTGGGATATGACGGTCCCCTATTTGTAGGTATTCCAAACTGGGGGAAGCAGAACTCGTGGGGTGAATCGGACCCAGTTCGACCCGATCTACTCCCAAGGCTAGGCGAGTAACAGCCAGAGAGAGTGATTCATAGAGATTGCCATTGTAACCAAACAGTATGGGAATCTTGCGGATGATACCATCGGCGTCAGGTGCAGACGTAAAATGGCCTGCCGCCGTGGCACTGCGTTGAAAAATGGGCAAATTGGTGACAAAACCGCGCCCTGGGAAGCGGTAAATCAGTCCATTCTCTTTAAGTTGTTCGGCAGACACCGTGGGAGTGGGCAAGTCGCCGATTTCTTCAAAGCTTTGGATACTGTTTTGAGATTGGGCACTATTAAAAGTATAGCCAAGTGCCACTTTGTGTTCTTGAATACTCTTGGCAAATAATTGGTCATAATCCAAAGCTGGTCTCAACTTCTCTAGGGTCGTCAAAAAGGAGGTTTCGTGTCTTAAATCGCCGCGGGCCAGTTCGTCCAACTGGTGAAGACCTGAACTGTTATCCGCTTCGGCAAACACTACATCCATTCCTAACACATCGATGTGGTAGGTATGAAACAACAGGTCAAGTAATTTTGCCAACGTCTCCCGTGGCCAAGGCCAGTGACCGATTTCTTTGAGACTTTTATCGTCGATATCAATAATGACAATGCGCGTATCCACTGTGTTGGGCATCGTCAATTGTAGTCTCACATCGTAGGCACGATGTTCGAGTGCCTGGAGAAAATTCGAAGAGATGGGGGGACCTGCCTGGAGGAGGAAGAAAATCAGAATAGCTAGACTGATTACAATTCGTAAAGCGTGGCGTTTGAGAATCCCGAATAGTTTAGACATATAAAATTCTATGAAGTGTTGATAGTGAGTGAGTTAAGGAAAAGGACGAATTTTGGAAGTGTGGTGGTGGTTCAACGGGTGACGTGCGCCAACCACCGGCTAAAGCCTCTAGTCCAGCCTCCATTATTCATTGTTCATTCAATTAAACAACCGTGCCATAGCCGTCCCCGGATTCTCCGCACTCATAAATGCCTCCCCAATTAAAAACGTCCGTACTCCTGCATTACTGAGTAAAGCGATGTCCTGGGCCGTATGAATACCACTTTCACTCACCACCACATGTTTTTTGGGAATGAACTCTAACAGTTCTAAAGTTGTTTCCAGACGGGTGTGAAACGTATGTAAATTGCGATTGTTAATACCTATCAAGCGTGGATTCAGACGCAGGGCCCGTTCCACTTCTTCTTGATTATGGACTTCCACCAATAAGTCCATGCCCAAATATTGGGCTAAGTTGGCCAATTCATGTAATTTGGCATCATTTAACGCTGCTACAATCAGTAAAATACAATCCGCCCCTATCGCCCGGGCTTCATAAACTTGGTAAGGATCAATAATGAAATCCTTGCGTAAGACGGGCAACATACAGGCGCCCCGCGCTTGTTGTAAATACTCGTTGGCGCCTTGAAAGAAATCTTTATCTGTGAGTACGGACAGACAGGCGGCGCCGTTTCGTTCATAGCTTTTCGCAATTTTGCTGGGGTTGAAATCGTGGTGACAAATCACCCCCTTGCTAGGCGAGGCCTTCTTAATTTCGGCAATGATGGCAACCTGTTCAATTTGAAGACGGGCATTGATAGCCTCCACAAAGCCTCGTGGCGGCGGACTGTTAGCCGCAATATGACTGAGTTCACGCAGAGGAATGTGGGCAACACATTCTGCAATCTCCTCCTCTTTACGACGGAGAATTTGGGTTAAGATGTCGGGCATATTAGTTTTATTAGAGGGTTTGGAAAGTTTATGACGCCTAAAAAAATTTAAAATATAGGAACTCATAGCGGTTACTCAGTCTTATTGGAATCTAGCTTGACTTATTTGGTTAGTCCAGCTAAAAACGTTGGGTTAAATCGACGAGGGCCGACAGTTTGGCACGGGCGGCACCATTGCTTAAAACGGTTTTAGCTTGCGCGATACCTTGGGCAATGTGGTCGGCCACCCCGGCGGCGTAAAGTGCGGCCCCTGCATTCAGTAAAACTGTGTCTCTAGCCACACTGGGTTGGTCATCCAACATCTTACGAATCAACTCGGCACTGTCTTTCGCGGAATGCACTTGTATCTCACTTAACGGGGCGCGTTGTAAACCGAACTGTTCGGGCGTAATGGTGTAAGTGGTAATAGACCCATGCTGTAATTCTGCCACAAAAGTCGGCGCCGCAATGCTAATCTCGTCCAAACCATCTTCCGAATGGACGACGAGAACATGGACACTCCCCAATTGTTGCAACACTTGGGCAATCGGTTCGACCCAAGCGCGACTATAAACGCCAATGAGTTGATGAGGGGCACCGGCAGGATTAGTGAGGGGCCCTAACAGATTAAAAATCGTGCGGACGCCCATCTCCCGGCGCGGGCCAATAGCATGTTTCATCGCACTGTGATGCAATGGGGCAAACATAAAACCAAATCCAACTTGATCAATACACTGGGCCACTTGAGGAGGAGTGAGATTAATCTTAATCCCCAACGCTTCCAACACATCGGCACTACCAGATTGACTGGAGACGGAACGATTGCCATGTTTGGCTACCTTCCCCCCCGCGGCAGCCACCACAAAAGCGCAAGCGGTGGAAATATTAAATGTTGACAGACCATCTCCGCCAGTCCCCACAATATCCACTAGGTGAGGCCCTGTGACAGATACTGTCGTGACCAATTCTCGCATCACTTGAGTAGCGGCGGCAATTTCTGTGACTGTTTCCCCTTTCATACGCAGTCCAATTAGAAAACCGCCAATTTGGGCAGGAGTCGTGGCACCTGTCATAATGTCCTGCATCACACTGGACATTTGTTCCATCGTTAAATCTTGTTTTTCAGTGATAGCACGTAACGCAGTTTTGATGTCGATTTTCATAGTGATATTTTCCTGCCAAAAAAATCGTTTTTAGAGAGTATTGTTTATTTAAGTGAGTGGATAATGGATAACGGATAATGGATAATCAAATCTTGATGGACTAGAGGCGTAAGCCGGTGGCACCCCCCAATGCCATTCAGTTAAGGTAGGGTGCGTCCTACGCACCATTTTGAAAATTGCCATTCAGTTAAGGTAGGGTGCCTCCTACGCACCATTTTGAAAATGGCATCGTTCCTAAATGGTGCGTAGGACGCACCCTACCCATTGCGTTTAACTTAATGGCATTGTGGCAACCCCCCGGCTAAAGCCTCTAGTCCACCATCGTCGTTCCACGGCTAAAACCTCTACTTCCACCTGTGTGATTCTCGTTATCGAGAATCTATTATCCATATTTCTATTCTCCATTCAATTCTTTAGCTATGAATATTCTTCATATCATTCAAAATTTTGTAAAAAAAAGCAAGTCTTTAGACATTTCTAAAGACATGATACCAGAAAAATCCCCTCACCACTTCTCAATCAATCCATCCAGACGACGTTTCTTTCAACAAGTGGGGGTTTTCTTGACCGCCTCATTGATGCCCCAGTGGTTATTATACGCGAAAGGCCAGGGGGGACGGATTATTGACGTATTTGGTTATCCTGTCGGCGAGTCTTATCAATATGTGCGGCCTGGACGGTCTTCGGTGGGCAAGTTGGTCAATTTCAGAGGGGCCAAGGGTGGCCTCAAATTGAGAAAAGCCGCCTTTCAAGCCTATCTGTCCCTGAAACGACAAGCCGCAAAACAAGGAATTTCCCTCGTTCCCATCTCTGGTTACAGAAGTTTAGCAACCCAGAAAAGCCTGTATCGCCAATATGGGGCGAGTCGGGCGGAAAAACCTGGGTATTCAGAACATAATATTGGAACAACCATTGATTTTGCCCAAGTACAATTTCCTTCCAAGGCCTTTTTATGGTTGTTAAAGGAAGGGATAAAAGCAGGTTGGGTGCCGACTTATTATTATAGAAGAACTCGCCGTTTTATGCGAGAACCTTGGCATTGGCGGTATGTTGGGAAGACGGCGGCAAAACGGTTTTACTTGGCTTGGCGTCCTCAAATTGAAAGGGATAAACGGTATTTGGAAGGACTCCAGAAGAAAGGGACGGGGAAATAGCAGGAGGAAACCGCATAGCTTTGTGACAAAGCGACGTTGTTTCCTCCTGGATTTTAAGATGCTTTAGAAACACGGTAGTGATGCAATCTGGGTGATATTCATGGAGTTGCCCTCACCCCCGGCCCCTCTCCCTACGGGCGTGGGGAGTGTGGCGGAACCAACGGTTTTCTCCCCTCTCCCTCTGGGAGAGGGGCCGGGGGTGAGGGTAAACATATCACCCACATTGCATCACTACCAGAAACACTATAGTGAGATTCCTTTGAACCTGTAAGTAGTGAAGCAGAAATTTTCTGGTATAATGACGCCTTTACCCTCTCCCCCGGCCCCTCTCCCAGAGGGAGAGGGGCTGGGGGTGAGGGCGACGATTGAAAATACCGTAAAATTTCTGCTTAGGTACTTACTATTTCCTCTGGCCGGATTATCATCGTACCATTTTGAATCGGATAGAACGTATAAAAACCAATGCCTAGCTAAAATGACGATAATATAGTAATATTCCCCCAAACTCGTATAATTTAAGCTGGAACGCAATAAGAATTATTGCGCAGTTTCGCGCCGTAGCATAGCGGACGCACCGCGCAATCATTCTTATTGCGTTCCAGCAGAAAAGCGTAGCTTTGTGACAAAGTTGCATTTTGGACTCATGGACTTTAATAACGACCAGCTTTCCTGACCCTGCGCGGTGAAAGCAAAGCTAAATCATCATCTCTGTCAAATTACTTTCACATAGACACACAAACCATGATAACCTCATCTTCCCCCAAAGCCCTGTTCACCGTCAGCGACATTCTTAATTTTGTAGCCATTATCGTCACCGTTATTGGCATCATCATTGCCCTTCTCCAATTTGGCTTTACGTCAGCATCCATCGTTATATCAGTCATTGGAGTGACGGTGTTGATTTACCTGTTAGTTGGGCGAATCCTTCCCTGGTTTCGCGAACATTTCTTGACTGCTACTGAAATGGTCATCGAACCGTCAATCACCGAACCGTCAACCACCGAACTGCCATCGTCACCCCCTGCGCTTCTTCTCCAAAGCGACCAAACCTTTTTGGACCAAGTGCTAGAACAACTCGACTCCTCGCCTCCCTTGATGCTATTGGCCCAAGAACACCGAATCTTGCCCAATGTCCTGGAAACGATTTATCAACAACTCCAGCACCGAGTGGGAGAGGAATATACCTGTCAACTGATTCCCACAGGTCAAGAAGAGGTGACGGAGGAGGAATATTTCTCGAATTTAGCCAAACAATTGGGTTGGCAACGTCCCTGTAAAACAGCTATGGATTGGGAAAACCTGTTGCTGGGAAAATTACCGCAGGACCATCATCATCTTTATCTCTTCCTCAACCGCGTCGAAAAAGGCAACCCTGACCGGGCCAAAGAATTAGCCATTGCCTTGCGTAATTTGATACTGAGAGGTAAATTAAAAGTGCTGCTATTGGGCAGTGGTAAACTGGAGGAGTTAAAATTTCAGGCTGATACCTCATCTCTCCTAAACATTGCCAGGATCGAACGTTGGCCCGAACTGACCAGTGAAGACATACAACGTCTCTATGAACAACAATTTCCACAACATCCCCCCTTGACAGCCAAAGACCGTCAAGATATATTGGAAGCCAGTGGCGGTCATCCAGAATTGTTGAAATGTTGTTTAACTTACCGGGTTAAAACGCCCGCCGGCACCGTCCCTGATTACCTGGGACGATTGTCTCAAGAAACGGTGTTAGTCAGTGCCTTTGCGAAGTTCACACATCAACCGATTCATCTGCAACAGTTACGTGAATGGTTAAATCAGACCAATGTGGACACCGTGAAACCCCATATTTTTGACCTCCTGTTACGGGAAGTGTATTGGTTAAATTTGTTGAAAGAACAAGAAGGTTGGCTAGTATGGCGTTGTGAAGCCATCCGCCAGGCCGGCTTGCAGGTGTTGGAGGAAGTGGCAAAGGTAAGGAAAAACTAAGTTTCTTTCAGAACCGGAGTCCAAAACATGTTTTGGACTCCTTCCCACAAAAAAACAGGTCCTCACGCGCCGATGCGTGGGAACACAAAAATGACCAACGACACTCAAAATAATGACTAAACTTAATTTATCCCAGCCCGCCGGCTACGAGGACTTATTACAACAAATTCAAAACCACATTCGTCATTCTCAAACTGCCGCAATACTGGCAGTAAATCGTGAATTGGTGTTACTCTATTGGCAAATTGGACGACTCATTTTGCAACGTCAACAACAACACGGTTGGGGGGCAAAGGTGATTGATCGTCTGGCCACCGATTTACATCGAGAGTTCCCGGAACTCAAAGGTTTTTCTTCACGGAACCTCAAGTATATGCGGGCTTTTGCAGAAACTTATCCAGAAGAACAATTTGTGCAACAGGTTGTTGCACAAATTCCTTGGGGTCACAATGTTCGTATTTTAGAATCGGTTAAAAACTCGATTGAACGGCAATGGTATATTGACCAAACTATCCAACAGGGTTGGAGTCGTAGTATATTGACACACCAAATTGCCAGTGGATTGTTTCATCGTCAAGGCCAGGCCCAGACGAATTTTGACCGCACTTTGCCCAAGGTGCAATCCGCATTGGCGCAACAAGTATTGAAAGACCCTTATACTTTTGATTTCCTCAATCTGACGGAACAGGCCCAGGAACGTGATTTGGAAAGGGCCTTGCTGAATCATTTGCGGGAGTTTTTGTTGGAATTGGGCGTGGGATTTGCTTTGGTGGGGAGTCAGTATCATTTGGAGGTAGCGGGAGAAGATTTTTATTTGGATTTGTTATTTTACCATCTGCGGTTACGTTGTTTTGTGGTCATTGATTTGAAAATGACGGAATTTCAACCCGAATTTTCAGGCAAGTTGAATTTTTATTTATCCGCAGTAGATGACCTTCTCAAACATCCCGATGATCAACCCAGTGTAGGAATAATTTTATGTCAATCCAAAAATAAGACTCTCGTGGAATATGCTTTGCGAGATTTGAGTAAACCGATTGGAGTATCCACCTATCAATTGATCACTGCTTTACCTGTGCAACTTCAAGGAAGTTTGCCGACGGTTGAACAATTGGAAGCAGAGTTGGCAGCAGTGGCTAGTGGAACCATGAATGAGTATCACGAATAACGAGTGCAACATTTAACCACCGGAGTCCAAAACAGGTTTTGGACTCCAGCATCATCATTAACCACCAGCGTCCAAAACCTGTTTTGGACGCCATTCATCATTATCAACCTCCTCATTCCTTTACAACCATGTCCCTCCCCACTCTCCCCCTTTACAACCTCCTCTTCCTCCTCACTCTCTGCGGCACCACCGCCGCGGCTTCCTTGCCACCGTTAGTCCCCGAAGGAGAACAACTGGCGAACAGTCCTGCGGAATTAGAGGCATTGTTTCAGACTCTATCACCGAGAAGCATAATTAATTCAATTGCCTTTAGTCCAGATGGCCAAACCTTAGCCACTGGAAATGGGGATGGCACTATCAGCCTCTGGGAAGTGGCCACGGGTCGCGAACGAAAACGGCTAGAGGGGCATACTTTCAAAGTTACGTCCGTCGCCTATAGCCCCGACGGGAAGACGTTGGCCTCGGGGTCAGATGATAACACGGTGCGCGTGTGGGAGGTGGCCACGGGGCACGAACTCACCCGGCTGGAGGGGCATATTTCCACAGTTACGTCCGTCGCCTATAGCCCCGACGGGAAGACGTTGGCCTCGGGGTCAGGGGACAACACGGTGCGCGTGTGGGAGGTGGCCACGGGGCACGAACTCACCCGGCTGGAGGGGCATACTAGCTATGTTACGTCCGTCGCCTATAGCCCCGACGGGAAGACGTTGATCTCCGGGTCCGCTGATGGAACGATGCGCGTGTGGGACGTGGCCACCGGCAACTTACTATGGATTTTCGCCAGTGGACAACGAGGCATTTGGGTAAGTTGTCAAGCGAGTGGCAAGTGCTGGCGGTATGATGATGGCAGACTCCTTCAAACACGCCAAGCTGATGGTAGCCTCTCCCCTCTCTTGCCTCCTCAAGAAGCCGGGGAATTGGCTGTGACGCTGGACCGAGATACCTTAACTGTGCCCGAAGGGACGCCCACGGACTTGACCGTCACTTTACACAATCAAGGAACGGGACGAGTCTATTGGGTAGATATTGTGCATGAAATCGTTCGTGATAAACATAATCAGTCGCCGCTTCTCTTTTACTCCCCAGAGACCACCGTCTTTTTGGCCCCCCAGTCAACGGTGACCGTGCCGGTGAAAGTGTCGGCCCTGGCTGAGTATGCCCGGCCTCAAGGTGGCATTTATCCTCTCAATTTGCGGATAACTCAGGCGCATGGCAAACCTATTTTAAAAACTGTGCGAGTCTCTACCCAAACGCCTAGTTTAAAATGGCTGACGGCAGTGGTTCAACAAGAAGGGTATTTCCAACCCGTCAGAACCTTGTCAGTGTCTTTCAAAAACGTGGGGCAACACTCTCTTCCTGAAACGATATTCAATGGCAACCTGGGCGGCGCCACTGCCTTAGATGAAGTGACACGTAAAAACGTCGCGGCGGGAGGACCGTTTAGTGTCTCTTTTGCGTTGCCCAACACCTTGAAATTAACTGACGACACCCGCTTAAACTTCACGGCCAAGACCCGTGGCGTCCCCCTCCATGAGTGGACTTTTCCTAACCAAGTGCTTATCCTCCCCCCACCGCCTTGGTATGCTTATACGGTCCTCCTGACCCTCCTGACGGTATTGCTAGTCTTGATTTACTACTGGCGAGTCTTCCGCCACCCCTTGGTCCTGGCGGTCTCCCAAACCCCTGCGCAACTTTACGACCTCCCCTTAGAAGAACTCCCCCAAGCCCGCCGCTGGTTACAATGGGCGGGACGGTGGCAAACGGTGTTAAATCAACAACAAATACCGCTTAACCAATGGGCAACCACCCTCCAATTTTATCAAGCCACCGGCGCCGCCAGGGCCGAATTATTGGCCAAACTTTTGGATGTGTCCCATTCCATAGACTCCTCTGGCACCCCAGACTTGCCCCTCTATTACCTCCACGGTTTTGGCGAGTCCTTTATCCTCCCCCTTGACAAATGCCTCCTCATCCTCCCCCCGCCGACCTGGCAAGCCAGTCAAGTCGTCGTCAAACTGCGCCAGTTACCCTTTTCGCAACAAACCCAAGTCTGTCTCATTATCAGCACCGAGTTGACTCAACAAACGCAGTTACAAAAAGCCCAACCGGAAGAAAGCCAGGGGGCCATGATGTGGGTCGTCCCCAACAATCCAGCCCTCACGCGCCTCTTCCTCGTCCCTCCCGCCCACACCCGCCAAACCTTTGCCCAACTGATTGCCTCCCAAGTCAAAGTCAGTCGCCTCTCCCCCTACCAAACCGGCGGTGGCGTCCGCGCCACGATGTTCTTTGGCCGCGACGCCCTCCTAGCCGACATTCTCACCCGTGAACCGCGCAATTACTTACTGATAGGCGCCCGGCAACTCGGCAAAACCAGTTTATTACAAGAACTCGAACGCCGCTACCGCCACGCTTCCCAAATTCAATGCCAATACCTATCCATTGGCAGTGACGACATTTTCCAACGCCTCGCCCAATCCCTGGGCTTGCCCACCACCACTGATTCAGCCACCTTACTCACGCACCTGGCCCACCCACCGGCGGGACAACGATATGTGTTCTTATTAGATGAAGTGGACGGCTTTATCCGCACCGAAGCCCAACGCCAATATCGCACTTTACACACCTTCCGCAACCTCAGTGCCGAAGGCCACTGCTACTTTATTCTCGCCGGTTTCTGGGACCTCTATCAAGCCGTACTAGACTACCACTCCCCCATCAAAAACTTTGGGGAACCGTTACGTTTAGGCACCTTAGAACCCGACGCCTGTTACCAGTTAGCCACCCGCCCCATGACGGCCTTAAATCTACGCTATGCCGACGCGGAGAAGATGGTTCACACCTTAATTGAACAAACTGGCCACCGCGCCAATTTAATCGCTATCGTCTGTCAAGAGATATTAAACGGTCTCCAACAACGCCGCCTCATTGAAGAAGCCGACCTTCAAACCGCGTTAAACAGCAAACATCTCGACGATGCGTTAGGCCACTGGGGCACTTCCCTAAGCGATGATCGCCAAGCAGACAATCGCCTAGACCGCATCCTAGTCTATGCCACTCTCCCCCAAGGCCAGTTCAACATGACGGAGTTATGGCAGTTACTCACTCAACTACAAGTTGACTCCCCTCCCGAAGCCGTCAAAGAATCCTTAGCACGGTTAGAATTAGCTTATGTTCTAAAACGGGAAGGGGACTGGTATCGTTACTGCGTCCCGTTGTTTGTGGAGATGATCAAGAAACAGGGACCGAGGGAGATGTTGGAGAGGGAATTGCGGAGGGGGAGACAAGGCTACCCAGAAATTTAAACGCTGGTGGACTAGAGGCTTTAGCCGGAAGGTGGGCACTGCGATTTCAATTCTGTTCGGCACCCACCGGCTGAAGCCTCAATGCCATTAAGTTAAGGTACGATGGAGTGGAGGCTTTAGCCGGCCGGCGGTAGGCGACCCGCAATTTGAGTGGGGGGAATGCCTACGGCCGGCCGGCTAAAGCCTCCACTCCAACGGGATTTTCTTTAACTGAATGGCATTGCGGCTAAAGCCTCTAGTCCACCTGGCGATTAATTTCAGGATATGTAGGTTCGAGACTTCAGTCATGCAGAAAACATTTTGATGATGATGACGGGCAAATTGGTGTATGATAATCTTAATCGACTCGATGGTGGATACGCGCAACAAAATCCACCCTACAAAATCATTGATGATAACCCCTTTGACTTCCGCCACAGACTTTTTTTCTCAACTATAGATTCATATTACCATGCAATGGAAAGACCTCGGCACCGCCGTCGCTTTAATGTTTGTGATTGAAGGCATCATGCCCTTTTTAAACCCTGCTACCTTCCGTGATAGTTTAAAAACGATTTTCGATACGGAGGATAAAACTTTACGCATGATTGGTTTATTTAGTATGATAGTAGGCGTGATACTATTATATTTGGTACACTAGGAGAAACTGACACAGTGAGATTGATAAACGCCTAAATTCCTAAACTTTTGAACTCTTAACTTATGAATTATCAAGACCGTTGGATTCTTCCCGCAGGCATCACGGAAATGTTGCCACCAGACACTGCACAGCTAGAAAATTTGCGGCGCCGTTTGCTAAATTTGTATGCCAGTTGGGGCTACGAACTCGTCATTCCGCCGATGATTGAATATTTGGAATCTCTCCTGTTAGACCGGGGCGATGCCCTCGATTTGCAGACGTTTAAGATTACTGACCAACTCACGGGCCGCCTCATGGGTATTCGGGCTGACATGACACCTCAAGTGGCCCGCATCGACGCCCATCATTTGCGGCGCGATGTTCCCACGCGGTTATGTTATGCCGAGACGGTGTTACATGCCCGCCCGAATCAATTTGCCGGTTCGCGATCGCCCTTGCAAATTGGTGCTGAACTGTATGGTTATGAAGGTCTTCAGGCCGATATTGAAATTATTTCGCTGATGTTAGAAACACTTGGCACCGTGGGTCTCCCAGAATATCATTTGGATGTGGGACATGTCGGAATTTATCAACAATTGATCAAATCGTTGTCGTTGACGCCGACACAACATCAGCAATTGTCGGAAGCGATTAAATGTAAGGCCAGTTCCGACCTCCAGAAGTTGTTGACCGATTGGCAAGTTCCGCAACCATTCCAGGAACTGTTAAACTCTCTGGTGCAACTGCATGGAGACCGCGCCATACTTGAAGAAGCGCGGAATCTCATGGTGCCAGCCATGCCGGCCCTGGGCAAGGTGTTAGACGATTTAGAACAACTGGCTGATCAATTCGATCAAGTTCCTCTCTACTTTGATTTGGCAGAAACCAGAGGTTATAAATACCATACAGGATTGGTTTTCGCCGTGTATATTCCCAAACATGGGCAGGCAGTAGTCAAGGGAGGACGTTATGACATCAGTGAAAAATTATTTGGTCGGAAGCGACCTGCTACCGGGTTTAGCACCTATCTCACCACGCTAGTCTCTTTGTTATCGGAAGACGTTGCGCGTCCCCCCGTGGTTTCTGCTATCTTTGCACCTGCTAACTCTGATCCTGCGTTAGCGATGAAGGTGGCACAATTGCGGAAAGAAGGTCATACCGTGATTGGGGAATTGCCTCAGCAAGAGGGGCAAGCGCGGGCGATGGGATGTGATTTTGAACTGCGTTGGACCCTAGAAAAAGGGTGGCAGGTGGTTCCAAATTGAAACGAATTGAAATTCCGGCATTGCTGGACTAAAAATTTTGGAAGCGCCGGTGGACTAGAGACTTTAGCTGCCATGCTATTAAGTTGAGAAAAACGCCGGTGGAGTGGAGGCTTTAGCCGGCTGGCCGTAGGCATCACCTCCTCACTAAAATTGCGGGGCGCCTACCGCCGGCCGGCTAAAGCCTCGACTCCACCGTGCCTTAACTTAATATGGCAGTGCGGCTAAAGTCTCTAGTCCACCAATGTGATTAAGTTCTGTGAAAATTTAATCTAATCCGGCGACGTCTTCAACTTGCCAGGAATCCAAAGCATAGCTTTGCCTCCTGGCCACTTATTCATTTTAACTAGAGGTAGAGTAAAATATTATGGCAAATAACGTCGTAGTCATTGGCGCACAATGGGGCGATGAAGGCAAGGGCAAAATTGTTGATTTGTTGACGGACCGGGCCGCGGCTGTTGTGCGTTACCAAGGTGGACACAATGCGGGACATACCCTGGTGATTGACGGTGTGAAAACGGTTTTACATCTGGTACCATCTGGTATTTTGCGGCAGAAAGTCACCTGTGTCATTGGCAACGGTGTCGTTCTGTCACCGGCGGCCTTGTTGGAAGAGATTCAGATGTTAGAAGATCGCGGTGTCGAAGTGCGGGACCGGTTACGGATTAGCGATGCTTGTCCGCTGTTATTACCTTATCATGTGGCCTTAGACCAAGCCCGTGAACAAGCCCGTGGGCAAGGGAAAATCGGGACGACAGGACGAGGGATTGGGCCAGCGTATGAAGACAAAGTCGCCCGCCGTGGAATGCGAGTCAGTGAGTTGGCGAACCTGTCACAATTTGCGGTCAAGTTGAAAGAGGTGATGGACTATCATAACTTTGCCTTGCAACATTATTTCAAGACGCAACCGGTTGATTATCAAAAAATATTAGATGAGACCTTAGCGATTGCAGATCGTTTGATTGCTATGGTGACAGATGTGCCGGCCTTGCTTTCTCGTTTGCAACGGGAAGGTCAGTCGATTCTTTTCGAAGGGGCCCAAGGAACTTTGTTAGACATTGATCATGGCACTTATCCGTATGTCACTTCGTCTAACACTACCACGGGCGGTGCCGCCACGGGTAGTGGGATGGCGCCGCAACATTTGAATTATGTGTTAGGCATTGCCAAAGCCTACTGTACTCGCGTGGGTGCGGGGCCGTTTCCTACCGAGTTATTTGACGAAGTGGGAGAAGAGTTGACTGCCAAAGGGCATGAATTTGGTGCCACCACAGGTCGGCGCCGGCGTTGCGGCTGGGTGGACGTGGTAGCCTTGCGACGTGCCCAGATCATCAATGGTTTCACGGGTTTATGTATTACGAAATTGGATGTCATGGACAATTTGGATCCGGTGAAAATTTGCGTGGGTTATGAAAACCACGAAGGTCAATCCGTCGACATTTCTCCCAATGGCGCCGACGCTTTGTCTCGTTGTGTCCCCAAATATTTGGAAATGCCAGGTTGGCAATCTTCCACGGTGGGCATCACTCGTTATGAAGACTTACCTGCCAATGCGCGGGCTTATTTGGAGAAAATTGAAGCCTCATTAGGGGTGCCCATTGATCTTATTTCGACGGGTGCGGAACGGAATGAGACGATCATTCGGCGGCATCCGTTTGATTGAAATGGTGGAGTCCAAAACATGTTTTGGACTCCGCTTACGGTGGAGTCCAAAACACGTTTTGGACCTTTTGGACTAAAGATGCTTAATCTCCACGTTCCCCCATCTCTCCTTCAAATACTCAGCGACCAGCCGTCGATGACAATGTTCTGGGGTGGGTTCACTACACAGTAAGCAACTTTGATGAAACAGGTCGGCAGACCATTTATTTTCGACTTTGCGGCCATCGAGAAGGGCAAGGAATTGCTGTTCATAAACAGCCCAATCGCCTTTGTTCTTTTTATATTCATCTAAAATTGCTTTAGTGGGTGCCAGTTCTGGAAGATGTCTATAGTCAATGTTACCAATGACTGTTAGGAAATATTTTAAGTCCTCCTTTTTGGTGAAACCTGCCAATTGGGAGGAGTTGTTTAGGCGAATATCGATGAGACGGTGAACGCCGGCTTTGAGGAGAGTGTTAAAAAATTGTTCGGCAGTTTTCTGAGTAAAGCCGATGGTGTAGAGTTGGATGGGGTTCATAATGGTTCTTCTCTTCATGCACGACAAGCGTTTTTAAATGGGGAGTCACATAAGCAATTGTTTGGCTTTGGGTACGATAAGATACCTCAATTAATTGTTCAACATCGGTTATTAAATCCGGCGCCGGCAGATTCAGTAAGTGGATTAAACGTTGTTCTGCTTCTGGTTGTGTTTCAATACGACCATCTTCCAAAATATGTTTAATGGTCAACTCGGTAGAACGTAATTGACGACCAATTAAAACCATCCTATGACAGAATAATGGTTCTTTCTCAGCACACATTAGCGCAATTTTATAGGACCGTTCTATTCCCTTTTGTAGGCGCTGGAGACCGGCTTGAAAGAGTGGAGTGTGGGCTAAACGGTCGTATTGGATCTGACCTTCTGGATTATAACAAGTAACATCATTGGTTCTGCCTCCCAACTCGTTACCCAAGAAAACGTAAGCGAGGTTATTTTTAGGCAATTCTTGTTGAAGCACTTTGTAGTTAAAGTGGGGATGAGATTTGCTATAAGGATGAGAACGAACATCGCACAACGCATTGATGTTGTGTCGTTTGAGTAATTCTAAAAAGTTTGCGAAGGAATGGTTCGAGTGACCAATGGTGTAAAGTTCTTTCATACTGTGGTTTAAGTAGTCACATCTTGGGGTAAGTACCGAGGCAAAATTTTTACCGTATTTTCACCCTCACCCCCGGCCCCTCTCCCAGAGGGAGAGGGGAGAAAACCGCTGGTTCCGCCACACTCCCCTCTCCCTCTGGGAGAGGGGCCGGGGGTGAGGGAAAATCTATTACCGACTTACTAAGTTGTACGCAATATGGCCGCCACCAATTTATAACAGTATCCATTAAACGGTTCTCCCAAGGTAATACACAAATAGATCTCTCCTTCTACTGGATAATGACCGTCAGGCCGGCTTTTATAGAGACTCTCAAGGTAAGGGTCAGTGACTGCCAATCTGTAAGTTTGACCTTTAAAGGCAAACTCGGCACGTACCACCCTATCTCTGCCAAATTCTCTAGCTACTTTGAGATAAACAGAGTCAGGTTTGATTAACAATAAAGAAGAATGGATATGGCTTTCTGCCATATCCTGAGGGATTTTGTCATTGTGGCCATGACTACTATGATAGCCATTTATCCAAAGAGATTCTACCACATCACACCATTGAGAGAATAGAATGGGCAACTCTGAGGGTTCTTTTAACCAAGGTCGGTCAGTATCTATTAAATAGTTCTCACTTTGATAAGCATGAGGTTTCTGTTTAAGTAGCGGGATGGTGATAATATCTAACAGCTTGGGCGAGGAGTGACGCTTAATGAACAACGCAAAGAGGTTATTTAACCACTTTGGCAATTTGGGAAACAGCATTTTATTCTCTCGTAAGAGAATCTGTTTTGGTGATAATTCACCGGTATCACTATCACTAACAGGTCTGATCCAACGGTCCGTCAATTGACCATTGACAATCTCTTTACCTGCAATGCAATGTCCGCCGGTTTTGCGAGAATTGGCTAAACACAAGATAGTTTTGGAAAAAGGCATGAATGGATAGTGGATAGTGGATAGTGGATAGTGGATAGTGGATAATAAATAAATTATGGTGGACTAGAGGCTTCAGCCGGTGACGTGCCACTGCCACCGGCTAAAGCCTCTAGTCCGGTGTGTCCCTCTATGGTGGACTAGAGGCTTCAGCCGGTGACGTGCCACTGCCACCGGCTAAAGCCTCTAGTCCGGTCTCTATTTTTCATTTTCCATTTTTCATTATGTTTAGTCAACTTTACCGTTTTCTCCCGAAAGATTCTGTCCTCCTCTCTGACGAAGCCGTGCGGCCTTATGAATGCGACGGGTTGTCAGCCTATACGCAACGACCTGGGGCCGTGGTATTACCCAATACGTTGGAAGAGGTGAGAAAAGTTTTGCAATTTTGTCATCGTCGCAAAATTCCTGTCGTCGCCCGTGGGGCCGGGACCAGTTTATCAGGTGGCGCCTTGCCTCATAAGGAGGGGATTTTATTAAGTTTGGCAAAGTTCAATCGAATTTTAAAGATTGACCCCATTAGTCGTACTGCACAGGTTGAACCTGGGGTACGAAATTTGGCCATTTCGCAAGCCGCGGCGCCGTTTGGTTTGTACTATGCCCCAGATCCGTCTTCACAAATTGCTTGTACCATAGGAGGCAATGTGGCGGAAAATGCAGGAGGGGTGCATTGTCTTAAATATGGTTTGACAGTGCATAATATTTTGGAGTTGAAGGTATTTACCATCGATGGTGAATGGTTGACCATCGGTAGTCAAGCCCTCGATTCCCCAGGGTATGATTTGTTGGCTTTGATGACTGGGTCTGAAGGTTTACTGGGTATTATCATGGAAGTCACTGTCAAGTTATTGCCGAAACCGGAACAGGTGCAAGTCTTATTAGCCGCTTTTGATGACATTACGAAGGCAGGTACAGCGGTAGCCGACATTATTGCTGCCGGTATTATACCTGCTGGATTAGAAATGATGGACAATGCCGCGTTGCGGGCTGCGGAAGAGTTTGTGAAAGTCGGTTATCCGGTGGAGGCGCAAGCGATTTTGTTGTGTGAAATAGATGGCAATACTGAAGCCGTGAATAAGCAGGTGGCCCAGGTGACAACATTATTGGAACATGCGGGGGCACAAGAAATTCGGTTGGCAGAAAATGAACAACAACGTTTGCAATTTTGGGCAGGACGTAAATCGGCTTTTCCTGCGGTAGGAAGGTTGTCACCTGATTATTATTGCATGGATGGTACAATTCCACGTAAGCATTTGGCGACGGTCTTAGAACGTATCAGTGAATTGTCAAAAACGTATGGATTGAGGGTGGCCAATGTGTTTCATGCCGGTGATGGCAATTTACATCCGTTGATTTTATTTGATGCCAATCAACCTGGGGAGTTGCAACGGGCGGAAGAATTTGGGGGGAAAATTTTAGAATTGTGTGTGGAAGTCGGGGGGACCATCACGGGCGAACATGGGGTGGGCATGGAGAAATTAAATCAGATGTGTGTGCAATTCAATGCGGCGGAATTGACTCAATTTCATGCAGTGAAAACAGCCTTTGACCCGGACCGTTTATTGAATCCTGAAAAAGCGATCCCGACGTTGCATCGATGTGCGGAATTTGGGGCCATGCACGTTCACCATGGCCAGTTACGTTTTCCCGAGTTGGAACGGTTTTAACAAACAAAACTCAGCCTCCTGAAAAAGCAAACGGAGTTTCTCCTACCATATTCACCTAACGGGTAGTGCCTTTTATAGAGGCAATGGTTCAGGAGTCCAAAGCGTAGCTTTGTCCGGGATACGCACAAAGCTACACTTTGGACTCCTGGGATAGAGATGTAAGGTGCCACTACCAAGTGGCAACCTTACATTATCTAATGGTGTTGGTGTTGATGTTGATGCTGTTGTTGTTGTTGTTGTTTAGGAACACAAATCGTTGCCTGTGGCCCCTTCGGACCTATAATTGACTCATATTCAACCCGTTGTCCTTCAGCAAGCGTCTTATACCCTTCCTGTTGAATGGTAGAGAAATGGACAAAGACATCTCTCGTCCCATCTGTTGGAGAAATAAAACCGAACCCTCTGGATTCGTTAAACCATTTTACGGTACCTGTTTGCATACCACTTACACCTCAATATCTCAATCTAAATCTGCCTGATTTAGCAGAATAACTTCAAAAAATATTGAAATGACCACATTATCATAATAAATGAGTTATTTTCATAATGTAAGTCACTTCAACGCCTGCATGTTTATGGTCATCCCAAACTTTGCTAACTGAAGAACAAGGTCGAGGACTTTTTTAGGCAACGGAGACCATAATACTCCCGTTTCATTTGATGATGTTAGGTTTTACATGTTTCACCTACACCACGTATTACTTTATCGCCTTTACCGGCATTCCATTCGCATATTTATGATATGGAACTCACAGAAAACTGCGTAAAGTGAGACATCTTCAGATCACATCCTTAAAAACTTATCACCATCAAGGTTTCAACCATCCATTAAGGATAGTCGCCTAAAAGCCAGAATGCAAATTTATTTTGCACACGCTTATTGAAAATAATGTCTTTCCGATAAAAATTTTGTCAAATCGTTTGAAATTATACTGCATAGCGTAACAATCGACAGGGATAACACCCCTTCGAGGGATGTTATCCCTCGCGGCAAATAAAACTCAAATCGTCAAGCTATGCAGTATAGATTTGCGGAGTTTTCAAAACAACACCAGTTTTACACAGAATAGACTTCTCAATATTGTATCCAGAAAGGAAACGGGGTAAAACAACACCATTACCAAAATTATACGATGAGTATAACATCAATGTGATGTTTCTGGAATCCAAAGTGTCAGCTTTGTTTGACAAAATTTTTTGATGAGATTATAGAAAACATCTTGACAAAACTGACGCCTTTTTAAATTCCTAAACAAAACAAGGCACTATACCATTAAGTACATCTGCAACACCACATATTTTTTAGATGTCTATTTTTTTACCATTCATAACATAGTGGCAGTTCTAAACCTGTTAAACAGGGTTTCTCACCAACCCCGCCAATTTTTCATGATTTGTTTGACATAGCGTTGTGTCTCACGAATGCGCGGAATGCGGCCTAATCTTGCCACCCGTGTTTCTCCACTATTGTAGGCGGCCAATGCCAATTCCACATCATTAAAACGCTTCAACAGTTTACTCAGGTAATACGCCCCACAGTGCAAATTAAACTCTGGGTCAAATAACACATGGCTATCTAAACCGCATTCATTTTTACCCGTGTAGGGCATAATCTGCATTAACCCCACCGCGCCCTTAGATGAAATGGCATAAGGATCCCAAGCAGATTCCTGAGTAATCAAGGCATGAAAAAGTCCACGGTCAATACCGTACTTATACGCGACCTGACTGGCCAATGTCCGCAATTTTGGACTCACTATACGACTCGACGGTGTCAAAGGGATAGCGACGATTGGTTTATTTTGTTGAATAGGTTCTTCGGCACATGCTGCCAACACAAGAGGGATAATAATACCTAAAACTAAGTGGTAAAACTGTTTCTTTGTCATTTTCCTATTCCTACACTAAAAAAGCATTGACAAATGTTGATATCCAAAATGATTTAGCATCACAAATTAACCATGTTCACAAATTGACCATTTTCAATGTTCTGCAAAAAAGGTACCCAATACTGCAACAGTGCCACCAAACCTGATGAATTTTAGAAAATGACCGAAATCATTTCAATGAATCCTTAAAAATTTATAGCAATACAAAAAATAATGGTAACCATCACCAAACCTGATCATTCTTGAAGAACTGTCAGGTTTAAACCACTACCTTGTGCATGACTACCTAAAATTTTTTCTTGAGAGTGGAATAGACAACCTTTTGCAGTATAATCTATGAGTAATGAACAATGAACAATGAACAATGAATAATGAATAATGAATAATGACTTTATACCGTACTCACTATTTTATTGTCAAGCCATGTTTCATTATTCATTATTCATTATCCATTATTCATTATTCATTCTCTATAGCGGGAGTAACATACAATGTGCAATGACAATTTTGCCGACATTACCGAAAAAGAAGGCACTAAATCTATAGAACGCGATAATGTCTCTTCTTCTCGCGATTTTGCCGCATCTGGTCTGGACATTAACGCCATTCGTGAAAAGGTCGGAATTTCTCAAAATTCAAAGGACGGTCAAAGTCAAGAACAAATTCACACTTCTCATGATTTTGTTCAAACTGGGACCGACATCAGAACAATTCGTGACAAAATAGGCTTATCTCAAAGAGAATTTGCCGCTTTATTGTGTATTAGTAAACGCACTTTGGAAGGTTGGGAACAAGGACATCGGACCTTAAATGGGCCTGCGCGGGCATTGTTGACCATTTTCAAGAATGACCCCGAAGGGGCCATTAAGGCACTACATGGAAACAAATAATTTCGGGTAGTGATGCAATCTGGGTGATATTCAGGTTGCCCTCACCCCCCGGCCCCTCTCCCAGAGGGAGAGGGGCCGGGGGTGTGGGGAAACATCTCACCCACATTGCATCACTACCTAATTTCGTAAAGAAATCTGTCACGCTGACAAAGCTACGCTTTGGACTCCTGGTGCGCACAACCAGGAGTCCAAAGCGTTAGCTTTGTTACCTCCTGGCGTGCAGTTCTAATCTTCTCCCTTACTCAAACGTTGCATTTTACTATACAACGTTGTCCGATTAATTCCCAACATTCGGGCTGCTTGACTCAAATTGCCCTGACTTAACTTCAAGGCCGCGTTGATATAATGACGTTCCCAATCCAACAACACTTCATCTAACGAGAATCCTCCCGTTTGCAACTGTCGTACTATCGATGAATTGGAATCGTCTTCAGACAACTGTTCGGCTTCGAAATTCGTCTCTAACTCCTCCTCCAATTGTGCCTTAGTGACCACCTGATTAGGATACTTCGCCCCCAGACGAATCACGATATTGCGTAACTCCCGCACATTCCCTGGGAAGCTATACTCCATCCACCCCTGCTTGGCCGCCTCATCAAATTGGAACATCGTACCCATGCTGGCATAAAAATCTTGAAAATTTTTCAGCAACAACATTTTATCTTGACTCCGTTCACATAACGGCGGAATCTTGATAGTCAAGACGCTGAGGCGATGATACAAATCGGCACGAAAATGATTACTGCGAACCGCTTCCCGCAAATCCCTGTTAGTAGAAGCAATGATACGGGCCGACGAATGCCGCACCTTCGTCTCACCTAAGCGATAATACTCGCCATTTTCTAACACCCGCAACAACTTTGCCTGTAATGCCGCGGGCATTTCACCAATTTCATCCAGAATCAACGTCCCCTGACTCGCCTCCTCAAAAAACCCCGTGCGTGCCACGTTCGCACCTGTAAACGCCCCCTTGGCATGACCAAACAACTGCGCTTCCAACAACTCAATAGTGAAAGCGGCACAATTGAGAGTCAAACAGGGCAAATCGGCCCGTTGACTTTGCAAATGCAGACACTGGGCCACCAACTCTTTTCCAGTTCCAGACTCCCCTTGAATCAAGACCGAAAAGGGTGAATTAGCAAACTGCTGAACTTGCGCCCGCAACGTCTCCATTGCCGGACTTTCCCCAATCAGACCGCATTCCTTCTGCTTAATCTGCGGCTGATGCCGTTCGGCATCCAAAATCATCAACTGATGCGTCAACCGCGCCTTCAACAACTCCATATTACACGGTTTGGGGATGAAATCCACCGCGCCCAACGTCAACGCATGACGCACATTCTCCGGCTTGTCTTGACCTGACAAAATCAGAATTTTCATGGAAGGATTAAACGTCAGCAGTTCTCGCACCAAACTAAATCCCTCCTCTGGCGTCTCCGGCCGTGGTGGCAACCCCAAATCAATCAATGCTAAATTGGGCAAAATAGGCAACGTATACAACAACCGTTTTGTCTCCTCACGAGTCGCCACGACATTCACTGAAAAACTTCCTTTCAACACAAACGCCAGAGACTCACTAATCAGATGGTCATCATCCACTAACAATAAACTAGGTAAATCAGCCATAATATTTAAAATTCCTTTGTTGGATCATTTGGATTTGAATTATTATAATGATTTGATAACCCTTTGAAAATTATCAAGTCTTATCTATAATTCAGGATTATTATACATTTTACCATAACGGTGAATAAAGTAAAGAGTGAATTATCATTGACAAGTATGAATGTATTATAAAAAACATCGGGGAACTAAAGGCTTCAGCCGGTATGCCGTTGGACTAGAGGCTTCAGCCGGTGGCAGGCTATTTCCTTCTTTTAGTCGCCTCTCCCCACCGGCTAAAGCCTCTAGTCCACCGGTGTCTTAACTATCCACTATCCACTAATCCCCCCCTAATCCATAATAAACCCCAACCGCGTCACCCCCGCCCGTTGCGCCTCTGCCATCACCTCTGCCAACCGTTGATAAGGCGTCGTCTTATCCGCCCGCAAATGCAACTCCGGTTGCGGTTGCAATGACGACAACTTTTTCAAACGCAACACCAGTTCTCTCTCTCCAATTCTCTCCGCCTCCCAAAACAATTGACCCGTCTTATCAATCGTCACCGAAACACTCTGGAGGGAACTCGAACGAACCTCACTATTAACCTCTGGCAAATCCACATTGACAGCACTGGGCGTCAATAAAGGGGCAGTAATGATAAACAAAACTAACAATACCAACATCACATCCACCAATGGAATAATATTGATTTCTGACAACGGCTTAGTGCTGTGAAAAGAATCATGATCTTCGTTAAAAAACATCAAATGATTTCCTCCTAACTAATCTTCTCCAAGTTATAGTAATATTCATCCATTTTTGTACTCCCCCCAGCCCCCCCGCACGCAGGGGGAGTCACTCCCCCCGTGTACGGGGGGCAGGGGGGTACAAGAATAAGTGAATATCACTATACCTTTTTAAATTTTCAATGTGAAGACGACTCTTCATATCCAAACGTGCCCCCGTGTTCAAACAAGTATGAAGGTCCTGGGCAAACCCCTCTAACTGACTCAACAAGTGACGATTACCACGTACCAACCCATTATAACCCAATACCGCCGGAATGGCCACAGCTAAACCAAAAGCGGTCATAATCAAAGCCTCCCCCACCGGCGCCGCCACGGTTTCTAAAGACGCATTCCCCTGCATACTAATCGTCATCAACGCCTCATAAATCCCTAACACCGTCCCCAATAAACCAATGAAAGGCGCCGTACTGGCAACGGTTGCCAAGATCGTCAATCCAGAATTTAATCGTCCCGTCTCCTCCGCCAACGCCCGGCGCAAATGACCCGTTAAAAATTCACTATGACTACCCATCCGCCCCACATTTCTGGACACCAGTTGATCATAATGAAAAGACGCATTGATTCCCTGTCGGGCTAAACTGGAAAAAGGTTCTTCAATAGGCTTTTGATTCAAATAAACGATCACCTCCTGCAACGATTTAGCTTGCCAAAACAATTGCAGAAATTGATTGGCATGTTTATGAGTCAGCCATAATTGCAAACTTTTCTGGAGGATCAAATACCACGTCAGCACCGACATCGACAGCAACATCATCAGAACTGACCAAGACAGATTGTTAAAATTTGGTAGAAGCATTGGTTATTAGTGAATAATAAGTACCGAAACAAAAAATTTACCGGATTTTCAATCGTCCTCCTCCTCCCCTCTCCCTCTGGGAGAGGGGCCGGGGGTGAGGGCAAGGGCATTGTTAGACCAGAAAATTTTTGCTTCACTACTTAAATAATGAAAAAAATCAGGAGGACTAGAGGCTTCAGCCGGTGAACGGGGCACGTCACCGGCTAAAGCCTCCAGTCCCGCCTGAGTAATTTCTGTTCGTTAATTTAACTTAAACACCACCGGCACTACTACCCAATCCGTCACGGGTACTCCATTTTTCTGCGCTGGAATAAAACGCCACCGCCCCACAGTCTCCTTGGCAGCCTCGTCTAACCTTGAATATCCGCTAGACACCTTAATTTGTACCACTGCCGCTGCCCCCGTAGGCGTCACTTGAACCCGTAACCACACCTTCCCCTCCTCGCCACGTCGTAAAGACCAGTCAGGATAGGCAGGTCCAGAATTCCGTAAATAAGCGGCCCCATAAGAAGGTGCCATCGTAACATTCCGCAGTACCTTCTTCACCTCTGGAGTTCCAGGACCCGTCTTTATCACCTCACTTCCTGTCACCCACGCCATTGCTTTCGATGCAGAATTGTCACCGGGACCAGATGCAGAAGAGACGGTTGTAAATGTCTTAGGATTTGATCCCAACGACGTTGTATCGTCCTCCATCTTCTCCAATTTTTCCACCCTGACACCTTTAGAGACTGTCGTAACACTGGATGACCGAGACTCCGTTACTCTTGGCAGAGGGGGCACTGATTTTGAAATCAGAGTAGAAGCAGTTTTCCTGGGGTGCTGAGGCACCGGTTTCGAAACATCTTTTTTTACCTTTGCAGACGATGCCACCGGCTTTTCAGAAACGGGTGAAATGATCGCCAATTTCTTAGAAGATTTTACCACCTTGGCGGCTGACATTTCCAGTACCGGTTTCAATGGAAATACCTTTTTCAATGGAAATACCTTTCTCACGGCTGTCGGCACCTCCTGTACCAGTTTCAACGGTGCCGGTTTTTTCACTGCGGTCCTCGTTTTTACCTCTGTCACCGCGACTGATAGTCCCTGTTTAGCAACTGGTGTCTGTTTGGAAGATGACCTGGCCACGCCTGATTTTGGCTTATCCACTGGCTTTACCACTGGAGAAAGAGGAGGCGAAGATTTTATCACAGGAGGTGGTGGCAACGTAATCAAGTTGACCATCACCGGTTTAACTGGTACTCTCTTAACCAGAGGCAAAGTATATTGCAATATTTGACCTAACACCAACGTATGCAGTGCCAACACCCCCAAAAACAGTAACCAAGATTTAAACATTTGAAAAATACCATATTTACATATTTATGCTTCCCATGAGTCCAAAGTGTAACTTTGTCAAAGTTACACTGTTTCCTCCTGAGAAATGACATCACTCATTATTTGGTAGTGATGCAATGTGGGTGATAATCGAAAACTGGCTGGACTTTGGATTCCTCAAAACCTCCGAAGTCGAAGAGCACCTCGGAGGTTTAAAGCCATCACCCACATTGCATCACTACCCATTATTCATTTATCCACTATCCACTATCCACTATCCGCTAAAACCGCCTCAATGACCATTCGCCCAATCTCCTTCCTAGTTACCAAAATGTCTGGACAACTACCACTTCGCACAGTGCTGATTTTAGCCTTTGTTAGCCAAATTCTCGTCGCGGTAGGGCTGACGGGCTGGCTAACGTTTCGCAATGGCCAAACTGCTATCAATGATCTAGCCACCCGGCTACGGCAAGAAATTACGCAACGGGTTTCTCAACACCTCAAAACCTATTTGGCCATGCCTCACTTGGTCAATCAAAACAACGCCGATGCCATTCGTCTAGGACTGTTAGACATCACGCGCATTCGAACACTGGACCGCTATTTTTATCAGCAAGCACAAAATTTTCAAAGCGTCAATTATCTTGGATTGGCCACCGCCCAAGGAAATTACATTGGTGCCCAAAGACGCGAGAACGGTTCCACTATTATACAAATTTTAGATAACACTGCAACCGGTACCCTCGAAACTTGGGAAACCGATAATCAAGGAAATCGAACTCACATTTCCGAACGTCAACCTCATTACATCCCATCCCAACGTCCCTGGTATCAAGCCGCAGTGATGGCAAAACAACCGGTATGGAGTGATATTTACGTCTATTTTTCTGGACTCAGTACCACCCTATCTGCCAATCAACCTGTCTATGACCATCATGGTCAACTGCTGGCCGTCGCCACCGCCGACCTCACCTTGTGGGAAATTAGCAAATTTCTTAATCAACTCGACCTTGGGAAACAGGGGCAAACCTTTATTCTGGAACGTGTTGGACGATTAGTCGCCACTTCAACGGGTGAAAAACCCTATCGCAAAATACCGCCTCTGCAACAACCACAACAATTGCACGCCACCGATAGCCAAAACCGCATCACTCGTGCCACCGCTACTTACTTGCTACAACACTTCGGAAACTTAAATCAAGTCCATCTCAATGAACAATTAGATTTTATCTTCCAGGACCAACGCCACTTTTTGCAAATTGTCCCCTTCCAAGACCCATTTGGACTCGACTGGTTAATTGTCGTCGTCCTCCCTGAAAGCGATTTTATGGCTATCATTCAAGCCAATACCCGTGCCACCCTGATTCTCTGTTGCATCACCTTAATTCTGGCCATCCTCAGCGGCATGATCACGGCCCAATGGATTGCCCACCCCCTGCACCGTCTTAGTCAGGCGGCCCAACAACTGGCCAATGGCCAATGGAATCAATCGTTGCCGACTTCCCGCCAAGACGAGATTGGGAATTTAGCTAACTCTTTTCAACAGATGGCGGAACAACTCCAATTGTCTTTCCGCGCCTTGGAAAAAAATAATGCCAGGTTGCGCGAAAATGAACAGAAACTGATTCAATTTTTAGAAGCGATGCCAGTAGGCGTCTTTGTCTTTGAAAGTAATGGTCGTCCTCACTACGCTAACCGGTTGGCCCAACAACTGGTAGGGAAAGGTGTGATTTCGGAAGCCACCCCAGACCATTTATCCGAAATTTATCAAGCCTACCTAGCAGGGACTCCTCACCTCTACCCTAGCCATCGTTTGCCTGGGGTGCGGGCGTTGTGGGGAGAGAGTACCCAGGTGGATGATATTGAAGTACATCATTCGGACAAAATTATCCCCTTAGAAGTGCGTGGCACCCCCATTTTTGATGACACCGGCCAAGTCATTTATGCCCTAGTCGCCTTTCAAGATATTACCGACCGTAAGCAAGCCCAAGCCTCTCAAATTCGCTTTACACAAGAATTGGCAAAACTCAATCGGCAACTGGAAGAACATTCCAAAATACTTGAACAAAAAGTGTTAGAACGCACCGCGGCCTTAGAAAAAGCGAACCAAGAACTTCTGACACTGGCCCGGTCCGATGGACTGACTCAGATTGCCAACCGTCGCCACTTTGATGAAGTATTGCGACTCGAATGGAATGTTCTCCGCCGCGAAAAACTTCCTCTCTCCTTAATTTTATGCGATGTGGATTACTTCAAACGCTATAACGACACCTACGGTCATCCCGCCGGCGATGAGTGTTTACGTCAAGTCGCCCAAGTTCTGCGCCACTCCGTTCGCCGTCCAGCCGATCTGGTCGCACGTTATGGAGGCGAAGAATTTGTGGTGACTTTGCCCAACACCTCCGCGGAAGGGGCGATACATATTGCCACTGAAATACAAAAGAAAGTTCAACAACTACAAATTCCCCATGCCCAATCCACAGTCAGTCATTATGTGACCCTCAGTTTTGGAATTGCCAGCCTCGTGCCGCAACCACTTACCTCCCCAGAAACACTTATCAACCTGGCTGATCATGCCCTTTATGAAGCCAAACGGCAAGGGAGAAATCAAATTGTTTTGAAAAGTTGAAATGAGTTAGGACTTACGCAACCGTTTTTGTAACTATTTGATTTTACACACTATCAAACCCCCTGCCCCCCGTACACGGGGGGGACTCCCTCCCCGCGTGCGGGTTGGGGTGGGGTAAATACCGGCGGTTGCGTAAGTCCTGTGAATTTGTTATTATTTAACTTTACCCCTTTGATTCCCAAGAGTCCAAAGCGTAGCTTTGACTGACAAAACTACGCTTTGGACTCCTGATTTGACAAATTTATGACTCCAAAGAAACTGCGAAACAGGTAGTGTTGTACAAGTAATGGTATAGCGGTTTTGGAGTACGGAATTGATTCCGTTGGAGTACGGAATTGATTCCGTTGGAGTACGGAATTGATTCCGTTGGAGTACGGAATTGATTCCGTTGGAGTACGGAATTGATTCCGTTGGAGTACGG
>JAABRD010000044.1 GCA_011391085.1 Thiotrichaceae bacterium | reverse complement strand
CGCAATGCCATTAAGTTAAGGTAGGGTGGATTAAGCGTTAGCGTATCCACCGTCACCGAGATTGGTGGATACGCTAACGCTTAATCCACCCTACATTGGTGTGAGATTCCTTAACTTAATGGCATTGCGGCTAAAGCCTCTAGTCCGGCATTTATTCTTCATTTTCCATTCTCCATTCTCTATTCTCCAAATATGAGGTAACCCGTGACAAACAAAGAAACATCTTCTTCTCCAGAGACAATCCCTCAAGACACCATCTTGGTCATTGACGACGTCCCAGACAATATGCTGGTCTTGCCCAGACTATTGCGTCGCAAAAATTTTAAAATCTTGGTTGCCACCAATGGTCCATACGGATTACAAGTGGCTGAAAATGCCCTACCTGACTTGATTCTATTGGACGTGTTAATGCCCGGCATGAACGGTTTTGAAGTTTGTCAACGCTTAAAATCACAACCGAGTACCCAAGACATTCCCGTGATTTTTATGACGGCGTTAAGCGACATAGCAGACAAGGTCAGAGGTTTTCAAGTCGGTGCTGCAGATTATGTGACCAAACCACTTCAATATGAAGAAGTGTTATCTCGCGTCTCGGTTCATTTAAATTTACGCAAATTACAACGACAACAGCAACAACAAAATCAACGCTTGCAAGAACAAACGATACAGTTGACAGAACAAACGTTGGAATTGCAAGCACGCACCAAAGAGTTGGAGAAGCGCAATCAAGAATTGGATTCTTTTGCCCATACGGTTGCCCATGACCTCAGAAATCCGATAGCTGGGATTGTCAGCCTCACCGAATTATTAGAGGGAGATTGCGTGGCCCATCTAAAGGTTTCCAAAAGACTGAATATGATAAAGCAAAGCGGTCGAAAAATGTTCAGCATTATTGAGGCGTTACTCATGTTAGCAGGCGTTTCCAGACAAGCCAAAGTGCAACTGCAAGCGGTGAATATGGAAGAGATTGTTGCGCTAGTGATACAACAACGCCTATCTCTAGCAATTAAAGAACAGCAAGCCCAGATTATCTTACCCAAACATTGGCCGGAGGCGATTGGATATGCCCCGTGGATAGAAGAAATTTGGATAAATTACCTCAGCAATGCTTTAAAATATGGAGGACAACCACCTCGTTTGGAGTTAGGCGGAGAGGAAATAATTATCTCCTCTAATCCGCCTTTATCTTTAGACCATACCGAAAATTTTTCCAACTCCCCAGGGGAGGCACCGCAAGGGCAGAGAGGGCTACGTTTTTGGATCCGCGACAACGGCAAAGGACTCACCCCAGAAGCCCAAGCCAAATTATTTACCCCCTTTACGCGCCTACACGCCAAGACCGATGGACACGGACTGGGTTTATCCATTGTCCGCCAAATTGCTGAAAGACTGGGAGGACAAGCGGGCGTAGAAAGTGAAGTCGGGAAAGGAAGTTTGTTTTATTTTACGTTACCAGTCAAGTAATGGGGGTAGTGTTGTACAAGTAATGGTATAGCGGTTTTGGAGTACGGAACTGATTCCGTTGGAGTACGGAATTCATTCCGTTGGAGTACGGAATTGATTCCGTTGGAGTACGGAATTCATTCCGTTGGAGTACGGAATTCATTCCGTTGGAGTACGGAATTCATTCCGTTGGAGTACGGAACTGATTCCGTTGGAGTACGGAATTCATTCCGTTGGAGTACGGAATTCATTCCGTTGGAGTACGGAATTCATTCCGTTGGAGTACGGAATTCATTCCGTTGTACGGAATTCATTCCGTTGGAGTACGGAATTGATTCCGTTGGAGTACGGAATTAATTCCGTTGGAGTACGGAATTCATTCCGTTGGAGTACGGAATTCATTCCGTTGGAGTACGGAATTGATTCCGTTGGAGTACGGAATTAATTCCGTTGGAGTACGGAATTCATTCCGTTGGAGTACGGAATTGATTCCGTACTCCAAAACCCATAACCATTACCTTTGCACCACTACCTTAAATTGCAAATAGAAAATTGTATATGTTCAACACCAAATCGATATTTTCCATTCTTTTGTTCACGCCACTTTCCACCGCCGCGGATTCCGTCAAAATGGTGCATTGGTGGGACGCTTATTTACCTTCTAAGGAGGAAAAAGCAACTTATAGCTATCGTTCAGCCGTTCCCTATTCCATCCAATATCAAGATGTCAACCGCGATGGCGTGTATAACGACGCCCTCGTGTGGTACGAATTTAGTACCCAGTATCCGTTCAACCCGTTAGCAGTCCGTGGAAACGAAAGCAATCCTTCCCCTAATTACCGCCTGCATCGTCCCAGTGCCCGTTTTTACGGTGGCATGGTGGCCCGTTTCACCAATGTCTCTCACATTACCAAAAAAGATGCAGATGGCAAGCGAGTTCCCTTTTTTGACCGATTCCAACAAGCCACTGTGCAACCCACGGAAGGCGCGAAACCTTGTTCTTATTCAACCCTCTATCCCCATGACATTGCCCGTATGCAGGAATATGACAACTGGTTATCCTGGTCCGACATCACCATGATGGTTGTCAACAAAGGTGGAGAATGTTGTCCCCTGTCTGAAAAGTTTCAAAGCTATAAAAATGCCCAAGTGAACTTTACCGCGACTTTTCTTTGGAAAAAGGCTGACTTCCTCAATGGTGGCGCTACTACCGATAAGATTACTTTCGACTCAACCAGTCGTCTCTCTTTTGACATCAGCCGTCAACGTTTCAACGTGGATGAAACCCGTTTTCTGATACAAGACGGGGAACAACTATGGATTAGTGAAGGCACCACTCAGGTGGTCATGGATAAAGATGGTGACCAACGTTGGGTTGGGGTGGCAGGTTTAGATGCCCAAGACCTTGGTGAAGGTAGGGTAGGTGCCATTATCACTCTTAACCCATTTCAGGCGCGGTGGGCCCCTTACAATCCAGCCGCCGAGAATGAGATTCAAACGCTATATACAGAACTTCAAGCGATGAATTATAATCCTAAGAAGACTATACCAGAAGAAGAACAGGCCCATCACGAGAAGAGTGATAAATTGTTACAAGCCGTGAATCGGATGGAATTGAGTCCTTCTACGGCCACCTTTGTGGAACACGCTTTTACCGACGTGCAAGCGGTGGGAGTCTATTTTGCGACTTACCAATTCATTCATAAACCGTTGCAAATGGTCTTTGACAACTTCCAAGTTTATGCCACTGGAAACATTCCCAAGGGTAAAGCGGTAGAGATGACTTCACCAGATAACTCTGCTTCGTCCCTCTCCACTACAACCCAATTGACAGGAGGTATCTCGGTCAATTGCGGCCCTTTTGAACAAACCGTTAGACAATGTTTATGTGACCAAGTGACAGTTCGCGGTGACATCACGGTCCCCCCAGAACAGGTTGGCAAACCAGCGGATATTGTAGTGTATGCCGCTTCCAAATCTTCTCCCGAAGACACCGCCGAAACCTTTTATATGTTGGGTGACAATGGTAGTGTTCTCCTATGGGATGGACAACCGGCAAATTTAGTGCCGTTCCAAACGAATGTTATCTTGCAACCTCAGCACCCTGTAGAAATGTACCAAGGTCAATTTGCCTTACCTGGTTTTCTGCGCGTCTTTTTTGGCTACCGGCTACCAGATGGAACGGTGGTCACCAATGCCGATAGCATTGACATTTTGATAAATAGCGTCAATGAAGGGGACTATAATCAGATGCCATATTGTGAAAGTATCAAAAATCAATGTGCGGTCAGGACTGGCAGTCCTTAAAGGACTGCCAGTCCTAAATCAAGCGACCGTCAGGATTGGCAGTCCTTCAAGGACTGCCAGTCCTAAATCAAGCGACCGTCAGGATTGGCAGTCCTTCAAGGACTGCCAATCCTAAATAAGTGAAAAGTTAAACCTGACAGGTCTCCAAGACCTGTCAGGTTTGATTGAACAATCAACAACAGGAGACTTTATCAAATGAAACGACACCCCCATGATTACCGCTTAGGCTTTCTAATTTTAGCCGTGTGCGCCTCATACCCTGCCACAGGACAAGACACTTCCCAAACCTCCTCCACTCCTCATACTCGTTCCACTAGAATCGTGGGTGGAGAACCTTCGCAACCCGGCGCCTGGCCTTGGATGGTAGCCCTTGTGCAACGGGATAGTTACTTGCCAGAAGGCGAAGAAATTTCTCCCCTCGAAGGTCAATTTTGTGCAGGAACACTGATTCACCCACGTTGGGTTCTCACTGCGGCCCATTGCTTGGTGGATGTGTCTTATTATTATCCTACGCCTTCCGAACCCACTAGCTTGGATGTCGTCTTTGGAATAACCAATTTACGGACAGATAAAGGTGAACGAGTCCATGTCAAAAAAGTTGTGATTCACCCCAACTATGACAGCGCGGATTTGAGTAGTCCAGACATCGGACTGATAGAATTAGAACACCCCGTTAACTATCCTCCTCTTAGTCTCGTCAACAATGGGAGTCGTCTTGATCAGGAGGGTACTCTGGCCACCGCCATTGGCTGGGGCAATACCTCGGACCTCATTGCCAGACCCATCCTGGCAGATGAGTTGCGACAGGTGACTATCCCGATTGTGTCTGCGCAAACCTGCATACAGGCTGCTAACGAGGCCCTCAGCGAGGCACTTTATCGTCAGGCGGAGGAGGCACCAGTAGAAGAACCTGTGGAGGAAGAACCGGTTGGAGAGACACCTGTAGAGGAACCTGTAGAGGTGCCAGTAGAGGACGACGTAGGTAATTCCACCACCACGATGGAAACTTCGGACATTATCAAATCAGAAACCATGCTATGTGCTGGTTTTGCCGAAGGTGGTAAAGATTCTTGCCAAGGAGACAGTGGTGGCCCCTTACTGGTGCCAAATGAACAAGGCAATGGCTGGAAACAGGCAGGAATTGTCAGTTTTGGACTGTCTGACAAGTATTGTGGAAGGACGAATACTTACGGCGTCTATACCAAGATTTCTGCCTTTGGTGAGTTTCTTGGTGAAAATCTGTGCCAGAAAGGTGGCGCCTCTTTCATCGACATGTTATTTGCCAACCCGATTCCTCCAGCCCCCGTTTTGGATTTAACCGTGGCAGGTAACTTGGTGACAGGAACTTGGACTAACCTCTCCAAAGTCACGGGGTATCAACTGTTTTATGCCCCCTATCCTGACGGCCTACCCGTCGCCAATGTTGACATAGGAAATCAAACCAGCTACTCAGCTACGTTGCAAAGTGGTCAGAATTATTACGTTGCTATCCGCGCCTATAATGGCTTTTGCTATGGTGATTTTTCCAACATTGGGTATTTTGTGATACCCTAATGAATGGAGTCCAAGACATGTCTTGGACACCACCTTTTTTCATTTCACTCTTCCATATCCCATTATGAGTTTACTACGCATCAAACCCATCAACACTGACTTAACCAGTGACACTGGCTTACGACGTTGTTTAAACGCCTTTGACTTAACTCTGTTAGGTATCGGTTGCATCATTGGCGCAGGTATTTTCGTCTTGACCGGCATAGCTGCCGCGACCAAGGCGGGACCTGCCGTGGTTTTATCTTTTGTCGTCTCAGGATTTGCCTGTGCATTTGCAGCCCTCGCTTATGCCGAATTGGCTGCCAGTATCGGCGGCTGTGGCAGTGCGTATGGCTATGCTTATGCAGGTTTAGGAGAACTGTTAGCTTGGATTATCGGCTGGGACTTAATCTTAGAATATGGCGTTGCCACCCCTGCGGTTGCAATTGGCTGGTCTGGTTACATGAATAACGCCCTTACCGCTATGGGTCTGGGACTCCCAGATTATCTCCTCCATGCCCCTTTTGGCGCGACGCCAGGGATAGTGAATCTACCCGCCGCCTTGATTATCTTGTTGTTATCTATTCTGTTATCCATAGGCATTCATGTGAGTGCGCATTTCAATGCTATCATGGTCTTTGTCAAGTTAATCGCCATTTCCATTTTCATTGGCGTCGCCGTATTTTATGTAGAACCGACTAATTGGCAACCGTTTATGCCGTTTGGTTGGAATGGAGTGATGTCAGGTGCGGCTTTGGTATTTTTTGCCTATATTGGTTTTGATGCTGTATCGACCGCGGCGGAGGAGGCTGTGAATCCGCGCCGTGATTTACCTATCGGCATTTTAGCCTCTCTATTTATTTGTACCATCATTTACATTGTCGTCTCTGGACTGCTGACAGGCGTGGTCCGTTACGACACACTCAATGTCCCCTCGCCAGTGGCTGACGTGATGTTACGACTGGGACATAACTGGGCCGCCGGACTGGTTGCTGCTGGGGCCATTGCAGGACTCACGACGGTCATGTTGGTACTCTATTATGGACTGACACGCATTTTCTTAGCAATGTCACGGGATGGATTACTTCCCCCCATCTTTGCCGCAGTTCACCCACGGACGAAAACTCCCATTCGCATCATCCTCAGTTGTGGCGTCCTCATGGCCGCTATTGCAGGTTTTATGCCGATTGAAGCGGTTGCCGAATTGGTTAATATTGGCACCTTAGCGGCCTTTGTCTTTGTCTGCGCTGGCGTCTTGATATTACGTTACACTCGTCCTGACTTACAGCGTCCATTTCAGATGCCCTTTGGTCATGTTTTTGCAGTGTTAGGCATCTTTTTCTGTCTGTACCTGATGTTTAGTTTGCCATGGGTGACGTGGCTACGCTTCTTCATCTGGTTAGCCATTGGCTTGGCGATTTATTTTGTCTATTCCCGAAATCATAGCGTGTTGGCGCAACCGGGAGGAGTGTCTAAGTAGTGAAGTAGAAGTTTTCTGGTATAACGACACCCTCACCCCCGGCCCCTCTCCCAGAGGGAGAGGGGAGACAGGCGGCACCAGTGATTTTCTCCCCTCTCCCTCTGGGAGAGGGGCTGGGGGTGAGGGCGACGATTGAAAACACAGTAAAATTTCTGCTTCGGTACTTATTTAGTTTTTATTTCAAATCATCAACTCCAGGAGTCCACAGCGCAACTTTGTCCGGACAAAGCTACGCTTTGGACTCCTGAGAAAGGAGAAACAGAGGCACCATCGTATGGAATCTCAAGAGAATAATTTAGCCAAACAGCAACTCTATTTAACCCGAGTTCAGCAATTTTACCAACAAGTGAAAGAGTGGTTGCCGACGGACCTGGTGACTAAAGAAGGACCACCTTATACCATTCACGATAGCACCGGTGAATACACTGCCACACAGTTATCGGTCCTCCAAAAAAACGGGGCCGATTCGAAACAGGTACTGGCCCATTTGTTACCTAAGACTTGTACAGTGTTATTGGCAGAAGGATGGATTAAATTGGCTGGGCAGTTTGCCGATGAGAACCTTTTGTATATGCGGCCCGACGGCACATTGTCCGTATATGAGGTGGAACGAGAAGGTTGGTATTGGGAAGACTGGCACAGCCGTCAACCCGTACCTGTCACACAAGCAGTCTTTTTGGATTTGTTGCAAAAGGTGGGTGACTATGAACCTCATTAACCCGTTACCCCCTCTTTGGGAAACCTTATTTGCTTCTAAGGAGGCGTTGACGGTGACCACCAGAGTAGCAATTAACCAACGTACTGCTAGAAATCCAAATTGTCAAACAGAACTTCTGTTTTATCAAAAATATTTGTTATCTCCCACGCAGTTTCCACAACATCGGGACCTGGCCAAATTGTTGGAAGAGGCTAAACGGGAGAACGATGATTTGATAGTGCTGGCTTTATGGGCTGCTTTCGAACGTTTCCTCCGCCAGTATTTGCAAGCGAAAGGTGAGGTACTGAAAGATTACGTGAAGCCCGCGGCTTTGGGTGAACAATTGTATGAACACTATTCACGAGAGGTAGAGTATTGGAGTCCAGAAGATATTTTGGACGATTTGAAAAAGAGTCTCTTTACCTCTCCTGAACAAAAAAACCGGCTGGGGATAGCCAAACAAATTTATGAGTACCGAAATTGGGTCGCCCATGGCAAACATCCCCAGAAATTGCCTAGTACCCAACTCACTCCTAAACCGGCTTATGAGATATTGAATGGGATTGTAGAAAATTTATTGGCTAGTTAAGCTCAAAAGTGGTTTAAGCCAGTGGGCCACGATAAGTTGGTGGGCCACCACTCTACCTGACTACTTAGTAGGCAATTCTCGTTCCCACGCGCCCGCGTGGGAACGAGGGAACCCAAAATGCCGTTGGACTGGAGGCTTTAGCCGGCCGGCGGTAGGTGTTCCCCTTTCTCAAAGACTGGAGTGTGCCTACCGCCGGCCGGCTAAAGCCTCCAGTCCAACGAGGTCTAAAATTACTCCCAGCACCATTCTATCAAAAATCGGTCCATAATACACCAGATAAAGGCGTTAAACCTGACAGGTCTTGACAGACTTGTCAGGTTTTGGAACTCGGTTTCTCAGCACTCCTCTTGAAGATTTGGGTAGTGATGCAATGTGGGTGATATGTTTCCCCTCACCCCCGGCCCCTCTCCCAGAGGGTGCGGGGTGAAAACCACTGGTGCCGCCTGTCTCCCCTCTCCCTCTGGGAGAGGGGCCGGGGGTGAGGGCAACATGAATATCACCAAGATTGCATCACTACCAAGATTTGTTCGTTAAATTTTAAGTTTAACCCTACTCAAAATAACTATCATTCAAGTTAGCACCTCCTCGACTTCTCCAAAAAGACCGTATCAGGTCCACAAAGTATCTCACTCTCCAGGAGAGTTCAGAGTACGCCAAAGGACGTGGTCTAAGTTTCTTCACCGAATCCACAAACAACTCTGCCACAAAATACTCCATAAAAGACTTATGAACAAACTTATAGTTCCCCTCCGCATCCCGATTCAAAAACGCACATGTCGTTGTCTCATAAGCATAATAATCCTCATTTACCTCCCCAGGATTTTTCAAAAATTCTGGTTTAGGCTTATCCAACTGTGAATAGTGCAAAGAAAAATTACCTCCTCCTTGATACATTTTTAAGGCCAATTCCCACATAAACTGCCGCTTACCTTGTGGAGTCAATTGAGAACGCCAATCATCCCGTTCAATCCACCCGTTCGTATAAACTTGATATAAATCAGCTACGTTGATTTTCTCCTTTTCCCTCAACTCTGGCAACGTCTTCACAATCATGTTTAACAACAACGGACGTTCTGACAACTCTTGCAAATTATAGGTGTCTCTAATAATGGCCAACATTTGCTGGGCGGTGGCTTCATTGTCAACACTCTTCAAAATAAACTCTTCAATTTGCGCCTGGTCAAACTTTCCCACATTTACCCGTGTAATTTGATACTGACTTCTCGTCGCATAATTGCGATACAACACGGTATAATCAGCCCGCAAAATCTCCTTTTCTTGCGCTTCACTGAAAAAATAATGCGTTCGACACGTCATTAACAACTTGTTTTTACGCCCCGTCTCTCCCTGCGTCAGAAACTGCACATTTTCAAAAGTCAAGCGCGTCAAGGCTTTGAAATTGGCCACCGTTTCCTCTTTATCGGCCAAAGACATCATTTCATCAAAACCATCCACCAAAAACACAAATTGACCCGCCAACGCCAATTCTTGGAAGACGGCTAAAGAAAAACTTAGTTGAAATTTCTCCACAAATTCTTTTTGCAGAAACGTTGGCACATTAACCCGTTTGGGATAGTCTTTCAATGAGATAAACAGCGGTATTCGACGCCTGTTATCTTGCAAATAACGTTTGGCTTGTTGGATAAAATAATGCAGAGAAAAGGAAGACTTGCCCGTGCCATAATCTCCTAACAAGGTCATAAAACTGTGTTGCGGCTCCTTCAAAAAATTATCCAGTAATTTATCTAACCGCCACACGTTGCCCTGAGAATCTGTGCCTGACAACGCCACGTAATACTTATGCAAGTTAGCACGACTCATCACTTCTAACAAAAAATCGGTTTTGGGGACTTCCTCCCAATGTTCATATTGCCAAATCAATTTTTTCAAATAGCTTTTGAGACTGCCTAAAAAATTCTCCCGTTGTCTGGCATAACTGGTCCCCCCAGTTGGTTGATAGATTGAAAAATCGTAAGTGCCGTTTAACCAGTGATAAAAGTCTGGCGCGGCGTGAAATAACTTGGTGACAAAGGCAGGACTGACCCAAAAGACGAGGGAGTAACCTAACGATTTAAAATTCTCTCGGCCATATTGCAATGAACGTAGAAACTCCAGTTGGGCCGCTTCTGATAATTGTTCAATTCCTAAGACGTGAAAAACATCACTGTGTTCTCCCGTCTGTTCAAAAGTTTGACTGAAGAAAGTGGAGAACTGGATTTTTAGGTTGTTGAGTTGGAGGGGGAAGTGAAAATGGGAGGGTAATTCTTCGCGTAACCGGGCCATAACCGTTTCCCTCACCTCCTCATGGAGGTAAAGTGCCAAAATGAGTCCTCCTGATTGACAGAAGGACAATTCACTAGCCAACCCCTCAAATTCTTCCTCAAAAGACAGAGGGGGTAAGATGGGAAAACCGCTATCCATTGATTTTTCCCAGTTTTTGCAACAATTGGTGAAGCACAGGATGAATGTCAAACCACTGTGTCTGGTCATGCTGGTACTCCAACACAAACAAGTAGTGCAACAGATAAATCAAGGCGTCGTTACGGACCGCATCCCGTTGCTTGGTTTGGACAATCGCAGTAACGTCTTGAGTATATTTGGGAAAATCAAAGAGGCGATTAAACTCTCGGAGGAGATTATTGACCGCCATCTCGGCAATGGCACGAGTAATTTTCTCCTCTTGTTTTTGTTTCGCCAAAAGACAAGTGTCTTGCATAAACTTAATCAGGTCCCGCAAGACTCCGCCACTCATCTGAATGAGATAATCCAACGCCTCGGTCTCAATCAGAGAGACATCAATGCGTTTCAAAACCACTTTGCGTAAAGACTCACGCAACGCCTTAATCTCTTGTCCTTCCGGAGTGGTGAGAGTAATGGAAGAAATCGGTTGAGTGGTATACCCCCGCGAAATCGTGTCGAAATCGTTGTGGTAGTAAGCATGAAGCGGAAACGTATACACAATTTTAACCTGCGGGTCATTCAGAGTTTGATAATCTCTGAAAAACACCTGAGTGGCCACATCACTGGCCAATTTATCCAAACCGTCAAAAATCACCAAGACCTCCTTGCCAGTGGCGTTTTGAATCTCTTGACAGGCTGTCGATAGGTTATCTTGCAATTGCTTCATTTGCTTATGTAGCCCTTCTCGAATGGCCTCTCGCGACTCCTTTTCAGACCGTAATTTAAAGGAGATAATCTCGATGAGATTAACTTCTTCAATCTCTTTCTTGCCCAAAAACGCCATCAATCTTTTAAAAGAGTCCAACAGAGTGTTGGACGAACTTTTAGTTTTTGGCAATTTTTCCGCAGACTGTAACACTTGCAGATAAATGGCCAACAGAATGTCGACGGGTTCCACATCCAGTTCTCGAATATTGAGACGTTTCTCCGTTTCTTCCTCATAAAACACAACGTGGTAGGTGTTTCTCAGATTTTCCTTTACCTTGTGTAAAATCGTGGACTTCCCACACCCCCGTTGCCCGACGATCAAAATTTTGCGAAACCGTTCGGTTATTTCAATCACGTCTGCAATGGTCTGTGTACATTCCTTGGTGAAGTCATCCACATAAAACTCTTGAAGTTGCTTTCCACTGAGTGGGCGCACGTCAAAATTGTTATAGGCTTTGACGAAAGCCTCATTATACTTACCTTTTTCCATCGTTTGGTTCTCCTAATTCAAGTGAAATATCAAATGTGTTATTATATCAAACATAATTACCCAAATGTCTGATTCGTTTACCTCAATGACCCAATCATGGGGTCAATTTTGAGAAGTTTCAAGATGAGGTCTAAAAACGTCGCTTTATTGCGCTTTGGACGCCTGGGATTGATTATGTTGATTGATTGTGTCATACTGGTTTTATTTGAGGTCTGTTATCATTACTTGTACCATATCACTGATTATTCACTATGCACTCAACCCCTTCCCAAACGTCCCCCATCCTACCTTGGCATTCACCCCAGTGGCAGCAACTATCAACCACTTGGCCGCAAGATCGTCTTCCGCACGCCCTCTTACTTAGCGGGCCGAAAGGCATGGGAAAATTTCAGTTTGCCCAGCGACTGGCTAATTTGTTGCTGTGTAATCAATATCCGCTTCCCCCGTTTTCACCTCAATCGGACCTGTTGCAACCTTGTGGCCATTGCAAACCTTGTCACTTGTTTCAAATTGGCAATCACCCGGATTTTTCTTTCATTCAACCTGCCGACATTGGCAAACCGATTGCGGTTGATCAAATTCGGGAGTTGATACATTTTTGTAGTCTCACCACCAGCTATGGTCGTTATCAAATCATCCTACTCGCCCCTGCGGAAGCCATGAATCGCAATGCAGCCAATAGCTTGTTAAAATTGCTAGAAGAACCTCCTCCGAAAACGCTTTTCATGCTGATTAGTCACCAACCGATGGCCCTGTTAGCCACTATTCGTAGTCGTTGTCAACGCCTAGATTTCAGTCGTCCAGATAACACCGTCACTCAGCATTGGTTACAACAGCAAATACCGCATGATCTATCGGCCCGACTCTTATTGAATTTGACCACGCAAGCACCGTTAGCGGCGTTAGAATTGGTTCACAACGAGGGTTTGACGCAACGGCGAGAACTGTTTGACACGTTGGCACAACTTCCCACGGGCAAAATCGATCCCATTAGTACTGCTGAACAATGGAATAAATTAGACATTCCTCAATTATTACCCTGGATGCTAAGTTGGACGATGGATTTGATTCGCTATGCGAGTTGCGGTCAAGCGCATTTACTGGTTAATCAAGACCGGCGCGAGACGTTACAACGTCTGGCCAAACCGCATGACTTGCATAATTTATTTAATCTGTTAGACTTAGAAACAGATGCCCATCGCTTAATTGCGGCTGGGGCAAATATCAACACTCAAGGGTTACTAGAAACCATTGCGATGGCCTGGTTAGACCTTGGAACACCACAACGGAGGAAATAATTATGGCACGTCCTGGCGGTCTTGGCATACGCAAGAATATGCTACAACTGCATATTCCTGATGAACAAGCGTTATACAATTCTTATTTACCTTTTCTCAAACATGGCGGTTTATTTATTCCAATTACGCCGGCTGAGAAAATCAAAAACTATAAACTAGGTGACGAGGTATTTGTACTTTTCACCTTGTTGAATGACCCTGATAAAATGCCCGTGGCCGGCAAGGTGGTCTGGATTAACCCGCAAGGTGTCCAAGGCCGACGACCTGCGGGAATTGGGGTGCATTTTGGTGAAATGGACAAGGGCGCCACTCGCAACAAAATTGAAAAGGCACTGGGGACGCTGATTAAGGCCGATAAGCCTACTCATACTATGTGAACCACACCCCGGCCCTCCCCGCACGCGGGGAGGGAGTGACTCCCTACTTACACGGAAGGTTAGGGCAATGCCATTAAGTTAAGAAATCGGAACTTCCGTGAAATAAATATTCCGGTGGACTAGAGGCTTCAGCCGGAAGGCGTTCCTTGCTATTTGGTCAGGTTCCATTCCCACCGGCTAAAGCCTCTAGTCCACCGTGAAATAAATATTCCGGTGGACTAGAGGCTTCAGCCGGGGGGCGTTCCTTGCTATTTGGTCAGGTTCCATTCCCACCGGCTAAAGCCTCTAGTCCACCGTCGTTTTAAAATCTCTACTCCACCACCATTTTAATAAAGCCTCTACTCCACCGTCGTTTTACTAATTGAACACATTTATGCTTATTGATTCCCATTGCCATTTGAATATGGTCAAACATACCACACCCGACACTTTAATAGCCAATGCTAAAACCCAAGGTGTTGATTACTTTCTCAATGTTGCCGTGGACCTGGAACATTTTCCCATCGTCCGAAGCATTGCTGAACAGTTCGACAATGTCTTTGCTTCGGCTGGCATTCATCCTAACACTTCTCCTCACCATTTAACTTGTGAAGTCCATACTCTTACCACATTGGCAAATCATCCAAAAGTGATTGCCATTGGGGAAACAGGACTAGATTATTATCGTAGTCACGGCGATTTAACTTGGCAACATGAACGGTTCCGAACTCACATTCAAGCGGCTAAACAGATAGGCAAACCGTTGATTATTCATAGTCGGGAGGCTGCTTCAGACACGTTGCAAATCTTACGAGAAGAAGAGGCAGCCCAAGTGGGTGGCGTGATGCACTGTTTTGTCGACGATTGGGAGACAGCGCGGCAAGCTATGGAATTGGGTTTTTATATCTCCTTTTCTGGTATTGTCACGTTTAAAACGGCGACTGCTTTACAAGAGGTAGCTAAGAAAGTTCCACTGGATCGGATGTTAGTAGAAACGGATTCACCTTATTTGGCCCCCGTTCCGCATCGTGGTCAAACCAATCAACCCGCGTATGTTCGCCACGTTGCTGAATGTATTGCGAAGTTACGACACGAGTCATTAGATACTCTGGCCCAAGTGACGACGGAAAATTTCTGTAGGTTGTTTAAATTGGCTGTGTGACAGAAGGTCCAGGAGTCCAAAGCGTAGCAGAAGGTCCAGGAGTTCAAAGCGTAGCAGAAGGTCCAGGAGTTCAAAGCGTAGCTTTGACCGGACAAAGCTGCGCTTTGGACTCCTGAATTGCCCAAATTAGAATTTGCCCAACACGTCAGTCACCGCCACCGTCAAGTTGGGAAATTGGGAAGGCACAATGACTTCTCCAGGAGACTTGATCACGGTTTCCGCATAGCCGTCGGGTTGGGGATTTAAATAAACCTCAATACAATTTTCTACCAAATTGACCAACCAAACTTCAACAATGCCAAAACGGGCGTAGAGTGGCACTTTCACGGTGCGGTCATGTTTGAGAGAAGTATCAGAGACTTCTATCAACAGTAACACGTCGGGCGGGGTGGGATGCTGGTTGCTGTAAAAATCTGAGTCGGGACGTAATATCAAAACATCAGGTTGTGGTTCTGAAAAATCTCCCAACTGAAGAGGGTTTTGAACACTAACTACGGCGGTTTCCACCACTTTGGGGGCAAAACAGTGATTCAACCAGTTTACACGGCCTGCATGTCGACTACCTATAGATGCCATATCGATAATTTCTCCTTCAATTAGTTCTGCGCGAGTTTCTGGCAAAACCAGGCCATGATCGACCATGCCATGCCAGTCAGTGACACTAAATAAATGTTTTTTGGGGACTGCACTCATAATGAATTAAACCTCCTCGTTTGTGTATTGGACTCAGGAATCCAAAGCGTAGCTTTGCCATGTTCTGGACAAAGTCACACTTTGGACTCCTGAGTTTTGATGTCATTCATTATTGCATTGAGAAATATGTTTGTCAAGAAGGTGGGAGATTTTTGGCACGGGTGTTTTTGAGGTATATACAATAATCTTCATTCGGTGGTGGTGCAATGTGGGTGAAATGTCTGAACTTTGATTAGAATGATTTTCAGATGGACTCTGATTAGTCATAGCCTCCTGTCATAGCCCTCATTTAATCATCTAAATCAAAGTTCAAGACGAAGAGAAACCGCACGATATTTCACCCAGATTGCATCACTACCCTTCATTCAAATCTGTACGCCTCACGCTGGAGCGCAATAAGAATTATTGCGCTACGCTACGCGGACGCACTGCGCAATAATTCTTATTGCGTTCCAGCGGAGGGGGACAAATTTATGGGAATATTACTATAATATGCTTCTTGCTTCACTTACTATTTTCACTATAGACTTCCACTTTCAATAAAATTATGACGAATCAATATCCCGTAACCCGCAATCCAACTTATGACTTCAGTGGTCAAAGTTACGCGAATAGTTATCCCAATTTACATAAATATCCAGCTACAATGATTCCTCAAATTGGCATTGAACTGTTTAAGGAGTTAAATATTTCTGGTGGCAAATTGTTGGACCCCTACTGTGGTTCTGGTTCCTCATTTATCGTAGGCTTGGATAGAGGACTTGAAGAAATGTATGGCGTAGATTTCAATCCACTGGCAATTCTGATTTGTCAAGCCAAGTTCACGAAAATACCTATCCCATTGCTTTATGAAGCCCGCCAGAAACTCAATTTAGCACTGTTCGATGGTTTTGAGCACAAAGATAAAGTGAAACCAGTGAACAAGCCGAATTTTTACCATATCGATTTTTGGTTTTCCCCAGAAGTGACGGAACAATTGGCGGTTCTGAAACATTGTATCTTGGACCTAGCCACGTCCCCAGCGGTCAAAAATTTTTTGCGTGTCCCCTTTTCTGAAACAGTTCGAGAATGTTCTTATACGCGAAATAATGAGTTCAAATTGTATCGTATGAAGGCGGAAGAGAGGTTGATTTTCCGACCCGATGTACTCAGTTTGTTTTGGGAAAAATTAAGTCAGGCAATTAAGATTTATGAAACTTACTATTACCCGAAGTTGACGAATGCCAGACTCACTTTATCTGACCAATTTCGACCACCGCGTAATGACTATGACGTGGTACTAACCAGTCCTCCTTATGGGGATAGTAAAACGACAGTGGCATACGGTCAATTTTCGTTGTTATCAAACGAGTGGTTAGGATTCCCAAAGGCCCGTCACGTTGACCAGACGTTGATGGGAGGCAAGACCGTCGCGGCACTGTATGAAACCGGTTTAATCAAGGAAGACATTTTGGAAATTTTCAAACAGTCAAAAAAACGGGCCTTGGAAGTGTCTTCATTTTACTTTGATTTAGCCCGTTCGATTGCACAGGTAGCAAATTGTTTAAAAGTGGGTGGCAAAGCCATTTATGTGGTGGGCAATCGTTGTGTGAAGGACCGACAGCTACCAACGGACCAATTCATTGCAGAACAATTTGAAGCCCATGGTTTTCGACATGTGTTCACTTATGAGAGAGTGTTAGGGAATAAATCGATGCCGTTACTTAACTCGCCGAGTAACCAAACCGGGAATCGGAAACGCACGATGACTCAGGAGTTTATTGTGGTTTGTGAAAAGGTTAGATGAACAGAGTTGCCCTCACTCCGGCCCCTCTCCCAGGGGGAGAATGACCGGGGGTGCTGGCAACTCCATACCACCAAAGCGAATAGTGACGAAAGTTGAACTCACCGCGTTTGGGACGTGCTATGTGGTTGAAGGTCTCCTCAACACCCCAGATTCATGGAATCCTCTGATACGGACGGTTTGGTTTATTGAAACTGGCCAAACCAGTTCACAATTTGTCACTGCTTCCCCACAAGGATAATGTTATGCTTCAAGAATTTGATACTATTGTGTTAGCCACTGATTTACCAGACCAGAAATTACAAACGGGTGATATAGGAACTATTGTCTTAGTACACTCTCAGCAAGCAGGTTATGAGGTAGAATTTACTACTCTTCTAGGCGAAACCGTGGCTGTAATTTCTTTGTCCCCCACGCAACTACGACCTGTGAGACCATACGAATTACCTCATGTGAGAACGATGAGTAGCCTGGCAGCCTAACTGCGTTTGAAATGTGGCAAAGATAATTCAGAAAAATCCTTAACCCACCCCCTTGACAAACCTAACTATAACGTATAAATAATTGAGTACAACAGATTTTGTGGATACGCGGAGGTAGTGGATAATGGATGGGATGGTTAAGATTCTTGTAAATCCGCTATCAACTATCCACTATCCACTATCAACTCCCCCCACGACCAGACTAAACTGTAACCCAGTTAAGAGGTAATTCATGATGACCGACAAAGTGTTAGAACAACGAGTCAAACGTTTAGATAACAAACTTGACCTCTCCATTGAACAAGACCATCAACGTCTGACGCAATTAGAAGACGTGTTGGCAGGTTTCATTCGGTCAAACCAAGACGGTTTTGCCAAATTGCGAAATGAAATGGCCGAGTCCCAACGACGCAACGATGTCGAGTTTGCTAAAATGCGACACGAAACGGCCGAATTTCGGCAACAAATGGCCGATTCCCAAAAACGCAACGATGCCGAATTTGCCAAATTTCAGCAACAGATGGTCGAGTCTCAAAAACGCATGGAAGCTTCTCAAAAACGTAACGACGCCGGCTTTGCCAAACTCCGCCAAGAAATGGGCAACCTCTCTCATCGTCTGGGGAGTTTAGTCGAAGATTTAGTCGCCCCCAGTTTGCCCGCCATTTTGAAACAAGTCGTGGCTTGTCCAGAAGACCAAGAAGCCCTCGTCAATGTGAGAATCCGTCGCAGGCACCCGTCGCAGTCGGGGAAAATGTTAGAAATTGACGCCATCGCTGATTGTGGTAGTTATGTCTTATTCAATGAAACCAAAAGTCAATTGACTCCAGAGAAAGTGAAAGCCTTTTTAGAAAAATTAACCGTTGTGCGTGACTATTTCCCTGAGTATCCGCAGTATACCATCTTAGGCAGTGTCGCGGCCCTGGCGGTCGAAGCGAGTTTAATTGAATATGCCAGTCGCCAAGGTTTATTCGTGTTGACGGCCAATGAAGGATTGATGACATTACAAAATGCACCAGGGTTCACCTGGCGGGCGTTTTAAGTACCTATGTACCTATGCAAAATGTCTTTTCCCTCTGTAGGGTGGATTAAGCGTAGCGTATCCACCACCTTTGATTAGACCTGTTGGTGGATACGCTACGCTTAATCCACCCTACAGATTAAGGAAATTCCTTAATCAAAATCAGAAAAATCTTCAACCCACCCCTTGACAAACCTAACCATAATCGCATATATAATTGAGCACAACGGATTTTGTGGATACGTGGAGGTAGTGGATAATGGATAAGATGGTTAAGATTCTTGTAAATTCACTCTCCACTCTCCACTCTCCACTCTCCACTACCGATGACCATGAATACTCACCTTAAACAAACCGCCTTGACGGCCCTTGAACAACTACCGGAATCAACCAGTTTAGACGAGATGATAACCGTCTTGCGAGAACTGCAATGGCAAACACTAGCAGAGGAGTGTCGTCACACGAACGACTCATTGTCGTGTTTTGACCTCATGCAGAAATGGATTGGGTGCGCCGAAGGACCCGCAGACTTGTCCACCAATCCGGCTTATTTAGCAGGTTACGGACAATGAGGCCACCCGTTATCATTGATACAGGGCCTTTAGTCGCGGTACTCAATTCACGGGATAATTACCATCATTGGGTCGTTGCGCAATTAAAAACGCTGCCGTCGCCCTTGCTAACCTGTGAAGCAGTTATCTCAGAAACGGGTTTTCTTTCAGGTCTCCATCTACACAAAGTGAATGCGATATTTGAGTGGCTGAATAACGGGGCGTTGGCGATAGCTTTTCAATTTAAAGAAGAGAGAACCGCCGTTCATAAACTCATGGTGAAATATAACGATGTCCCGATGTCATTTGCAGATGCTTGTCTGGTTAGAATGACAGAATGGTATCCTCATAGTATGGTGTTAACTTTGGACCATGATTTTTTGGTTTATCGCAAGCATGGTAATCAACGTATCACCACAATAATGCCCAGTTTTGGTTAACTCTCCCTTATTAGGGTAGTTGTAAAAGGCGAAAATTCCTTACCTTCACCCCCTTGACAAACCTAACCATAACGACATAATTGAGTACAACGAATTTAGGGGATACGTGGTTTTAGTGGATAGTGGATAGTGAATAGTGGATAGTGGATTTACAAGAATCTTAACCATCCCATCCACTATCCACTACCCACTATCCACTATCCACTATCCACTATCCACTATCCACTATTTAAAGAGGCACACACACCATGAAACACAACCACACCTTCTCTTCTATCCTCCTGATAGGACTGCTTTTGACCCTCCATAGCCTACCGACCGTGCAGGCTGCCACTGATTGCGCGGCAGTCACGGAAATTCCGAAAGCGCAATGTGATACCTTGGTTGCCCTGTATAACAGCACGGGCGGGGCGAAATGGACTAATAAGGGGGGTTGGAATGTGACTAATGCGCCTTGTAGTTGGGAAGGAATAGGTTGTAGTGGTGGCAAAATAACTAGTATTTCTTTATTTAGCCACAACCTGAAAGGGGCACTTCCAAACTTGAATGCGTTAAACAGCTTGCAGAGTCTCTGGTTGCACCGTAATCAACTCACAGGTACCATTCCTGATTTGAGTAGGCTAACCAGTTTGGAGGATCTTTTCTTGGACCACAATCAACTCATAGGTGGCATTCCCGACCTAAGCAAACTAACCAGTTTGCAGTGGCTTGGATTGAGTTCAAACCGTTTAAGTGGCCCTATTCCTAGTTTAAATTCCTTAACCAAATTGACCAGGCTAAATTTGTCTGACAACCCTAAGCTTTGTAGAGATGCCAACTACGAAACAAGAACAGAACTCAAAGAATTCCCAGTCTGTTCTTCTTTCAATTGCGCGGCAGTGACGGAAATTCCGAAGGCGCAATGTGACACCTTAGTGGCCCTGTATGACAGCACGGACGGGTTGAATTGGTTGGATAAGACCGGCTGGAATGAGACTAACACACCTTGTAGTTGGAAAGGAATAATTTGTAGTAGCGGTGTTGTTATTAGCATTGAACTATCTAATAACAGCCTCAAAGGCTCCCTTCCAGATTTAAGTGCGTTGACTAGTTTGCAACATCTTGAGTTACGCGGTTCACGAAGAAGTACCTTCCTAAGCCATAGCAATGAACTCACAGGTAGCATTCCCGATTTGAGTAAGTTAACCAACTTGCAAACACTTAGTTTATCTTACAATCAACTTACGGGTAATATTCCTGACTTGAGTAAGCTAACCAACCTGCAAACACTTAGTTTATCTTACAATCAACTCACGGGTAGTATTCCTGACTTGAGTAAGCTAATCCATTTGCAGCATCTCATGTTGGACCGCAATCAACTCACCGGTAGCATTCCTGATTTGAGTAAGCTAACCAGTTTGCTGAGTCTTGCGTTGGATCGTAATGAACTCAGTGGAACCATTCCTGATTTAAGTAAGCTAACCAGTTTGCAACATCTTGCGTTGGGCGTCAATCAACTCACAGGTACCATTCCTGATTTGAGTACGCTGACCAGTTTAGGCTATCTTGCGTTGAACTATAACCATTTAAGCGGCCCTATTCCTAGTTTAAGTTCTTTAACACAGTTGACCAGACTATATTTGTCTGACAACCCCAAACTTTGTAGAGAACCTAACGCAGACTACGGCTATGAGAATCGAACCGAAGTCGAGAAATTTCCGATCTGTTCATCTCCTTAGCCATTACCAAAGCAGGTGAAAAGAAATCAAAACCGCCGGTGCTAAACTCAACAGCGGTAGTAGCGGTAGTATCTGCCAAAATGACTTCTCGATGAGTGGCATCGTCACCCTAGACCTGCGTCGCTAACTTTGAAATAGAAGCCGGTTACTACGAAATCCAACTCAGCAAAACCGGCATTGGCAAAGGCGTCGTCACCACACCTGACAAAAACGACCCCCTCCATTGCGATGCCAAATGCCAAGAGACCCGTGTGTTTTACCCTGCTGGCACCACCCTCACCCTAAGGGCCAGTGCCAGTAAAGGCTCCACCTTCACCGGCTGGGGCGGCGCCTGCGACAGTGCGGACCCCAAAATCACCGTCACCCTGGACCAAGCCAAATCCTGCTACGCCAATTTCAACCTCAAAGAACCGCCGCCACCGACGATGCGTCAACTCATCATCAACCCCGACATCGGCAACGGCAAAGGCACCGTCACGGCCATCGGCATTGACTGCGGCATCGACTGCCTAGAGAATTACAAAGAAGGTATCAATGTCAAATTAACCGCCACCCCCCACCCCGGTTCCAGCTTCTTAGGTTGGGAAGACGATTGCAGTGGCAAGGACCCCACGTTAACGGTAAAAATGACCGCCAACAAACTCTGCACGGCCTTCTTTGCCAATGACCTAGAAATGACCGCTGACGAAACCGTCACCGATTTCTACACCAACGGCTACTTAGACACCGGCGAAGAAGTCCAAGACCGCTACCCTCGTTACCCTGACAATGACCAACGCCTACAAGAAGCCTTCTTACTCGCCCAGCCGGCGATATTAACGGTGGACTTACAAGTGGACGTGAGTAAGCTGGAAGACACTTGGCCCATCCAATTCAACAACGGCATGAGTTTCTTCCGTCCACCACAGGCTGGGGTATATACCGAAAGCGTCAAGATACTCAAAGATGCGATAGTGGAAGGGTACTTGTCACCGGCGTTGGTGGTGGGGTATTATGTGGAAGTAAGGGTGAAGTTATTGAATTATTTGGGAGGGGAGGAATGGGTGCCCATTTTGACTTATTGGGGGGAACCTCCTCAAGAATCAGGAGTCAAAGTAGGGGACCGGGATGTTCGTGCTTGTAAGGGGGCAAGTTGTAATGGGAATGGCGGTGGTGGTGGTGGTCAGAGTGGAATTGGTTACCGTCCACGAGTGCCTCGGTTTTGGTAATCAGATAGCCTACTGCCACTGGTGTTGAAGTACGGAATTCATCCCGCATGGAATAAATTCCGTACTCCAACACCTTACTCCAACACCTTGAATTGGACAAACCAAAATTTAAAGGAATCTTGAATATGCGTTTAAAAACAGTCGCTTTCACAGCAAGTATCTTATTACTTCACCCAAACTTATTCGGTGAAGTTATTTCCGATGGGGTGACCAGCACCGTGGTCACCCCCATTCCTGAGACCGGCGTATTTGAAATCAGTGGCGGCCATCTTGACAGTGAAAAAGGAACAAACCTGTTCCATAGTTTCCAACAATTTGGCCTATCATCCAGTGAACACGCGGCCTTCATGAATAGTGGTATCCAACAACCTGACCAGGTTCAAAACATCCTGGCACGAGTAACAGGCAACCATCCATCTAATATTTACGGTCAGATTAGCACGAGAGACTTTGCTAATGCGAACCTTTACCTGATTAACCCGAATGGCATCTTCTTTGGAGAAGGTGCAAGTTTGAGCATTGCAGGGTCATTTTATGCGACCACTGCCGATTATATCCGCTTGGGAAACAGTGAACGTTTTTATGCGTCTCTTTCCAAAGAAAGCACGTTCAGCAGTGCATCACCCTCAGCGTTTGGTTTTTTAGACCCGCCGGCCCCGGTGAGTGTCAAAAACACCCTGTTAACTGTTCCAGATGGACAAACACTCTCCATGATAGGAGGAGACCTAGACATTGAAAACTCCTGTTTATGTGTCACAGGTGGACGAGTCAACCTGGCTGCTGTCGCCTCCGCAGGCGAAGTGATACCTGGACCCGATTTTCTGAAAACCGAACCTGAGTCCATGACCAAGGGCACCATAAAGATGTTTAGCTATTATTACTCTGAGTCGAATAGCCAATCAAAATGGAATAATAAGAGTGTTGATGTCAGTGGAAATGGCGGACAAATATTTATCCGTGCAGGTAATTTTTTTGCGGAAACAGCCCTTATACAAGCAGATACTTGTGATGGATATAAAGAGGGTTTGGTCAATATCGCCATTGACGAAGACATGCACTTGAATAAATCTACTCAAATAGCTGCCAACAACAAAGGCAAGGGCCAGGGAACTTCCATTGCAGTGAGTGCGAATACTCTTGAGATAGGTGACATAGATGCTGAAGGATTAGGGTACTTTTTAGCCGGAGAATTGGAAGTGTTTCCAGACGGCCAATATACTCAAGAAGAATTAATTCAACGGTATCCTCAACTGGAACCGGAGGATACCCGTGATTTTTTAGAGACGGCACGTCTTCTCGTGGGACCTCATGGAGAAGATGAACCGCCACCCATTTCCTTTGAGAGGGTTATAGAAACCTTTGGTAAACAGAAACTGGCTGAGAAATATAGACGAAATCTGTTCGTGAGAGTTTTTAACTTGATTAGTATTGGCAATCGTAGCGATTACCCGACTGCGGGGGGTGGAAAAATACAAATTGACGTGCAAAATCTGCACATGGACACTGGTATGATTGAAGCGTATACAGTAGGTGGTGGCAATGCCGGGGAGATTACGATGAATGCCAATAATGTCACTCTGACTGGACTCAGTGGTATCAATGCGGCCTCCTTTGTCAACACCAATGAAGAAACTGGCGGTGTGACGTTAGAAAATGGGGGAGGCAGAGGTGATGCTGGAGAGATTCACATCACCAGCGACAATCTCTTGGTATCAGATTATAGCTATATTTCTGTGGGCGCCGATGAAAAGATCAGTGGCAAGGGTGGCAACCTTACCTTAGACGTTTCCTCTTTAAGATTAGACCAAGTGGGTCGAATAAGTAGCTACAGTTATGGCACTAACAATGCAGGCGATATCAATCTCCTCGACGCCAACCGGGTCTCCCTAAACAATGGCAGTAGCATCAGCACCGGCGCGGCCAACGCACGAGGAGGCAATATCTCATTGCAAATCAATGACAAACTGGAAGTCACTAACCACAGCAGAATCACTGCCGAAGACTGGGGCGAGTTGAGAGAACATGATGCCGGCAATCTCACCATCTGGGGCAACCACCAGTGGCTATTTCTCGATAAAGGCAGTGCCTTACTAGCCAGTGCCAAAGGTGGAAAAGGAGGGAATATTAACCTCACCGCCAAATACCTGTTCGGCCCCATCCTGGTCAACCCTGGCGTTGACCATCTTGAGAACTTACTTAGCCAGAGTAACAGTGTGATAGATGCCACTTCCAAAAGAAACATCGATGGCACTGTCACCGTCTATGGACAACTATGGACCCCCAACAATCCCTGGACCCTGTTACGCTTTACAGAAACCCACCTCTCCCTCAGCCGTTGCGCCTCCTTCTCCAAAGACCACCTCAGCCGTTTCCTCATCACCGCCCGCGACATCCTCCCACGTTCGCCGGAGGACTTGAGAACACATACGATACGATTGCAGGGTGGAGGACGTTAAGTCCTGTAGGATGGACAACAGGCTTCTCGTTGCCTACCACCTCTTCAGCCGGTGGACTAAAGGCTTCAGCCGGTGGACTAGAGGCTTCAGCCGGTGGACTAGAGGTTTCAGCCGGTGGACTAGAGGCTTCAGCCGGTGGACTAGAGGCTTCAGCCGGTGGACTAGAGGCTTCAGCCGGTGGACTAGAGGCTTCAGCCGGTGGACTAGAGGCTTTAGCCGGTGGCTGGGAACGGCCCCCGGCTGAAGCCTCTAGTCCAACGCTATTTTAATTCTTTGACCACTTTAATTCCTTAACTTAATGGCATTGCGGCGAAAGCCTCTAGTCCATCACCCACATTGCACCACTACCCGCTAAGTTAATTCCCTGACCACTTTCCAAAGTGGTCAACTCTTTCCAACATTGACCTCCACCCACTACATTTTATTTAAAAAATTCGTATGTCACAAGAACAACCCCTTTCCCCAGAACAGGTGGAACACAAGAAGCAAATTTATTTACAACGCATTCACGAACTATACCGGGACATCCGCATCTGGTTAAAAGACCTCCCGTTGCAAGTGGAAGAATCCGAAACTGGAATTCATGAGGCCCTGGGACGTTATCAAGTCCCCGTCTTGACCGTCAAAACCGCCGCAGGCGAACTGTTAGCGGCGTTTAAACCGACTGGCGCCTCGGTCTTATTGGCCGAAGGGGCCATTGATGTGAAGGGATGTTTCCGCGAGTACGTGGTCTATATGGTGGTCGGCTATCCTCAACAAGGATATTTCAATTTAAAAACCGATGGATGGTATTGGATGCAAGAACGTCTCGATGTGGATCCACATCTGTTGAATAACCCAAATATCTTATTGCAACTGATTACCTGGGTAAGTGACTATGAATTCGAATAACCCCATGCTAAGGGTCCGGCAGGTTTATGAAACGGCCCAACACAGCTTTAAAATTGCGGAACGGGCTACCAAAACTCAAGAACCTAAGGCCCGGCAAAGATTGTTGCAACGGACTCACCTGGAAACCCCGCTGGTGGAGGAAACCATTCAGATGATTGAGGAGAGTACCAAGGAAACGGATGCGCTATTTGTCTTGGCTATGTGGTCTACCTTTGAACGTTTTTTGAGATACGAATTGCAAACCCGCGGACGCTGTCTGTGTCTCAATCAACCGCCGGCGTTAGGACAAGCCTTGTATGAACATTTTGAAAAGGAGATCGAATTTTGGAAACCGGGGGAAATCCTCGACTTCCTAAAAGACAGTTTGTTTAGCCAACAAACGATGTTAATTGGTCATGCTAAACAAATTTTAGCGTATCGCGATTGGGTGGCGCATGGTAAAAACCCCAATCGTCCCCCGGCCACGGATATGAAACCGTTGGCTGCGTATAAAACTTTAAATGACATCGTTGAGACGTTATTACGCAGCTCACTTGTAGAAACGGTTTGATTAGACTATTCTCCAGGAGTCCAACGTCAGTCAACGCCTGTTGAACTTGTCCAAACAACGCCAGGAAAATTTCAGTTTTATACTTAACCGTTATGGAGTCGAACGGTTGCTTTATCGGTTAAGCTGTTCGGAACTTCGTGAGAAACCAGGTAGTGATGCAATGTGGGTGGTGTGTCTCCCCTCACCCCGGTCCCTCACCCCCGGCCCCTCTCCCTCTGGGAGAGGGGCCGGGGGTGAGGGTAAACACACCACCCACATTGCATCACTACCAGAAACCAGAGGCAGAAGCCGCAATGCCATTATCATCAAGGTAGGGTGGATTAAGCAATAGCGTATCCACCGCCACTACGCGGGCGCACGGGGCGCAATAATTCTTATTGTGCTCCAGAGGAAATCGTACGGATTTGGGAGAATACTACTATAACATCTAATCACATCACCACCAAAGAGGACAAAACCATCATGTTCCCCAAAACTCACTTTCTCTATTTGTTCACCCTATTCCTCCTCACTTCCCACATATCGGCCCAAATAATCACCGACGGCACGTTAGGAGTAGAAACCTCCTTGACTGGTTCAAACATTGAAATTCCCGCTGATTTAGGTCAGCAACACGGCAGCAACCTCTTCCATAGTTTCAAGGAATTTAACATCAATGCTGATAACACGGCAACTTTCACCGGGCCCGACACGGTTCAAAACATCCTGACGAGAGTCACGGGCAGCCAACGTTCGTTCATTGATGGCACCTTGCGTTCGGAGATTCCCAACGCCAATTTATATTTATTGAATCCCAATGGTATCATGTTTGGAGAGAATGCCAAATTGGATTTATCCGGTTCTTTTCATGCCAGCACCGCAGACGTGTTGCATTTGAAAGATGGAGGACGCTTTGACGCACTGACACCCGACCAAAGTCAGTTAACCGTTGCCCCGCCCGAAGCCTTTGGTTTTTTGAAAAGTTCACCGGCAGTGATTTCTATTCAAGGCAAATCAAATTCTCCTCTCACACTAGCAGTTCGTGAAGAACAAACTTTGTCTTTCATTGGCGGTGACTTAACCATTCAAGACAGCATTCTACATGCCCCCAGCGGGCGAATTAATTTGGTGTCCCTGGCCTCCGCAGGCACCGTTTTTCAGACCGCCGATAACTTGGCTATCACGGCTTTGGGTGGCCAAATTCATCTGTCACAATCAGATTATGAACCACTTGAAAAACTTGGATTAGGCAATTTGGATGTCAGTGGCAATGAAGATGGCACAGGACTGGGGGGACGTGTCGTCATTCGTGCCGGCCAACTGTTTTTAGACCAGGGTCGTATCCTTGCTGACAGCTATTCTGAAATAGGAGGAGGTATTGATATGGAAGTTGCTGACCAAATCTCTTTGGAAAACAGAGCCCAGATAAGGGCAAATAATCTTTGCCAGAGAGATTGCGAGGGCAGTCGAGGAGGAGATATTCGTGTGACCACGCGACATCTTTCATTCAGTGGGCGAAATCAAGATTACCAAAACTACCTATCTCGATATTACCGTTCTGAATATAATTACTCAGTTAAGCCCTGTAGAGTGGGCAACGGGTTTCTCGTTGCCCACCACCGCAGCCCACCACCGCAGTCGGAAGTAAACGGTCAATGCCATTTAAGTTAAAGAACGAAGACCTCCCAAAAATCCAAACGCCGGTGGACTAGAGGCTTTAGCCGGTGGCTGTTCCAGGTGATTGAATCAAGTTCTGTCCCCCACCGGCTAAAGCCTCTAGTCCACCGCTACTTGGTAGTGATGCAATGTGGGTGATGGACAAGGATTGGCAGTCCTTTAAGGACTGCCAGTCCTCTTTCCGGCATTCCTGCATTTAAACCTGACAGGTGCTCTGCGACCTGTCAGGTTTGGTGACCGTGATGATTTATCTCACTTGATTCACCTCCTCCGACGACTCTTCCTTCGCTTTCCTATCCGTCGCACAACGCGAGACAAAACGCCAGCGTTCCAATTCCTGCTGTTTCTATTTGATTTTCATGTCCTCATAAATAGCCCATACGTCATAGTTAAATTTCTTGGCATGGGCTTCACGATAACGATGAATCTTTTCCACAATGGGGTCTTTCCACATAATTAGTTCTCCGGCAATAATTCATAAGGGGTACAGAAGATAGGCAGTTCGTATCCTCGTTTCAAGCTGATTTGGCGTAACTTGGGTTGAACTTGAGTATTTGCAATATGCTTGCAATTCCGGTAGTGTTGTACAAGTAATGGTATAGCGGTTTTGGAGTACGGAATTGATTCCGTTGGAGTACGGAATTAATTCCGTTGGAGTACGGAATTGATTCCGTACTCCAAAACCCATAACCATTACCTTTGCAACACTACCAAAGTGGGTAGTGTTACAGTGGTAATAGTAAACCACTCGGATATGCTGGAGTGGAGGCTTTAGCCGGTGGGGGTTGGCACCAACTTAAACGCAGGGGAAAAGTCACCGGCTAAAGCCTCTACTCCAACATTTTCTTTCTTCTTTATTTAAGCACTACCATTACCTCTGCAACACTACCGCAATTCCAAGTTAACAGATAGTTCATTTGATGAACGGTGGCTATCGCAACGTGATAGGCGTCATCAGCCGCTTTGCTAGGCACAACTTGCGCCTGTAGAAAAGCATTCTCCAACTCAACTACCTCGCGACTGGATACCAACGGGGTAATCTCCTTGATGATGGCCAATCGTTTAACTGACTGAGTGACATTGCCTTGACTGACTTCTTCAATCACCCACGGCGAGATGAACAACTCAAACGCCAAGCGGTGACTTTTCCATCATTCTCGCGTAATGTGCTGATGAGTAGCCACCAGCATACTTTGACTCAAGGGGCCTGTCAAGTAACTGATAAAACTGGTTTCAAGATAGACACTGGGTTTCATCATATTGTTCTAACACTATTGATTATTTAGAGTTTTAACTAGCATTTAAGTCGATCACTACGAATTAGGAAAAGCTAGAGTACAACGGATTTTGGGGATAAGCGGATAAGGCCAGTTGCATTATTTGTGTGTCCCCTTAATCCGCTGTACTAGAGTGAAGTGGCAAAGCGGTGGGCAATGATAAACACGTTGTCCAGCTTACTTGACAGACGGCGGCAGTCTCCGGTTCCGCTGGTTTTCCTACTGGCTAAAGAAGTAGTGATGCAAAGAGGTAGTGATGCAATGTGGGTGATAACTGAGAACAGGCTGGTCGTAAGGGTAGCCCAAACCGCAGAGAGTCTAAAGACCTCGGAGGTTTATCTCGTTCCCACGCGCCTGCGTGGGAACGAGACGACCAGCCCCGTCAAGTCTGTCGCCATTCACACCTGAACAGAGGTGTTGCACACAAAGTATATGACCTTTTCCGCTATCCGTTCTCCAACTCCCGATTTATCAACTCCTCCAACTCCGCCTGACTTAACTCATCCAAAAATTCAAATGACTTCTCCTCCGCTACCGCCTCTTCCACAACCTCCTCTACTTTGACCACCTCCCGTTCCAAATACCCCACCACGTCTCCAAGTGTTGGATAATTGAACAGCAAACTGACTGGCAAAGTTGTACCGTGTCACTCACAAACTGGGTCAACAAATGATGACTGTCCTTGGCAGGGGCTTGTTTCAACTTCTGGAGAAACTCACCGGCCGTTGATTGAGATTGCGGTTTAGTCGTCGTATGAGTCTTGGCAAAATGGGCAAGCGGATGAGAAGGTGGCTACCTTTGCCCGTTATATTCATCAGTTGACGGAAAAATTTGAATTTGAACAGATTTGTGAGAGGTTGAAGGGGCGGGAAATGAGTTGAGTTTGGGGTGAGGAGGGAATCAAATGGACTATAGGAGAGTAAAGTAATTCAAACCGAAAAGTAAAGGAGGAAAAGAAACCGAGTTTTTTCCAAAAACTCGGTTTCTAACTACGCGATATTGTCATTGGGTGGTTCGGAAGGCATGGTTAAGCCTCATGATGGTTTCGTTCACGCTAATAAATTTATTTATATAAGTTTATGGTTGTGATAAGTAAATAATTATGTACACATGTCGTGACCAAAATGACCAAAATCTAGCCACTTATCATAACCAAATGAATAACAAGTAAAAAAAAATTTACAAATTTTTTTTCTGCAAAAAATCTTGCAAAAAAAAAATGGACAATATATTATAACGTGCAATTAAAGTTTTTTATGCAAGTCGTTGTTTGGCCCGTATGGCTTGCACTAAAGTGTGATGCGAATTCACATATAAACATCAATTTTTGTCCACATTCATTCCCGAATTTGCTATTCATTCTCAAAAAAGAAAAGGAAACCTCATGACGAAATTTTTAAAAGAACATTGGGGTAAAATTCTAACTCCATTTTTGGTTGGCGGTATCACTCTCGTCGGCTACAGTTGGAACCAGTGTATTTCTCTCGATTTTAATTTGGTTCCATGGGGCGAAAAAATATGTCCATGTGTCGTAAAAATGCCCTCTTTTGAGGTCAAATATCAATATGGTCACTCTAAATCTAAGGAAGAACAAGATAAGTTTAAATCTATCAAAGAGGGTGACACATTGTATTCTGGTGACTATTACACAGTTTGTTTTACTCCAAAGTATGAAGAGAGTTGGTCAAATGGAATTATTCAGACCGTGAACGAAAGCTATGTTTATGTGTTTCAAGTTACCAATAATGAACAAGTTTTTCGTCTGTTTCCATCAGCGGGCGGAAATGGAGATGTTAATCCTGTACGTACCAAAGTGGAAACAGATTTTTGTTCACTGAATAAGGACCGTATATTTAAACTTGACAATACTCTTGGTACTGAACAGTTCTATTTTTTAGCGTTTTACGAGTCTAACAAGGACCTGGAACTGTTGTTAGACAAAAATGAAAAAGAGGGTTCCCAACCTGAATTAATCAAGTTTATACGAGAACACCAATTGTCCAGTGTGCCTGTCTTGACCTTTCAACATCGGGAAAGAACACCAGAAGTTCAAGTGGAGTATTTGTATGCTTCTGATAGAGAAACCACTTTTCAACCACTCATGGAGGACAGTAAATCGTTTTCTCAAGGGTACTACAAGGTTCAATTTACTCCTCGTGAGAATGGTTATGTGTACATTTATTTGCTTGATAGCAGCAACGGGAAACTGCTTGATTTGGTTAATGAGTCAAAGGTTAACCACGACGTTAACGCTGGGGTGACTTATACGCTACCATCATGTGAAAAAGCCATTTTTATCCCGGCGGAGAAGATGGGTACTACCACCCTGTATTTTCTGGCTTTTAGGCAACCCCATACTAACCTAAATAACATAGGTGACAAGGCACAGTTGGTTAAAGACTACTTAGAGGATTGTTCAAACTGTGTCAATGTTAAAACTTTTCAATCACTAGCCCGTCAGGAAACCATGAACCACAAACAAATATGGAGAGATATTTCTCTCGTGACACTTCCTGTCATACTTTCCAGTGGATGTAGCAACATCCCAGTGTCTGAATGTTCCGCCTATTGCTGTCCTGGAACAGAAGCACAGAAACCTCTGGAGTTTAAGTTAAGTCATTTCTACCGTCCCAATGGGGGCAAGGGTGACTCGCAACCACTGACTCAAAACAGTCAGTTACATTCAGGTGATTCCTACAAAATCAAGTTCACCCCCACGGAAGATAGTTACCTCTATCTTTACCAACTTGATAGCAGTTCAAAATTATTTGACCTCATTGCGATGTCAGGAGAATTTGACCGCCAAGTGAAGGCTGGCGAGGAGTACACCTTTCCCAACCAAACTCAAGTGTTGAAACTCGATGAATTTGCGGGGGCAGAGACTCTTTATTTTCTGGCATGTAGCCAACCCAATATAGGGTTGGAAAATCAGTTTGAAACCATGCGACAGGCCCAGGAAAAAGGAGACACAGTTGCCGTGAAAACTCTGCAAGACAGCCTTCTGGAAGAATTTAATAAGAGAACCAAAGTAGAGGTTACCGATGGTTCTCTCAAGTTATGCCCTAACTGTATCAACAGCATAACTTTTGAACATCTTGCTAAGACCACGCAAGATAAATCAACCCCCTCTGATGGGTCACAGACCAGCGAGGGAAGTCAAAAATCCTTACCAAAGGAGGTTAAACCATGAAATACTCAAAACGTACCCTTGGCAAAAAGGTGATACAAGTTGTTCTTCTGTCGGTTTTGGTACAGGGATGTGTGGCTAACCCCGGTGGTGGCGGTAGAGACAAGGGACCAATAATAGAGAATGTCGCTGAAGCCGCCACCAAGGCAATTCAGTCTGCCGGTTCCACTCCAGTTGAATTTAAAGTTCGTCTCTTTCGTGACGAAAGTGGAGAAGCCATTGAAGAGGGAGACACGCTACGTTCTGGTGAACGCTACAAGTTTAAATTTACACCCTCTCAAAACTGCTACGTTTATATTCTCCAGTTTGACAGTAGTCAAAAGATGTTTGATCTCATTCAAATGGCTGATTTTGACCACTATGTTCAAGCCGGTCAGGATTACTATTTTCCTAGACAGACTCAGATTCTGAAACTGGATAATACCAAGGGGCCAGAAACGATTCATTTTCTTGCCTCGGCAACTCCCCTAAATGACCTGAAAGCGACATATCAACACTGGCATTCTAAGGGAGAAGATATTGCATTGAATGAAGGTCTTCTGGAGGGCAAAAAAAGATCGAAAGGACCTGTGATTGAGAACGTGCCAGACAGTGGCGGCACCAAGGCGGTAACATGTGAGGGCGCCTGTATCTTTAGCCGTACCTTCCGCCATGAGTGAACAGACCGATGGCAACGTGTAGCATGAAAGGGTAGAGTTTGGATTGGTATGTCAATACGGCAAATGAAATCTGAACTCTGCCTTACTACCTAAATGATGGTTTATGAGGAGAACTTTCGTATGAAATTAGTCAAGAAGAACATCTGCAAACTTTCCGTGTTGGTCGTGTCAACCGGTCTAAGTTTACCGGTCCTGGCAGATATTTATGAACCTGGTATAAAACTCTGTCAGGAAAACCCGTCTGCGTGTAACATTCCAGACCCTAATCAGGCTAGAGAGGAGGGTATTAAACAGGGTAAGCAGGAGTGTCAAACCAATCCCGACTCTTGTGGAATCATTGTGGGTGACACCGCCCAGGCCAAAGAGGAAGGTGTTAAACAGGGTAAGCAGGAGTGTCAAACCAGTCCTGCCTCTTGTGGAATCGTCGTGGGTGACACCGCCCAGGCTAAAGAGGAAGGTGTTAAACAGGGTAAGCAGGAATGCCAAACCAGTCCTGCCTCTTGTGGAATCGTCGTGGGTGACACCACCCAGGCCAAAGAAGAAGGTGTTAAACAGGGTAAGCAGGAGTGTCAAACCAGTCCTGCCTCTTGTGGAATCGTCGTGGGTGACACTGCCCAGGCCAAAGAGGAAGGTGTTAAACAGGGTAAGCAGGACTGTCAAACCAATCCTGCTTCTTGCGGAATCGTCGTGGGTGACACCGCCCAGGCCAAAGAGGAAGGTGTTAAACAGGGCAAGCAGGAGTGTCAAACCAATCCTGCTTCTTGCGGAATCGTCGTGGGTGACACGAACCAGGCTAAAGAGGAAGGTGTTAAACAAGGTAAGCAGGAATGTCAAGCCAGTCCCGCCTCTTGTGGAATAGTCGTAGGTGACACGAATCGGGCCAAAGAGGACGGCATTAAACAAGGTAGGCAGGAATGTCAAGCCAGCCCTGCTTCTTGCGGAATCGTCGTGGGTGACACCACCCAGGCCAAAGAGGAAGGTGTTAAACAGGGTAAGCAGGAATGTCAAACCAATCCTGCCTCTTGCGGAATCGTCGTGGGTGACATCGCCCAGGCTAAAGAGGAAGGTGTTAAACAGGGCAAGCAGGAATGTCAAACCAATCCTACATCTTGTCAAATAACGGCGATAGACGACACTCTTGCCGCAGCTGACAAGAAACTTTGTCAGGACAATCCTACAGCCTGTGCAATACCTTTCAAAGACGGAATTGACGAGACTTTCAAAACTGCCTGTGGGGGCCAGCCATTAGCAAATGGATCGGACACTTTCTATGACAGCAATTCCGGTCTTCTTCAAATACCAGCAGTGACGACAACTGACCATACGGTTTACCAGGTGAACCTTTGCCAGTTTGCACTTCCCTCTCGTCCAGGAGAATTTGTATTTTGGGTGAATCTGGATAATATCACCGAATTGAAACCACCCTTTGTCACGGTGCCACCCCAGATCAGCAAAGTCACTTCGACGGGTTTTGAGTTGCGAGTGCCTCAAGACAACCAGGCCACAGTTTACTACCTGGTGATGACCAAGGGAGGACCAGTTCCAACTTCAGAAGACGTTAAGGCAGGTACTGGCCCCGCGGGGACAGCGGCGGTGAAAAGTGGCCATACCACGATAGACGCCTCCCATGTCGACAAAATTGAAAAGGTTGACGGCCTCACCGCGGACACTGAATATGAGGTTTACGTGGTTACCGAAGATATGGCAACTCCACCCCACTTACAAAAGACCGTTTCCAAACTGTCCATTAAAACGGAAGGTGCCCAGTCACAACCACTATCGCCAACAGTGACAGATACCAAAGCCCCAACCTTTGAAACTGGATTTCCTAAAGTTGCAACAATCACGACTACGGGTTTTGAGTTGGTCGTTCAGACAAACGAACCGGCCACCGTTTATTACGTGATGGTAACTAAGGACGAACCGGCTCCTTCTCCAGAAGAGGTTAAAGCAGGTTCCGGTAATCAAGGTAAGTCAGCCATAAAGAGTGGCCACCTTCAAATCGACACGCCTAAGACTGACAAAGTGGAAAAGATTGAAGGTCTCACGGTTGGTAACGAGTATGAGGTCTATGTGGTGGCCGAAGATAGTGCTGCTAATTTACAGACAGCAACTACCAAATTAACTGTCCCAACGGCGGCTTCTCAACCATCCACAAGTGACACGAGTGACACGGTTGCCCCAACCTTTGAAACTGAGTTTCCTAAGGTTGCAGAAATTACGGCCACGGGTTTTGAGTTGGTGGTTCAGACCGACGAACCGGCCACCGTTTATTACGTGATGGTAACTAAGGACGAACCGGCACCTTCTCCAGAAGAGGTTAAAGCAGGTTCCGGTAATCAAGGTAAGTCAGCCATAAAGAGTGGCCACTTTCAAATCGACACACCTAAGACTGACAAAGTGGAAAAAATTGAAGGTCTCATGGCTGGTAACGAGTATGAGGTTTATGTGGTGGCCGAAGATAGTGCTGCTAATTTACAGACAGCAACTACCAAATTAACTGTCCCAACGGCAGCTTCTCAACCATCCACAAGTGACACGGTTGCCCCAACCTTTGAAACCGATTTCCCTAAGGTTGCAAAAATTACGGCCACGGGTTTTGAGTTGGTCGTTCAGGCAAATGAGAAGGCCACGGTCTATTATGTGGTAGTGGCTAAAGGCGAACCGGCACCCACTTCAACAGAAGTCAAGGCAGGAACGGGTACCCAAGGTAAACAGGTTGTGAAAAACGGTAACTTTTTGATAGACACGCCCAAAACTGATGCGGTGAAAAAAGTTGAAGGTCTCACGACGGGCAACTATGAAGTCTATGTGGTAGCGGAAGATATGGCAACTCCGCCTAACCAACAACAGACTCCAACCCCTGTGACGGTTACTCTAAAATAGTTGTGCTGTTTAGCTTTCCTAAACCTTCGAGGTTTAGGAAAGCTAAGGCCAAATGAATGACAGGAAATTTTTAGATTCCTGCTTAACTTACTCATTTTCAAGAGGAGAACACTTTGAAAAGATTATCTTTCCATCTAGTTGTTTCCACGTTAGTCGTTGCACTTTTGTTGTTGGTTTCACCAGTTTCAAAATCTCAGGATTCTGAGGTCAACCCTAACGCAACAGACCAGTCCTTATCTATTTGGGAACTCTTAACGATAAATTCCCATGTTGACTTTAGAATCATGACAGGTATGAGGTACCTCAGTTATTCTGATGCCTTTTTTGACAAGGATAAACTGACTGATAACTCCCCATTTGGTGGAATAGGGATAACAATCGGTGTGGGGAAAAAAATCTTGCTTGATGGATACTTCCAGTACACTGACAAAGGCAAAGATGGTTATTTTTTAACCAATGATGCGGAAATTGATGATGCGCAATTTAATCGCGAAGATTATGTTGGTACACTCACATATATAATACCTCTGCCCTCCTGGTTTGAACGTCATTCTTTCTCGGTTTTTGGTGGGTATAAAAAAAGCCAAACCGACCTGACAGCCAATGTCACCAAACTACCCCCTGGTATTCCACCTCTATCCAGACAAGAAGTTACCTTCGAAACCTACGGTCCATTTTTTGGGGTTGGTTATAGTTGGAAACCATTCAAAAATGATGAAAGTAACTTAACTTTCAATGTAGCCTGGGGATGGGACATGAAAGGGGATTACACCTTCTCAGCATTTCGGGGAGAAAAACGTGACAGCAGTGATAATGCTGTCAATCCGACAAGCGGTTTTAGATATGGTATTTACTGGAATGGACCACTGACCAAATTTAGCCGTGGTCGGGGCAAACTGACCTATACCATTTCGCTAGACGGTTATGAGTATAAAATGGATTTGAAACAAGAGATTGCCGGCAGAAGTATGGAAGGGAAGGCAGTTGAAGAAGCTGTTTACGGCATCAATGCCTCCGTGAACTATGTCTATGACTTTTAGTCGTCGTCAAAACGGAAACAATCGTCTTATGGTTAACAGACTGACGACAGATTAGACCCAACCGCTAATCCATTTTTTATTGAGGTTAGGAAACATTAGTCTTTTCCAACCTTTAGAAAATGGAAATGAATGAGGGTCTGTTTATATCATCGTTACTTTTGTAACGCACTTAACTATGTAGAGGTACAATAAACTCATGCGTATTTTTACTTTATGTTTGTTATTTCTCACTTGCACCTTTCAAGGTTGCACCTCGGTCAACCCTGGAGAAGGGTTGACTTGCCTCCTCCAAGAATGTTCTTGGGAAAAAGGACCTTCTAAAGAACGTGTGGCGTTGGTCATTGGGAATGATATTTACCGGGATGGACCTGACGATTGCGACGAAGAAACCCCCATGGGTTCACTCTCAAAGGGGTCGGAACTTAGATTTAACAATTTGTGTAGTTCCGTTGAAGACGCAGATGACATGACAGAAACTTTACGTAAGAAGTTAAAGTTCAATGTCATTATTAAACGCACCAATGTGGGTAGGGACCAGATGAAACAGGCTATGGCGGAGTTCACACAATACCTGCATAGCCATCCCAACTCCATTGGGTTGTTTTACTTCTCCGGACATGGGCTTGAAGCGGGTGGGGAAACTTATCTCATTCCCGCGAGATTTGAACCCATTCCTTTTCCACCTGGCAAGACGGAAGTATCATCTGACGACCTTCAGAAGGCCAGCGTAACGGGAAGTGACATACTCAACATGTTTACCCCTGATCCGAATGACCGAAAAAAGGTAACAAATCGTGGGAATATAGTTATCTTTGACTCATGTCGTAACAGTGGTGAAAAAAACGAAGATAATAAGGGAGGTCTTCGTATAAAGAAAGGGAGTGAAGTGGTCTCTGTCAATCCTGGCGCAAGTATAGACACGAGAAGCATCCCCGACCGCACATTAGTGGCTTTTGCTACTCGACGTGGTACCACAGCAGACTCAGGAAAAAAGGGCGAAAACAGTCCTTATACAGGGTCATTACTCAAATTTATCTCTAAGCCTGACTTATCTATCAGCGAGGTGTTTGAGGAGGTAAAAAGAGTATTTAACAACGAGGCACCAGAAGAGGTAACTCAAGAAAAACAACTTCCCAGTGTGCTACGTGGTGAAGACCCAGAAGGACGTTTCTTTGACACTTACTACCCAGCCGGAAAAGGTGCTGGAGGTGCTGGGTCTCGTTGGTGAGATATTTTTGGCTATTTTGTAGGAGTCCAAAGCGTAACTTTGAAAAGCGTAGCTTTGAAAGGCACGTTCTCAAAGCTACGCTTTGGACGCCTGGTTACGTGCTATCCATTCTCCAACTCCCGATTGATCAACTCCTCCAACTCCGCCTGACTCAACCCATCCAAAAACTCAAATGACTTTTCCTCCACAACCGCTTCTTCCACAACCACCTCCACTTTAATCACCTCCTTTTCCAAATATCCCACCACCTCTCCAAGCGTTGGGTAATTGAACAGCAAACTGACTGGTAAAGAGGCATCCAATCCCTTACCTAAGCGATTGCGGATTTCCACCGCCATTAGAGAATCCATGCCCAATTCACGTAACGGTTTCTCGGTCACACCAGCCAACGTTTCTAAACCAATCACCTGTTGTACCGTGTCACTCACAAATTTGATCAACAGATGATGACGGTCCTTGGCAGGGGCTTGTTTCAACTTCTGGAGAAACTCACCGGCTGTTGATTGAGATGGCGATTTGGTCGGCGTATGAGTCTTGGCAAAATGGGCAAACAGTAAGTTCTCCCAAGTGAACTGAGACAAGTATTTACGCCAATCACAAGGAATGACACTGACTTGGGAAGTGGGAAAAGATAAAATTCTGGCTAGGGCCGCTAATCCTTTGTCTAATGGAATCGGTTTGAATCCTTGTTTGGACAACCTCTCCAACCCCGTTGCCATCCCCGCTTCCCACGGGCCCCAATTGATGGAGGTGGCGACCAAACCCAATTGGCGACGGTAATGGGCTAATCCGTCTAAGAAGGCATTGGCCGCGGCATAGTTACCTTGACCTGGATTCCCTAAGACGGAAGTGGCAGAGGAGAACATCACAAAAAAGTCTAGTGCCAGGTCAGCAGTATATTGGTGTAAATGCCAAGCACCATAGACTTTTGAGGCGAAGACTTTGTCAAACTGTGCCCAGGTTTGATTCATTAACATCCCATCCTCCAAAGTTCCAGCCGCGTGGATGACGCCACGGAGAGGAGGTAAGGTGTGTTGAACGGAGTCTAATGCTTGACGTAGGGCCTTCAAATTGCTAATGTCCACTGACAAGGTGAGAACCTGGGCTGATTCCTTCTCCATTTGCTGGATGACGTCTTGAACCACACTGGAGGAGGCACCGCGGCGACTTAATAGTAGCAAATGACGGGCACCCTGTTTGACTAACCATTGGGCGACTTTGAGTCCTAAGACGCCGGTACCACCCGTGATTAAATAGGTGGCATCCTCGCGTAGCGCCACTGGATTAGATGGAGGAGGTAAGGAAACGGGTTGCCAGCGGGCGACCTGACGCAAACCTTGACGCCAGGTGATTTGCCGTTCTTGGTCAATCGAACGTAATTCTTGGAAGAGAGTGTGGGCCGCGTTCTCAGCGGTGGGGTCTAAGTCTAGGCAGATAGTTCGCAATTCTGGATGTTCTAAGGCGATGACGCGACCTAAGCCCCAAAGGGAAGATTGGTGGACTTGAAGGGATGTGGTAGTGCCTACTGCTTGTCCACCACGAGTGACTAGCCAGAGAGGGGACAAAGCTGCGCTTTGGACTCCTGAATGTTTAACTAAGGCTTGAATGAGGTGTAAGGTGCTGGCATTTATCAAACGTTGGGAAGCGGGTAAATCAGTTAGGTTGCCATCCAAACTCCAGAGGTGGACGATTCCACGAAGACGGTGGTTGGAGACCAGTGACACGAAATCGGAAGCAATGGTTGGATTGAGAACAAGAAACTCAGTTTTTTCCAAAAACTGAGTTTCTAACGAGTGTGTTTCTGGCGTCTTGGAAAACACCAACACGCATGGTTCTCCTTGTTGTTGTAACCGTTGGGCCAAAGCCATCCCTAAACCTTGTTGATCTGCCAAAATTAACCACTTCTCAGCGGAATTACGCCGGGGTTCTTCAAAGTTGGAAGCGAGTTGTTGCGGTTGCCAACCGATTTCATAAAACCAGTCACCAAAATCGGTTTGATGTTCTTTCTCCAAAAACCTCTCCTGATCTGCTTGGGCGCCTTGGAAACCAATAAATTCGGCCAGCAACCGTCCTGCTTGATCAAATAAGCGAATGTCTCCCATTAACCGGCGGTCATCTGGTTGCGCACGTAATTGGGCATGACTCCATAACGGGAAGGCTTGAGGACGTTGATAGAAACACACTTGTTCGACGCTAAACGGGACAAACGTGCCCGTTACTTGTATCGGTGCTGACACAGTTAACAAGCCAAAACATGTATCTATTAAACCTGGATGCAATTGATATTGATCCGCATCTAGCACCTCCTCTGGCAAACGAATTTGGCAAACTGCTTCGTTGTCTCCACGACGCACCCATTCCATCCATTGATAGGCAGGACCTAAATAGATACGACGTTCTAACTGAATTTGATAGTATTCGACACCTGTGAAGTGTTGAGTGCAACGTGCTTTCACCGTTTGATAGTTGTTCTCTACCCCCGTCGGCAGGGGCAAGGGCGAGGTCAGAAGAGTTCCTGTTACATGGGTGACGGACGTTTGGGGGTCAGTAAAACTGAGGAGATTGAAAGAGGCTTTTTCAGGGTTCTCTTCCTCAAAGGAGACGAGGAGTTGAACGGTGCAACCGGCGTCAGGCACAGCCAAGGCATGTTGAAAGAAGATGTCTTCCAACGCATAGCTATTACCTATCGCCAGTTGTTCGGTCGCACCCAGTATCAGAGACAGATGACTGGCCCCGGAGACGACCACTTTATCGAACACCTGATGGTCTATCAGCAATGGCAAGGCGTCGGTATGGAAGAAACTTTCAAACAGCGTTTCTTTGCGCAAGGGCAATGGTATTTTCTTGTCAATCAGAGGATGCAGACGGCGCAATATTTCATATTGCGTTCCAGAGGAGGTCGGGGGAATGGTGATACTGTAATGTTTGCGTTGGAAGGGGTAAGTGGGTAAGGTGACGCGACGACGTGGGTAATCACAGTCAAAACCAGACCAATCTATGTGTACCCCACGCACGTATAATTCACTCAGACTGGTCAGCAGGGATTGCCAATCGGGTTGTCCAGGACGCAGACTGGGGAGCCAAGTGCCTACGTCTTCAGGCAAGCATTGACGACCCATTCCTAACAGGGCCGGACGAGGACCCATTTCTATAAAAATCTCGCATTGGTGTTCATGCAACGTGTTGATACTTGCCGCAAATTGAACGGGTTGCCGCAAATGATGGCACCAGTAATCAGGTGAGGTTATCTCCGCCGAAACGACCTTTCCAGTCAGGTTAGAGACTAATTCTATCTGGGGAGGCGAGAAGGAAATTTCTTTAAGCACTTGGGCAAATTCTGCCAACATGGGTTCCATCAAAGGAGAATGGAAGGCATGAGAGACCGTCAACGATTTGGTTTGGATGCCGGCTGCTTCAAAGTGTTTTGCAATTGCCAGAATAGCCTCTCGTTGTCCGGAGATGACAATACTTTCTGGACCATTGAGGGCCGCGATGGAAACGTGTTGATGATACGGTTGCATGGCGGCAGTGACTCGTGCTTCCGTAGTAAAGACCGTCCGCATCTCTCCTTCACGCGGCAAGTTGTGCATGAGACGGGCACGGGTGGCAATCAGTTTCAAGCCATCGGCTAAAGTGAAGACACCTGCTACACAAGTTGCCACATATTCGCCGATGCTATGTCCCATGACCAGGGTGGGTTTGACTCCCCAAGATAGCCAGAGTTGGGCCAAGGCGTATTCCAATGCAAACAATGCTGGTTGGGTGTACAGCGTTTCGTCAATGTCGGTGGTGTTCGTGTCGGAGAACAGAATCTCTAGTAACGACTTATCTAACAGAGGACGCAATATCTCGTCACATTGGTCTAGCGTCTGGCGAAACACGGGACTGGTGTCATACAGTTGACGACCCATATTGACATATTGCGACCCTTGTCCTGTAAATAAGAAAGCGATTTTGGGGGAGGTCGTCATGCCACTGCCCATTTGTAATCCTTCCACGGTTTGACCAGTGAGAACGGCTGAGAGTTGTTCACGCAACTGGGTGATGGAACTGGTTATGGATGCCAGTCGATATTCGAAATGGGAACGACAAATGTTGGCGGTGAAACATATATCGGCCAACAGTTTTGCGGGGTCTGGTCCGGCTGAAGCCTCTAGTCCGGCGAGGGTGAAAACCTTATTTATCTCCTCCTGATGAGTATCTGACAGGTACTTCTCATAACGTTCCACCAACTCTTTCAAGGCCGGTTCGGTTTTGGCAGAGAAAGTTAAGAGGTGCAGGGGACGATTTCCGCCTGAAGGCTCTAGTTCAGCTTTTTCGCTGGTGGGTGCCTCCTCCAAAATGGCGTGACCATTCGTGCCACTGAAGCCGAAGGAACTGATTCCCGCTAAACGTTTGCGCGTGGCTGACAGGGGCCACGGTGTCAGTGAGGTTGGCACGGCAATGGGAAAAGCCTCCCACCGAATTTTGGAACTGGGTTGTTTAAAATGTAAATGAGGAGGAATTTCTTGATGTTGTAACGCCAGAATAATTTTAATCAAACCCGCCATACCGGCGGCAGCTTCCAAATGGCCGATATTGGTCTTGACCGACCCAATCAAAAGAGGTTGATCGCGCTGTTTACCAAAGACGGAACAGAGTGCATTGACTTCAATCGGGTCGCCTAACGAGGTGCCAGTACCATGGGCTTCTATATAATCGACTTGATGAGGGTCGATATTGCCGGTCGCTAAGGCTTGTCGAATCACTTGTTCTTGAGAAGGGCCACTTGGCACAGTTAAACCACCACTGGGACCGTCTTGATTAATAGCCGTGCCACGAATTAAAGCCAAAATGGTGTCTCCATTTGCCTGTGCATCAGACAGACGCTTGAGAACCAACACCCCGCAACCTTCCCCACGCACATAACCATTAGCTGATTCATCAAAGGTTTTACAGCGACCATCAGGGGAAGTCATTCCAGCGGCAGAAAAATAGATGCTTAATTCCGGAGACAGCAATAAACCGACTCCTCCACATAAGACCAAATTAGATTCTCGTTGCCGTAAGCTTTGACAAGCCAAATGAAGGGCGACTAAGGAGGAAGAACAAGCGGTATCCACAATCGTAGAAGGACCTGTTAAACCTAAAATATAAGATAAACGTCCCGCCGCAGGACTTAATAGTGAACCAGTTGCAGCATAAGCACCAATTTGAGACGGTGCCTGTTTGCCAAATTGACGCACAGCATAGTCAAAACTGCCGATACCAATGAACACGCCAGTGGCACTGCCATATAGATGGTCAGGCACAATGTTGGCGTTCTCTAACGCTTCCCAGGTGACTTCCAAAAGGAGACGTTGTTGAGGGTCCAATTGCGTAGCTTCCCGTGGTGCTATCCCAAAGAATTGCGGGTCAAAGTCATAGACTTTGGTATTGAGGAAGCCACCATGACGAGTATTAATCTTGCCAGGTTTCGTCTCAGGGTCGTAATAATCCTCAATATTCCAACGTTCTGCTGGCACTTCGCGAATCGCATTCACGCCATTTTGTAACAGCTTCCAATAGTCCTCTGGATTATTTGCGCCGCCGGGGAAACGACAACTCATCCCAATAACGGCAATCGGTTCAATTTTGGCCGCTTCCAAAGCGTTCAATTTCGTTTGCAGTTTATCAAGGGCAACAAAGGCGCGTTTTAATCGTTGTGCGTCGTCTAAAGGTTGTTGGGTGGGAGTGTTTTTCATAGTGGATAGTGTGGTTGGAGATTTGACAACTTTTAAAAAGTTGTCAAATCTGATAAAAAATTGTCAAATCTGGAGAATCTGGTAGATTTGACAACTTTTAAAAAGTTGTCAAATCTGGAGGGTCCTGGTCTCCCGGTCCAATTATGTTAAGTACCGAAGCAGAAATTTTACCGTATTTTCAATCGTCGCCCTCACCCCCGGCCCCTCTCCCTCTGGGAGAGGGGCCGGGGGTGAGGGTAAGG